>NZ_JBNPVT010000003.1:0-547562 GCF_050434205.1 Paraburkholderia sp. GAS348
GACGTGGCGCTGGCCGTCAGGGCCGCGGGCGGCGCGAAGTTCCGCAATGCCGGCCAGGTCTGCATCTCGCCCACGCGCTTCCTGGTGCACAACAGTCTCCGCGAAGAATTCGCCGCGGCGCTCGTCAAGCACGCTGAAGGCCTCAAGCTCGGCGACGGCCTGGCCGAAGGCACCACCCTGGGGCCGCTCGCCAATGCGCGCCGTCTGAGCGCCATGAGCAAGGTGCTCGACGACGCGCGCAAGACCGGCGCCAGGGTCGAGACGGGCGGCGAACGCGTGGGCTCGGAAGGCAACTTCTTCGCGCCGACCGTGCTGACCAACGTGTCGCTCGAAGCGGACGTGTTCAACAACGAGCCGTTCGGCCCGATCGCCGCTATCCGCGGTTTCGACACGCTCGAAGAAGCGATCGCCGAGGCGAACCGTCTGCCGTATGGTCTCGCGGGTTACGCGTTCACGAAGTCGTTCCGCAACGTGCATCTGCTGTCGCAACAGATGGAAGTCGGCATGTTGTGGGTCAACCAGCCTGCTACGCCGTCGCCGGAAATGCCGTTTGGCGGCGTGAAGGATTCGGGCTATGGGTCGGAAGGCGGACCGGAAGCGATGGAAGCCTATCTGGTCACCAAGGCCGTTTCGGTGATGGCGGTGTAGCCTGGGCCAGCCGACACCGCGACGGACCGCAACGGCCGAAGAGGATGTACTCGTGGTGACTTCCTCGCCACCTTTTCGGCCGGTGCGGGCCCGTCGCGGGAGTGGGAAATACGACGCTGCGCGGGTGGCGCCCCTCAACTATTGTCAGTGAGTAAGCGCCGCCTGCGTTGTCGGTCACGCGCCGGACAGCAGCGCGCCCGCGCCAGGGACGATCGGCTCAAGCTTGAGCCGATCCAGCATGCCCCGGACGGTGCATACCGCGGTCGAGACGGTGCGGATGCCCAGCATGTCTTCGATGCGCTGAATCGCCGGCAATGAGGGCATTTGAACGCATGCGGACGCCACCACGACGTCCGCGCCTTCCGTGTTCAGGCCGCGAACGTCGTCGACCAACTGCATTGGGTCGCGCAGACCGACTTCAAGGTTATCGGGAATCTCAAAGGAGAGGGAATCGATGACCTCAATGCCTTCGTTCTCGATATAAGCGACGACCAGGTCCGTCAAGGGCCGCATGTACGGCGCCATCAGCGAAATCCGGCGCGCGCCCATGATCTTCAGACCTTCTACCAACGCTCCCGCGGAGGTCATGATGGGCGCAAGGCAATGATTGGCACGAGCAACCTCCAGCAGTTCGCGTTCAGTTTGCCGATGATAGCCGGGCCCCATTGCCATGATCGCGACCAGGCACGCCGTGCTCATGACATCGACACGAGCGTCGGCGAGTTCGGCCGCACAGCGCAAGCCTTCCTTGTTCATCGCTTCCAATTCTTCCTTCGTAACCTTGTGCATTCTCATCCGGCTCGAATGGAAAGTGAACCGCTCCGGGCGGATCGCTTCACGGGCACGAAACATGGCGGGAATTTCAGTTTCCATGGTCGTATTCGAGCTTGGGACGATCTGTCCGATACGAAAATTTTGAGTCATCTTTCTCTCCAGAATAGGGTTAGGTATCCAAAATACTGAGCGGAATTAGTCCGGCATGCCTGCGCCATTCGTCTCAGGCAAGAACCACGGCAGCACGATACCGAGCAGATACACGGAGCCGAGTGCCAGCGCGGCCTGCGACACACCACCGAACGATTTGATCATGCTGCCCGCGATGATCGGGAACACCCACGCGATCAGGCGCGCCGCATTGAACACGAAGCTGATGGCAGTGGAACGCACGCTCGAACCAAAGAGTTCACAGGGGTAGATCGCCATCCAGACATAAGCACAGCCCAGGGTGAAGAAGCCATTGATCGGCGCCACGATCATCATCGCTTCGACGCTTGTCGTCAGTTTGTACGTGACGAACGTTGTTACCAGCGCGCCGACGAAAGTGAGTGACAGGAACGCCCGCCGGCCGATCGCATCCACCACGAAGCCCGCGATCATGTAGGCCGCAATCGCGCCAAGGGTGTACGCGATCGATATCTTCGAGCCCCACGACAAGGCGTCGGCGATACCTTCGGCTTTAGCGAGCGACACGGTGTAGGTCGGCAGCCAGCTGGAAATGGCCCACCAGCCGACCGTCGTGACGATCGACAACACCAGCAGAAGCAGCGTGCGGCGCAGCGCTTCGGGTTCACTGAACAGTTGCGTGAGCGTGAAGGGGCGCTTGTCGGATGCAGGCGCGTCGCCAGCAACCGGCTGCGTGTTCGTCGTGCTCGTCGTGCTTGTCGCGCTCCAGCGTTTCTCGCGCACCGCGCGTTGCCATTTCTCCGACTCGCTGACTCCGCGGCGGATGTACAGCACAAAGAATGCCGGGACCGCGCCAAGCACGAACATCAGCCGCCAGGTTTCGGCACCGAGTGGATGCGTCGACGAAAGCGCGTACCACACGACGGCTGCGATCAGCGTGCCCCAGCCGAAGCCCGATTGCAGGAAGCCCGCCCCTTTCGCACGCGCCCGCTCCGGCCAGGTTTCCGACAGCAGCGCGACGCCCGTGCTCCATTCGCTGCCCATGGCGAGGCCAGTCAGGAAACGCAGCCCGCACAACACCCAGAAGGTTTGCGAGAACGCAGTCAAACCCGAAAACACCGCATAGAGGAATACGGACCAGAGCATCATCCGTTTGCGGCCGACATAGTCCGCGAGAATCCCGCCGATCAGACCGCCCGCCCCCCAGCCAAGCAGTGTGATGCCGATTACCAGGCCCGCGTAAGTCGTGGGGGATGCGGCTTGCGTCGGCGACAGCACCGAATGCAGCATCGGCCCAAGCACGACGACGAGTGCCAGGGCCTCGTAGCCGTCGAAAATCCAGCCGAGAAAGCTAGCCTTCAGCACACGCCAGTGCATTGCCGTGAGACCCGCGTACCAGTGAGTTCGCGAGCTCAAGGCGAGTTGTTTGTGTTCCATCTATCGTCTCCTTCGTATTTTCAACAGCGTTGTCAAGCGTTCCCGCCGGGCACCGGCTTGTGCTTCTGACAAAGCCAATGTTCCGGCGTCCAGGACAACGTCGCCTCCTCGACATAGAATCGCGGTGCGCGCTGCCCGGCCGCGCGCCTTGACCGATGGTCCTGCGAGGATCGAACGCTATGGCACACAGAATGCCGGTCGCGAGGCGTGTTGAAAACTTCTCAATGTTCAATAGAGGCATCGCCAAACGCGATGGGTGAAAACCGAGCGGATATCCAACCCGAAGGAGTGAGGATGCGTGTTTCAGCAGATCGGCCGTTGCGACTCGACATGGAGTCTCTGCGCATTTTCGTGGCTGTCATCGAGGAGGGCAGCATTGCTGCGGCGGCGGCCCGCACGCACATCGTGGCGTCGGCCGTCAGTAAGCGCGTATCGGATCTCGAAGACGACGCCGGCACGCCGCTGTTATATCGGCACAGCCGCGGCGTACAGCCTACGCCCGCGGGAGAGGCCCTCTATCATCATGCGAAGCGGCTGAGCGAGCACTTGCAGCAAATCTCCGACGAATTGTCTGAATATTCGGCGGGGTTAAGGGGACATACCCGGATTTATGTGAACTTCACCGCCATGGTCCAGTATCTGCCGGGTGTGCTGCGTGCCTTCCTGCGCACCAATCCGAAGGTGCGGATCGATATGGTCGAGAAATCGAGCGATGAAGTGGTGCAGGCGATCGCCAGCGGCGTTGCCGATCTCGGCATCTGCTCGGCCACCGAAGACTCCCTCGGCGATTTGCAGTGGCGTCCGTACAGCGTCGATAAGCTGGTTGTGATCGTGCCGTCGGATCATCGGCTCGCCGGGCGCGCAAGCGTGAGCTTCGCGGAAGTGCTGGAGGACGACGTCGTCAGCATGCCGTACGGCACGTCCATTTCGAAACTGTGTCGTACCGCCGCCGAGCGTGCGGGCAAGCGGCTTCGCGTGCGTATCGAGGTGACAAGCTTCGAGGGCGTGCGCAACATGGTCAGCGCGGGGCTCGGCATTGGCGTGCTCCCCAAGGGAAGCGTGACGCCTTATATGCATTCGGTGCCATTTCGCGTCGTTGAGCTTGACGAACCGTGGTCGCTGCGGCCGCTGTTAATCATCGCGCGCCATTTCGACACGCTGCCGCTTCCTGCGCGCATGCTGGTCGACCACCTCGACAAGCAGCAAGGCAGCGTGTCATGAAGGCTGTTGCAAGTCGATGGCCAGCCATCGCGGTTCGCGATGGGTCGCGTCGCCACTTATTGATTTACGTGGTGGGCCGGGTTTCTTAGCATTCAGTTGGCAGCAACGTCAATAACTTATGGAGCGCGCAACATGAACCCCAAATTGCCTATCAAGGTGGCCGTCCTCGACGACTATCAGAACGTCGCGCTGAGCATGGCAGACTGGTCGCCTCTTAAGAACCTGGCGGACGTTACGGTGTTCAACGACCACGTCGCTGACATCGGGAGCCTGATTCAACGCCTGCAGCCATTCGACGTCGTATGCGTGATGCGAGAACGCACACCGCTGTCCCGCGCGGTCATCGAAAGCCTGCCGAACCTGAAGCTGATTGCCTCGACCGGCCCCGTGAACGCGTCGATCGATCAGGAGGCGGCTGCGGAACGCGGCATCGAAATTCGTCATACGGGCTATTCGTCCACGCCGACGATCGAGCTGACGTGGGCGCTGATTCTCGCGATGGCCCGCAACATTCCCCTCGAGAATCAGTCACTGCGTCAGGGCGGCTGGCAGCTTTCGCTTGGCGATCAACTCGCGGGCAAGACGCTCGGATTGCTTGGCCTTGGCCATATCGGCTCGGCTGTCGGCATCATCGGACGGGCATTCAGAATGAACGTCATTGCGTGGAGTCAGAACCTCACCGAGGAGCGCGCCGCGGAAAAGGGCGTGCAGCGCGTCAGCAAGGATGTGTTGTTCTCCACGGCGGATTTCCTGTCGATCCATGTGCGGTTTAGCGAGCGAACCCAAGGTTTGGTCGGTGCTGCGGAACTCGCGCAGATGAAACCCACAAGCCGGCTGATCAATACGTCGAGAGGCGCGATCGTCGACTCTGCCGCGCTGCTTCGGGCACTCACGACCGGTCAGATCGGCGGCGCCGCACTGGACGTCTACGACGTCGAGCCGCTCGACAATCCGCACCCTCTGCGTGAATTGCCCAACGTGCTCGCGACGCCTCATATCGGCTATGTGTCGAAAGAGCTGTACCGCACTTTCTATGGCGATACTGTGCGTAACATCGTTCGCTGGCTTGATGAAACCGGACGTTCGGCGCAAGTTGTATAAAGCGCGAGCTTCCTGACAAAGCAGGCATGCGGGTTGAGCGGAATGGCGAGACATGCGCCACGGATGAGTTAAACGCGTCTATCCGGCCACCACACGGTTGCGGCCATCGTGCTTGGCCTGGTAAAGGCGCTCATCGGCGACGCGTAAGAGGGTGTCGATCGTATCGCCGTCGCGGCCGAACTCGGAGATCCCGACACTGACGGTAACGGCGACGGCCCGCCCGGTTCCGGTATAGAACTTCTCGGTAGCCACGGCGCCCCGCACGCGCTCCGCAATCGAGCGTGCCGCGTCTCGCGCGGCTTTAGGCAGCAGCACCATAAACTCTTCGCCACCGACCCGCGCGACGCCGTCGTAGGGGCGAATGGCATCAAGGCATTTCTGCACGAATCGCTGCAATACCTCGTCACCCACCTGATGGCCGTAGTTGTCGTTGATCAATTTGAAGTTGTCGAGATCCAGCGCCAGCAGCGAGAACGGCGCACCACCTCGCTTGGCTCGTGCGATTTCCGCCGTCACTTGATGGATAAACTCGCGCCGGTTCGCGGCGCCCGTCAGCGGATCGGTCGCGGCGAGATGCTCGAGCTGGTGATTGGTACGCTGGAGTTCCTGCAGCGCGCTTTCCGTGCGCGCCATCGCTTCGGCGAGGCGAGCCATCAGTTCTTCCTGGCTGTAGATCGTCGAAAAGGACCGCGTCGTGCGAAACGCTTGAACCACGCCATAACTCAGCAGGAAAAAACCGGCGGCGAAGATCGCGTGCGCCAGCCACCACATATGATTCCAGGGCTTGCCGAGAATGAACGCGAGAGACGCAAGCGCGAAGGAGGTGACCGAGATGCCGTAGATCACCATCAGCGGGGAGCGAATGCGACGCAGCATGAGCACCATGACGTTCAGCGTCGAGAAGACGAGCGCCCCACCTTCCATGGATAACCGCACTGCGGGGGTGCCCGCAATTGGCGAGTTCGCAATGAGTCCGACGACCAGGTCGATCAGGACGAACACGGCGATCCACGTCAGCCACGGGCGCGGTTTCGAGCGCCGCTCGACTGCGTCTGGCGTGCTGTGGTACGAGAGAAGCCCCACCAGCAGCAGCACCGACATCACCAGACGCGATGCCGGTCCGTAGAGCAGGAATAGCCAGATATTGTGGTGAGCCATGCCGGTGAACGCGCCGTGCAGCGCATAGACCAGCACAAAGCCTAGAAAGCCCAATGTCAGCCACCGTAATAGCGGCTCGCCTGACGACAGATAGCAACGCCATGTCACGTAGGTGACAAACAGACCCTCGAGCGTCGCTGCTGCGATCGCGATTTCGTGAAACGCGTGGCTTTCGAACTTCAGGCTCGGGTCCTGAAAGAAAGCCAGATAGGCAATCAGGTAAGCGGGAATCAGCGCGCAACCAATGATCAGCAAACCCGAGTAGATCTTGGTCACGATCCAGATGATGCGGCGCGGCTCTTCGATTGAGATGGTCGTGCTCATGGGCCCGTCTCCGACAGTATTACCGTGGTTTTTCGCATCGCCGGGCGATTGACGCGTGAATCGCCCGACCCGGGCACGGCACCATGCCGTTATGCCGAGCCGAGCATACCGCGCAGCGGACTATCTTCAGGCAATTGGCAGTATAAGCGCCAGGTTTCATCTGACAAGACGTCAATGTTGCACCTGACTATCCGGATCTCGATGGCACCCCAGTAGCGCCACGACAAGGAGGCTGGCGGCAATCACCGGCGAGGGCCGCCGAATCCGGTTCAGCCTAAGCTGCAGCGCCTCGTAAATCTCTAATATGCTGGTAGACGGTCGCGCGGCCCATACCTAGGACGTTGGCAACGTAGTTAGCCGCGCTTTTTCCTTTGAACGCGCCTTCCTCCCACAGTGCCTCGACAAGCTCGCGACGGTGCTCCCGGGTCAGGGAGTTCAATGCCAGTTGGCGTTCCTGAAGCCATGCGTGCAGAAAAGTGTTGATACGCTCTTGCCAGTCGTCCTTGAACAGCTCCTCAGGCTGCTTCACGAGGCCTGCGCCTGACACCACGCGGTCGATGACATGTTTCATGTCCTCAAAGACGGCGATGTTGTAATTGACGCACATCACGCCGACAGCCGCGCCGGCGTCGTCAAAGAGCACCGTGCTGACACAGCGCATTCGCCTGCCGTCCCAATTGATCTTTTCGTACGGACCGATCGTGCCCGACTGCGCCGAATGATCAATTTCTTCCAGCGCGGATTCATCGCCCAGTTCACGCTTTGACAGGTTGTTTGCAATGTACGCAACCGTCTGGCTCTGCAGGTCATGAATGACGATTTCGACGTACGGAAAGAAGAGCAGCGCAATGCCGTCGGCGACACGGCCGTAGCGATCCAGCAAAAGCCGGCGCGCGGGTGTGGTCTTAGTCTTTCGCATAGGGAAGCATGGGATTGTCAGTTACGCCGGGTCTGGCGGCGTGTGCGTGCGTCGAGGGACAACGGATATTCGTTGCAGTGCACTATTTTGCCACGGGAGGTGTTCATGCCTGGTTGGGGCAACCCGTTCACAGCCGCCGCGGTCCTGCTTAACTTATCGGCTGTCCAGCCATGTGCCTGAACAAGGCGTAAGCGATCGCCACATCTTCCAGTCCGAGTCCGATTGAGCGGAAGAAGACATGCCGTCGCCGGGAGGGTTGCCTGGCCGTGCCGGATACCAGTTCGGGCAAATCTCCCAGAACACTTTCCGGCGACCAGTCATGCAGTTGCGCCGCCAATTTCATTTCACCGGCGCTGGCAGGCGTGGTGCGCCGGTAGTCGCAATAGACGTCCATGTCTTGAATCCACGCCGGTGGGATCTCGTGTGCGTTGGCGACATTCGTGCTGATCGACGTGATGAGCGCCGGCTTGGTCAGCATCGTGTCCGACAGTACGGGCGTGCCCGAGGATGTGCACAACGCCACCACGTCGGCATCGCGCACGCAATCGTCAAGCTGGGTGCAAATCCGCACGCGCTCATGAAGGGCGGCGACCGCTGCGCGCTTTGCCTCGTTTCGCGCAAGCTCCGGCGAAAACACATTGATCGAGTCCCACGGCCGCAGTGGCGCAAGCTGGCGCAAATGCGCCTGCCCAACTGACCCCGCACCGACGATGGCGAGTCGGCGCGCCTCGTTCGTCGCAAGGTGGTCCACCGCAAGTGCCGTCGCACCGGCGGTGCGCTCGATGGTGAGCAGACCCGCATCGCACCACATCAGCGGCTGGCCCGTTTCCATCGACATCAGTGCGGTCCACGCGGTAATGACGGGTTTCGATTCCGTCACGATGTACGGCGACAGCTTGGCTCCGAATACCTTGGCGTCCGCCATGACGCCGAGGTATGTAATGAAATCGCCAGCCCCGTGTGGAAACGGGGTGAAGGTCTGAGGCGGCTGCACCGCGGAATCGTTCGCAAGCACGAGAAACATGCGTGTCAACGCGCCGCGCACATCGAGGTGGGGCAGTGCTTTACGCACCGCGTCCTGCTGGACGATCAACGGGAATACTTTGTCTGTGCTGCTCATGGGCCTGCTCTCCACATCGTTGCCGGCTTGCGGCGTTAGCGCAATTCTAAAGTCAAAAAGTCCAGTCTGGACTTTTATTTTGAAAATTGCTTGCATTTGCGAGTGTCCAGAATAGACTGTTGTTCCAGAACGAGTGTGAGGACAGGCCCTTTGGGCATCTCATTCGTCTTCTTGAGGTCGCGCCGTCAGTTAGCGCCCGTACCCTAAATTTGCGAACCCCAATTTCATAGGGAACCATCATGCGTCTGAAGCTTCCACTCTCACTTTTCGTCGCGGCTGCGTTAATCGGGTCGGTCGGCACCGTCAGCGCCGAGACTCAAAGCACCTTGCGTTTCGGCATCGAGGCCGCGTATCCGCCGTTCGAAAGCAAGTCGCCGGCAGGGCAATTGCAGGGATTCGACGTCGACGTCGGCAACGCGGTGTGTGCAAAGATGGGCGTGAAATGCGAGTGGGTGGAGAATTCGTTCGACGGCCTGATTCCCGCATTGCAGGCGCGCAAATTCGACGTCATCAATTCCGCGATGAACATCACGGACAAGCGCAAACAGTCCATCGACTTCACGCCGCCGATCTACGTGGTGCCGATCGTGATGGTGGCAAAGCGCGGTTCCCCCTTGCTGCCGGACGTGAAGAGCCTGCAAGGCAAACGGGTCGGCGTCCTGCAGGGTTCGTCGCAGGAAGATTTCCTCAAGCGCCACTGGGCGAATGCCGGCGTGTCGATCGTCTCGTACCAGGACCAGGATCAGGTGTATGCCGACCTCGTTGCCGGACGCCTGGATGCCGCCGTCCAGGAAGCGCAGACGGTTGAGGATGGTTTCCTGAACAAGCCGTCAGGCCATGACTATGCAATTGTCGGCCAGCCGCTTAGCGATCCGGCAACGCTTGGCGAAGGAACGGGCTTCGGCTTGCGCAAAGGCGACAAGGCCCTGGCCGGAAAGATCGATGCCGCGCTCGACGCTTTGAAGAAGGACGGCACGCTCAGCAATCTTTCGCAGAAGTATTTCAAGCGCGACATCATCGCGAAGTAACCGGTTCATGACCCGATGCGATCGGATTCGCATCGGGTTCCGATATGAACATTCGAGCGAGCTTATGGATTTCGATGTGATCGTGCTGGGAGCCGGGATTGTCGGCGTGTCGTCTGCGCTGCATCTGCAGGATCGCGGTCGTCGCGTGGCGCTCATCGATCGACGCGGCCCCGGCGAAGAGACCAGTTTCGGCAATGCCGGCCTGATCGAAAGTTCGTCCGTGGTGCCTTACGGCTTTCCGCGCGATCTCGGCACGCTGCTGCGCTACATGCGCAATCGGTCGACCGACCTGTACTGGGACTACAAGGCGCTGCCTTCTTTTGCGACATGGCTTGCGCGATTCTGGTGGGAGTCGTCTCCGGAGCGGCTCGAAGCGGCCGCGCGCGACATGCTGCCGTTGATCCGGCAAAGCGTCGCCGAGCACGATGCGCTGATCGGGCGTGCCGGCCTCCAGAGCCTCGCGCATGACGGCGGCTGGCTCGAGGCATTCCGCACGCGAGCGGAATATGAACGGCAGGTATCAGCCGCCGAAGTCACGGCGAGGACATATGGACTGCGTGTGGCGCCGCACGATGCCGACGCACTGGTGGCGCGCGAGCCCGGTATCGCGCCGGGATTTTGCGGGGCATTGCATTGGCAGGACCCGACGAGCATCTCCAATCCGGGTGCGTTGACGAAGGGCTATGCACGGCTGTTCGAGGAGGGCGGCGGCGTGCTTCTCACTGGCGAGGCGGTCACGGTGCGTCAGGAAGCCGATGCATGGACTGTTCAGACGCCGCAGGGCAGGATCAGCGCCAAAGAGGTGGTCGTGGCGCTCGGCCCGTGGTCCGACAAGGTATTCGAGCCGCTCGGATATCGGATACCGCTACGGGCCAAACGCGGGTATCACATGCACTACGAGGCCATGAAGCCGATGCTCTCGGTACCGCTGGTCGACACGGAAAAAGGATACGTGGTCGCGCCCATGCAAGGGCGCCTGCGGCTGACGACCGGCGTGGAAATCGCCCGGCGCGAGGCACCGCCGACGGGCGTTCAGCTGGAACGCGCGGAAGCCGCCGCCCGGCCGATATTCGGTCTGGGCCGCCGGCTCGATGATGCCCCATGGCTCGGGTTGCGGCCGTGTACGCCCGACATGCGGCCCGTCATCGGGCGCGCGCCACGCCATCGAGGGCTGTGGTTTTCGTTCGGGCATAACCACCACGGATTGACGCTCGGTCCCGTGACAGGCCGTTTGCTGGCGGAAATGATGACGGGGGGCGAGCCTTTCGCCGATCCCTATCCGTTCCGTCCCGAGCGATTCCGATAATTCTGTCACCGTTGCGACAGTAAGCTGGCAGTGCGGTCTTCATTGAAATCAATCGACCTGTGCAGCGTCTACTGCGCGGATCGATTGCACGAAGGGCGCACCCAGCAGACCGGGATTGAGCTCGACGCCATCGGCGTCGGCCTCGATCGCGCGGGGACATGCCGTATGCTGTCTTGAATGGGTGCTTGAAATGCGCGCCGTCGTTGAAGCGGCGCGAAAACGCGATATAGGTAACAGACGATGGCTCATCCGTTCATGAAGGGTAGTTCAAAAGGCGCCCTTGTCTATTCCACCGATGGCGGGCGGATGTGTCCCAGATGCAGTCAGGTGCTCGCGGAATGTGTCTGCAAGACGGTCGGCAAGACCGCACCGACAGGTGATGGCGTGGTGCGAGTGACTCGCGAGACCAAGGGCCGGGGCGGGAAGTGCGTGACGATCGTTAAAGGGCTGGCGCTCGATCCTCTTGCCCTGGCCTTGCTAGGCAAGCAGTTGCGCACGGCCTGCGGTTCTGGTGGAACGGTCAAGGATGGCGTAATTGAAGTCCAGGGTGACCATTGCGAGCGGGTTATTGAAGCGCTCAAAAAGTGCGGCCACAGCGCGAAGCGGGCGGGAGGCTAATCGCTTCGGTGCGCTCGTGCCCGCTGCTTTTCATGTAGCGGACAAAAGCGCTTGAGCCTGCTTGAGAAGCGCGTGCGACGCGGCAAACTCATTTCGTCCAGCCATGGTGAGTGCGGCGTGACCCGTGCGCGCGAACAGCGCGTCGTCGGACGTTGCGACCGCGTTCGAACCGGCACCAGGATGGTCGTATTGGCGAAAGAACGCGAGCATCTGGAAAGCATCGGACCGCCAGTCTTGGGGGCCGGCCTTGGCTAGAATCTCAGCGGCGGCTACCAGCTGTCGCGTGGCGGCAAGAAATTCAGCGCGTTCCATGACTTCGGTCTCCTCATGCCGCCGACAACAGCCATGTGCGAAAAGCCGCGGCGTTAGGGCGGTTCAGTGCTGCCGGCGGATAGACAAGCCATTAACTGTAGTCGTTGGGCAGCACAATGTCGAAAGGCCGTACCAGTCGGCCACTATTCTGGTGATGTTTTCGCAGTTTCCCGATCCGGCCCAATCGCTCCCGACACAGGTCCTCCAACTTGCGACCGCGTTTCTTTGCGTGTGCGTGGCCTGCCACTTTCCATGGACATCCGCATGATCTTCGTGGCGGCTTATGCCGCGTTCGCCTGAAACCAGAAGTTGCAGGTGCAAATGCGACGGCTGATCGAATCTCTGCAGGCGGCTGAAGCCGGTGGAACGACAGCCTGGGTGCCTGATTGAACGGCTCAGCCGATCGTCTGCACCGGCTGGCCCTGCTTACATGACACCCTGTCTATACAGGATTACGCAAGCTGGTAAGTGTAATATGTATATACAACTTCGGCGATTTTCATACGGAGAGCGCTCGTTCAATCTGTCGCAGGTATTTGTAAACTCCCGTAAATTCGTGCGTAAATCGCGCATCATGCGCGCAAACCCTAGTTGCGGTGTCGAAAGCGGACTCGCTACTATGATGTCTAGACAACATAAGGCGATTCAGGTGCATGCGAAGAAAAAATCGTCATGTCTATACAACATCGCTGGGCAAAATTCACGGAGTTAGGGGCAGCTCGCCTCCTGCACCGTTCAGCGCCTTGAAGACCGTTTCTGGAGAGTTTATGAAGAAGTTTGTCCTGTGCATCGCCCTTGCCGCCATTGCAACCGGTGCGTATGCAAAAGACTGGTCGACCGTTCGGTTCGGCGTAGATGCCAGCTATCCGCCGTTTGAATCAAAGGGCACGGACGGCAAGCTCGCGGGCTTCGACATCGACCTCGGCAACGAAATCTGCGCGCGCCTGAAGGCCAAATGCGTGTGGGTTGAAAACGACTTCGACGGCATGATCCCCGCGCTGAAGGCGAAGAAGTTCGACGGCGTGCTGTCGTCGATGTCGATGACGCCGCAACGCGCGGAACAGGTTGCCTTCTCGGCGAAACTGTTCAACACGCCGACGCGCCTTGTCGCCAAGGCCGGCTCGCCGCTGCTGCCGACGCCGCAAGCGCTGGCCGGCAAGACGGTCGGTGTCGAACAGGGCACGATTCAGGAAACGTACGCGAAGACCTACTGGGAGCCGAAGGGCGCAAAGATCGTGCCGTACCAGAACCAGGATCAGGTCTATACCGACCTGCTCTCGGGGCGCCTCGACGCTTCGTTGCAAGATGCGGTGGAAGCTGAACTCGGCTTTCTGAAGACACCGCGCGGCGCAGGCTTTGCGTTCGCCGGCAAGGATATCGTCGACGAGAAGGTCCTGGGCAATGGCGCGGGCATCGGCATGCGCAAGGACGACGCCGACCTGAAGGTCAAGCTTGACAAGGCCATCGCCGACATCATCAAGGACGGCACCTACAAGAAGATCGAGAAGAAGTATTTCGACTTCGACGTCTATGGCGGCTAAGCGCTAGCCAAGCGCTTTTCCCGGCGCGCTTTCTTGTCGCGCTTTCTTATCGATTTACACGATCCACTCGCCGCGCGGCGGCGCGGCGTCATCTGTTCAAGCGTCCGAAGTCAGCCGTGCAGAACAGATGCGCTGCGCGCTCAAACGCCTCGCCATCAAGGATACGTAAGCATGTTATTTCACGGGTTTGGCCCGCTTCTTCTTGCGGGCATGTGGGAAACGATCAAACTGGCGATGTTGTCGCTGGCCGCTTCGTTTGTGCTGGGCCTGGGCGGCGCGGCGGCGAAACTGTCGCCCAACCGGGTGCTGTCCCGCATCGGCACGATTTATACAACGCTGATTCGCGCTGTTCCTGATCTCGTGCTGATGCTGCTGCTGTTCTACGGGATTCAGATCCTGCTCAACAATCTGACCGACTGGCTGGGTGTCGATCAGATCGACATCGACCCGTTTGTTGCCGGCGTCATCACGCTCGGTTTTATCTACGGGGCCTACTTTACCGAGACATTTCGCGGTGCTTTTCTCGCGGTTCCTCGCGGGCAACTCGAGGCAGGCTACGCCTACGGCATGAGCTCCTGGCGAGTATTCAGCCGGATCATGTTCCCGCAAATGATGCGTTTCGCAATGCCCGGCATCGGCAACAACTGGCAGGTGCTGGTCAAGGCGACAGCGCTAGTCTCGATCATCGGACTCTCCGACGTGGTCAAGGCGTCTCAGGATGCGGGCAAGAGTACGTTGCAGTTCTTCTTCTTCACGTTGATCGCCGGTGCGATCTATCTTGTGATCACAACCGTGTCGAACCTTGTATTGATCTGGCTGGAAAAGCGTTATTCGATGGGCGTACGGAGGGCAGCGCTGTGATTGAACTCGTCAGGCAATACTGGCAAAACTATCTGTACACCGATGGCTATCACTACAGTGGTCTTGTCATTACCTTGTGGCTTCTCGTCGCGTCGATCGGACTGGGTTTTGGTCTCGCCGTTCCACTTGCCGTTGCGCGCGCGTCGCGTAACCGCTTCATCTCCGGACCGGTCTGGCTCTATACGTATGTTTTCCGCGGCACGCCGCTCTACGTTCAGTTGCTGCTCTGCTATACAGGCCTCTACAGCCTCCAGGTTGTGCACTCGCACGAACTGCTCGATGCTTTCTTCCGCAGTGCGATGAATTGCACGTTGCTCGCGTTTACGCTGAACGAGTGTGCGTACGCCACGGAGATATTTGCAGGCGCGATAAAGGCGACGTCTTATGGTGAGATCGAGGCCGGGCAGGCTTTCGGGATGTCGAAATTCAAGCTCTACACCCGCATCGTCCTGCCGTCCGCATTGCGGCGCGCGCTACCCAACTACAGCAACGAAGTCATCCTGATGCTGCACGCAACAACGCTCGCTTTCACCGCTACGGTACCTGACATTCTGAAAGTGACGCGCGACGTCAACTCTGCAACCTACGCTTCCTTCCAGGCATACGGTATCGCCGCCGTGCTGTATGCCGCCATCGTCTTTACGCTGGTATGGGCGTTTCGCCGGATGGAAACACGCTTGCTGGCCTTTCTGAAGCCGCAAGGGCATTAACCGGCTACCCGCAGCCAAGATGGAGTGTATTGAGAATGTATAAGCTGATTGTCGATGACGTGCACAAGAAGTTTGGTGACAACGAGGTTCTGAAGGGCGTATCACTCAAGGCAAAGGCCGGTGATGTCATCAGTATCATCGGTTCGAGCGGCTCGGGGAAAAGCACCTTTTTGCGTTGCATAAATTTTCTTGAGCAGCCTTGCTCTGGGCGTATCACCGTCGACGCGGAAGAGATCCAGACGAAGCGTGACAGAAAGGGCGCATTGCAAGTGAGCGACCGCAGGCAACTGCAGAAAATGCGCGCCAAGCTATCGATGGTGTTTCAGCACTTCAACTTGTGGGCACACATGACCGTGCTCGAAAACATCATCGAGGCGCCCGTCAGCGTGTTGGGTTTGAGCCGGGCCCAAGCGGAGACGCGGGCTCGCAAGTACCTGACCAAGGTGGGGCTCACGGCCGGCACGGAAAGCAAGTATCCGGCTCATCTGTCCGGCGGCCAGCAACAGCGGGTGGCCATTGCGCGCGCACTGGCGATGGAGCCCGAAGTCATGCTGTTCGACGAGCCCACTTCGGCGCTTGACCCGGAACTGGTCGGTGAAGTGTTGAAAGTCATGCAGGCGTTGGCTGAAGAAGGGCGCACGATGATCGTGGTCACGCACGAAATGGGATTCGCTCGCAACGTATCGAATCACGTGGTCTTTCTGCACAAGGGCAAAATCGAAGAGGAAGGCAATCCGCAAGACATCCTCGTCAATCCGAAAAGCGAACGGTTGGGGCAGTTTCTTGCTGGCAGCCTGAAATGACGCAGCGGTTCGCTTAAGGCTCAATGCCCGAGCCCGCTCAGGGCGATCTGCTGCTCCACGTACCGGGCGAACAGTGCATGCAGATGGGTTGTCGGATGAAGGTCGTCGGCGAACATATAGGTTTGATCGGCATTGGACGTCACGTAGGTCGACGGTGAGCACAACAAAGCGGTGTCATCCGGCGTTTTCGTGGGGTCGCAGGCCTGGCCGGTGTTGGTCACGGCGAAGCCGTTGGCCTGAAAGTTCGCGATGATCTGGTCTACCCAGGTATAAGAGTCGATCTGGATGACCTTGCCTTGCAGGCCATCGGCTTGCAAGGCAGCGTTCAGGTCCTCGTTGAAGAGTTGCGATAGCTGGGTCAGATTGGCCCCGCCGTCGGACGAGGTGATGCCTTTGGGCGACAGGCCGACATTCGGCACATTGACCACCACCACATGAGTAGCGCCGTTCTGAACGATCTGCCCGACAATCTGCGCGAGGGTGGATGCCGCCGTTTGCACGGTCGGCGCCGCGGCCGGCAGCGAACCGGCGCGAAGCACGTCGTTTGCGCCAGCCCAGACCAGCACCAGTTGACTTGAATTGAAGCTTCCGTGCGTGCTCAGGTAGCTCGAAACCTGCTGGTTGACCGGCATTTCGATATTGCCGATCACGTCAGAAAGAAAGTCGTACAGATTTGCCGGCGTCGCGACCGTGGCGCCGCCCTCCGCATAACCGAGGCCGCTTTGCGCACTCAGCTTATGCGTGATGTCGATGGTAAACGCAGCGCTTAGCGAGCCGCCGTAGTATTGTGCGACGTCCTGAGTCCACACTTGACCCGGATTGGTCGTGAAACGCCCCCCGCCCACCGCGCTAGCGATCGGCGCAAAGGTCCCGACGTCCGACAGGCTGTCGCCGAACGAAACGACCTGGAGGTTAACGCCGCCCGGCGAAGTAACAGTGCCACTGCCGCTGCTCGAACTGCCTCCATGGCCGCCGCATGCGGTAAGCAGTGAAATCATTCCAGCAAGAATTGCAATACGTACCGTGTGTACCGTGTCATGGATCGCTCGCATAGCTCCTCCACTGCGGGTCGGCCGGGCAGATGCCCCGTACGTGGCGGGCGGATTGCCCGCCTGTCCGTTGCCTTGCGACAGGTACTTACGTGAAGCAAAAAACATGCTTGTACCGGGACCCTGGCGCAATCGAAACGCCCTCACCAGTTGTCCCGCAGCGGAATCGACTCGACCGACCCGGTCGCCAGCGCAAGCGCCGCCGCTGCCGACAATGCACTGCTGTAACTATCCGCGTCCGCGTTCTGCGCCGCGAGCAATTGATTCTGCGCGAGCAGCGCGTCGGTCACCGAGCCGACGCCTTGCCGATAGGCGTCGAACGCGGCGTTGTAAGTCGTCTGCGCAGCAGCAAGCAATTCTTTGGCCGCAGCCTGTGCGGCAAGACTCGTTTGCAACGTGTTTTGCGCAGCGACGATTTGCCGGACCGCTTCTTCACGGCTGCGAGTAAGACGGGTCGAGGCGCTGTCCGCGTCGTTGCGTGCCTGTGCGAGCACCGCCGAGCGCAAGCCGCCGTCATACAGCGGAATCGTCACGCCGACGATCACGCTGCCGCCGTAGCGGCCGCCGCTCAGGTTCACTGTCGGCAGTTGCTGACCGATGGCCGGAACCGCCGAAATCGACGAACTGCCGTTGTTGTACGCCCCGGTCGCAGAGACGAATACCTTCGGCATGAAGTCCGACTCGGCCGCTTTCACTTTTGCCAGATTGACCCGCTCGGCCGCATAGGCGCTCAACACGTCCGGGCGTCGGGCGATGGCGGACGACACGATCCGGTCGATCGAATCGTTCGTCATGGCTGGAAGTGTGTGCGCCGGCATCTCCGCGATCCTGGGCTTCGAGAGTGGAGAAATTCCCATTGCGGAAATCAGGCCGAGATAGCTGCTGCTTTCCGCGCCCTGGGCCTGGACGAGTGCGAGCCTGGCCTGCGCGCGATTCTGACTGGCCTGCGCCACTTCGATGACGGTGCCGATACCATGCTTGTAGCGCGACTGTGCCGCGGCCAGGATTGCTTCGGCGTTGTCGAGGCCTTGCTGCGTCGTGGCGATGCGGGCGCGCGCGGCCTGGTACGCGTAGAACGCGACGCTGACGTCGAAAATCACCTGTTGGTGGACCGCGGTGAAGCCGATGTTCGCCATCACCGATGCCTGCGACGCGGCCTCGACCCGCGCGGCGCGTCCGCCGAAATCGAACAGCAGCCATTGCAGCGCAACCACCGAAGTCATGCCGTGCCCCGTTGCGGTCGCCGACGAATTGCCGAGCACGGATGAACCCGAATCATGCAGGCCGGCGTACTGCCCCATCGCCGCGACCGACAGTTGCGGAAGGTACGCACTCTTCGCGATGCCGGCGGCGAGCGCCACATTGCGCGCGTCGTTCCAGGCGATGCGCGTCAGCGGGTTCGCTGTTTCTGCCAGATCGATCAGTTCGGGGAGGTCGTATGCATGCGCCTGCTCCAGCGCAGGTGGAGGCGGCACGGCGGCGAGGGCGGGATTCGCGGGGAGTTGATAGCTGCGTGCGGCCCCAGCCGACGCCGCCGGCCCAGGCACGATCGCGCCCGCCGCATCCGTCTGCGGTTGCCACGGACGGTCGGGGCTGTCCGGCGCCATGTCCAGCGATGACGTGGCGCATCCGGCCAAACCCGCTGCGGCCAGGATCGCCAGTGCGAATGAAGGGTTACGCCGGCGCATGGGTCGCGAGTTCCTTCGCTGCGTCGTTCGACGCTGCGTGTTCGAGTTGAGTGAGGCGGGCGTCGCCGAGGTGCAGCAAAGCGGTGCGTGTGTCGTCGTCGGCTGCTGCTTCCCGTAAAGCCGCGTTGGGGGCGACCGGCAAAGCCGCGTCCTGCGCGAGCGGCACCGTTGGCCCACCCACAACCCGTTTAAGCCAGCCTTCAATCGCGGCATCGCCCGGCCGACGTTCGGCGAGCAGAAACATCGGCCCTTCCAGCGCATCGAGCCTGGCCAGCGCGCCGCGGCGCTCGGCGATCCACTGCGCTTCGGGGCGAACCCACGACGGCTCGTAATGCATCAGCGCGATGTCCTGTTCCAGCGCGCTGCACTGAGCCATGGCGCTTGCGGCCTGCGCGCGGCGCGTGATGGAATCAGGCAGCGCCGCCAGCCGCGCCCACTGCTGCCGCAGCGCGACGAGCCCGGTGTCGACGCGCGCGGCCACGCTAACCGGCCACACGCGCGTGAAAACCAGATAGACGACCACATTGCCGATCAGGATCCCGATCGTGCGATCTCGCGCAAGCGTCAGATCGTAGCCAGGCGCCGCGCCTTGCAACACGCACATGAAAAATACCAGGGCGATCTGGAAGCCGGCATAAGCCATCCGTGGCGAACCGAAGGCGACCCACGCCGATAGCCACGCACCGATCAGCACGAGCGCCATCAGCCCGGCGACGGATGTCAGCATGGGTGTCACGAACACGATTGCCGCCGTGCCGAGGAGCGCGCCCACGAGACACCCGGCGATCCGCAGCGTCATCTTCTCGACGGTCTCGGCGGTGGTGCCGAGCGATACCATGTAGACCGTGATGAAACAGGTGTGGATGCCCGGCCAGTTGATCTGCGAATACAGCAGATAGCAGAACATCGCCGCCACGGTGGTCTTCAGCGCGTAGCGGACGTGGTCGGGATTGGTGAAGGCATCCGGGAGGAAGAAGCCACCGCGCTTGCCGGCCGCTGGTGGCGGGGTCCCGGCTTCGACGTGAGCCTGGGTTTGCGTTGCGGTTCGCGCGTCGCTTTCAGCTGTGCCTTCGCCTTTGCCTTTGCCTTCGCCTTCGCCTTCGCCTTCGACATCGGTTTGCGCTTCGACCACGGCGAAGCGGGTGATTGCATCGCGCAGATCCTCAGCAACGAGTCGCGCGAGCGGCGTCAGTTCGGCCACATTGGGCAGCTTCAGTTCGATGTCGACGGGATACCCGCCCGCCTCGAGCATCCGCGCCATGTTCTCCAGCGTCTCGGTAATCGGCGCGGCGAACGATGCCGGCAGCCGCCCCGACGGTTCGCTGGCCGCCAGATCGGCCGCGACCAGAATCGCCAGCGTCGATGACACGGCTTGCCGCAGCGGCCCGACATCGTCACGTACCGACGACCCGTCGACCACCGAGAGCTTGAGCCACGTGCCGATTTCCGCGTCGCCCTCGCGCAGGCATGCGCTGAGTGCCTCGGCCGCCGCCTCGGGTTCGGCGAGGCTCCGGGCCGCGAGCCGCAGACGCTTCGCCAGCGCGCGGCCGGCGAGCTTGCGCGGCGACGGCGCGATCAACAGGCTGACGCCGATCGAGACACCAAACGGAATCGCGACCATCAGCCAGACATAGAGCAGGGCGCGCGTCGCCACTTCGCCGAACGGCACGCTGCCGAGTTCGTCGAGCGCAAAGCCGACGATCATTGCGATGATCGCGCCCACCGGCCGCAGCTTGCTCGCCGAGGTCACGAACAGCAGACCGAACGAAAGCCCCGCGATGCACGCAACCCGCCACATCGGATCGTCGAGCGCGAACATGGCCACCACCATGACCAGTCCGATGAGCATGGAGACCAGCACGAGCAGGGCCGAGCCCAGCACCGCGCTCGAGACCCGGTCGGGACGGTTCAGGAAGAACACGACATAGGCGGAGATCGCGGCTTCCGGTGTGCCGTACGCGCTCGTCACGAACGCCGTCAACGCGCAGATCAGCGCGATGCGGGTCGCCATCGCCGCGCGCCCGGGATAGGGCGCAAGCAGCTTCAGGATGTCGGCGGCGCCCGGCCGGGAAAGATCACCGGCAGGCTGCGCCATGCCGGACCTCGACTATCGCACTCGCACCGATCCGCACCAGCCGGGCGGCCGGCTCGTCGAGCCGCACTCGCACGGGAAAGCGTTGGGCGACCCGCACCCAGTTCACGGATTGCTGGACGATCGGCAAGGTCCGCGGCAGATTAATCCGGTCGGAATCGGCCACGCCCGCGCTGATGCCGACCACCTCGCCGCGAATCGCCTGGCTGCGGTCGATCATGGAGTAAACGGTCGCACAATCTCCCGGCTGGATCCGCGCGAGCGCCCCTTCCCGGAAGTTGGCGACGGCGAACCATTCGTCCGCGTGGACGAGCGTGAAGATCGACTGATTCGGCGCGATCGTCTCGCCCGCCAGCACCGACAGACCTGTGACAAAGCCATTCTGCGGCGCACGCACGACGGTGTCGTCGAGGCCGCGCTGCGCGAGTGCGAGAGCGGCCTCGCGCGCATGCACCGTGGCGACGGCGCCTGCTTCGTCGCCGATCGTTTGTGCGGTGGCCTGCTTCTGCTCCTGCGCCTGTTTTAGCGACAACGCCGCGTCGCGCTGCGCGACCTGCGCCTGATCCAGTTGCTGGACCGGCACGTAGCCCTTCGCCACGAGTGGTGTGAGCCGCTGCACGGTGCGCGAGGCCAGTTCGTAGTTGTGGGCCGCCTTGCCGGTCTGGTCGCCGGCGATGACCGCATTGGCGCGCTCGCCGACAATCGACCTGCGCCGCGTTTCGAGTGCCGCGCGGGCCAGTTCGAGGTCGGCCTGGGTTTGCGCGACCGCCAGCCGATAAGGCAAAGGATCGATCTCGAAGAGCACCTCGCCCTTGGCGACCCGCTGATTCTCCTGCACCGCCAGCCGGATGATCCGGCCGCCGACGGGTGACGCAACGTGTACGACGTCGGCGTCGATCGTCGCGTCGTCCGTGGATGGAAAGCGGGTGGTCCGGTCATAGCCGTACCAGGCTGCCGCGACGCCAAGTACGACGATTACGCCCGCGATCGCGCGGCCTTTGACAGAAGCTTTGCGCAAGCCGGCGATTTTCATAAGAGCTGTCCTGTTCCCGAAAGCCAGAAGAGCGCCGCGACCGTCAGACCGATGGCCACGCAGACCGCGAGCTGAAACGGGACGATCTGCGCCCACCCCGTGGAGACAAAGATCCGATGGGCGATGAGTGCGCCGACGAACCCGACTACCGCGCTCAATAGCCAGAGTGGGAAATACGCGCCGAAGATCTCATACGACGGCGCACCGCGTAGCGTACACCCCTGCAAGGACAGGCTCAGGGCCACGACGGCCGGAAGATGCCGCGTGCGGAGCACGATCGAGTCGCGGGCGCTTCTTTGATTTGGCTTGAACGGCATTGCGGCGTCGTGGGGTGGGTGAATACGTTAGGGGAGCAACGGAATCACGGGCACTTTACCAGCGCGCCAGTTTTGTTTCGACTTTTTCCTGTGTACCAGCCGGTTACCTGTTCCAAATCATTGATATCCAATCAGATGTTCGTATTTGAAGCGAGTGTGTGCTATGCGTTAGGAATATTAAGCATCGTACCAGTGCCGATGTGAATCGAAAAAAATGCTTTCCGTCAAACCTGCATTATTGAAAAGCGGTTATTCAGTAAACGTTAAAGCATTTTTTGCTGCCGTTTACAAGATTTCGCGATTTTTCACAGAGTATATCGAGGTCCAATTAATCGTATTGCGGCATTGAGAGTCCGCACTACGAACTAATAATATGAACACAAGGCAGCCGGCAATCCGGTGATCGCCTACGGTCAGCTGACGAAGCAGTAAGCCGGTTCAGGGCCACGGCGCGCGCTAGCTCGCCGTGGCCCACGGGGCTCCTGATGACCCGGTTTCCCCACGGCGAGTCCAATCCGCAGCGGAGCAGATGGCAACGTTGGGTGCGTTGTGTGTGTGGCCGTTGCGGGCGCCGCCAGGCGGCTTACTGACCGACGAAGATCAGTCCATGCGGCGTTTTCATACCGGTGAACACCGGCGTCATCGCTCCCGTCGACGTGTTCACCTGCAAGAGCGTGCCTTGGCCGGCGCTGTATGCGGTGCCGGCAGTGAAGCCAGCGGTCGCGTCGATGCGATAGACCAGCTGTGCCGAATTGTCCGCCAGCAACATGAACGAGTTGCCCGACGGCGCCCAGCGCGTGTCATCGACCGGCCATGCGTTGCCGTACAGCGTCAGCGGCAGCACGCTTACCGACTGATTCGCACCGGGGTTCGCGACGAACACCAGCTCCGAATCCTGCTGGCTATCCACAACCAGATCGCCGCTCGGATCGATCGCCATCGAATCCGGGTCGGTCATATTGAGCGTCACTTGCGTCTTGGTGGGGATGTTCGTCGCCGTTGCGTTACCCATCAGCGCAGGCGTCAGATGGAACGTTTGATGATCTGAATTCAGCGTCACGCTATAGACCGACGGCACCGAGCTCACGCCGTTGGGCGCCGTCGCCGTGGAGGCACCCACACTGGGATTGGAGGCGGCCGCATACACGACGCCGTTGAGCATTTTCATGTCGTCCAGCCCCCCGCCATGTATCGGCGTTGCGTCAGGGGTGAGCGTTTGCTGGGTATTGGCGGTCGTGTCGATCACGATCAGCATTGGGCTCGCGTCTTCGTTGGTGCTGACCCACACGGTATGCGAATCGTATTCCATCAGCCCATCCGGGTGACCCGGTACGTTGAACGTCCGGACGATATTCCCGTTCATATCGTATTCGATCACTTCGCTTTGCGGCGAGGTCCCGGCGACGGCCGTGCCGTCCGGATTGTTATTGTTGTCCTGCGCAATGACGAAGAGGTTGCTGCCGTGCATGAGAAGGTCATCGGGGCGCAGTGTGCCGGGAATCTGCGCAAACACGGAGATCTTGTAGCCCGGGAGCGCCGTGGCAACCGACGCCGGAACCGCAACCGAAGCTGCAGCATTCGTGGGCGCCGATACGCTACCGCCACCACCACATGCCGCAAGGGTCGAAATAAGGCCGGCGATGTAAGCAAGTTTCTTCGGAACCATGTGTGTTTAGCGTCAAGAATTGGAATTTCATTACCTTATATTTCCACATTGAATTCTTAATGACACTAAGACTCCGTTTCACCGACGATTCGCCGACAATAACCCTACATCGCGGAAAGGTCGGCTGTGCAACTATATCGGTATCCTATTTAATTATTCGATCCGGGTGCCGCCGAGCCTGGCGTCGCAAATGGATGTTGATTGAAAATCAGCGCGGCTCCAGTCATGCACGCACCTGTGATTTGCCAATGTCCCGGAACCACGCCGGTCAATGAGTATCAGGAGACAGAAATCCGTCTGGAGCGATTGCGCTCATGGGTGCCGTGCCGAAGATGCGCCCGCTGCAGCCCGAATCTGGGCCAGCAGTGCTTCGCCCGACCATGAGGGCCGCACGTCGCTTCGCTCGGCCTCGCGCACGAGCTCGCATAGCCGTTCGTTCACCGGCGCCGTACGCCCGAGGCGTTGCGCGAGGCGCACGACTTCGCCATTGATCCAGTCGATTTCCGTGGTGCGCCCCGCCGCAAGGTCGTCGGACATCGACGAGCGCGCGAGCGGATCGATCGTCAGCATCGTGCGGCCCAGCCGTTCGAACACCGCATCGGGTACGCTGAGCACACGCGGTATCCAGGTGGTGGGAAGCGGCGTCACTTTGACTGGCCGAATGTCGGCCCGTTTCAGAAGCGCGAGCGCTTCTTTCTGCGCCATGGCGAGGCAGATTCGATAGGCACGTTGCGAGAGCTCCGCCTTCAAAGGCTGGTTAGATAGCGCGTTGATCGCATTGTTGAGATTGAGGAGCAGCTTGGCCCACTGCACCGGCAGCATGTCGGCGTGCTGGGTCAGCGGCAGACCCGCTTTCCTGAAAGCGTCGACGAACGGCTGCAAGGCCGGCGCTTGCCGGATCTCCAGCTTGCCCGCCGAACCTTGATGAAATGCGCCGGGGCCGCGTTCGACGACATTGAATGGCACCATGCCTTCCAGCACCGTGTGATGCGGCAGCGCAGCGCGCAGCACGTCGGCATTGCCAACGCCGTTCTGGAAGCTGACCACGACCGCGCCGGGGCGAAGCACGCTCGCCAACTCCGCCGCGGCCGTGGGTGTCGCGGCAGACTTGACGGTCACCAGAACGAGGTCGGCTGCGGCGGCCGTCGCCGCGTCCGTCGATACGTCGGTCCGCTCCGGCGGCACATACCAGCGGCTATCGTCGTGCCGCGACAGTGTGATGCCTTGACTGCGCAACTGGTCGGCCATGCGCGCACGTCCAATAAAGCTGACCTCGCTGCCCCCGGCAAGAAGCCGTCCGCCGACATAGCAGCCAATCGAACCAGCGCCGTAAACACAGATTTTTGCCATACCGTTTCTCAAGTGACCTGCCTGATGACATCCGCGATGCGTTGAATCGGCGAACGCGGCGCATGACGTTTGCGCCGCTTGCTTCGCGCATCGTGCTAATCGACAGCGCTAGTCGGCATAGCCGGGGTTACGGCGGTCGAGTCGGCGCAGCAGCCCGGGCCACACTAGCGCCCCTGGCGAGACGCCCCTCGTCGCCATCCGGATCTGCTCCTTGATGCCGTCGAGAATCGGCTGCGCGATGGGCGTCAGCTTTCCGCCACCGGCCTGGGCACGGACCTGAATCATGCAGGCCGCTTCGAAGAAGTACATTGCGACGAAGGCGTCGGCCGGCGCAGCGCCGACTGTCAGCAGGCCGTGGTTGCGCAGCATCAGATAAGTGTTGTTGCCGAGGTCTTGAACGAGACGAGGCTTCTCGGCTTCATTCAGCGCGATGCCTTCGTAGTCGTGGTAGCCGAGCGACGCCAGCACGCCGAGTGACTGCTGGGAGAGCGGCAGCAGCCCCGCCTCCTGCGCCGACACCGCGACGCCGTTGACCGAGTGGGTGTGCATCACGCAAAGGGCGTCTTCGCGTGCCGCATGCACGGCGCTATGGATCGTGAAGCCGGCCGGATTGACGTCATACGGCGACTCGGACACCTTGCGGCCGTCGAGATCGATCTTGACCAGCGACGACGCGGTGATCTCGTCGAACATCATGCCGTACGGGTTGATCAGGAAATGGTGCTCCGGGCCGGGCACGCGCGCCGAGATGTGGGTAAACACCAAGTCGTCCCACCCAAACAATGCGGTGAGGCGGTATGCCGCTGCGAGACTGACTCGCGCTTCCCATTCGGCAGGCGATACGTCGTTCTTCAGACTGACTTGAGATGAGACCACGTCGACACTCCTTATTGGATGATTCAAGCAATGGAATAACCTGATACAACGCTTTGTAAATCGCGTACACCGTGCTTGCGACGCAACGGGGGCACCCAGGCCCAAACTCATGACGTTGTGGGATGCGAGTCCAGATGATGTTCGCAAAGCCGCCTAAAATCTGTCGGATACCCGACAGGTCGACGCGCCCATGGAATCCAGCCTGCACCGCTACCGCTCACAACTCGAAACGACTCCGTGGTTTCATGGCCTGCCCGTCGAGTTGCAGGACTATCTGATCAGCCATGCCAACCTGCTCACGCTGGAAAGGGGCCAATTCCTGTATCGGCGTGGCGAACAGTCTTATGGCCTGTACGCCGTGCTGGGCGGCGCGCTCGCGTTCGGCACAGTAGGGGTGGATGGGAAAGAGGCGTTGCTCGCGGTGCTTGGACCGACTGCATGGGTGGGGGAAATCTCGCTGTTCGATGGGCTGCCGCGTCCGAACGACGCCACCGCTGTCAGCAGGACGCTTTTGCTGCACGTGCCCGAGTCTGCGCTGCAAAGCCTGCTCGACGCCACGCCCCGCTATTGGCGCGATTTCGCGTTGTTGATGGCCCAAAGACTTCGGGTTTCGTTCGAGACCACGGAAGCGATGACGCTGTTGCCCGCGGCGCAGCGCGTGGCGAGCCGCTTGTTGCTGATCGCAGGAGGCTATGGCGGCCTCAACGCCACGCAGAGCAAGATAAGGCTCTCGCAAGAAAGTCTCGCTTCCATGGTGTCCCTGTCGCGGCAGACCACGAATCAGTTGCTCAAGAATCTCGAAAGCCAATGCATAGTGAGCCTGAGGTCCGGGGAAATCGTCATTCTGGATTTCGACCGGTTGCGGGCGGCTAGTCTTGGTGACGCGAATCCGTAGTCCCCGGGTTGTCGTGCTGCCGCCCTCAAGTGCGCCGGTGAGCAAGCCGCGGTAAGCTGGCCGCCCTAGCGACGGCCGCTGCGGCCCCACACGTAGCGCACCCAGCGTTGCCACCTGCTGCGCTGCGGAGCGATAGCGTGGCGCGATGCCTGCTCCTCGCGGTCGCGCTCCACGCTCTTCTGCACCTGTTCGTGGATCTGACGCAACGTCAAGCCGCCAGGACCTTTCAGTTTGTCGGGATCGGAGTCGTCTGTCATGGCAATCGCCTGGTCCGGATGAGTCGATTCGATCTTGATACAGATGGACGGCCGGGGCAAGCATGGGGAAGCAGTCTGCCGACCGGCGTGGCGCTGCAGAGGCGCCCAGTTCTTCTGGACGATGCGTGGCGGACACGGAGGCACGCATGGATCAGTGCCAGGCTTTTACGCGAACCGCCTTCGAATCCGCAGGACTGGCACAATCTGGATGACCTTCGATTCGCTTGGGAATCTTCATGCCAGACGCTGTTCCGTCCTCGCCGCCTGCTTCACCTTCACGACGTATCGGCCCGCTGTTTGCCCTGTTTCCCTTCCTGCGCCCTTATGCCGGCCGCTGGGCGCTCGCGTTCCTCGCGCTGGTGACGTCGGCGGGCTCCACACTGGTATTGCCGGTGGCGTTCAAATACCTGATCGACCGTGGCTTCGCGGGGGGAGACCGGGCGCACATCGATCGTTATTTCTTCGCGCTCTTCGTCGTTTCGCTGGTATTGGCCGGCGCCACGGCGCTGCGCTTCTACCTCGTGTCATGGCTGGGCGAGCGGGTCACGGCCGACTTGCGGCGTGCGGTCTACGACCACGTGCTGGGGATGAGTCCGCAATTCTTCGAGACTACGCAGACCGGCGAGGTGCTGTCACGACTCACCGCCGACACCACCTTGATCCAGACGGTGGTGGGCACCAGCCTGTCGCTCGGGTTGCGCAACTTCTTTCTGCTGACCGGTGGCGTGACGATGCTGGCGGTGACGAGCCCCGTGCTGTCCGGCTACATCATCGGGACGTTGGTGGTGGTGGTCGCGCCTATCGTGATCTTCGGCCGGCGCGTGCGGCGGCTCTCGCGCGCGAGCCAGGACAAGATCGCGAACACGAGCGCGCTGGCGGGCGAGGTGCTCAATGCCATGCCGACTGTCCAGTCATATACGCAGGAGCCATTTGAGGCGCGGCGCTTTGCCGGCGCGGTGGAGGCGGCCTTTGAGACCGCG
The DNA here is from genome assembly GCF_050434205.1 of Paraburkholderia sp. GAS348. Taxonomy (NCBI): domain Bacteria; kingdom Pseudomonadati; phylum Pseudomonadota; class Betaproteobacteria; order Burkholderiales; family Burkholderiaceae; genus Paraburkholderia; species Paraburkholderia sp. GAS348. The sequence continues at coordinate 28,214 of NZ_JBNPVT010000003.1, forward strand.
CTCACGCGCATTCGCGCGCGCGCCTGGCTGACCGCCGTGGTGATCGTGCTGGTCTTTACCGCCATCGTGTTCGTGCTGTGGCTCGGGGCGCAGGCGGTGCTGGCCGGGCGGATGACGGCGGGCCAATTGTCCCAGTTCATCCTCTACGCGGTGTTCACGGCCGGCGCCGTGGGCGCCGTCGCCGAGGTATGGGGCGATCTGCAGCGCGCTGCCGGGGCCACCGAACGTTTGCTGCAATTGCTGGCGGCGCGCTCGCCGGTGCTGGAGGCCGAGACCACGGTTGGGCTGCCGGCGCGAGGCGAGGGCATCCGTTTCGACAACGTCAGCTTCTCGTATCCATCGCGCCCTGGCATTGCTGCGCTCTCCGCACTTTCGCTCGAGGTCCGTCCGGGCGAACATGTCGCCCTGGTCGGGCCGTCCGGCGCGGGCAAGACTACGCTGTTCCAACTGCTGCTGCGCTTTTACGACCCACAGTCCGGCAGCATTCTGATCAACGGCGTCGCGATGCGTGACGTGCCGCTCGTCGCATTGAGGAAGGAAATCGGCGTAGTGCTGCAGGAATCGGTGATCTTTTCAGGGAGCGTGCTGGACAACATCCGCTACGGCGCGCCGGAAGCCACGCTGGCACAAGTACAACGGGCTGCCGACATGGCCGCTGCGGCCGGCTTTATCGAAGAACTGCCGCAAGGCTACGACACCTTTCTCGGCGAGCGTGGTGTGCGACTGTCTGGCGGACAGCGCCAGCGCATTGCGATCGCACGGGCGATCCTGAAGAATCCGCCGATCCTGCTGCTCGACGAAGCGACCAGCGCGCTCGATGCCGCCAGCGAACGGCTGGTACAAAAGGCGCTGGACAATGCCGCGCAGAACCGCACCACCCTGGTTATCGCGCACCGCCTCGCGACCGTTCAACAGGCCGACCGCATTGTCGTGCTGGATCAAGGCCGCATCGTCGCGCAGGGCCGTCACGCGGAGCTTCTTCTGAGCTCGCCGCTCTATGCCCAGCTTGCCGCGCTGCAGTTCGGCGGGCAGCCGGGGCAGCCGGTGCAGCGAGGCGCTGTGAGCGACCCGATTGGGTCCGCGTGACGAGGCGATCCTGGTCGCAAACCTTGTTCATTGCGGTGGCGCCACCGTTAGCGCTTCGCCTGCCAGCGCTGCATGAACGCGATCTCATCGTGTTGCGCCTTGATGATGTTTCGCGCCAGGCGCTTCAACTCGGGATCCTTGCCGTATTTCAGTTCCACCTGTGCCATTTCGACCGCGCCTTGATGATGCGGAATCATGTGGGCCACGAAGTCCTTGTCGGCATCGCCCGTGTAGGCCGGTGCGTCCATGGCCTGCATCATTTTCTCGTCGGCGTCCTTGAATGCCTGGGTCGATGCGCTCGATCCGGCGTCCGCCGAACCGGGCATGTCGATGCCGGGCATCGACGCACCCTGCTGGGCGTAGACGGGTGTTGCCGCGACGGCAAACGCAACGCCGCTGAAAAGGCAAAGGGCACGGAATGCGTGAAGGTTTTTCATATTGGGTTTTTCGGTGGGGGAAAGAGTTTTCACGATTTTAACGGGGACATCGACGGCGACCTTCGCGCGGGGTCGAGGCCAGTCACTGCACGAGCAATGGCATTGGCGCATCCGCCGCACGACCTATCCGGGATTTCGAATTCCATTTCTTGCCTCCGATGAGAAATCAGAACGCAAGCGTAGACCTTCCCACGGCGGGAAGGTCAAGCCTATATGCCGATGTTCATGCTGTCGCCAGCCCTGGCCTTATTCGAGTCCGTGCACACCGCCTCGGGCGCCGCGATTACCCATAAGGTGAGGCTCGTCTCGCCTGCGCGCCCGGATGCATTCTGGTTTCCCCGATAGCTGGCTCTGGCGGTCTCTCGCATCGTTCCCATCGTTTTTACGAAACTCCGTAATGTATTAACACTGCGTTTACGCGGATTTTCATAAATTTCACGGTGCAGGAGTCCCTTGTGGGAGACCAGACCATGGATCTGCTTTACCTCATCGCAATCATTGCGTTCAGTGGTCTCGTCGCGGCCTTCGTGATTGGCTGCGACAAGCTTCGCCGCGCGCCCGGAGGCCGTCCATGACGACCTGGATGACCTGGCTCGCGGCGGCCTCGACGCTGATTCTGTTCGCTTACCTCGTGTATGCCTTGCTACGCGCGGAGGCTCTCGAATGAACTTCAACAACCTGTTTCAGCCCGGCCTGTTCATCGTCGTGCTGATCGCGCTCGCCATACCGCTTGGCCGTTACATGACCGGCGTGGTGGACGGTTCTTCGGTCGTCGTGCGCCGGATAGGGCGGCCGATCGAAACCGCGCTCTACAAGCTCGCCGGGGTCGACCCCAGCGCCGAAATGTCGTGGAAGCGCTATGCGCTGGCCGTGCTGGCGTTCAACACGCTCGGCGTGCTCGCGGTGTATGGATTTCTGCGTTTGCAGCAATGGCTGCCCGCGAACCCGCAGAGCTTCGGACCGATGACGCCCGACGCCGCTTTCAACACGGCAATCAGCTTCGTGACCAACACGAACTGGCAGGACTACACGCCGGAATCGACTGTCAGCTATCTCACGCAGATGGCCGCGCTGACGGTGCAAAACTTTCTTTCGGCTGCCACCGGCATTGCGGTCGTGGTCGCGCTGATTCGCGGTTTCGCACGCCATACGACGGCGACGATCGGCAATTTCTGGGTCGATCTGACGCGTATCACGCTGTATATCCTCGCGCCGCTCGCGACGGTCATCGCGCTCGTCTTCATCAGCCAGGGCGTGATTCAGAACTTCAAGTCGTACGAAGACGTGCCGACGCTGCAGGTGACGACGTATCAAACACCGAAGACCGATGCCCAGGGCAACCCCGTCAAGGACGCCAAAGGCAATCCGGTGATGGTGGACAACAAGGCCGACAAGCAGACCATCGCCATGGGGCCGGTCGCGTCGCAGGAAGCGATCAAGATGCTCGGTACCAACGGCGGCGGCTTTTTCAACGCCAATTCCGCGCATCCCTATGAGAACCCGACGCCGTTCTCCAACTTCGTTCAGATGATAGCGATGCTCGTTATTCCGGCTGCCTTGTGCGTGGTGTTCGGCCGGATGGTGGGCGACCCGCGCCAGGGCTATGCGGTGCTTGCCGCGATGACGATCGCTTTCGCGCTCGCCTGCTGGGGCGAGATTTCGTCGGAGCAGAACGGCAATCCGCTGTATACGTCGCTGCATGTCGAGCAAACGGCATCGGCCACGCAAGCGGGCGGCAACATGGAAGGCAAGGAAACCCGCTTCGGCATCGCGCAGTCCGGCATCTTCACCGTGGCGACCACCGCCGCGTCGTGTGGCGCCGTTCTCAACACGCACGATTCGTTGACGCCGATGGGCGGCTTCGTTCCGCTCCTGCTGATCGAGCTCGGCGAGGTGATCTTCGGCGGCGTCGGCTCGGGTCTGTACGGCATGCTCGTGTTCGCCTTGCTCGCGGTGTTCGTGGCCGGCCTGATGATCGGGCGAACGCCGGAATACATCGGCAAGAAGATCGAGTCGTACGAGATGAAGATGGTGTCGATTGCCGTGCTGCTTACGCCGCTGCTTGTGCTGGTCGGAGCATCGATTGCCGTGCTGACGGCAGCCGGCGTGGCTGGCATCGCGAACCCCGGCCCGCACGGATTCTCCGAGATCCTCTACGCGTATAGTTCGGCCGCCAATAACAACGGCAGTGCTTTCGCGGGCCTCTCGGTCAATACGCCGTTCTATAACGGGACGCTGGCCATCGTCATGTGGTTCGGCCGCTTTGGTTCGATTGTGCCGGTGCTGGCGATCGCCGGATCGCTCGCCGCAAAGAAACGCATCTCCGCGACCGCCGGCACGTTGCCGACGCATGGCCCATTGTTCGTCGTGCTGTTGCTCGGCACAGTGGTGCTGGTCGGCGCACTGACGTACGTGCCCGCGCTGGCGCTCGGCCCGGTCGTTGAACATCTGATCATGGTCGCGGGACATTGACTGAGAGGACAGCATGACTAACGAACTCCAACCGCCGGTTCATCAGCCTGGCAACATCGGTCAGGCACGCAACGCCGCGCGTTCGATGTTCGACCCGGCGATTGCGCGGCCGGCGCTCGTCGATTCGTTCAGGAAGCTCGCGCCACGCCATCAGTTGCGTAACCCGGTGATGTTCTGCGTGTACATCGGCAGCATTCTGACGACCGTTCTGTGGATCGCGGCGCTCGGGGGCCAGGCCGAAGCGCCCGCTGGTTTCATTCTCGCGATCGCGCTCTGGCTGTGGTTTACCGTGCTGTTCGCCAACTTCGCGGAGGCGCTGGCCGAGGGTCGCTCGAAGGCGCAAGCGGCTTCGCTGCGCAGCGCGAAGCACAACGTGATGGCGAAGAAACTGCAGGATGGGCATCCCAAGTCGCCGATCCTTATGACGACGGCCACCGATCTGCGCAAGGGCGACGTCGTGCTGATCGAAACCGGCGACGTGATTCCGGCGGACGGCGAAGTGATCGAAGGCGTCGCCTCGGTCGACGAGTCGGCGATCACGGGGGAATCCGCGCCGGTGATCCGCGAGTCGGGCGGCGATTTTTCGTCGGTGACAGGCGGCACGCGTGTGCTGTCGGACTGGATCGTCGTGCGGGTCAGTGTGAATCCCGGCGAGGCCTTCCTCGACCGGATGATCGCGATGGTGGAGGGCGCGAAGCGTCAAAAGACGCCGAACGAGATCGCGTTGACGATCCTGCTGGTCGCGTTGACGCTCGTGCTGCTGTTCGCCACCGCGACGCTGCTGCCGTTCTCGATGTTTTCGGTCGAAGCCGCGAAAGCAGGGCATGTCGTCACGATTACCGCACTGGTGGCGCTGCTGGTGTGCCTGATTCCGACCACCATCGGCGGCCTGCTGTCGGCGATCGGCGTAGCAGGCATGAGCCGGATGATGCAGGCGAACGTGATCGCCACCTCGGGCCGTGCTGTCGAAGCCGCAGGTGACGTCGACGTGTTGCTGCTCGACAAGACTGGCACGATCACGCTCGGTAATCGCCAGGCTTCGGCTTTCACGCCGGCGCCGGGCGTCACGGAGGAACAGCTCGCCGACGCCGCGCAGTTGTCCTCACTTGCGGACGAAACCCCGGAAGGGCGCAGCATCGTCATACTCGCGAAGCAGCGCTTCAACATCCGCGAACGCGACATGCATGCGTTGCAGGCAGTTTTCCTCGCTTTTAGCGCACAGTCGCGCATGAGTGGTGTCGATCTACCCGACCGTGAGATTCGCAAGGGCGCATCCGATGCGATCAAGCACTATGTTGAGGAGCACGGTGGCAGTTTCCCCGCGGAGCTCACGGTTGCGGTCACGGAAATCGCACGTCGCGGCAGCACACCGCTGGTCGTCGCGCAGCACGTCCGCGGCGAGAGCGGCGCACGCTGCATGGGCGTGATCGAGCTGAAGGACATCGTCAAGGGCGGTATCAAGGAGCGTTTTGCCGAACTGCGCAAGATGGGCATCAAGACCATCATGGTGACGGGCGACAACCGCCTGACGGCAGCCGCGATCGCTGCCGAAGCAGGCGTCGACGATTTCCTCGCCGAAGCCACGCCGGAAGCGAAGCTCGCCACGATCCGCACGCACCAGGCCGAAGGGCGGCTCGTGGCGATGACCGGCGACGGCACCAACGACGCGCCGGCGCTCGCGCAAGCGGACGTCGCGGTGGCGATGAACACCGGCACGCAGGCAGCGAAAGAAGCCGGCAACATGGTCGACCTCGATTCGAATCCGACCAAGCTGATCGAGATCGTCGAGATCGGCAAGCAGATGCTGATGACGCGCGGCTCGCTCACCACCTTCTCGATCGCCAACGACGTCGCCAAATACTTCGCGATCATCCCGGCGGCTTTCGCGACGACCTATCCGCAACTGCGGGTGCTCGACGTGATGCATCTAAGCTCGCCGTCGTCGGCCATTCTGTCGGCGGTGATTTTCAATGCGCTGATTATCGTGGCGCTGATCCCGCTTGCCCTCAAGGGAGTGAGGTACCGGCCGCTCGGCGCGGCGTCGCTGTTGCGCCGCAATCTGCTGGTCTACGGGCTGGGCGGCATTCTGCTGCCGTTCCCGTTCATCAAGCTGATCGATATGGTGCTGAACGTGTTCGGCTGGGTCTGACCACAATAGAGTGGTGAACATCATGAAAACGCTGCTTCGCCCGGTACTCGTCCTGTTCATCCTGATGACCGTGATCACCGGGGTGATCTATCCGATCGTTGTGACCGCAATCGGTCATGCGGCCTTCGCGGCGCAAGCGAACGGCAGCCTCCTCGAGCGCAACGGCAACGCCGCCGGCTCCGCGCTGATCGGCCAGCAGTTCGACGCGCCGTACTATTTCTGGGGACGCCTGTCGGCCACCACGCCCCAGCCCTACAACGCGCAGAACTCGGGTGGTTCGAACCTCGGCCCGACCAACCCCGCGCTCGCCGATGAAATCAAAGGCCGTCTCGATGCCTTGAAGGCAGCGGGTAACGACATGTCGCAGCCGGTGCCGGTGGATCTGGTGACGTCGTCGGGCAGCGGGCTCGATCCGGAGATCAGTCCTGCGGCTGCCGCTTATCAGGCGGAGCGGGTGGCGAAGGCCCGCGGCCTGCCGGTCGAACAGGTGAACGATCTTGTTGCGCGCAATACGTCGGGGCGGCAGTTCGGCGTTTTCGGCGAGGCACGCGTGAACGTGCTGAAGCTCAACCTGGCGTTGGACGATCTCAAGCCGATGCATTGAGTCCGTTGCTTTACTGCCGTTGTTTTGCCGGCGCGCATGAAGCGCGCCTGTCCAATAATCTATGGAGACTCCGCCTGGAAGTTGGCCGCGACCTCAGGGGGGCTGCCGACGTGGCACATTCATGAGCGATCCCACCGTAACAATCGTTGTGATCGACGCTGACAAAGCCATCCGCCGCTTCATTCGCACGAGCCTCGAAGCGGCCGGCATGAGTGTCTTCGATGCGCAGACCGGCGCACAAGGCCTGGCGCAGGCTGCCACGCGGCTGGCGGATCTCGTCATTGTCGATCTGAGTTTGCCGGACATGGACGGCATCGAGGTGATCCGTGAGTTGCGCGGCTGGTCCGCGATGCCGGTGATCGTCCTGTCGGCGCGCAGCCGCGAGGAAGACAAGGTTGCCGCGCTCGATGCCGGCGCCGACGATTACCTCACCAAACCATTCGGCTTGCCGGAGCTCAGCGCGCGGATCCGCGCGCATTTGCGCAGACAGGTCAACGGCGACAGGGTTGGTGTGCCTCAGGTTCGGTTCGGCCTCGTCACGATCGATCTCGGCGAGCGGAGGGTCGTGCGCGGCAGCCGGACCGTCCATCTCAGCCCCACCGAATATCGCCTTCTCTCCGCGCTGGTGCGCCATCCCGGGCGCGTATTGACGCATGAGCAGCTGCTCGGCGAGGTATGGGGTCCCTTGCAAACCGACAACCACCACTACCTGCGAATCTACATGGGGCATCTGCGCCACAAGCTCGAACGCGATCCGGCGCATCCGGAACACATCGTCACCGAAGCGGGGGTGGGCTACAGGCTGGTTGGCGTGCGGTGAATTTCACAAGATTTTTATATCGCCGGCGGCAATCGTTTCTCGGCCTTTATGGCGTTGTCCGTTGTGTGACATGCGGGCTGCTAACGCTGTGGCTGCAATCCGATGCGCGGCGCGCGTTCGGTTTCGCGCGTGAGAAGGGGTTCGTGAAGACGGTCGGCGAGCGCAAGCAGGAGCTGCAGATTGCCGAGGATTGTCCGAAGCGGTGGCTGGTGATTTTGCATATCGAGCTGAATCCCGCAGCGATACAGGCAACGTGAGGCTGCTTTGCGCCGCTGTGGAATTCGCTCGTACGCTGCCAGACAATACAGCCGGCTTTTTACGCCACGTTAACGGCGCATTGGCTAAGCTCAAAGTATCAGTTACCCGCCAGGAGTTCTCGATGATACGCATGCTGATCCCTGTTCTCGACCAGGGCGGCGCGATAGAAGCCGCGCGCTACGCGGCGTTCATGTTTCTGGAGCGCGGCGTAACCGAAGTCGAACTGCTGGAAGTACTCGAGCCTGTCGATCAGGGGCGCGCGGCAGCCTTCCACAGTCGAAGTGCATTGGTGCGCCGGGAAAAGCAGGCCATGCTGAAGGCCTTGATCGACGTCCGCACCATTCTCGAAGAAGCCGGCGTGCCGTATCGCTGGAAGCGGGTCTTCGGCCACCGTACGAAAGCGATCGCCGACTACGCTGCGACCACCCAGCCCGACGTGATGGTGATCGATGCCAGCCATATGGGCTTTTTCCGCAGGCTGGCCATGTTCGCGTCGCTCTCAAGGCGCACGGTGACCCCGGTGACGATGGTTCACTGATTTAGCCAACGTTCATCGGCAGCGGCACCATCTGTTTGCCATGCTGGTGCAGGCGCGTCTGGATTTCCAGCGGCGTGCGATTGCGCAACCACATCGCAAGTCGCGAAAATCGACAGATCGTGCCTTGCACAAGACCGCGACGCGCGGAACCTTCTAGCCGCGCATACCCAGGTCCGCAAAAGCGATGGTTTTCGCCTCGCATGCTTGCGTAAAAGCCGGGTCGTAGCTCGAGAAAAAGACCGTGCGGGTTTCGGCCAGCGTTTTAAACAGCTCGACCAGAACTCCGCGCGCCGAGGCGTCGAGTCCGCCGGCCGGTTCATCCGCGATCACGACTTTCGTCTCGCCGAGTACGGCCGCGCTCAGGAAGAACTTCTTGCGCGTGCCAAACGACATCTGCTCGAAGCGCTTGTCGAAATGCGGTTCGAGTCCCAAGCGATGGGCCAGCTCGAGCGCATGGCTGTCGACCGCTGTCTTTCTTTCCGACGCCACGCGCTCCAGATACGCGCGACCGGTCTGGTCCGGATACGTCATGCAGTCTTCCGGCACATGCGTGAGCACGGATTTCGCCTCATGCGGCGCGGTGCGCAACGAATGGCCGCCCAGCCACACTTCGCCGGCGTCGGGGCCGATCGTGCCGGCGAGGATGCCAAGCAGCGTCGACTTGCCGCTGCCCGATTCATCGTTGAGCGCCACGCATCCTGCAGCCGTGTCGTAGTGCAGTCCTTGAAAGATGATGTGTTCGCTATAGCGCTTGCTGAGGTTCTCGAATCGAAGCATGGCGTGCGGAGTGTGTCAGCCGAAGAAAGTGCCGCACGACGCTCACGCAGATTGCGATCAGCACGATGCCGGGCGACGAGGATTCTTTGGGAAGTGGGCAGTGCGCAAGTGTAGCAGCGCGGTCCGACGTTTTCCCGCGTTCGAGCGTGGGCGATGTCGCCGCGCTCGTCATCATCACGTCGTACGTGGCGCTTGCGGTCAACAGCGCCGGCCCGAGTTCCGTGCTGATCATGGAAGCGTTTCCGGCAACTCGGCGCGCGGCCGGACTTGCGGTGATTTACAGCTTCGGCGTGGTGCTGTTCGCCGGATGCGCGCCTTGCCGGCGCTTCGCAACCGCCTGCGTAAGCTCCTCCGCGCTGCGGTGCTGCAGGTCCAGCGCGTGCGCCCGCATATCCTGCGGGCTCATGTCGAAGGCACGGCGAAATGCGCGGGTGAAATCGGACGCGCTTCGGAAACCGAGTCCGTAAGCGATTTCCGTCACCTGAAGATGCGGAAAACGGACCAGTTCGTCCGCTGCTTCCCGCAACCGGCGATTGCGGATGTAGGCGCCGAGCCCGCCGTCGTGCTCGAACCAGCGATAGATGGTGGCGCGTTTCAGCTGTAACGCCTGAACCACGCTGGTCGGCGTGAGGTCGTCCTGGTGCAGGTTGGCTTCGACGTAGCGCCGCACCTGTCCCATCACGGCAGCCTGCAGCGCCGCCCGGCTCGCTCCGGTCAGGCGCGCCTCCTTGCGGAAGGCTGCGACCAGCAGTTGGGCGCCGGCATGGAGTGCCTCCGCCGCGGCGGCCGGGTCGAGCGTGGGGATTTCCCGGGCGACTGCCGCGAGGTGGTCCAGCACGAGGCCGGTCAGCGGCGAACCCTGCTGGACAATCCGGCCGTGAATCGCCGCGCCGTCGCCCAGTTCCTCGTCCACGATCGCGGACGGTACGAACAGGCTCAGAAGCCGGCATTCGGGCCGTTCGGCCCGAAACGGCTGGTTCAGGTCGAACGCGACGATGCCCTGCACCGAGTCCGGCGCGCTGCGTTTCTTGCGCATGCCCGTCACATGGCCGATTTCGCCTTCCACGAACAGGTGAAAGGCGTAATCGCGCCGCGAGTCTGTGGAGACGCGCGCGACCGACCGTTCCAGCCGCAGCGCTTGCGTGCTGCAGTCCGTAAACACCATGCCGCCGACTGCATAAAAATCGATTTCACCGCGAAAGCCCCTGCCGATCTGTTCCTTCGACGGCGGCGTGTCGACCACATGGCCCACGCGCTGGCGCCAGGCCAGAAATTGTTCCTCGGCTGCGAGCGCATGCGTGCTGAAGCGGCTCGTGGAAATGGCGGAGCGCGGTTCGGCTGGGGCTGCAGCGGCCAGGGATGGCGGCAAGGTGCGCTGATTCATGGATCGGTTGCTGCGAATGGAGGATGCGGTTCTGGTGAAGTACCGATGGTAACCAGGTATTTAACACGCCGTCGTCCAAAATTGAGACGGATGGTAAAGCCAATCAGAAAACCTGCGGTATCGTCGGATGATTAGATGCAGATCGCTTCTCGACCAGCTCGGGAGTGAAGCGCAGATGAAGCCGGGGCGGCGTACAGCCGCCTGAGTCTGACTCTGTCGAGGGAAAGGTTGCGGGAATCGGGGGTAGTTGCGGGAGAGCAGACCGGTGCCACAAGGTACCGGCAATAAAAAAGAAGAACCTGAGAGTGCGGCGAGATGCGGACGGGCCCAAAGAGGCCCGCCGCTCAGCTGCTCGAACGTTAGGCGCCTTGCCTATCGAACGTTTAGTTCATTCCACGATTTTTTCGCTATTTGCTGTAATTCTGACCGCTTTTTAATAGGGCGCGGGTACTTTCACGTATACAGAATACGCAGTGAATATAGCGCTGATAAACTGTGCGCCGGTGCAGCGGGTCGTCGCTTTCAAGGCGCCGATCGCTCCCCCAAATTCGACGATATAAATCGCCGGATAGACGGTAGAAACCGGTCTTTTCTGCAATATGGAAAAAGTGGCCACCCGGCATACTGACCGGCGTGCGAGCTGCTAAAAGGGACATGGAGTCGAATGTCCTTCTTTCCGCCATGCGCGCTGTCGCGTCAGCAGATTCCCTCTCGCCAGCCTCTACCACCTGATTTTGACCAGTATTGAAGGCCAGCCCTGGCCTGTTTTTGGAAGTGACTTATGAAGCCGGGAAAGAACTCGCTTGGGAAAAGACGCGTGCGCAAGATCGCCATGGGAGCTGGTGCTGTACTCATCGCGGTGTTGCTTGCGTTGAGCGTCTGGATTTACCAGCAGCGCGACGGGCAGGCCACGCCGGCGCTTACCGGCATCGCGAGCCAGATGCGCCACGATCCCTCGGCGTGGACGCGCGACGAGCAAGATGCGTCGCAAATGTTGCGTGACATTCACAGCGCCAACGTGGCCGCGATCGGCGTGAGCCCCAACGCGATTCTGGTGTCGACGCGCGAGGGCGCGAAATACTTCGTCACCGACCATAACGCAACGTTCTCGCACGCACTGCTGCTTGGCGAGCCCAAAGCCGGCGAGGCCGCGTCCTATCAGCTCGTGTGGCTGCCCGACGCCGATATCCGGACCGGCGCATCGCGCTGGGTTCCGGTGTTCAACCAGGTGCGCGATGCAATCGGCCTGCTGCTGCCGCTGCTGTTGATCGGCGGCATGGCGTGGTTCATGCGCCGCGAGATGAGGGGCGGCGCGTCGCTTCTCAGCCGTGCACCCAGGCTGCGTTTCGACGACGTGATCGGCGCGGGTGAAGCCAAGGCGGCGCTGGCGGACATCCGCGGCTACCTGTCCGATCCGAAGCAATTCACGTCGATGGGCGTGCGCGCGCCGTGCGGCATTCTGATGGTCGGCGGCCCGGGCGTCGGTAAGACGCGGCTTGCGCAGGCGCTCGCCGGCGAATGCGGCGCGAACTTCATTTCGATCACGGGCAGCTATTTCAGTGCGAAGTACTACGGCGTCGGCATCCAGAAGGTCAAACATCTGTTCGAACTCGCGCGCAAGAATGCCCCCACGGTCATCTTCATCGACGAAGCCGACGGCCTCGCCAAGCGTACGGATACCGGCGGCGGTCCCGTCGAAGCCGAGAGCAACCGGATCATCAACCAGCTGCTGGCGGAAATGGATGGCTTTGCTTCCAACGAAGGCGTCATCATCGTTGCGGCGACCAACCATCCCGACAATCTCGATGAGGCGTTGCGCCGTCCGGGCCGGTTCGACCGCACGGTGCAGGTCCGTTTGCCCGACCGCGAAGACCGCGCAAAAATTTTCCGCTTCTATGCGGAGAAGCTGAAGTCGAAGGCCGCCGACATCGACTACGACCAGCTCGCTCGCCTGACCACGGGCCTTTCTCCCGCTACCGTCGCGATGGTCGTGAATCAGGCGGGGCTGGTCGCGCGCAAGGCCGGCGAAACGGAAATCGCTTCGAAGCATTTCATGGAGGCGATCAAGATTGCGCGCATCGGCGACGTAAGCGGCGCGGAACGGGCACTGAGCGAGGACGAACGCACGCGTATCGCAGTGCACGAAGCAGGGCACGGTCTCGTTGCCGCGCTGCTCGGCACCGGCGTGCTGGAAGAGGTCACGATCTTGCCGCGTGGCGGCGCATTGGGTGTCGCGCTCATCACGAAGGCGCAGGACAAGCACCTGTACCGTGAAACTGAAATCCGCAACGAAATTCAGGTCTTGCTCGGCGGACGCAACGCCGAAATTCTCACGTTCTCCGAAGCTTCTAGCGGCGCTGCGTCGGATCTGCAGGAAGCATCGCGCATCAGCCTCGACATGGTGTCGAAGTTCGGCTTCAACCGCGACGGCGATCTGTTCAGCCTGGCGGCGCTGCCGTCGCAGTACGCGGGCCTGCAAATGAAAGGTGCCATCGAACACGCCAACGTGCTGCTCAAGGAATTGAACGAGTTGTGTTATGGGCTGCTGCACGCCTATGAGCCCGTACTGCGCGCCATTGCCGACGAACTGCTCGAGCGGGAGACCGTTCCTGGTGAAACCGTTTACCGGCTGGTCAAGGAGCATAAGAGCGCGCTGAAGATCGTCCACGAGCCGGCGGCCGCCTGATCCGCATTGCGCCGGGAAAGCGCGAAAACGGGCGGCGGTTTTCCTTGTTCCGCCCCGATTGGACAAGCGGGAAACTGCGGCCCCGTCGTTATAATCCGCCGCGCTTTTGTCCGATATTCCCGGATGCGCGGCCTATACTGAATCTCGCGGTGCAATCTTAATGCGCCGCTGACTCACGAAGTCAGCCAATGCGCGGATTTCCGTGCGATTCCTCCGCACGCGTCCGCCGGCACCGGGCTATCAATCATTTGCCCGGTGAAGCAGTTCGCCAATCACTATCTTCCGCTATCGGCCCCCCCGGCACCGCGCGCCTGCGCTGCTCGAATCGCCGACGATACCATGCCGTATTTCCGCTGGACGCGAGCCTGTTGAGGGGCTTCGTCCTTTTATCGCTGGCTGCGCGAACAGCGTCGGCCGGGTACGGGCGTGCCTGTTAAATCGCTTTGAAAGGTCCACTCGATTCAGTTAGGTAGCCGAAGTGTATGAATTGAGTTGGGCGTCTGATTTGCTTGGAAAGGAGATGAACATGAATAGCAAGCGTATAAGCGTTCTGTCGGCCACAGCTATGGCGCTTCTGGCGCTCAGTGGCGCGGCAAAAGCCGCCGATAAGTGCTCGCTCGCCACGCTGAACGGCGCGTACGGCTTCAGCGCGCAAGGGAAACTGATTGGATTGCTGGATTCGACGGGGGGAGTCCATCCGTTTGTCACGCAACAGCTACTTAACGACGTTGCGCTCGTAATCTTCAACGGGTCCGGCCACTTCAAGCGGATCGACACCGGTACCGTCGGCGGCGCACCCAAGGGCGGTCAGACTGATTTCACCGGAAATCAGAGCGGCTACTACACGGTCAATTCGAATTGCACCGGTACGATGACGATCCAGTATGACAGCGGCGTGACGCTCCTTCTGGAGATGGTCGTGACCGATGATGCCAGATTGATCAAAGCCATTATCATCACCGAGACCCTCCCAGGCGCCGCGCCCACGATCGACAACACGCCCTGCCAGGCGCCTTGCGCTGAGGCGGTCGAGGTCAGTCTCGAGGGGCGCAAGGTGGAGGCTTTCGGATTCCGTTAATCGGCGGCGGATGCCGCTATTCTGGCGCCGCCGTAACCGCGGGGATGTCGCTTCGCGGGCGGTGGCGTTTCGCCCCTTTGAGGCAGCGGCTGATCGAGGCCCGGCTCGACCGGCTTGGGAATGGCGTCGCCAATGGGCCTGGACACTTCTGTGCCCGCGTGTCGCGCAAGGTTCGAAGCAGCCGGCTAAGTGAGGCCGCATGACACCGTGCCCTTACTCAAACCGCAGGAAAGAAGAACGTAATGAAGCCTTTAAGCGGCATCTGAAGCCGCGCCTTCATCCCTCAATGCGCGCCCGTTGCGAGCGACAAACGTGGCCGGTGTTTGCGTCGCCATAGGAGCCGTGGTGCGCGGCTGTGCGCGCTGTGTCTTCAAGCGAAGAATCGGCGCTTCGATCAGCCGCCAGGAGAGCACGGCCATCGTCAGCGAAATCAGGAACGACGCGACAATCCCGGCGACGTGCGCCCAGATCGGTACGGTGCCCCCGAAGAACGCCATGGCGTGGTGGTTGCGGGTCAGGTCCGGAATCAGATTGTGATAGAGATAAAAGCCGTAGCTGATGCGCCCGAAGTTCACCAGCCAGCCGGTTTCAAGCAGACCGATCACTGCCGCGTTACGGCAGCACGCAATCGAACACACAAGCGCCGCGATAGAGACGCCATACAACGCGCTGACCATCGTGAACGCAAGCGAACTGTCTAACTGACTCCACCTTGGCTCGGTCGCACAAAACCCCACAAGGCAAACACTCAACACGAACAGCGTCATGCCATGTCCGAGCATGACGCGTAAACGGCTTTCTTTCCCGGCGATCATCAAGCCGCCAATCCCGCCCAGCGCCAGCAACCAGAAGTTGGTCAGCGGATGCGTGTAGATGGTGATTTCCTGCCACTGTGCGGCCCGCATCGCCAGCAGAGAAACCAGACCAACCGCGACAATCGCGAGGCACACCGCGCGATGCCGCCGCGCCGCAACCAGCAGCAAGAACGGCGCAAAGACGAGATAGAACTGCTCCTCGATCGCGAGACTCCAGAGATGCGAGTAACACCCCGGCCAGTAATGCAGCACGGAGCCGATCCAGACGTTCGACAGATAAGCGAAATGAAACGGCATGCCGCTCGCTAACTCAGGGCTCGCCATCCCGAGCGCCATCAGCACGCACATCACCACCAGCATCAGGTAGTAGATCGGAAATATGCGTAGCGTACGGCGAAACAGGAAGCGCTTCAGTTCAGCGCCGAACCGGCTGCCGTTTGTTTCGATGCGCGTGCGTTGCGCGGACAGAATGCCGATAATCAGAAAGCCGCTCAGCGCGAAGAAGATCCATACGCCAAGGTGGCCGATTTCGCCAACGTCACCGAATAGACGGTGCTGAAAAAAGACCATCAGGACTGCAATCGCGCGCAATCCGTCGAAGCCGGCAATCCTGTTGTTCATGTGTATGTCTTCCAACGGGCGTGCGGGAACCCATCCTACGATGAAAAAAAGCGAAAAAAATCGCGCACCGACATGGGTGATTTTTTTCCGTGGCCTTTACCGATTATGCTCACGCTGGACGCAATAAAAGCCGCAAAACTTGCCGCAAGACTTTCCGTCAACCCAAGCCGTGACGACGCAGTATTACTTCACGCCGACATCCGAATTTCAGATTGCTGCCACTTCGCCCACACTTAAAGGGAGGTTGTCAGCACGCGTCGGCGTGGTGCGCGGCATCGGTGGGAAAGTTTTATTGTTATGGAGTTCCTACTGGGAACACCGGTGTATAACCGCTTTTCTCGGCGCATTACACGCATGCGCCATCTTGCGAGAACCTGAATGGACACCCGTCGCGGACGCTCGATTGAAGTGGATTTTTTCCGCGGCGTCGTGTTGATCGTCATCGTGTTGGACCACATTCCCGGTAGCACGCTCTCGCATCTGATGTTGCACACCTATGCCTTGTGCGACTCGGCCGAAGTGTTCGTGTTCCTCGGCGGCTATGCGTCGGCGGCAGCGTATACGGCAGTACTCGCGGGCCGCGGCGAGAGTGCGGCGGCGATGCGCTTCATCAGGCGCTGCTGGGAGATCTATCGCGCCTATCTATTGACGGCCGTATTAACACTGCTGTCCGGCGCCGTTCTCGCGCAATTGCATCTGAACCAGCCGATGGTCGACCTCACCGGCTGGCAGCCGTTCGCGGTGCAGCCGTTGCGCGAGGCGTTCGATATTGCGGTGCTGCGGCGCCAGCCGTATCTGTCGAGCGTGCTGCCCATGTACGTGATCTTTGCGCTGTGCGTACCGTTCGTGGTGCCGCTGGCGCGCCGTTCCCCGCTCGCGGCGCTGGGCGCGAGCGCGACGGTCTGGTCGCTCGCCCGGCCGCTGGCCGCGCTATTCAGCATTGACGACATGGCCGACTGGGCTTTTAATCCGTTTGCATGGCAACTGATGTTCGTGCTCGGCGTTCTGTGCCGGGTGCAACCCATCAGCGAGCGCTTTCACGCCACCCGCACGGCGCACTGGTTCACGCGCGCCGCGGTAGTCGCGGTGCTGGCGTTCGCCATTGTCAAACTCTTTGTGCTGACGCAGCCGCTGCCCGGTGTGCTTAAACAGAACCTTTCCGTGGAGCGCGTGATCAACTTTGTCGTCATCGCCTGGCTCGCCGCGCAGTTCGTGCGCGTGGGCAGCATCGCGTGGCTCGCACAGCGGTTGCCGGCGGTGGTGACGGTCGGCCGTACCGGGCTTGTGTGCTTTGTCGCCGGAACGTTGGTGTCATTGATCGTCGATACGGCGACGCCGCATACGTTCCACGGTTTTCGCGGCACGCTGATCGGACTCGGCGGCGATCTGGTCGCCATCGGCGCGGTATTGATGATCGCGCGCGGCTGGAACGACTGGAAAGGGCAGCAGTCGCGCACGGCTGCCAATAGCGCGGGTTACGGATGAGGGCGCGTGCGCGCCGTACGCGCCATGTGAATCTGACGCGAGGGTCGCGCACGGTCATGACGCTCGCCGGTGCGATGCTATGGCTGAACGCCTCAGGGGCATTCGCCGCACCCAATGAAGCGTCGCTCGCCATGCATTGCGCGGAATTCGCGGGCGCGGTGTTGCCCCCTGAGTTGATCGCTTTGCCCACGGCCGGCGTGCAGATCGAAAGCGCGGCGATGGTGGCGGCCACCGCGCCGGGCAATCAGCAAGGCGGCGAATATTGCCGTATCACTGGCCGCATCAAAGCGCTCACAGCCAGCACACCCGATATCCGTTTCGACCTGAATCTGCCGCGCCGCTGGAACGGCCGCGCGCTGCAGATCGGCGGCGGGGGCTACAACGGCGTGGTGGTGAGCGGTACGGGCGTGATGCCGTTCTCTCCGGATCGTGCGCCGCTCGCGCAAGGCTATGCGACTTTCGGCGACGACTCGGGGCATGTGGGCGATTCGTCGCTCGCGATCTTTGGCCTCGTCGATGAAGCGGTGACGAACTTCGGCTACGCGCATCTGAAGAAAACGCACGACGCCGCGCTCGCACTCATTGCGCGCGCTTACGGCCGGCCGCCGCAACGGATGTATTTCGCCGGCGGCTCGACGGGCGGCCGCGAAGGCTACACGGCGATGCAGCGCTATCCCGACGACTACGACGGCGTGATCGCCAATTCGCCCGCGCTCAATTTTTCGGGCGTGCGTTTGATGGGCTTGAAGCTTGGTCAGGCGGAATATTCGACGCCTGGTGGCTTCATTCCACCGCTGTTGCTCGAGCATGTGTATCAACGCACGCTTGCGGTCTGCGACCGGCTCGACGGCGCGGCGGACGGCATCGTCAGCGACGTTGCCGGGTGCCGGGAACACGAAGCGGAAATCATCGCCTCGTTGCGCTGCGCCGGACGAACCCCCTCGCACGACGAGTGCCTCGCCGACGCGCAACTCTCCACCTTGCTGGTGATGCGCGACGGCCTGACCTGGCCCTACCCGCTGGCGTGGAATGTCACCGGTTATCGCGGCTACAACATCTTTCAGGGGACGCGTCTGACCGGCATGCTCGGGCTCGCGCATCAACCCGAGCGTTTGCCGGTGCCGAGCTTCTTCGCCAACGGCTACCTGTTCGCGCAGGGCGACGGCTACATTCGCTATTTCGTGACGCGCGACGCCCGGTTCGACTCGCTCACGTTCGACCCGCTCCATCCCGGCAAATATCGCGGGCAGCTCATCGCGCTGTCCCAGGCGATCGGCGCGATGAACCCGGACCTCGCACGCTACATCGCGCGCGGCGGCAAGCTCATCACGCTGCAAGGCCTCGCGGACGAAGTCATCAGCCCGAACCAGACGATCGCCTACTACGAAGCGCTGATCGATCGTTTCGGCGTCGACCAGGTCGATGCGTTCATGCGGCTCTACATGGTGCCGGGTTTTCAACATGGCGGCGGGGTGTTCATCCCATCCGTGGATCTGCTGGGTGCACTCGATAATTGGGTGACGCGCGGTATATCGCCCGAAACCTTGATCGCTACCGATATCGCGGCCGCGACCAACGGACGCTCGCGTCCGTTGTGCCGTTACCCGCTGTTTCCCCGCTATGGCGGGAAGGGCAATGTGAATCTCGCCAGCAGTTTCGCGTGCGCCGAACCGTGACAGGATCGGGCCTGTCTGGCATGAACCACGGCCGGTCTTGAAAGGCAGACGGACCTTGCCGACGGATCTTGAGCCAGCGTATCGGCTTCCTCCGCATCTCGAGATTGCGCTGCACGCTTTCTCACTTTCAATTACATTGCGGGTGCGGTCGCACATTCGCGCCGCCTTCCTCCAATCAAACACCGGTGTCTGCCATCGTCGAATCCATGCAGCCAATCGTTTCAGTCACGAATCTGTCGAAAACCTATGCCACAGGTTTTCATGCACTCAAGAACATCAATCTGGCGATCAACCGCGGAGAAATCTTCGCCTTGCTTGGGCCCAACGGCGCGGGCAAAACCACCCTTATTAGCATCATCTGCGGCATCGTCAATGCGAGCGTTGGCAGCGTGATGGTGGACGGCCGCGACATCGCGACGGACTATCGCGGCGCACGCTCGCTGATCGGTCTCGTGCCGCAGGAGCTGACCACCGACTCGTTCGAAACCGTCTGGGCGACCGTCTCGTTCAGCCGCGGGCTGTTCGGCAAGCCGAAAAACCCCGCTTACATCGAAAAGATCTTGCGCGATCTGTCGCTGTGGGAAAAACGCGATAGCAAGATCATTACGCTGTCGGGCGGCATGAAGCGCCGCGTACTGATTGCGAAAGCGCTCTCGCACGAACCGCGCGTGCTGTTTCTCGACGAACCCACGGCGGGCGTCGACGTCGAGTTGCGCCGCGATATGTGGAAGCTGGTGCGCTCGCTTACCGCCAGCGGGGTGACGATCATTCTCACCACGCACTACATCGACGAAGCCGAGGAAATGGCCGACCGCATCGGCGTGATCAATGCGGGCGAGATCATGCTAGTGGAAGAGAAGACGGAGTTGATGCGCAAACTCGGCAAGAAGCAGTTGACGCTGCAACTGGAGGGTCAGCTCGCGGAGGTGCCGCCGGTGCTGGCCGGTTATGGGCTGGATGTCGCCAAGGGGGGCAACGAGCTGATCTACACGTATGAGGGCGACGGCGGGCGCACCGACATCATCGCGCTGCTCAAAGCGCTCGACGACGCCGGTATCCGCTTCAAGGATCTGCATACGACACAAAGTTCGCTCGAAGACATCTTCGTCAGTTTGCTCCGAGGTAATTAATGAATATCTACGCAATTCGCGCGATCTATAAGTTCGAGATGGCACGCACCTGGCGCACGCTGATGCAGAGCATCATCGCGCCGGTGATTTCGACTTCGCTTTACTTCGTCGTGTTCGGCGCGGCTATCGGTTCGCGTATCAAGGAAGTGGACGGCATCAGTTACGGCGCGTTCATCGTGCCGGGGTTGATCATGCTGTCGCTGTTGTCGCAAAGCATATCGAATGCGTCATTCGGCATTTACTTTCCGCGCTTTACCGGCACGATCTACGAGCTGCTGTCGGCCCCGGTGTCGTATCTGGAGATCGTCGTGAGCTATGTGGGCGCGGCGGCCACCAAATCGATTCTGCTTGGCTTGATCATTCTGGCTACCGCCGGGCTGTTCGTACCGCTGCAAGTGCAGCATCCGTTCTGGATGATTCTGTTCCTGGTGCTCACCGCGGTGACGTTCAGTCTGCTCGGTTTCATTATCGGCATCTGGGCGGATAGCTTCGAGAAATTGCAACTCGTGCCGCTGCTGATCATCACGCCGCTCACGTTCCTCGGCGGCAGTTTCTATGCGGTGAATATGCTGCCGCCGTTCTGGAAGATCGTGACGCTGTTCAATCCGATCGTCTACCTGGTTAGCGGATTTCGCTGGAGCTTCTATGGCCTCGCCGATGTGGATGTCGGTGTCAGCCTCGGGATGACCACGTTGTTTCTGGCGGTGTTTCTCGTGATCGTCGCGTGGATCTTCAAGACCGGGTATCGGCTCAAGAGCTAACCGGGCAGGTGCAACGCGTCGATCAGGCGCCCCGTGAATTGCGGCGTCTCCGCAGCCGGCCAGATACGTGCGCCGGCCGCGGCTCGCCTCCGTCTATATCGCCTACGTCACATAGCCCTGCGCCACATTGATCAGCTGCACGCGATTGCGCACGTTGAACAACTGCCGCAGGCGCCGCAAGTGGTAGTCGACGTTATGCGGCGACAGCCCGAGGAAGTAGGCGATTTCCTTGTCGCGCTGTCCCTGCACAACCGCCTTCAGCACCGCATGCTGCAAGTCGCTCAGCGTGACGCGCTGCTGCTGCGCGGGCGCAATCCCGATCACGCTCTTCGCGTGCGTCCAGATGAATTCGTGGATCGTATGCGCGAACATCAGCGTTTCGGCCACGATCGACTCTGTCATCCAGCGCGGGTTGCCGATCTCCGAGTTGAAGCACAGGCTCGCGCTCAGTTCCGGCTCGGGCAGCGGCATTTGCGTGAGAATCCCGCTTTTGCGGCCGGTGGCCTCCAGCATGTCGATCAGGCCGCCGAGCCTTTCGCTGCGCATCTGCGCGCGCGGCAGGTCGGCGCGCATGTCGGCGGTGTTCCAGAGGAACGGCATGCCGGTCGGCGACGCCAGCGCGATGCGCGGATCCAGCTCGAAATAACGCTCGCGGAAATAGCGCGTGAGCCATGCCTGCGACTCGTAGCTGGTCAGCACGAACATCGTCTTGTGATGCGCGGTGGTGCGCGTGGCTGTATAGCTGAACGAGTCGAAGCCGAGTTGCCTGATGCGCCGCCGCACGAATTCCATGCGGTCCTGCGCGCTGCCAAATCGCACCAGCGGACTGATTATCGGTGCGGCCCGCCGCGCGATGGGCGAGGGCGTGCCAATCTCCTCCTCGGTGAAGAGCGTGAGAAAACCTGTGGGCACCATGCCTGATGCGGTGCGGGTGGATGCCCTGGATGCTTCAGCCGCGTGGGCTGATTCCTCGGGTTGCCGCGTGCCGGCCGGGTAAGCCGGTTGTGCGGCAACCGCTGAGTTGTAAGCCGCCGACAAGTGGCTGGCCTCGCCTTGCGGCGAGCCGGTCAGCCAATGTGGCAGCGTATCGCATTCGTGTTCCATGAAACGGTAGCTCCGGCGTTCGAAACGCGTGATGGACGACAACCCGGATGATTAACTATTTCCAAATATTACGGAAGCCGGTTCCTCGCTATCATTTTTGAGATCTTGCGCTGACCGAGTTGTCGCTTGGCGACGCGATGCAGTTTCACGATCCATTGATCGCCGCGATGCTCGGCGCATTGCATCGTGCCACGGGCGACCCCGCCGACTCGCGGCTGTACGTCGACGCGCTGGCCCACGCGCTCGCCGCTCATCTGTTGCAACATTACTCGCGCGGTCGTCACGCCGGGGCTGGCCAGCCCCGGCAGCCCGAGCGCCTGGTGCCGCGCCGCATCCGCCGTGTAACCGATTACATTCGCGCCAATCTCGCCGCCGATCTAGCCATCAGCGAACTGGCCGCGCAGGCCGGGTTAAGCAGCTTTCACTTTGCTCGGGTGTTCCACCGCGAGACGGGTGAAACGCCTCATCAGTTCGTCACGCGCTTGCGGCTCGAGGAGGCCGCGAGGCTGCTGCGCGCCACCGATCAGACGGTGCTGCAAATCGCGATTGCGGTTGGTTTCGAGAATGCCAGTCATTTCTCCGTGCAGTTCAAGCGTGGCTATGGCGTGACGCCGCTTGCCTACCGGCTGCGCGGCTGAGAGTCGGGTTGCGCGGCTGGATCGTATGGGTGGCTCGCTAGCGTGCGATGCGCGAGCGGCATCCCGACGATTGAAAGCACGCTGGCATTTGCCGGCGCCGATGCCATGCAGCGCGGGAATGTTCGGTCGCCACGTGGTACAACGTATCGAGGCCGGTCGCGGTAGGTCATTGAGGGCAAATGAATCACCGAAACGACAACTACGCACTTCGCACAGTTTGCTGGGCATTGCGTGGCTTGCAAACTACGAACTTTCGTGGCGCGATGGGAGATGGACCTGGCATGGCCGGGCCTGAATTCTGGTCCGACCAGTTCAGAAGCCATGATGTTCACTATGCAATGAACCGGAGGTCGCGGGTAACCATTGCAGTTGCTGGGTTTAGATGATATGCAGCGGGCTGCCATGGGTTGGCGGCGGCCTGCGCGATGTGCAGTAGCCGCTATCACTGGATCAACTGGCCTGACCAGATGTGTGGCAACTGTATCTGTCGAAGCATTGCACCGGCCGACAGAATGTTATGCCTGCAGCCTGGCTTCAGCCGGCGTCTGACCGACCCTTCCACTCAACCCCTCACACCGGATACCTAGCGATGACCCGACTTCGAATCACCTCCTGCGGCCACGTCTTTACCGCCGAAACGCATCCTGACGCGCCGCAAACGGTGGCCGCCTTTCTGAAGCTCCTGCCTTACCGTCAGAAGATCATCCACGTGCGCTGGAGCGGCGAGGGCTGCTGGGTTCCGCTTGGCGACTTCAAACTCGAAAACGACGGCGCGGCAGTCGGTTTTGAAAATCACACGAGCCATCCGTCGGTTGGCGACATTCTGTTCTACCCCGGCGGTTACAGCGAAACGGAGATCATTCTCGCGTACGGCTCGTGCTGTTTCGCAAGCAAGATGGGCCAACTCGCGGGCAATCACTTCCTGACCATCGTCGAGGGCAAGGAAAAGCTGCGCGAACTCGGCACCAAGGTGTTGTGGGAAGGTGCCCAAGACGTGCTGTTCGAAAGGATCTGAAGCGGCCGTGCGGTGTTTGCGCGGTCTGCGGCGAACGCAAACGCCCTGGTTGATTTTCTCTGCATAAAGCGCCTCGGCACTGAGTCATGTCTGACTCGGCGAACGGCACCGGACCGCTCGCTGACTTTGTTCGCTCGATGACCGTGTGACGCAGGGTGTCACGCGGGGTGTCACGTTGAGGGCTTAATGCCCATCCTCCTGGTTTAAGAAGCGCTAAGAACGCGTCTTAACACCGCCTAAAGATATCCGGTTGATTTAAGACGTTTGGCACTTTGCGTCCTAAACCAGGTATGCCGTTTGTACTTATTCAAGCTAAAAAATTGCTTTTAAGAGTTTTCGTATTCGCGATCTTGTAAGCGGACGGCAAACTATGGGCGTCGCGTTTGTTGGTCAAGGGGCAGCGCGACGCATTCTTAAGTCTCTCGACGGTTGAGATAGATATTTAGGATGTCTTAAGACAATTCTTGATGGATGGATTTCGATAAAAAGACTGGGAGGAATGTTGAACAAGACTTACAAAACCGTTTGGAATAGATCGACCCTCACCTACATCGCCGCATCGGAGGCAGCGAAGTTCCGTGGCGCGAAGGGTGCTTCGGCATGCGGGGCGCTGGTGGCCGGTGCGGGGTTGTTGAGTACGCTGGTGTATGCATTGCCGGCTAGTGCGGCGGGTTCTATCGATCAATATATCGCTGTCAGCACGACATTGACCGAGGGCAGTGAGCCTACGTCGGTGGACAATACGAAGTTGAACGCGATGGCCCTTGGCCCAAATGCGGTGTCGAATGGCAACAACGCTTTGGCGGTCGGCGCCAAGACACTGGCAAGTCTGGACGGCACGACTGCCGTTGGTTCGGCTGCTGCCGCATTGGCAGTGAATGCCACGGTGATCGGTGCGGGCGCCACGACCGGTGGTGACGCGCTGAATGGCGTGGCTATTGGTTATATGGCGTCTGCAGAAGGTGTCAACACGCTGGGTCTTGGCGCGCACGCAAGCGCGCTTGGCGATGATTCCATCGCGCTTGGTACCAATGCCTCGACATCCGACGGCGTGGCGAAAACCATCGCCATCGGTTCTGGCGCGTCGGCCAGTGCCGCCGGCGGGATTGCGCTCGGGGCCGGCTCAAGGGCGGATCGGGCCAATGCGTTGTCGGTCGGGAATTCGAGCCTGAACAGGCAAATCATCAATGTGGCTGCTGGCACGCAGAACAGCGACGTGGTCAATGTTTCGCAACTGAAGGGCGC
Organism: Paraburkholderia sp. GAS348; assembly: GCF_050434205.1. Classification (NCBI taxonomy): domain Bacteria; kingdom Pseudomonadati; phylum Pseudomonadota; class Betaproteobacteria; order Burkholderiales; family Burkholderiaceae; genus Paraburkholderia; species Paraburkholderia sp. GAS348. The sequence goes on from NZ_JBNPVT010000003.1 coordinate 52,993, forward strand.
GATGGAGGCCATTGGTGGAGGCGCTACCGTCAATGTTGACGGCACGATCAGGAAGCCAATGTACATGATCGGTGGTCAGACTTACGCCGATGTCGGTGCGGCTCTATCCGCTTTGGTGACAAGCACGGAAACAGCGAGCGCCGACTGGGTTCGATATGACTCGACCTCGCACGACGCCGTAACGTTGGGCAACACTGGCACCCCGGCTCAGCTCACCAACGTGCGCGCCGGGGCACTCGCCGCCGACAGCTCAGACGCCGTGAACGGCTCGCAACTGTTCGCGACCAACCAGGCGGTGGCGCAGAACACCAGCGATATCGCCGCCAACACCGGCAGCATTACCAACCTCGACGCGCGCACCACCACGATCGAAGGAGACGTGAGTAACATCACAAACCAGATCACGAACGGCGAGATCGGGCTTGTCCAGCAGGATCAGGTATCGCGCAATCTCACGGTCGCCAAAGACCTCGACGGCGCCAGCGTCGATTTCACCGGGTCCGGCGGCGCCCGCGAACTGACGGGGATCGCGGCGGGCACCACGGATACGTCCGCGGTGAGCCTTGGCCAGCTCAAGCCGGTGGTGGCTGCGCTCGGCGGCGGCGCGCAGATCAATGCCGACGGTTCGCTGACCGGTCCCACCTATCACATGCAGGGTGGCACGCAAGGCAATGTCGGCGATGCACTCGGCTCGCTCGACAGCGGACTCACGACGCTGCAGCAGAACATGCAGACCGGTGGCATCGGCATCGTCACGCAAGATCCGGTGTCGCGCATCATCAACGTCGGTGCAACGACGGACGGCGATCTGATCAACGTGGCCGGCACGGCGGGCAATCGTTTGGTCACCGGCGTCGCGCCTGGCGCGGTCAATGCCGCGAGTACGGATGCGATCAACGGTTCGCAACTCTATACGCACGCGGCAAGTACGGCGGTGGCGCTCGGCGGCGGCTCGACGGTCAATCCGGACGGTTCGGTGACGGCGCCCTCGTACAGCGTGGGTGGCACGGTCGTGAACAACGTCGGCAGCGCGATCAGCAATCTGGATGGCCGCGTGACGCAGAACACCAGTGACATTGCCGGACTGCAAACCACGATCGGCAACATCAGCGGGTCGGTGGCGAATGCGGTCCAGTACGACAGTTCCGCGCACGACAAGGTCACGCTTGGCGGCACGGCAGCCACTACGCCGAGGGTCACGCTTACCAACCTGCAGGATGGCGAAGTATCGGCCACCAGCACCGATGCGGTCACCGGCGCGCAACTGTGGAACACCAATCAGCAGATTGGCAACCTCGGTCAGCAAATCGGAGACCTCGGTCAGGCGGTGAAGAATACTCAGGTTACCGGCAGTTCATATGTGGCCGTCAATAGCTCAGGCAATGCGGCGCAGGCGATCGGCAACGGTACCGTGGCGATCGGCGGCGGCGCAAAAGCGAGTGCGCCAAACTCGGTTGCGATCGGCGAAGGCTCGGTTGCCGATCAGTCGAACACGGTTTCTGTCGGGGCGACGGGCAACGAGCGCCGCATTACGAACGTCGCAGCGGGACAGGCGCCCGGCGACGCCGTGAATATGCAGCAGTTCCAGGGCGGCATGAGCGATATGGCGCGCAATGCGTATTCGGGCACGGCGTCGGCTATCGCGTTGACGATGGTTCCGGAGGTCGATGCGAACAAGAACCTCGCAATCGGTGTCGGGACGGCCGGCTATAAGGGCTATCAGGCGGTGGCGGTGGGCTTGTCGGCGCGTGTCACGCAGAGCCTGAAGGTCAAGCTCGGCGCGGGCATCAGCTCGGCCACGACGACAGTCGGCGCCGGTGCGGCGTACCAGTGGTAGCGGGAAGCAGGGTAGGAGGACGCGCGCCGCTCGCGCGCGCGTCGGCAGGCTTTTCTCACGCCCCGCACGTTCGATCGTGCGGGGTGCGGTGCAACATTTACTCGGAAGCGTGTGCAGGTAGACGGGAGCGGACCAGGCGGTTCTCGGTCGAGCCTGTTTGCCGCATTGATCGAGCACGCTGACCAACACCCTGTTTTCCGTTTTGGCATGTGCCTTTACTCGTATTCCGCGGCACGCGGCGCATACCAGTCAGGCGGATCTCGAATCGGCATCCCTTGTGGTTTGAGATGAGTCACCGAGACCATTGATTTCTGTCTGACGCTGATAACTTAGTGAGGCGATATGCCTCGCCATTCATAAAATCCAGAGCAGATTGTGCACGCTAATATTGGATTTCGTCCGATGCCGCCAAAAATCCCGGTTTTATCCATCTATTACTAGTGCAGAGAGTCTTCCGAATGCCGATATACGAGTCAGAAGATATTAAAGACGTTAAAAGGCAAGGTGTGCGATCTCATTCAAAAATTATGGGTTCCAGGAGGCGCCGCAAGATTTCAAATTCGGCTGATGCGGATTCGCTATTTGTTTTTGATCCGCAACACCAGGCTAATGGGGATGCTACTGATGAAAATGACTTGACAGAAACAGAAAATAAAATCGTGGAACCGGCTGTTCGTTATGACGCAATAACCGGTATGTTAATCAATCTGATGTTTTCGATGCAGAAAAAAGCTATCGAAAAATTAATTGATGCTCTGCCAGGGAGTTGTCGGAATTTTATCTCGAAAGGCCACAAATTAGCGGCCTTGTATCGTTCGTTGTGGGAAATTCATCGGGATAATAATAGCGGTTTATCGGGGCGGCTCGAGGCCATGATTTCCGTAATTGAAAATCATGGGGAACTATTGCCCGACAGCGTTGTTGCGTTGAAATCCTGGTTAGTGCTGGCATCCGATGCTTTACTGCTGAAGGATATCAATCTGGGACGGGCGATGTCCGGAAGCCTGCAGGACATCCTCAGCAGGACCAGGACACTGCTCGAAAATGAGGCGTTGCAGTCTCTCTTGCCGGAAAAGTATGTCGAACAGTTTGTGTATCTGTTGGACCAGTGTTCACTCGCATCCGGACTGATTGCCAAGCTGAAGAATTTGCCCGAAGGGGCAAGCTTTGCGGACTACCTCCAGTTGTTTAAATCCGATCAGATTTTAAGGAATATTGTGCCGGAAAGTCTGCTCGAGCTCGCCGATTTTGCGGAAAAAATAAAAACTAGAATTGAGAGGCTGGATAAGGAAGTCTTGGGATTTCTGCCTGTTTATCCAGATCAAGGCGGATATTCTGAAAAGCTGGAGTGGCTAATTGAGGTCCTGAGTTCACAGCGTGTTCAGCGCGAATTGGGACCCTATTTGGACTCCCGTTGGATGGCGTTGTTCAGGACGCCCGCAGCATTAATGCACTTCTTTCAAACCTATCCGGTCGAAGCAGGTGCCCTCGAAAAATTGCATTGGATCGCCGCCCAGGCTGCCGCCTCGAACGAAGCGCGTCCGTTCGAGGGTACTTTGCTGGAGCCGGTTCTTCTAAATCTGCAGCGGTCATTGGTTGACGGCAAAGACGTCAGGCCTGTCATCGACATGATAATGAAGCTGACCGATCCGGAGGCTGGCCGATTTGAGCGAATGAAAACATTGCTGCAACCCATTGCTACGACTGAAAATATCGTAACGATGACTTCGTATCTAACGCAGTGGGGCGCAGCAGTCCGTGCAGGGTTTGATCTGTTTAGCTGGTATCAAACAATTCCTCCAGAAAGTAGCTGGGAACAGACCTTGGCGGCGCTTGTGGGAAAAATAAAAGAACTCGCCTCGGCCAATTCAGACTGGTTACTGTCGGGCGTTGGATTAACCGGAAAGGCTGCCGGTGATCTGAAATGTGTTTTTGACGCGCTAACAGGTATCCGGAGCGAATGGACTTGGGGGCAGACGGTTAGCTGGTTGCTCGACAGGGCGAAGGAAAGTCCGTCCGGACGTTGGTACTACGACCGCTTACTCGAGTTTTGTCTGGTGTGGCAGCTTGGTCAGGCCGCACAGGGACAGGATGCGAAGAAGGTCGCAGAGGTGCTGCAGCAAGCGGGTAGCGCCTTGAGAAGTTATCTACCCGGGATCAGCGGCGCTGCTTTCGATAAGATCGCTTCGGTGCTCCCTCTGCTTCCCGGATTAATGGCGTTGCGCCGCGAAGTGCCACATTTGCCGAACACAGCGTCGTGGATAACGTGGCTGAATAACGTGGTTGCCGTCGCGGGAAAGAGCAAGGATCCTTCAGTACGCCGATTGATCGAGCAGATAGACGAATTTGTCGAGAATGTCTGCACTGATGCGATGCTGACTGCGTTTAATAGCCTGTCAGGCGCTGCCGAGACGCTGATGCAAGACCCTTCGGCGCCAGGAGCGGCAGAGAACACCGCCTCAGGGGCGCCCGATTTCCCAACACGGTCAAGCCACATGGCCTTGGTGCGGACTATTCGCGAAGCGGGAGGGCATGTCGCAACTACGCTATCCCATTTATCCATTGCGGTTTCGCAGAGTATTGACGAGTTCATTGAATCCCGGCTAGCCATCGGACCTCGCCGGCATGCGTTGCGGGATCCGACGTCTCTGGTTGACTTACTTCTGCCGCTCGGCGCTTTGGGTGTGCTGCGGTACGAGCTTGTGGCTGGTTTTGCGGCGGACAATATTGGAGAACGCGATCCCGCCGCTAATAAACCGCACATAATCTGGGGCGACGAACATGTAAGAAGTAAAAAGATCTGGGCTGGTGCGGTACTGGCTGCTTACTGGTTAGCGACGAGTTGGGCACTGTACGCGTTGGTAAAAAAAAGGCGCCAGCCTTCAGCAAACGAACCGTTCTATAGCGCTCTTGCTGCGGACTCAGTTCAGATTGCCATGCCGCAGAACGGTGATCCTGCTGAAGGGGCATCAGGGGGCGCCACCGAGCTTGGCAGCATCGGCGCAGAACAGAAATTGACCGTCGCGACTGACGCCGGGGAGGTACCTCGCACGGCAACGGGACTGGCGAGGTTCATAGAGAAATACAAAGGCGAAATGGCGGTCGGCGGCACTGTATTGCTGGGTGCTGGATTAACTTTTTACCTCACAAAAAATTTCATATTAACGAGGCCTGCTTATCTTGATCTTTCCGATGTGATTGGAAAGATGGAATTTATAGACATTGCGGAAAGTCCTGATTTCAGAAAAATATTCGACGTTCCAACGCAATTCCCCAGTCGGAAAATTCTGTCCGCCGATGTCCCGGGAAATGCGGAAGAAAATTTAAAGCGGTACGTCTCGGATTTGAGCGCGGGCCTTGCTCGAAATACCTTGCTGAGGCAATTCTTCGACGATCTCATGCATCGGCTTGCACCCAGGATAGCCCAAAACAAGAGTCTTATGACCAGGGTGGGTAATGAGTTTGCATTCCTGGTGGAGCTGGACCAGATGATTTGCAATATGCAAAACTACATCGTCACACGCGAAATTTATGCGGGAGATTATACTCATTTAAAAGCGATTTTTATACTTAATAAAATAAGAAATTACGTATTGGGCAGTCTGATTGATAAATATCAGGGGAGGGCGATCGATTACTATTCTATTTCAGGTGGAAAGGAAAATTTTAAGCGGCTGGAGAAATTCTGGAGTTCGGATCTTGTTTCCGTATATGTTCAGTATATGCTTCACGAAAACGGGGCGTCAGAAAGTGAGATTGAGTATTACGGTGAAGTATTAAGAATAATTATCGAGGCGGCAAGGCTTTCCGTGACAGAGTATACGGAGAGCGGTGGCGTAGGATTTGTCGATGAAGGAGGCGTCATAAAGCTGGCCATTGATGGCATAAGTGAGCGATTGATATATGCGAAAGGTCAGCTTTCCTGGGAAAAAAGAGCGGATGCCAGAGCCAGTACCGATACCGGTCACGGAGGGTCGAAAGATAGCGATTCGGTGGAGAGGTACACCAAACTTGTCGAATATCTGCGACAGGCCTCAAAAGACCTCGGGAGTACGGGTAGTCATGACTTCATCTATCCAGGCGACCTGCCGGGCAGGCTTAAGTCACAGTTTATTACGGAGCGCTGCGAGGAGATACTGGGCGACGCGGCCAGGAAGAAAATAATAATTCCCGTGACATACAAGGACGGACCCAATGCCCAGGTTGCGATGTTTAGTCTTGAGCAGATCATTCTGGGCGTCCACCTGAAGCATTCATATTACGATGGTCACGCGGAGATAAATTGGCCTGATGTTATTGAAAGCGCTCTGAAAACGCCGCTGCTCAATATGCGAGAGGAGGTGAGGTGGATATATAAGATTTTGTCAAATATAGACGTGGTTCAGAAGCACGTGGCGACGTTGAAGGGCGCGAATCTCGATGGGATCGTAGCGTTCGCAGACAAGTTAATTAAGGAAAAAGCGTGGGAACTGAGCATAACGAAAGACGTTAACTTCGAAACAACCGTATCCGTTACGACGACAGAAATAGTCGCATCGCGGCCCGGCGGTCGTCGTGAAAAGACGGCTGAGTATATGCTGGGACAGATCGCTTTCACGAAGTTGAGATCGCGCCAGAATATGCGTGTGTCTGATCCGGAATTTACAGAACTGGTCAAATTCCTTCTTGAATTTGATTTTCAGACGTCATATCAGCGACAGGTACTGGATGCGAGAGAGGATCCAACGTTGAAGAGCGCGTTCGACGCAATCACGCTCGCCAAAGTGCAGCCATTAATAGACAACGGGCTTCGCCTTCGTGCAATGAAATACTCCGGATACGAATTGGCGGGACTGTTTGCATTCGAAGATCTGGATGGAAAATTTAAGATAATCTCTCTTGTCGATAATACGATCAAAGTTTTTGATTCAATTCTCGGCGTGCGGGAAAAAATTCGGCGTGATCGTGATGTTCGAGAATGGCTCCTGGGACATTCTATCGATCCGCAGGCAAACTGGGCGTATGAAAATGGTGGTTACGGGGCAGGGGTGATTTTTCCGATCTCTTTTGATGAAGACGATCACACTTCCAATGCAATCACATACCATTCTGTTGACCATTCGGATATTTCATTTTTCAGGAAATTTGCCGAGAGGTTATATAATGAGGCCGACGCATTGGCCAAGTCGGAAAGCGAGATCATGTGGGGGAGGATTCTCAGTTGGCTGGATGTCCTGGGCTTTTTCATCCAACTTCTGACTGCTCCGTTGAGCGCATTGCCAGCGATCGCTATCAGTGCGGCCGCGGCGGGAATACCTGCTATCGGCAAGATCCTCATTGCGGACGACCCGGATGAGAAGAATGGACATATGCTCGAGCTGGCTCTTGGTGTCGGGATCGAGGGTGCAAGCGAGGCGGCCCCAGAATTGTTGGGTAGATTTTTTAGAAGGATAGGCTCGTCGGCAGCGTATCGTCGCTTTGCAACAAAAATGGCGAACGGAAAATTTGGCAGATGGCTTGATGAAGTGGATCTTCCAAAACCGGTTAGTCAAGGTGAATATCCCGGCTCTCTTGAGTTGGTCAGGGACATAAGCAATGAAGTTCGCGTGGAAAAGAACGCCGACGTTGTTGCGAAAATCAATGCGCTTGAGAATATTGTCCAGAATGATCCTGTCCTGCGCGATCACTTGTTATCGCCAGGGTGGCAAAATTCATTCGATGCAGGGGAGCGCTTGAAAAACCTGCTCCAGCCTTTCCCGGATCCGTCTTCCATTCCCGGCGAAAGTGGCGCGCGGATTCCGCTTGAGCTGAGCCAGTTATGTCGCGATAAAAACATCGTGCTTCGATATAGATCCATCAACGCCTGGAGTCGTCTCGCTCCAGACTCGCGGGTAAGTCATCTTGCGGTGGTCTGCGAGATTGACAAGGTGATGTACGTTGTCGATCCCACCTTATTCGAGGTAAGCGGCCGTCACGTTATCAAGGACGCCGTGTTACTGGAGCAGGAATGGTTTGAAAAGACCCGGGAACAGTTGAAGGGAGTGCTCGTCAGATATAAAGACTTTCCGAGTCTTGACGAGGCGAAGCAGTTCGGGCGCATGGATTATTTATTTGACGTAGATAAAACAGAGCCCGGGACCATCGTTCTCAACGCACCTGCCTGGTTCGAGTCCGATCTGCAGAATTACGCCGGATTGAACCGGGGATGGCGAGTGGAAGTCGATCTGGAGGGGATGAGTTCCGACGTGGATCGCGCTTATGCGTCAGGCGCAGATCCGGATGGCAAACGCTATATGAGGGACCTTGACGGAAGCGTCTATTGGGTGAAAAAAGACGTGGACGCGAACACGTGGCGCGTTGTCGATCCGGCGAATCCAACAGGATATGCGCCGCCCATTCGCCGCGAAATTTCAGGGCGGTTGGTGCGCCATCTCGACCTTGCGGGCAAAGGCGGCGCGCCGGTGCAGTTGCGGCAGTTGCATCTCGACGGTGCGAATTTGCGTGGCATGGAGGATTTCATGAGGCAAGGTAAGGTGCGTGCGCTGGAGCAACTCGATCTGGTAAGGCAATCTTTAAGAGCGAGCGGCGATGACGCAATGACGGCAAAACTTGCGGAAGCCTTGTGGGGGAGTAAATGGTCGGATGAATTAATTCGGCCCCAGCTCGTCGGGCAATTAACCGAAAAGATTGCCTTAATAAAAAAGAGGGTCGAGCGTTTTGATCCGGGTAAACATGTTGACTATTTTAATTTGAAAGTCGGAAAGAATCCGGACGGTTCTCCGCGTGTGAGCACGGAGACCGTGGCGGAACTCGATACCCTGCAGTACTCAGATTTTTCAGATCGCGGGATCGATGTAAAGTATATGAACGCGTACGAGAATGGCGTTGACTTTCTCAAGAGCCGGGACGATCTTGGATCTGATTATATGGGGAGAGTCATTGTTCATGAAATGACGCATGCGGTCGACAATGCTGGCGGCCTGTGCGCGGTTGATAATGCATATATCGGTATCAAACGACCCGATAAAAAACATGATTTGACTGCGTTGGCGAAGCTTGCTTCCGAGCCCGGAGATGCGGCGGCCAAAAATGCCGACTCTTACGCGACCTTTATTCACTACCTGTCGCATTTCAAAAAAAATCCGCAAAAATTTGCCGACTTTGAGAGGGCGTTCAAATTCTGGACGCAATCCAGAGTGCGGAGTGAGGGAATTGAATTTCTGTTCGATTTCAATGTTGAAATGATCCCGGGCCCCATGGTAACTATGGGCTACGCAGTACGGGATTCGTTCAGGAACATGGCGTGGAAACGAGCAAGTGACGAAGGGAAAATAGACAATCTGATTAGATACGCAATGCAATTGCCGGAAGCTCGCGAGCTCTCCTACCTTGCGGGAAAAAATACTGTGGAACTTTCCATCCGGAATAGTTTGCAATTTGATTTCGAGGGCGAGCGAAAAACGAGATTTTCATGGGGGACTACGCCGGCGGTCGACCTCGAGAAAGTCCGGCTACGCATCGCTCGCGATATTCGACGTTACCTTGAGGCGCACGCTCATCTCGATTCGTTAACCAGGTCCCCCCCGGACCTCGTTCGGGATCCGATCGACGCCGAGTCCCCCGAAACCGCGGCGGCGAAGTGGATTCTGAAGAGCAGCCGCTCCCGCAGTAACGAGATCGATGAAATAAAGCGCGTCATTGCGGATTTCAAGAACGAAGATCTGTTTGATCCGGTGACGATCGGCAAAGTGCATGACCGCGTCTACCGTCCTCCTGCGGGCGTGACTTACCGTAAGGCCCGAACCGCGGACAATTCGCTTTTCATGAGTCTGGATGTGGGCGACAGCCTTTTTGTCAAACAGGTTGAGAAGATGGTCGCCGACCCCGAGCATGCGGGGGATCAGTTATTTGCCACGCTTGTGCGCACCCATCCGTATGGGGACGGTAATGGTCGAACGGCAAGGACACTATACGCAATCCATCGGCTTCGCCTGAACGAACCTGGTTTCAGGGCATTGACCCCAGCGGACGAGGATGTGTTGAGCGGGCTCCCCCCTGTAGGGAGCAACCCGCCGAATCCGCTTCCGAAGGACCTGCCTGCGGCCTCTGGTGTCGTTCAGGAATTGGCAATGGGATCGCAGGTGGCTGCGAACCGAAGGCAATATCTGATTCTGGAGACGGGGGAGGACTTCCACCTCGGTTATGCGGCAATCGATGAACATGCTGCGCATGTGACATCCTGGCGAAAAGGCGAAAAGCCGCTTCAGAATCAGGCGGAAGACCTGGTCGTGCACGCTGGTGTCTTGCGGATGCGGACACGAGGCTTGCCGGGTAATAGCACCGCGCCAAGTACGACAAGCGAGTCTGGAAAGAAACTGATTTTCTACGCGCCCGGCACGTATAGGATACTCGATCCAGATCTGGTTGCGGCTGCCAATAAGCAGACCTCGAGTTCGCCAGATGGAGGGGCAGCAAATATCGCGGGATTTAAGCCGAATGAGTTCGAGTCAATGCACCATTCCAGAGGATATTATGCCGACGGAGCGGATATGTCTGAACCGTCGCTTGTTTATTCGAGTGAGATGCATCTTGGTGCTGCTGACGCAGCGGTCATAAGCGGAATTTCAGAATACGAATTCTCGCATTACGTGCCAGATTATATCGACACTGAAAGATTGAGTTTGCTCGATGGCTCGGCGGCTCGCGGAGCGAGCCGCACGGATATATTGTCTTTAACCGGCGAGGAGATGTCAATCGAGCAGATTCTGGCTCGCGTGTCTAAAACCGGGTTGAAATATAAGCGTGTGCATATTTGTGTCTGCCGTGAGCTTGCCGACACGGCGAAGCTGACGCGGGGGGCGCAAAAAATGGACTCGGCTGCGAATATCCTGGCTGGCGAAAATAGTGACCTGGACACACCCCGCCCGGCGCATGTCGAAGGTCGCATGATAACTCACCTGGTCACGCTCTTAACATTAGACACCGGGAGTGGAACGATTGAAGAGACCGTGCAGGGTGCAATTGCCAGAGTTTCGGGCGAATATCTGGAGATCTACGCCGCGGCTGGCGATATCTTGTCAATCCATGATTATGAACAGCTCAATTGGGGCACAGCGGAATACTGGGTGAAGATTAGCGACAGGGTGGTTGATGAAAGCGTCCCCGGAAAACCGGTAGTTGCGCAGCCGAAGATTGTCATAAAAGATCCGCAAAACATATACGTCGGTCAGGGCGTCTATTTGATGTACAGAAATGGTAAATTTACCCATGTGATGTCAGGTAACCTGAGTATTGGTGAGGTGGCCAATATAGTCTACGGCAGTGAGGTTCAGGATTTTAATCTGGCGGCGAAGAATTTAAAAAATCCAACGAATAGCGGACGCATTTCGATAAGCCAGATGGATGGCAGCGTGCTTGTCACGGCGGGCGCGGAGGTGGAGCTCCATAATCTTTACAGGGTAGGTTATGGAGAGACTTTAAAATCTGTAGCGCTGTCCAGGCTTGGCTCGACGAATTATGTCAGGCAACTGGCATTCGTGAACGTCGATTTACTTGAGAGCTTTGACGTCAACCGAATTCCGGTTAACTCGGATATCTTGATCGAACGGCTCGAAGAAACGGTGGATTACGATAAGGAAATTTTGCCCGGCTCTGTCCTCAGAATTCCCATGAAGTTAGAAGTCGGTGTCGATCTATTTAAACAGCGTGGTGACTATGCGTACAATTATTTAATGAAACAGGCTTTTGGTTACGAAAGTGCCTTTTTGAGGGCGAAGCTGAAGGTGTGGAATGACTTGAAGCTGCTGTCGCCGGGGCGAAGGATTGAGGAAATTCAGGACCAGAGCGGCGGACGTTACATCTATATCGCGCCGCTTTAGCCGTCGCCGGCCTTCCGGCAGCAAAGCGGGCCGGCACTGACACCTTCGCCAGGCCGGCCCGCCGCAATAGTCATCGGCAAAAATCAGTCGACCGTGCGCCCGGTCTTCATCTTCGCCGCCACCAGCACCGAGATCAGGCAGCCGATCGCCAGGTAGGCCGCTACCGGATGCCAGGAGCCGCCGGCAAAGCTGACCAGCGCCACCGCGATAAACGGTGTGAAACCGCCGCCGACCACGCTCGCCACTTGATAACCGACGCCCGCGCCGCTGTAGCGATACTCGGTGCCGAACAGTTCGGTGAACATGGGTTGCTGCACGCTCACGACCATGTCGTGGGCAACGTTGGCGAGCATCACCGCGAAGATCACGATCCACACTGTCGAGCGGGCCTCGAGAGCGAGAAAAAAGGGCACCGCGCTGAACATGCCGACCAGCGCGCCGACGATATACACGCGCCGGCGGCCGAAACGGTCAGCAAGCCACGCGAAGCAAGGAATCGTCACGCAGCTCACGGCGCCGACCAGCAGGCCGATCGTGAGAAAGAACTCGCGCGGCATGTGCAGATTTGCTGTCGAGTAGTTCAGTGCGAATGCCGTCACGATATACATCGTGAACAGCTCGGCAAGGCGCAGCGCGATGATCAGCAGGAAAGCCTTGGGGTGTTTCAGCAATGCCTCGACGATCGGCAGCCGCACGCTGCGCTCACCGTGCTCGCCGACCTTCTCGACGAACTCCTTCGATTCTTCCATGCTCGAGCGGATCCACAGCGCAATCAGCACCAGCACCACACTGAACAGGAAGGGCAGACGCCAACCCCAGTTCAGGAACGACGCGTTGTCCATCGAGCGGCTAATGATCGCGACCAGCCCGGTCGAGAGCACGAGACCCACGCCATAGCCGACCTGCACGCCGCTGCTGTAGAACGCCTTTTTCTTCTCCGGCGCGCTTTCGACCGCCATCAACGCCGCGCCGCCCCATTCGCCGCCTACCGCGAAGCCCTGGATCGCGCGCAACGTCACGAGCAGCACCGGCGCCCACCAGCCGATGCTGGAGAAGGCCGGCAGCAGGCCGATCGCCGCGGTGGAGAGGCCCATCATCATTACTGTGAGCACCAGCATGCGCTTGCGTCCGAGCCGGTCGCCGTAGTGGCCGAACACGAAGCCGCCGAGCGGCCGGAACAGAAAGCCGACGCCGAACGTCGCGAATGCGGCGAGCGTGCCCATCGCCGGGCTGACCTTCGGGAAGAACTCGGCATTGAAGACCAGCGCGGCGACGATGCCGTACAGCAGAAAGTCGTACCAGTCGACCACGGCGCCGACGAAGCTGCCAAGCGCCGCCTTGCGCGCCCGGCTGCGCGCCGTGCGGCTGTCGGCGATGGCCATTTTCGGCGCTTTCGGGAGGGTGATACTCATGACGGTGTCTCCTTCGGATTCTCGGGATGCTGTCTGGAAGCGCGCGGCAGATGCAGGGCAGTGGCTGCTGCAGGCCCATCACAGGATTCCCGAAGGTTAATGATGGGAAGCCGTTCCCACAATCTGCATTAGGTGAAATTGCGCGATCATCGGACGCAGCTGCGCGCATAGCGCGCGTTTTGCGCGTTTACACGGAGCTTCGCCGGTTTGATTTGGGCACGCGGAGGAGTCGTCCGCAGGTCGCTCGTGCTACCTTGAACATGCCATCCTGAAATCGACGTGTACTGATATACTACATACGGAATATTGATTTTTGCGGCGATGCAGCATATGATTGAGTCATCTATTCGCTCAATTATTCGGAGTTACAAATGGAATTTGTTCCTCTCGCGCTGCTTGCCGTTGCTGTTGTGGGTTTAGGCTCTGCCGCCACCGTCCTGTTGACCCGCTGGATCCCGCAGCCGGTTGCGCAGCTTGCAGCGCAACATGGCCGGTTCATCGGCTTGGGCGAGCAAGACGGCGGAATGGCTGCGGCGGCGCCGTATCGTGGGCATGTTCAACAAGAGGCGATGAATGTCGTCAGAACTTCAAACTGAAGCAGTGGCCACACCCTTGACGCTGTCATTGCAGCCGATCGGCGCGAGCGTGAGCTTGCGCGATCAGGCGTATGCCATGCTCCGCCAGGCCATTGCCGACGCGGATATCTATCAGACCCGCGAAGAAATCCGCCTCGACGAGCGTGTGCTGAGCGAATCGCTGGGCGTGAGCCGCACGCCGGTGCGCGAGGCGATGACGCTGCTGGAACAGGAGGGTTTTCTGCGCATGGTGCCGCGGCGCGGCATCTACATCGTGCGCAAGAGCAAGCGTGAGATCGTCGAAATGATCCAGATGTGGGCCGCGCTTGAAAGCATGGCGGCGCGTCTTGCCACCCTGCACGCCACGGACGAGGAAATCGCCCGCCTGCGCCACATGTTCGACCATTTCCGCGACGCCATGCCGGCCGAGCACATCGCCGAGTATTCAGACGCCAACATCGCGTTTCATCAGGCGATCGTCGAGTTATCGAAGTCGCAGATCATTCTCGACACGATCAAGAACATCTTCATCCACGTGCGGGCGATTCGCCGCATGACCATTTCGCAAAGCGACCGCGCGTCGCGTTCGATCGTCGATCACCTGCGCATTATCGAGGCGCTGGAGCAGCGCGATACCGAACTGGCTGAGCGGCTGACGCGTCAGCATTCGCTCGATCTGGCGGCGTTTGTCGAAGCGAATTGCGATTTTCTGGATTGACGGCTGCTTAGGCGCCAGCTTGGCGCTAGGGATGAAAAAGGCCTGCGGTGATGACATCACCGCAGGCCTTTTTGCCTTTCTGACCCGCAGGTGCCAAACGACGCTGGCAGTGCGGGTTAAGTCGCGCTTGACGGTCTTTAAAATATGGTATGTGATATATCAATATAACAATCAAACGGCAATAATTCGGTGTTTTCCCTAGGATTAGCGTGCACAAGCGGGAACATTTGGCCGCAGCGAAGGCCAGGCAGGCCTTCAACACGGACACGCCCGGAACAGCCGGATCGAAATTTAACCTTGACCGTATGTGATATATTACATACGGTATATAAAGGCCGTACATCTGCATGAGCGGACGTTATCGAAGCGGACGCGTCGGTCGATAACCCTTGCATACAACTGACTGATCAGGAGACATGACATGAGCAAAGCACTCGACGGCGTGCGCATTCTCGATTTCACGCATGTGCAATCGGGCCCTACCTGCACGCAGTTGCTCGCGTGGTTCGGCGCGGACGTGATCAAGGTGGAGCGGGCCGGCGCCGGCGACATCACGCGTGAGCAACTACGCGATATTCCCGACGTGGACAGCTTGTATTTCACGATGCTCAATCACAACAAGCGCTCGGTCACGATCGATACCAAGAACCCGGAAGGCAAGCTGGTGCTCGAGGCGCTGATCCAGAAGTGCGACGTGCTGGTGGAGAATTTCGCACCGGGTGCGCTGGACCGGATGGGCTTCACGTGGGAGCGGATTCAGGAATTGAATCCGCGCATGATCGTGGCTTCGGTGAAGGGTTTCGGCCCGGGTCCTTATGAGGACTGCAAGGTCTACGAGAATGTTGCGCAATGCGCGGGCGGTGCGGCCTCGACCACCGGTTTCGACGATGGTCCGCCGGTGGTGACCGGTGCGCAGATCGGCGACAGCGGCACGGGTTTGCATCTGGCGCTAGGCATTGTCACGGCGCTGTATCAGCGCACGCAAACCGGGCGTGGGCAGAAGGTGCTTGCCGCGATGCAGGACGGCGTGCTCAACCTGTGCCGCGTGAAGCTGCGCGACCAGCAGCGGCTCGAACGCACCGGCACGATGAAAGAGTATCCGCAATATCCGAACGGGATGTTCGGTGAAGCGGTGCCGCGCGCGGGAAATGCGTCGGGTGGTGGTCAGCCAGGCTGGATTCTGAAGTGCAAGGGCTGGGAGACGGATCCCAATGCGTATATCTACTTCATCACTCAGGCGCCGGTGTGGACGAAGATCTGCAACGTGATCGGCAAGGAAGAATGGGCCTCCGATCCGGACTACGCAACACCTGCCGCGCGCTTGCCGCATCTGAAGGACATCTTTGCCGAGATCGAGCGCTGGACCATGACCAAGACCAAGTTTGAGGCCATGCAGATTCTGAACAGATACGACATCCCTTGCGGGCCGATTCTGTCGATGAAGGAAATTGCCGAAGAGCCGTCGCTGCGCAAAACCGGCACGATTGTCGAAGTGGATCATCCGACCCGCGGCAAATATTTGACGGTTGGTAATCCTATCAAACTGTCGGACAGTCCGACCGAAGTCAAACGCTCGCCGCTGCTGGGTGAACACACCGACGAGGTGATGACTGAACTCGGCTACTCGCCTGAACAGATCAGCGCATTGCGGACCGCTGGCGCGATTTGAGCACTCAAGGAGCGACGTATGGATACGTGGATGCGTTTCATGTCGAGCGACAATGGTGTCGTGTTCGGCCGGGTGGAAGGCGGCTATCTGCATGAGTACGAAAGTCTCGATCAACCGGTGCCGACTGGCGCTGTGTTGTCGACACGTGCACTCACGCCGCTCGCGCCTTGTGCGCCCGGCAAGATCGTCGCCTTGTGGAATAACTATCACGCGCTTGCGGCGAAGCTGGACAAGCCTGTGCCGGCGCATCCGCTATTTCTGCTGAAGCCGGCGGGATCGGTGACCGGTTCGGGTAATGCGATCCGGCGACCGCTCAGCTACGCGGGCAAGATCGTCTATGAAGGTGAACTCGGCATTGTGATTGGGCGGCGCTGCCGCGATGCGAGTGCTGAAGAGGCTGCGAATTCGATCTTCGGCTACACGCTGGTCAACGACGTGACCGCAGCCGATCTGCTGAACGAGAATCCCCACTTCCCGCAATGGTGCCGTGCAAAGGGCTTCGATACGTTCTGCTGTATCGGACCCTCGATCGTCTCCGGTTTCGACTGGCGCACAGCGCGCCTCGTGACGACGCTCGACGGTGTGGAGCGGCAGAACTATCCGCTCGCCGATATGGTGTTTTCGCCTGCCGAGCAGGTGCGTCTGATTTCACAGGACTTGACGCTCGAACCGGGCGATGTGATCGCATGCGGCACGTCGGTCGGCGTTGGGTCGATCAAGGACGGTGCAACGGTAACGATCACGATCGACGGGATCGGCACGCTAAGCAATACGTTGGCCGCTGCGTGCGAGATCGCGATATGAGGCGACGGCCCGGCGCGTTGCGCCGAGCTATTTACTGTTTATAGACGCTCAATTCCTTCACGCGGGTAATTTTCTCGATAAGACTCGCGCCTTCCTCCATCAGGAAGCGTTTGAAGGCGACTGCAACCGGCGGCAGGCGCTTGTTCTTCCGATGCACGACGTACCAGTTGAGCATGACAGGAAAGCCCTCGACGTCGAGCACGACCAGATGGCCGAGCTGCAACTCGAGGCTGATCGTATGGGCGGACAGGAAGGCGATGCCCATGCCGGCGATCACGGCCTGCTTGATCGTCTCGGTGCTCTTGATCTCCATCGCGATCTTGAGATTGGCGAGACGGCCGGCGAAGCCTTCCTCCATCGAATTCCATGTGTCCGAGCCGCGCTCGCGCACGATAAAGGCCTCGTCCGCCAACTGGTTCATCTTGATGTTGCGTTTGTGCGCGAGCGGATGCGTGGGTGCCGCCACGATCACGTAAGGGTGCGGCGCGAACGGCTCATTGGTCGCGTCGGTTTCGTGCGGCGGCCGCACCATCACCGCGAGATCGGTCTGGTTGGTTGCGAGTTGATGCAACAGTTCCGCGCGATTGTGTACCGCGAGATTGAGCACGACACCCGAGTAGCGCCGTGTGAATTCAGCCAGCAGGCGCGGAAAGAAGTAGTCGCCGGCGCTGATCACCGCGACGTTCAGCTTGCCGCCGGAGACGCCCTTGAGCTGACCCATCGCCTCGTCGACTTCGTGGAACTGCTGAATGATCGCGCGGCTGTAGTGAAGCATTTCGGTGCCGGCCGGCGTCAGATAGATTTTTTTGCCGAGCTGCTCGAACAGCGGCAACCCCGCGTGTTCCTCGAGTTGCCGGACCTGGGTGGAAACGGCGGGCTGCGTCAGATGCAATTCTTCCGCGGCGCGCGAGAAGCTCAGATGGCGCGCCACTGTTTCAAAGACCTTCAGTTGCCGCAGAGTCGCATTGCGCATCGTCATGGCCGATGTATAAGCAAATGTGAATCAACATAATAACAAACTTTAATTATTAGTAATTCAGCAATGACCCTAGCATGGGGCTGTATAAGAAGCGGGATTGCCGGTGCGGTGCTTGGTGCGGTAGTCGGCGCGGTAGTCGGGTTAACGCTTGGATTCGAGGCGCGGCGGGGGGCACCGAAAAGCTGAGGCACTGCCGATGCTTAATTGATCGGAATAAAGAACCGGCCTGTAAAGCGATGATTCAGGCAGGGCAGTATTTAAATAATGCGAATTAAAGACACAAAGATTAAATATTCCAGAATGGCAATCTATTCGGGTCATAACCAGAAGGTGTCGCGGTGGCCGCGGGCATCTCGGCGAAGTTCATTCTCGCGCCAATGCGTTCGCGCTGGATCGAAGCGCGCAACGAGCTTCAGGGCGTGCTGGGACGCTGCTCGTGCATCGCCGCAATCGCTCCCTCAGACCCAACGCTGCAGCGGCGTGGGCGCAGTTTGCCGCGCCCGCCGGTGTGGCTTCCAATGCCGCCGGCGCGGCGCCGGCCGATCCGCGGCTGGTCAGCCCATGCAACATCCCACGCAAGGAGCTTCATGATGGAAACTGAAACCGACCTCAGGCGCCATGATCTGCTGATCGACGGCAAGCGTTTGCCGCCCGGCACCGGTGAATATTCCGTCGACATCAACCCGGCGACCGAAGAGCCGATTGCACTGGTTGCACAAGGCAGCGCCGCCGATGTCGATAACGCGGTACGCGCGGCGCGTGCCGCGTTGAAAGTGTGGAACGCGATACGGGCGGCCGAACGGGGCCGCATCCTGGCGCGTCTCGCCGGCCTGATGCGCGCGAATCTGGAGGAGCTCGCCACGCTCGAAAGCCGCGATGCCGGCAAACCGATCTCGGCGGTGATGCGCCAGGATATTCCCGCAGCGATCGATACGCTCGAATACTACGCAGGGTGGTGCGACAAGATCAACGGTCAGGTCGTGCCGGTGCGCCCCGACGCCTTGACATACACGCTGCGTGAACCGGTCGGCGTGGTCGCCGCGATCGTGCCGTGGAATTTCCCGCTGATGATCGGCATGTGGAAAATCGCTCCTGCGCTGGCGTGCGGTTGCACGCTGATCGTCAAACCTGCGGAGATTACGCCGCTGACCGCGTTGCGCATCGGCGAATTCGCGCTCGAAGCGGGCGTGCCACCGGGAGTCCTGAATATCGTCACCGGCAAGGGTCGGGTGGTCGGCGATGCGCTGGTGGCGCATCTCGGCATCGATAAAGTGACTTTCACGGGTTCGCCTTCAGTGGGTCGGGGCATTCTGCAGGGCGCGGCCGGCAACTTCAAACGCGTCACGCTGGAGCTCGGCGGCAAGTCGGCGAACCTGATCTTCCCGGATGCGAATCTCGACAACGCGGTGCGGGCCGCGGCGTCGGGCATCTTCTTCAACACCGGCCAGGTATGTTCGGCCGGCTCGCGCATTCTGGCCCACCGCGATGTCTACGACGAAGTTGTCGAGCGTCTCGCGGCGCGTGCGAAGGCGATCAAGGTCGGCGATCCGGCGGCGCGCGAAACGTCGATGGGGCCGCTCATCTCCGCGGCGCAGATGAAAACCGTGCTCGGTTA
Source organism: Paraburkholderia sp. GAS348 (assembly GCF_050434205.1). NCBI lineage: Bacteria > Pseudomonadati > Pseudomonadota > Betaproteobacteria > Burkholderiales > Burkholderiaceae > Paraburkholderia > Paraburkholderia sp. GAS348. Next base: position 72,459 of record NZ_JBNPVT010000003.1, read on the forward strand.
TGTCGAGACGGGGCGCGCCGAAGGGGCGTCGCTCGTGACCGGCGGCGCTCGCGTGGGCGAGCGCGGCTTCTTCGTTGAGCCGACAGTGTTCGCCAACGTCGAGCATGAAATGCGCATTTCGCAGGAGGAGATCTTCGGGCCGGTGGCGACCGTGCTTCGCTTCAACGACGAAGCCGATGCGATCCGTATCGCCAATGGCACGTTGTATAGCCTCGCGGCCGGCGTATGGAGCGCGGATATCGGCCGTGTGCATCGGGTGGCGCGTGATCTGAAAGCGGGTACCGTGTGGATCAATACCTACGGCTATACCGACGTGCGCTTGCCTTGGGGCGGTTCCGGCGATTCCGGTTTTGGCCGCGAGCACGGCGATGTGGCGATTGAAAACTTCACCGAGCCGAAGGCGGTATGGCTGGCGATCGATCAATAGCGGTGCGAAAGAAAAGGATCGAATGCGTGGCGTTCGATCCTTTGCTGAAGCTTGCGAGAGAGGTGTTGGCCGCAGCGTGGGTTGGCGCTCAATCGCCCTGCAATGCCATCCGTTCGCGCAGTTTGATCAGGGCGAGCACGACGTCGATAGTCGGCGTGGGCTCGGCAACGAGATGCCCCATTTCCTGCACCACAGTCAAGAGCGGATCGATCTCCATCGGACGGCGGTTTTCCAGATCGACCAGCGTCGAGGTCTTATGTGCGCCGACCGCACCCGCACCGTCGATGCGTTTTTCCACGTCGACGCGAAAATGCACGCCGAACTGATCCGCAATGCGTTTGGCTTCGAGCATCATCGTGCGTGATACCGCACGCGTGCCGGGGTCGCCGGTGAGGACATCGAGCGTAGCGTGGGTCAATGCGCTGATCGGGTTGAAGCACAGATTTCCCCACAGCTTGAGCCAGATTTCATCGCGGATATTGTCGCGGATCGGCGCATCGAATCCCGCCGCCTGCATGATCTCGTGCAATTGCTGAATGCGCGGCGTGCGTTCGCCACTCGGCTCGCCGATCGGAAATTTCTTGCCGTACACGTGCTTGATGACGCCCGGTTCGGCGATCTCCGCAGCGGGATACAGCACACAGCCGATCGCGCGTTCGGGACCGAGCCTCGTCCATTGGACGCCGTCCGGGTCGATGCTGGCGAGGCGTGTGCCGGCGAATTTTCCGCCGTGCTGATGAAAGTACCAATAGGGAATACCGTTCACGCCGGTAACGATGGCCGTGTGCTTGCCGAGAAGCGGCTGCATCGCATCGACCACGCCAGGCAGCGAGTGCGCCTTCAGCGTGACGATCACGAAGTCTTGCTCGCCGAGTTCGCGCGGGTCGGATGTGCAGCGTACCGGCACGCTGACCGTTTCGCCGTCCATGATCAGACGCGCGCCGTGTTCGCGCATTGCCGCAAGATGCGCCCCGCGTGCGACGAAACTCACATCCGCGCCGGCACGCGCCAGTTGCACGCCCATCAAACCGCCAATCGCTCCTGCTCCGAAGATGCAGATCTTCATGATGCCGCCCCTGTGACGATGAAAAGTCGCTTGCCCGATGCTGCGTATGGTCTTGCCGCAGTGGCGGGTCACTAATCGAGCATAAGTCTGCGAGGCGATTGCGGACAGTTAAAGTTTATCGGCCGATGTATTAGGGATTGGTTATAGACGTGCAGCAGTCAGATTTTGTGGAACAACCTCAAACTCAATGAAAAGTTCGGGTGATTTGTCTGAAAGTGCCGCGATGCGATTGAGAAACTTCTCATACTGGAACATTGCTCGGAAGAGCAGAATGGGCATTCTTTGAAAAAAGTGATGCATTCAAGTGGCATTGCAAACGGATTATTGGGAGCGATGCTATGAAGTTTCGTCAAACCGCAGGCCGCGATTTCGCGGAAATGGAGAGCGTCCTGGCGCGCCTGCTCGACGTGATGCTGGTCGCACTGGGCGCGGCGCTCGCATCGCTAACGGTCGTGACCGGTACGGCACATTCGATTCTCGAAGGCGCTTTCGCGGCGTTCGACATGGCGTTGGCGATTTTGCTGTTGCCCTTGTTCGGCATCTATGAATCGTGGCGCGGCCGCTCGAAATGGCGTCTTGTCTTTAACGTTGTGTTCGGTTGGATCGCAGTGCAGCTTTGCGGCCTTGCGATCATGTTTCTGCTTCACCGCACTGCGTCTGTGTCGCGGCTCTGGTGTGTGAGTTGGACCGTGATGACCGCAACCGGACTCGTCGCGTCGCGGCTGCTCGTGCACACGGTGCTCGGCCGGATCAGGCGCGCCGGGCGCAATCTGCGCATGGTTGCCGTGGTGGGCGCCGGTGCCCATCGCGATAGCGTGATCGGCAACATTGTCGGTTCGCCGGACGCCGGATTCCGGGCGGTTGCCACGCTCAACACGCGGCAGGGTAGCGAGCCTGATTTTCCGGGGCTGCCATCGTTCGCGTGTCTGCGCGAATTTGCGGACTGTGTGCGCCGTGAGCAGATTGAGGAGGTATGGCTCGCGCTATCGATGTCCGAAGAGGACACGGTGTTGAGGGTCATGGACGAATTCAATGGTGATCTTGTCAATCTGCGTTTCATTCCGGACGTACGCAGTCTCGCGATGTTCGACCGGAACGTAGTCGATCTGATCGGTGCGCCGGCTATCAATCTGATGGCGTCGCCGATGACCCCGTACGCCCTGGTTCAGAAAGCGATTTTCGACAGGCTATTCGCGGCAACCGCGCTGCTTGCGTTGGCACCTGTGATGCTGTCGATTGCTGTGGCCGTCAAGGTGACCTCGAAAGGGCCGGTGTTGTTTACCCAGCAGCGCAAGGGCGCCGACGGGCGAGTTTTCCGCATCTACAAGTTTCGTTCAATGCGTGCGCACAAGCAACAGCCCGGTGTGCTCCGTCAGGCCACCCGCGGGGATCCACGTATCACGCGTGTCGGCGCGTTTTTGCGCCGCACGAGCCTCGACGAGCTGCCGCAATTTATCAATGTGCTGCGCGGGGAGATGTCGGTGGTCGGACCGCGACCGCACGCGATAGAACACGACGACCAATATCGGAGCGTTGTCGACGGTTATATCCATCGTTACAGGATCAAGCCGGGCATTACTGGCTGGGCGCAAGTGAACGGTTTTCGCGGCGAGACCGACCGGATCGAAAAGATGCAGGGGCGTGTGGAACACGATCTGTATTACTTGAGAAATTGGTCATTCTGGTTGGATATGCGAATCGTCTTTGTGACGGTGTTAAAGGGGTTGGGGCATCGGAACGCGTATTGATGCGTAGCCTTCTGGCGTTCCGCGAGGACGCCAGAAGGCGTGGCAGTACCTGGTGGGTCAGCTGGCTTCCATCTCAATGGAATATGAATCCTGTCTGCCTGATGTGGGGCAGCGAGAGTGGTGCTACGGCCCGCTTGCTTGAAGAATAGGTTGAACACGATGTTAGCGGTAATTCGAACGAGGCCGGTCTATCGGCTTGGTGCCTTGATGGCGGCGGTAACCCTGTTGACTAGCGCATGCGCGGGGGCGCCGGGGATGCGAATGGAGACGTCCCGTGTACAAAAAATGCCGAGTGCTTACGGCGCTTCCACCCCAACTGGAGACGCCGGCGAAGGTTCGGCAGATGAGAAGGCCGATGCGACCTCTAACACGCCGGATATTGCTATAACCGAGGTCAACGCGTCACTGATCTCGCGCCTCGCGCAAAGTCAGAAGCAACAGCAAGCTGAGCTTTCGCAGTTGCTGTCCGGAGCGCCCCAAGCTTATACCGTCGGGCCCGGCGACGTGCTGCAAATCGTCGTCTGGGATCATCCGGAGTTCGCGGCCGCACTGGGTTCTTCACAAACGCAGTCGTCGGCGCGACCCGGCGATCCACTGTCCGGATTCATCGTCGATCAGAACGGCAGTCTAACGTTTCCGTATGCAGGCACGCTGCACGTGGCCGGCCAGCGTACCGATGAGATCCAGCAGCGCCTGACCGGCGCGCTTGCGAAGTACTTCGTCAAACCCCAGTTGACTGTGCGCATGGCCTCTTACCGGGCGCATCAGGTCTATGTTGACGGCGAAGTGCGTAGCGCGGGCGCACTCGCGGTCAATGACGTGCCCATGACACTTTACGAAGCAATCGGCCGCGCCGGTGGCTTCAGCGAAGCCGCCGACCAAAGCGACCTCGTGCTCGTGCGCGACGGCGAGTCACATCGAGTGAACCTGACGCAGCTGCTAGCGCGAGGCGTGAGTCCGTCGCGACTCTATCTGAAGCCCGGCGATTTGCTGCGCGTCGCGTCGCGCGACGAAAACGACGTGTATGTGATGGGCGAGGTCAACAAGCCGGTCTCAGCGATTCCACGCAGAACCGGCCGCATCACGCTCGCGGACGCTCTCTCGCAGGCTGGCAGCGTGAATGCATCCACCGCCGATGCCGCGCAGATGTTCGTGGTCCGCGGCTCGTTGTCAGGGACGCCGCAGGTGTTTCACCTCGACGGCAGGTCGCCGGTCGCGATGCTGCTCGCCAAGGATTTTGAGTTGCAACCCAAAGACGTCGTGTATGTCGACGGCAGCGGCCTCGTTCGCTTCAATCGTGTGTTGAGTTTGTTGATGCCGTTAATCAGCACGGGTTTGACGGCCGGGGTGATCGCAAAATGATAAAGCGCGTGCTGGTTGTCTGCGCGGGAAACGTCTGCCGCAGTCCGATGGCAGAAGCCCTTCTCGCGCGGCGTATCGAGTCGGTAACGGTGGAGTCCGCCGGCATTACGGCGTTGATCGGTTACGGAGCCGATCCAGTCGCCGTGAGCCTGATGAGCGAACGAGGCCTCGATATACGGTCCCACCGTGCGCGTCAACTGGTGACATGGATGCCCGCTACCGCCGACCTCGTACTCGTGATGGACCGTCTCCAGCGGCAGCAACTTGAGCATCGGTTCGCGTCCATTTATGGACGCGTCTATCGACTCGGCGATATGTCAGGGGCGCCTCGCCATTCAGACGCGGGGTTCGATATCCCCGATCCGTATCGCAAAGGCCGCGCGGCATTCGAAGAAAGCCTAAGGCTCATCGAAGCCGGAGTCGAAGGATGGGCCGCGCGCATCGCGGGCCTATCCGGGGGACGTGTGACGTCTGCTCCCGTTCTCGGCGAATCGCCATCCTGACAGCCGGTAAAAATACCTATCTTTATACACAATGAAACCGTTGCAATCGCCCGAAAGCGAGGCGTTAAAACAAGATGATGAGATTGACCTGATCGGGGTACTGGATGTGTTTGTCGAGTACCGATGGGTCATTCTCAAGATTTGCCTCTGTTGCCTCGTGCTTGCGACGGCATTCGCCTTTCTGTTCCCTCCGCGCTATCAGGCGGATATCTCGGTTCAGGTAGGAGACGGCAGCGGCTCGGCTGCTGCGCAGAGTTTGCTGGGCAACGTGTCGTCGCTTTTCGACTACAACTCGCCCACGTCGGCCGAGCAGCAGATCATGGCGTCGCGGCTCGTCGTGACCAGTGTCGTCGACGAATTGCGTAGCTACATTGTCGTGCACCCACGCCGGTTTCCGTTGATCGGCAATTTCATATCCGGGTTCAATGACGCTGTGATGCGTCCAGGTGTCCTGGGTATCGGGGGCTGGGCATGGGGCACGGAAAGCGCCGACATCGTTCAGTTCGATGTGCCAAAGCGGTTGGAAGGTGATCAGTTCGCGCTCACGGTGCTTTCCGGTGACCGCTACCGTCTGTCCGGTTGGGATCTTGATGAGGCCGTTACCGGTCGGGTCGGCGCGGCCGAGGTGTTCCAGACGGGCAGTGGGCCAATGACGTTGCTTGTGAAGTCGTTCAACGCCGCACCCGGCACGAAGTTCAAGCTGACCCGGAAATCCCGGCTTGACACGATCATGAGCATGCAGAAGGGCTTGGAAATTCAGGAGAAGATCAAGTCGTCGGGCGTTCTCATTGCAACCCTCACCGCAGCAGATCCAGTGTTGGTTCGGGACCAGTTGCAGGCGATTGGCCGCTACTACGTGAAGCAGAACGTCGAACGCAAGGCCGCTGAAGCGGCGCAATCTCTCGCGTTTCTTGATACGCAGGTGCCGCTGCTCAGAAAGCAGTTGGTGGACGCTGAAGCGCGCTACACGCAGATGCGAAAGAAGCAGGGCACCGTCGATTTGCAGGAGGAAGCCAGGATCGCCATTCAGCAGACTGCGGATTCCAGAACGCGGATGCTTGAATTGCAGCAGAAGCGTGATGAGCTCGCTTCGCGGTTCACGAGTTCGCATCCTGAAGTGATTGCGCTTAACGCGCAAATCGCCACCCTTCGTTCTCAGCAAAGTGCGTTTGATCGGCAAATGAGGCTCTTGCCCGACGTACAACAGGACGCAGTACGTTTGATGCTCGATGTCAAGGTAGCGACCGATCTCTACACGGCGTTGCTGAACAATGTGCAGCAGCTGAAATTGATCAAGGCAGGCAAGACCGGAAGTGTGCGCGTTGTCGACACGCCTGTCATTCCCGAAAACGTCGCATTTCCTAACCGGTCCGTAACGATCGCTGCGGGTGCGTTGCTCGGACTGCTGTTGGGTGTCGGCTTCGCGTTCGTTCACAATTTTTTGTTCGCGGGGATTGCCGAAGCGGACGAGATTGAGAGTCATGTCGGTTTGCACGTGTACGCAACGATCCCGGAGTCACGCCACCAAAGGCAGATCAATCGGAACGATATCGACCACGCTTCGGACGTTCGCTTGCTCGTTGAAGCCTTTCCTCGCGAACCGGCCGTCGAAAGCCTGCGAAGCATGCGCACGGCACTCCAGTTCGCGATGTCGAACGCAAGAAATAACGTGATCCTTATCTCCGGCCCCTCGCCTGGTGTCGGCAAATCCTTCGTATCCGCGAATTTCGCGGCACTGCTGGCAACGAGCGGAAAGCGAGTGCTGGTGATTGACGGCGACCTTCGCAGGGGTTATCTCCACGAATACTTCGGTCGACAACGCGCGCGGGGTCTGACAGACGTCATTACGGGGGCACTCTCTCTTGATGAGGTCATTCATCGCAGCGTTGTTCCGAATCTTGACTTCATCGCCACCGGTGTGCTGCCGCCTAGCTCCGCCGAGATACTGATGCACGAGCGCGTAGGACAACTTCTTGAAGACAGCGCACACGATTACGACGTGGTACTCGTCGATTCGCCGCCGGTTCTGGCCGCGGTCGACGCGGTAGTGCTAGCGGAGCACTGCGCGACAGTGATGCTCGTTGCTCGGGCCGGTCATACGCGCGTTGGGGAGTTGACGGAATCTGTGAGGCAGTTCGCGCACGCTGGAGTCGCTGTTAGCGGTGCGCTTCTCAATGGTCTCGATCCAAAGTCCGGACGACGGAGCTACAACCGTAAGAATGGTGGTTACCGATACGTGCAGTATTGCTACGAAGACCCGCGCCCTGCATTGACGACCCGCTGGCGTCAACTGCTGACCCGTCTTGGTCAGGGGCAGTGATGGAAGTCAGTACGGTAGGTAGCGCCGAGCGGTCACGGTCGGCGGATGGCGGCATTTTTTTTGGCGCATTGCAGGTTCGTCGAGACTTGGGATCGCCTCCTTTGCGGGTGGCGCTCGTGGTTGAAGCGGCCGGTGGCGGCGTAGCCGTCCATATTGCTGATATGGTGCGCGGCCTGCGCGCTTGCGGCGGCTTCGACATCCATCTAATCGTCCCGATTGGAGCCCGTTTCGACGGAGTGATTCTCACCGAGGACCTGCTCGCGCAATGCGATACGGTTCATCGTGTGCCGATGCGCCGCTGGGTCGGCAGCGCTGACATGATCGCCTTCGCCCAACTATCCAGGTGCCTGCACAGGATCAGGCCGGACATCGTTCACAGCCACAGTTCGAAGGCAGGGGCGCTCGCGCGGATGTGCATTGGACCGTGGAAGCAGGTATACACGCCGCACGCTGTCTACACGCTGAATCCGTATTTGCCGCGAGCACAACGGCGGTTTTATGGGCTGATCGAAGGTTTCCTCGGTCGTGTTCGGAGCGACCGCCTCATCGCGGTTTCCGTCGACGAAGCGGAACATTTGCGGCAGGTGTTGCGTATTCCAGCGGATCGCATCGAAACGATTTTCAACGGCGTGCCTGCGCCTGCGTTGCTTCCGTCGATTGAAGCGCGGGTTGCACTCGGTTTGCCGCATGACGCTGTTGTTGTCGGCTTTGTGGGTCGTCTGGATTTCCAGAAGGGCGTTGATCGGCTCGTGCGGGTCGCACAGTGCCTCCTCGAGCGGGGCGTGGACAACGTCATTTTTGCGGTGATGGGTCCTGGTGACTTCGGCAGCGTTTCAGGCGTGAGCGAAGAGAGCATTCCCACGAACATACGCTTGCTTGGGTTGATTCCAGAGGCACGCCGTTTTTTCTCCGCCTTTGACATCTTTGCGCTTCCAAGCCGCTACGAAGGTTTTCCCTATGTCGTCCTCGAGGCAATGGCGGCCGGCATCCCGATTGTGTCTACCCGGGTGTCCGGAGCGGCGGAATTGATCGACGCGGAACAGATCGGCTTTGTTGTTCCCAATGAAGACGACACAAACCTTTTCGCGGACGCGACGGCGGCGCTTGCCCAGGACCCAATGATGCGCGAACGCATGAGCCGTAACTGCGAGCGCGCCGTCGAGCGATTCTCAGCTACAGCGATGGTTGAACGAACCGCAAATCTATACAAACGTCTACTTATGAAGGAGACCAATTAATGCCGAAAAACACGCATGTGGTCCTCCTTCACGCGTACAGCTCGAAGAACTCTGGAGATGGCCTGCTCGTCGACCTGTCGATCGACCTTTTGAAGGAGGCCTTTGGGGAGATGACGCGCGTATCGATCATTGCTGCTGATCCGGCTTCCTTCTCCCAATACTCCGATGTTCATCCGGCGCCGGTTCTTGCGGAAGCTGGTATCTCCCGTATTGCCGGCGCGGTCAGTATGGCGCTGCCGATCGGCAAGAATAGCCGGGCGCGCGAGTTGTTGCGGATTCTGGCCTCGGCTGATCTTCTCGTGGGTGTCGGCGGGGGATACTTGCGTGCGCGTAACTACATGGAAGCCCTCAAACTGGAAGTGGGCCACCTGCTGCAGATGCGTGCAGCGTGTCTGTCGGGCAAGCCGACCGTGTACTTGCCGCAAAGCATTGGACCTTCGATGCCGGCGAAGCCGTTGCGCTCGCATCTCATAGGAATGCTCGCAGGGTTTTCATGCGTGTTCGTTCGAGATGACCGCTCGGTCTCCTTCCTCGCCTGCAACGCGAACACCCGTCGCGCGCCTGATCTGGCTGTGCTGGACTTCGAGCGGCGCAGCGCACAGATCATGGAGCGAGCGGAGAAGGCTCGCACCAGCGTGGCTCACGTGGCATTCGTCCTGCGGCGGGCGCCGAAATGGTCGATGCAGCAGCGGGAACGGTACGAGACCGCCACGCAGCGGCTGATTCAACGGTTGAGGCAGACATGCCGGATCAGCTTTGCCGTGCAGAGTAGGGGCCGAGGCAACGACGACCTGGCGTACTACCGGAGCATCGGCGTCGACGGCGACCTTATGTCGCTGAAAGAAATGCTGGCCACGGATACGCCGGACTTCGTAGTGTCGGTCCGCTTGCACGGCTCGCTCGAGTCAGTGCTGAGTGGCGTTCCTTCTTACCACCTTAGCTATGAACGCAAAGGTTTCGGTGCGTATTCCGACCTCGGACTGGACGGTTGGGTGGTCAACGCGGCTGACTTCGACCCCGAGAAAGTTGCTGCGACGATCCTGACGCCGGGTGCGATTCGCAATTTTTGGGCGAACACCTCCTCTGGCTTCGAGCGCATCCGTGTTGCACGGGAACGGATACTTGCCGAGCTCCGGGCCGCGCGAGGCTCATAGCGCGGGATGGTGATGCACCTGTTCGTCCGGCTCGCCTTTCGCATCACGTCGCTAGCGCTGAAATTCGCGCTAACGATCGTCGTCGCCCGTATGCTCGGATTCGCAGCTGTGGCCGACTACGGTCTGGCGCTCGCAGTATCGGTTGTGTCGTCCAAATTGCTCGGACTAGGATTCAGCTCCGAAATGAACCGGCGATTGAGCGCTGTGAACCCGGCAGGCGCGATTCAGGACGCGGGCCGTCTACTGCTGCTCTATTGTGCCGTCTACGCGGCGATCGCCGTCGTCGTCTTGACTGTGCACAACTGTGTGGGCTTCGATGTGTTTCGTCGAATCCCACCTGGCGTTCTCTGGGGCGTGATGTTGGTGGCCTTCTCTGAGCATATTGGGCTTGAGACGACGTCTTATGTTTTTTCGCTGCATCGGCCGCGCCTGGGCGCGCTGCTGCTTTTCATTCGTACGGGTGCGTGGGCCGGTGTCGCGATTCCTGGTTTGCTCACCGGTGTGCTCCTTTCAGTTGAAACAGTTTTCGCGCTCTGGTGCGGGGCGAACGTCATTGCCGCGCTTGCGGCATGCTGGTGCATCTGGCGTCAGAGGCGTGAGGTAGGGTTGGCGCAGCCGGTGTCGCGCAAGGTGGGCGGCGTTCGCTCAGTGTGGGTGGCGGGCTTGCCGTTCTTTGTCGCGACCACCGTACTCTCTGGTCTGCAATACGGCGAGCGATTTCTCGCGAGCAGTGTGATCTCTGCTGATTCGCTCGGCCGCTACGTGTTTGCGTGGTCAATCGCGAACGCTATCCAGACGATCGCCTATGCCACGATCGTAGTGACGGCCGGACCACGGTTGGTACGCTCGTTGAGTGAGGCCGGCGGCGACTTCAGGGCGACATTGCAAATTTCGATGCGGTCTGCCGTTGGCATCACGATGATTGCCGCTACCGCGATTCTGATCGCTTACAAGCCGATCTTCCGCGTCGCCCGCGAGCCCGCCGGTAGTCATGAACTCACGATGCTGGGCATTCTGCTGGTCTCCTTCGTCCTCCGGTCTATCGCAGACGTTTATTGGAGTGGCGCAGTCGCACTGCGCCTGGGCAAGCAGGTCGCCGTTGCAATGGCTGTCGTAGCGGCCATCAGCATTCCGGGGGAATGGATATTGGTGACGCGGCTAGGCGCAACGGGCGCGGCGCTGGCGCACCTGGCAGCGAGTACTGGGATCGTAGCGATATTGGCGTTTCTCGTGATGCGTGCCCGTGCTGTACCCGAAGCTGAAGCGGTCAATAGAGAGGTTGTTCATGCTCCGTAAGGTACTCAATACCGGCCCGCGGCTTAGCAATGGTGTCGTTCGGTTGATCGCCAGTCTTGCGATCCTGTTGTATATGACGATGTATTGGAAAGCCAGCATGTTCTTGCCTGAGTTCGTGTTCCGCGACTCAGGCAAGATTCAGTCGCAGATTGGTGGGTCAAGTACATATCAGGACACCTCTTTCGACGCGGTCGCGAAGTTTTATTCTTCGCTCGGTAATATCGGCACCAACCTTTTCGTTGTGGGTATTGGCGCCTTGTTCATCTGGCTGATGTTCGGATATTCGAAGCGGCTTGGCGGTCTGTTGCTGAATACGGTGCTGATCGCGCCGTGCGTGTTTTTCAATTTATTCGTTGCCAGCAAAGACACGCTTGTCGTTCTGATGTCTATCGCGCTTATTCTGATCGGCCGGAGATGGCGGGTGCGGAATGTCATAGTCGCCGCAGTTGCTCTCTATGCGGGGTACGCGTTGACGGTACGGATTTATTTTGCGCTGATCCTTGCGATTGCCATTGGCGCGTGGATATTCCGTCGAGCATCGCTGCGACTGAAGACGGTTCTGATCCTTGCAGTTGTGGCGGGGCTGTATATGTTGCCGGACGCCGCGTACTACGTTCTGTTGCATCCGCGCGATATGGCTGTCGACTATCTCGTCGCCGGCTCGCCCTATGGCGCGCGCACAGGTTTCTACAACCTGCTCGAGCCGAATTCGTTTGCTGCTTTCTGCGTGGACTACGTCTACGCAATCCTGAAGCTGAACATTCCGGTTCTGTTTTATCCGGGACCAAAGGAATTCCTGATGCTGGTATTCGTATGGATCGCAGTCGGCTCCGTGTTCGGTCGAACATCTGACCGCGTGGAAGGAACCGGAACGGGTGCCATAGATGTGCTCGCAAGCCTGGTAATCGGTCACATGGCGGTTTCGATGTTATTCGAGCCGGACTTGGGAAGCTACATTCGGCACCTGTCAAGCGTTGCGCTTTTTTGCGCATGGCGGCTCAACTACTTAGGGGGCAGACCAGGTTCCTGGCTTAGACCTGGTGGTCGTATGCGCGCCCGGAGATATATGTCATGTTCTGATCAAAAAATGCTCGCGTGTCTGAATTGCCTGTTCAGGCAGTCGAAGGCCCGTGCACCACGTTTCTCATGATTTCATTTCAAAGTCTATTGAAGACGGGCGTAATCGCGCTTTGCATGGTCGGCATGACCATGCAAGCTCGGGCACAACCGTTCAGACAGCGGGTTTTCGATAGCGAAGGTCCCTCAAAGATAGGTACGCAAGTCAAGGTCGAGCGCTTCACATCGACATCTGCGATGCAGATCAAAGCTGCCGGATTTAACTTCGTTCGTTTTGGCGTATGGGTGAATTCGATGCAGACCACTGAATATCAAAAGCGGGTAGCCAGCGCGTTTGCCGCTGCTGAGGAGGCGGGCCTTCCCGTCCTTCTTACGGTGCGCTCGACAATCCCTCTTGCACGGCCTTTTCAGTCGGACGAGGCGGCTCGCAATGCACAACTGCGCGACGCCGCGAAGCAACTGATTCACGTAGTGAGCAGTCTGGTTGGCACTTACAGGAGCAATGTGCTTGCCATTGAACTCTGGAATGAACCGGAGTTGCCTACATATTGGCCGACGGGCGATATCGATGCGACGTTTCCGGTATATATGCGGGAGGTGTGCGCCGGACTGAAAAACGTTCACGCATTGACGCCTGTGATTGGATTCGGCTTCGCGACGGCCCCAGCATCCGGTTCCCGCTCGGACAAGCTGTTGCAGAGCCTTCAATCATCGTCGGATCACTGCATCGACGCCGTTTCGTACCATGCATACGGAATGAGCGAACGGCAGATTCAAGACGCATCCGCGCACGTTCTTTCCCGATATGGACTGCCGGCGCTTATTACAGAGTGGGGCGTCTCGTCTGGAGCAAAGGGGGGCATGACCGGTCAGGCGGCAGACATCCAGGCTTTTCTCATGAAGCGTGCTTCGTTGAGGACACCGCTGATCTCTATCTACGAATGGCAAGACACAGTCAATGGCAAGAACGCGCGCGAGCGCAATTTTGGTTTGGTGGACGCTTCAGAGACGCCGAAGCCGGCGCTCGAAGCGGCGTTGGCAGCGCTGCGCAGGCAATGACCGCCAGCTTAGCGCGGTGGCCGCGATTTGCCGATCCGTTCGGTCAACTTGCACACCAGTGCGGTCAGGAGCATGAGACAGACGAGTGTCTCGCCCGCGATGAAGGCGAGAGCCGTACCCAGGTGACGTTGAATCTTATCCATTCGCCGCTCCAGGGCGTTATATGCAGCGGTTCTATTACTATCCCTGCCGAACCAGCAGAAAGCTCACGCCGATCGCTGCCAGAAACGTCCCGCAGCAGCGATTGAACCACCGGCGAACCTTGGCGCGAACCAGCCACTTGCCAAGGTGCATGCCAGCCCAGGAATAGAGCGCGATCGCCACCCATTCGAGTACCAGAAAGCTCGCGCCGAGCACGGCGAACTGCGGCAGCATCGGTTTGGCGATATCGACGAACTGCGGCAAAAATGCGGTGAAAACCAGAATCGCCTTCGGATTGCCTGCCGCCACGAGACACTCCTGCCGGGCAATCCGCCAGAGCGACGCGTCGTCCTGCTGGGTCGTATCGATGGCCGGCGCGTCGCTGCGCCACAACTGGATGGCAAGCCAGATCAGATACGCGGCGCCGGCCAGTTTGATCGCAAGAAAGAACCACTCGGATGCGTGCAGCACGACGGCAAGGCCGGTCGCAGCCAACACCAGCATCAACGCGAACGCGACAAGCCGGCCGGTGCCGCCGACGAAGGCTGTCATGAAGCCGTGACGCGCGGCGACGTTGATCGATAGAAGATTGTTTGGGCCGGGCGCGAGGTTGATCGCGAAGCAGGCGGGCAGGAAGAACAGCCAGGTGGTGATGGACATGACGGCTCGCACGGAGAAGGGGACGTGGCTGCAACGAATCGGGCGCGCGAGACGGCAGGCGTCAATGACGCCTCGATTCTGCGCGATTCAGCTTTTCCCGATATTTCCCCGATTGTAGCGAATCGGCGGAACGCGCCGATTGAACCCATCCGCTCAATTCACCGATTTAACGAAGCCCGGGTCGCTGATCAGCGCATCGACGCTCAGCCTGACCGTGTCTTCGATGGCAATGGTGTTACTGGTGAATTTAGGCGACTTCTGCCGGACCGTCTTGACGGTTGAGAACACCACTTTCTGGGTCGCGGCATCGGTCACGATGTAGCGCATTTTCAGCGTCCAGAATGCCGGCGACCGCGCATCGTCGACCGTGAACGTCTCGATGCTGCCGCTCAGAACCTTCCCGCCTTCAGTGAGATGGAAACCGGCGATCCGCAAACTGCTTGCGACGCCGTTGCGCACGGCCTCGTTGATATCGGTTTTTAGCACGATGCCGGTCATCGCGGTGTTTTCGATCCGGTTCGGCGAAACCTGGCCGTTGCGAGCCGGCATGTACACGAAATCGCTTGCGGGGGCGACGCTGAGCCAGCCGGTGGAATGCGCGGCCGCGCGCGGCGGGCTATTCAGGCCGAACCACGACCAGGAGCAGGCGGACAGCATCAACGGCAGTGCGACGGCGCCGCAACCCTTGAGCACAGCGGATCTCAGGGCCGGGCGCAGGGGGCCGAGCGATTGCCGCAGAGACTGACGCTGTTGCGGCGACTCGGGCGCTGTGCTGGAAAAAGCGTCGGTCGAGGTCAGAGGAGTTGCCTTTCAAGTTGAGTCATCGCGGTACAGAGCATCATGGTAACAGCGAGCCGATCCTGTGCGTTTCCTGAACCGGATCAGGGGCCGGAATTTTCGAACGATTGAAACAGCCTCGCCCTTCGCGGGGAGGGCCGCACGATCAAAAGAAACCGGCTTTGCCCTGAGTCATATCCACCAGGGCTAGCCGGGCATCGTCTACTGCGGTGACGGGCAGCCGGACAGTCATCTTCACCAGCATCCCGTAGGCGCTGTCCACGAGTCCGTAACCTTCAGCCTCGATCCATCTGCGCACTTTCGCTTCATCGGCGTAACTCACTTCGACGATCAGCGTAACCTGAGCAATCCGTTCCACCCGCGGCGCGTCCAGCAGAGCCGAGGCAATCGCGTCGGTATACGCTCGCACCAGCCCACCGGCGCCCAGCTTCACGCCGCCGTAATATCGCACGACGGCCGCCAGCACGCCGTCCAGATCGTGATGCCGCAGCACTTCGAGAATGGGCCGGCCCGCGGTTCCGGACGGCTCGCCGTCGTCGGACATGCCTGACTGGCCACCTGCCAGCAGCGCCCAGCACACATGCGTCGCGCCAGGATGCTCGTTGCGCAGACGCCGCAATTCGGCCATCGCGGCATCGCGGTCGGCGACCGGTATCGCATGCGCGATGAAACGGCTCTTGCGAATCTCGAGTTCCGCGCAAAGCGGCGCGGGCAAGGTATAGGTGGGCAAGGCAAAGACTTCAGTGAATGAAAAATGCGGGCCTCATGCAGGTCTCATGTGGCCCTGTGCCCACCATGGTAACGGATCGCCGATGGGCGATCCGCGAATGTCTATAATCGTCCGCTAAACGCGTGCCGGTCTGCTGAATCGGGCGCGCCACTCAGGAGACGACATGCTTGATCTTTCTACGCTAGGAGCGTTCGTTGCCGTTGTTTTAGGGCTCTTTCTGATTCCCGGTCCGGCCGTGCTGCTGGTTTTGACTCGCACGGTGCATGGTGGGCGCAAGGCCGGCATTCTCACGGGTCTTGGTGTCGCAGTTGGCGATTTCATACACACGTTAGGCGCATCGGTCGGGCTGTCGGCCTTGCTGATGACGTCGGCACTCGCCTTCAATGCGGTGAAATTCGTCGGCGCCGCGTACCTCGTCTATCTGGGCATTCGCGCTTTGCGCGAAAAGCAGGCGAGCGCGCATCTGCCGGCGGTCGCGCCGGTTTCCGCTTCTAAAGCCTTTTTTCAGGCGATCCCTGCCGAAGTGTTGAATCCCAAGACCGCGCTGTTTTTCCTCGCGTTCCTGCCGCAGTTCGTTCGCCCTGAGCACGGCTCCTCATTCCTGCAGTTCACAACGCTCGGGCTGATCTTCGTCGGCATGAGCGCGCTTTATACAACGCTGATCGTGCTGACCATTCGTCCGCTGGGCAAACTCGTCAGGCGCCTGACATGGCTTAGCCGCTGGCAAAACAAGTTCATCGGCGTGCTGTTCATTTCGCTCGGCCTGCGCGTCGCGATGCAAACGCGCTGACCCAGCGGTACTGACTCAGCCGCGCGCCGGTTTTTCGTTCGGGCGCGCGGCGATACGCTGGCCTGCTCGCGCTAGATATTCCGGCGCTGCCGCCTCAGGCGGCCTTCGCGTGCGTATTCCATCTGGCCCTGGGTACGCACGGCGAGCCTTTCCTGTTCGGCGCGGCTTATCTGCCGCGTATCGTCGATATCGCCAACACGCAGCACTTCCTGCGCAATCCGTATGCGTAGCGTCATTAATGGTTCGCCGCGCTCCACCAGTGTGCGGTCGGTGGCACGCGCCTGCTGGACGCCGCTGTCGATCAGGTTGCGCAGTTCAAGCAGCGTGAGCCGCTGGCGTTGGATCTCGAGGATGAGCCGCTGGATGGCCTGCTCGTCGCGCGTGCGCCACCAGGCGCGCAGTTCGGCGAGCGTGGGAGGGTCGAAGGGAGGAAGGCGCATTGTTCAGACGAAAAATACCTGTATATATGAACAGTATATCCCGTCCTTTTACGAAAACGCGTAGAGCGCGTTGACCGGCTCGCCCCCCTGCAACAGAGGAAACCGAACGGCGCGGGCGAAACACCTTCCGCCTAGCGTCCACGTCCCTTCGCTGCGGCTTTGCCCGTTGCAGGCACAGGCGACGCGCCCGCACTGCCGCATATCAACGCCCCCCCGCAACCGCTGTCGCCCGCAGTGATGCGCGCGAGTCGCCCGCGCGAGCGCGCAACGCGAGGCTGTGCAGAATCGCCGACGCGAGTTTCGCGAGGAGCGGCGCTTGCGCATCGGCGGCCAGTTCGCCCGTGGCTTGCGCCAGCAGGCGGGGGCGCAGGCTGGGTACATTCAGGTCGACACGAAGTCGAAACAGTTGTCGGATGGATCGGACTTCCAGGCGTTCTGCAAGATCATCTGGCGCGAAGCGAGTATCTGCTCGACGCGTTCAGTGTGGGCGACGCCTATCTGGTCACCGTGCTGAACTGGGCGTCGTATGGCGGCATCGATCTGTCGCAATGGCCGGCAGTTGCTGAGTACTACAAGCGATTGATGCAGCGCCCGAGTGTCGCAAAAGCCGCTGCGGAAGAATTCGCGTTGTTTGAGGAAGAAGTGGCAAAGCGCGCGCAAAGCCGAGAGCAGGTTGCCGGCTGCGCGATTAGTCGTCGCCTTGCTGGCAGAAGCGGCGCCCCGGAATGTGCGACACCACTGCCTGTGCGATTTCGAGTGGCGTGCTTTCAGCGGGCACCACGCGGCGGCTCGATTCGGGGGTGTGTTTCATGGTCCATTCGACGAGTCTGTACGAGCGTCCCCAAAGGGGTTGTAAGGGGGCCGAGACCTTGCACGAGTGGATCTGGCGCACCCATTCGTTGCCGGGCATCGCGCGCAAATGCTCGAATACCGTGTCTTCCACCATCGTTTGACTCCTTCTTCGCAGGCATGCTGTCCATCTATCGGCGCGTCGGCGACATCCCTCGAAAAAAAGCGCCGCCAATGTTCTGGCGGCTCAACAGGGGATGTTGTGCGGCATAGTTACAGGTAAGAATTAAGCCAAACTTAAGACCCCGCTCAAAATCCCCGCGTTGGGTCGCACTGCCTGATCGCTTCGTTGAGCTGCTGTTTTGCATGCCCGGCGATCCAACCCTCAAGACCTCGCGGAATTGGCCGTTATTACAGCGATTGGGGCTGCCGACCCCGCTCCGCCTCCGCGCCCGCATCGATAACGTGACGAATCTCGCTCAAACGCCGCTTTCAGACCGCCTTCGCGCGCTCGTCGATACTGTGCAGCACAACGAGCGCACGCTGCGCCGCTTCCAGAACGTCGAGTTGAGGTTGATCGGCGCACGGGATTTCGCGTCGTTTCTCGACACGCTGTTCAGCCATCTGCCGCAAGCATTCTCGCTGGCGAGCGTGGTGTTGTGGCTCGACGACCGCGCGCCGATGTTGCTCGAACTGCTCGAGCCGGGCGCGTTGGATGCGATCGACCAGCCCAATCTGAGAACGTCGCGCGAGGGTGGTCTCGCCGCCCAGGGGCTATGCGACGAGGGACGGCCGTGGCTGGGCAAGCTGGGCAAGCTCAATGAAACGGCGCGCCGCGCGTTCTTCGGCGACGCTGACACGCCGGGGAGCGCGATCTTGCTGCCGCTTGCCGCCGGCGACACCGTCAGCGGCTATCTATGCCTCTGCAGCGACGATCCGGGGCGTTTCGCTGAAGGCATGGCCACGGATATTCTGGAGCGCTTTGCGAGCATCGTGACAGCGAGTCTCGACAATGTCGCGCATCGCGAGCGGCTCAAGCAACTCGGTATGACCGATTCGCTGACCGGCCTTGCCAATCGCCGCTACTTCGATGAACGGTTGCGCGAGGAGCTCATGCGCGCCGTCCGGTATGGCGTACCGGTCGCGTGTCTGTTCATCGATGTCGACAGTTTCAAGCGTATCAACGACACCTACGGACATCAGACCGGCGACCGCGCTCTGGCGGCGGTGGCGGCCTGTGTGCGACAGCAGGTGCGGCTGGGCGATACCGTGGCGCGCTATGGCGGCGAAGAGTTCACCGCGCTGCTGCAAGGCGATCGGACCGATGCGCTGACGGTGGCCGAGCGCGTGCGGCGGGCTGTCGAAAAGCTGGATTTGCAGGACGACCACGGCGAACGCATCGCGTTGACCGTGTCGATCGGCGTAGCAGCGCGCACGATTGCCGGTACACCGTCCGACGCGGCCGTGCAGGGCCGCGCGATGATGGAAGAAGCCGACCGGGCGATGTACCAGGCCAAACGCAATGGCCGCAACCGCATCGAGGCGCTGGTGAAAGCGGGCAGCAATAACGCGCCACGCTAAACCTGCGCTGCTGGAACAGTGCAGCGTGATTAACGGAGCAGCGGGGCCTTCTCACGCATCCGGCGGCACCCCCAGCAGTTGCAGCGCTCCACCCGTCACCGCTCCGAACACCGGCCCGGCCACCGTCCCGCCATAGAACGCCTTGCCGGCCGGGTCGTCGATCATGACGGCGACGATCAGCCGTGGGTCGCTCATGGGCGCCATGCCGACAAACAGCGCGCGGTAACGGTTTTTCGCGTAAGTCGCGCCGACCTGTTTGCGTGCTGTGCCGGTTTTGCCGCCGATCCGGTAGCCTTCCACTGCCGCGGCTCGCCCTGTGCCGCCAGGGCCGGTGGCCATTTCCAGCATCGAGCGGATCGCGCGCGCGGTGGCGGGCGTGGTGACCGCATGGCCCTTGCCGGTGGCCTGTGCCGCGCCACTTGCACCCGCGTTCCCGTCCGCGTTTTTGTCCGCTTCTTTGTCTGTACGCAACAGACTCACGCGATGCAGGGTGCCGTCGCCGGCATAAGCGGTGTAGACCTGCGCGATCTGCAGCAGCGAAGTGGACAGACCGTAGCCATACGCCATGGTTGCCTGTTCGATCGGGCGCCAGCGTTTGAACGGGCGCACCTTGCCCGACGCGACACCCGGAAAGGTCAGCTCGGGCCGCAACCCGAGCCCGTATTCCTGATACTTGTTCCAGATCTTTTCGGCGGGCAGATTCAGTGCGAGCTTGGCGAGCGCGATATTGCTCGACTTCTGCACGGCTTCGGCAACTGTCATCGCGCCATGATTCGACGTGTCGTGAATCACGGCCGGCCCGATCTTGTACCAGCCCGGTGCAGTATCGATGACGCTTTGCGGCCGCACCTTGCCCTCGTCGATCGACAGCGCGACGACGACCGGCTTGATGGTCGAGCCCGGCTCGAAGGTGTCGACGACCGCGCGATTGCGCAGCTGCCGGCCGGTCAGACGCGCGCGGTCGTTCGGATCGAAACTCGGATAGTTGGCGAGCGCGAGAATCTCGCCGTTGCGCGCATCGAGCACGACCACGCTGCCGGCTTCGGCGTGATGTTTGGCGATGGCGTCCTTCAGTTGGGCGTAGGCGAGTTGCTGAATGCGCCGGTCGATCGTTAGATGAACGGTGTCGCCGTTCTGCGCGGGCACGAGCGGCCGGGTCTCGGACACCACCCGGCCCAGACGGTCACGGATCACTTCGCGCTGGCCCGGCACGCCGAGCAGTTGTTCGTTGGCAGCGAGCTCGACGCCTTCCTGGCCGTTGTCCTCGATATCCGTGAAGCCGACCACGTGCGCCGCCGATTCGCCTTCGGGATAAAAGCGCTTCGAGTCCGCGATCTGTGTGATGCCGGCGAGGCCCAGTTTGTTCACGTGATCGGCGGTGCCGGCATCCACCTGGCGCTTGAGCAGCACGAAGGTCTTGTCGCCGCTCAGACGCCGGCGCAGTTCCGCCAGCGGCAGGTCGAGCAGCTTCGAAAGTGGCGCGAACGCCGCTTCGTCGAGTAGCTTCGGGGAGGCCCAGATCTCATAGGTCGCGAGGCTGACGGCGAGCATCGAGCCATTTCGGTCGACGATGCGCCCGCGCGTCGCATCAAGTTCTAGCGTGCGCTGATAGCGTTTTTGCCCCTGATCGACGTAGAAGTCCTGATTGACCACCTGGACCCAGAACGCGCGTCCCGCCAGCGACGCGAACGCGCCGAACACCAGCAGGACGACAAGTTTCGAGCGCCACATTGGCAGGCGCGCGGCCAGCAACGGGTTCTTCGCGACGGGCGCGTACGGATCGTGCGACTGCGATTTCTTCTTTTGGATCATGAGTGCGGGTAACGAACAGCAGTGCGAGGGCGAAAAACCGGCGACGCCGGTGGCCTGTTGCGCGTGACTGTCGAGCGTGCTCCTCGAACGAAAGCCACACGCGCGTGGCGTGCAGTGGGATTAGCTGGCGCCGCTCGAATCGGCGGCGGTGAATATCTTGAGTTGCCGGTGACGCAGCCATTTGGCGCTGGCCGCGGCAATCGACGCTGCCCCGATTGTAATAAGAACGTAATCAGGATGCGAGGTCCATGCAAGGGGATCGTGGCCGGGCGGCAAGTCGTGCACGGTGTCGCCGCCGAGCGCGGTGACGGTGCGGGCGAAACACAGGCCGAATTCGGCGATGCCTGATTTGGCTTAATCGGGTTGCGGGATCGGGTATGGCAAGCGGTTGCTGAACGGCGCGGCTTCGCCTTCGCGGCGCAGACGGGCTGTGGCCGTAACCGCAAGGCGTAGTCACAGCCACAGGCGGCCACAAAAAAGCCGCGCGGAGTTGAAAAATCCGCGCGGCTGGTTCGTTCGATTGATGCGTCGACTCCGACGCGGCGTGTTAAAGAGGCGCTCTCTGCCTGTAGAGCGCCTTCTCTTTCTCTGCCTTTCCTCTCCTCGCGCCTCGCTGCCTGAATCGAGGAGCCTGCGGCCTCAGGCCGGCAGCGCAAAGCTCGAGATCGCCTCGCGCAACACGCCCACCTGATCCTTTAGCGAATGGGCCGCGGCAGCGGCTTCTTCGACGACGGCATTGAGCGCCAGGAGGTTGGTCTGGAACGCGATGCCGTCGATTACGCCGATGATGTCGCCGATCGGCTGGTGATTTCGCCCATCGTGCGGACCACGTCGCCGACGAAGCCGCCGCCGTCCTTGCCGCCGTCCTTGCCGTAGAGCTAGCCCATTCTCAAAGCCCGCAAAACCGAAACCCCGTGCACACCATGTAACCAGACATGCTCACCAATAAACCAGGCCGCAACCCACGAAGCCGCAATAACGATCAAATCACAGTGCCCGCTATTCCAAAGATTCAAGGAATGCCGTCCGGCAACCCACGGCACCCCCAAAGGATTGGGCCAATCGGCCAACAGATGCATCAGCCCACCACAAGCAAAACCAAACCCCGGCGCAGCATAAGCAGACCGCCCAAGCCAATGATAAGAAACCGCGAGCAACGCGACCCACCCCACCCCCCAATGCGTCAACGTACGATGCGTGATCCACAGCCTTCGCGCGCGCGACCACCAGGCCACCTCCAGCCAGTCCGGCGCCGTACTCCCTGCCACCCCGGCGATGAAACTCAAGAACACGCCGATATGAAACGAACCGCCGCCGCCGACGCGAGCGACAACAGCCGCGGCGATGACGCCGGCTGCAAACCCAGTCGCGTGATGTGCTTTTTTGGATGCCATCGAACCTCACGACGCAGCGCGCCGGATAAAAGCTAAAGGGCGGCTATAGTCGCAGATGAACAGATAAAAAAATAGCCGACACGCGATATAAAAAATCGCGCATCGGCGTGGCCTTCAGTGTTGTTCTCAAAACGCAGCCGCGCGACCAAAAACTCAGGTCGCGCAGCGCGCAATATCGAAGCGCATTTCCGATTCAGGCGGGTCGTCTGGTGCATCCGCGGGATGTATCACCTTGATGACCGAGCCGGCGTTGAGCGGCGTCAGCGTAACGAAATATGAGTTGTTCGAATCGGAGCCGACGGCGATCTCGGTCGCGTCGCCTACGCGCGACATCCGCACGCGTGACAGCTTGCTTTCAAGGCAATCGGCGATATAGGCAGGGGCGCGCTGCGAAGACACGTACATCATCGGTTGGGATGCATCGTGGGCGGGGCCGCTGGAGGAACCGCAGGCAGCGAGAAAAGCGGTAACGGCAGCAGCGGGAGCAAGCAGAAGAAGTCGTTTCATGGTCAGATCGTCGGCGTCCCCGGTCGTGCGCGGGAACTTGGGGCGCGGGCGAAGCGCGACGCGATTGAACGCAACGCCATGCTTCGCGACGAAGCCGCCGTTCGACCGCAACGACGTTACGGCAAGGAAGGCAGCCGGCCTTAGTATACCCACGGCGCGCTTGCGCCGTCACTATGACTACGTCGAGCGTGCTGGTACGCGCCTTCCACGTACACGTCGGTACGCCTGCTCAGCGAGTAGTCGCCTTGTAGCGACGCCATGTGCCACTTCGGATCGCCCGAGCCATTCGAACCTGCCGTCAGGCAATCTTCCATTCATTCAGTTTTCTGCAATGCACTCTTCCAATTCGGATGGTCTATCTCGGCGAATTACGGTTCTACAATTCACTTCACACCCCTGACCAAGGGTGTCTTTTTCATTTCTTCTTTATACGCGGCTTTCGGGCCGCGTTTTTTTGCGCTTTTATAATCGATTTGTAAGTTCCCGCGCATAACGAAATACATCACTCCGATTGGCGAGGAGCTTGCCCCGGCTTGTCCGTTCGTCAGGGGGCCGCATTCGGCGTGTGCGGGACGGGTAGAATCGCAGGCTTGAGATGTGTTTCCGCCCCGCGAACGTGAGTAAACCTGTAATGACCGATACCCCCCTTCCATCGTCCGACACCGCTGCTGACTCCACGACGGAAGGTGCGCCCGAAATCCACGAAACCCCGCACGAGCACCTGGACGAAGCGCAGCCCGAAATTCAGCACGAAGCGCGTCTGTGGCGCGACGACGGCTGGACCGCGCGCGTCATCAAGAACGAAGACGACGAAGGCTGGGCCGTCGCAATGATCAAGGACGGCGAAGCGGAACCGGCGCTCGTCGGTCCGTGGACGATGGGCCGCAACAAGAAAGATCCGAAGCCGCTCGACACGTCGGCGTTCAACACACTGGTGAAAACCGCCTCTGAGGTGCTGCGCCGCCATGAGCAGCAACTGCGCGCCCAGTTGCATAAAGAAGTGCGCGTGGCCAGCGCGGACGGCAATGACGAACTCGACATCACGCTCGACATCGTCCCAGACGAAGACGAACCGTACGCGCTGCTGACCGCGCTCGACACATTTGGCGAACAGCTCGCGCAAGTGCAGGTCGCGCCGAACTTCAAGCTGAGCAAGGCGAGTGCCGCCGCGTGGGTCGAAAACGAATTCCGCCGTCCGGGCTAGACCGGTGATGCCTGGTTTAGCTAGCGAAATGCTAAACACAATCTTGCTAAAGCCTGCCAATTTGCTTTCGCACTCGCTGCACAGAATCCTCGCAGGACCGCTTCGGCACGACGGTCGGGTATCTGACGGGGGGCCGGCGGGGATCAAACTGTAGGGGCGGCGTGGGGCAGCGCGGCCGGCCGCCTCAACTCCGCTTGCAGAAAATCGCCGTCACGAGCGGCGCCACCCGATGGACGATCGCTGTGCTGCCGGCCGCGGTGACCGCGTTCTGGACCTTTGATTCGCTACCAAACACCACGACGCCATAGGCCGAGCGGGCCAATGGCTCACCTTTGCCGACGCGAAACATCGGATCGTCTTTTTCGTAGCCGACCACCGCGAAAACGTGAAAGCCGAATGCGGTCAGGTCGGCGCCCTGCGTCGGCGAAAACGCATTGATGGAGTTGCTTTCGACCCGCGTCGGTTTCGGGTCGATCAATTGTTGCTCGACGAGGTCGGCAATGAACTGATGACCGCTCTCATTGCAGACCAGCGGCGCATCGAGGGCTGCGGCGTGGCTAGTGAGCGGCAGTGCCGCGATGGCCAGAGCAAGGAGTACAGAAGAAAACAAGCATTTCATAGGCGTGAATAGCGACCCGCGTTCGATGTAGTGTGTTCGCAACGGGCGGCGGCCGGGTGTCGCGACCCGAAGGACGTTGCGTATCGAAAGGATCTGGCGTGACAGGCGCAACTGGGTTCGCACTTTAACGTGATTTGGCATATTTTGCGCGGCGCCTGGCACGCAGCGGCAACGACGGATCCTTAAGAAAGCGTTAAGGAAGGAAGCAAGCTTTCACGATCCCGTATATATTTCCGGGTTATGAATTCGCGACAACAAATTCCATTGAACGTTTCGACCCCCAGAACATGGGACGCGAGGCTCGCCCGCCGGCTTGTCACGCCGCTCGTCAACACCTGGGTCACGCCGAACCACTTGACCACGCTGCGCCTGCTGATTGGTCTGGCTGGCGCACTGTGCCTTGCTCACGGCGGATTTGCCTGGGCCAATGCGGGCGCCTTTCTGATCGTCCTGTCGAATTTCGTCGACCACACGGATGGCGAACTCGCACGCATCGGCGGCAAGTCGAGCCGGATCGGTCATTTTTACGATCTGGCTTGCGACGCGCTCGTGACCGTCATGTTGTTCGTCGGCATGGGCATCGGTACGACGCATGTCGGCTCGTTGAAAGTTGCACCCGGATGGCTCGGTGCCGTGGCGGGCGTTGCAGTCGCATTGATTTTCTTCCTGCGCATGCGCATCGAGGATATGGCGGGCAAGGCGGGTACAAAGCAGGCGTCGGTCGGCGGTTTCGAAACCGAAGACGTGCTGTATCTGCTACCCATCGTCACGCTGACGGGCGTCGTCATGCCGTTCATCGTCGTTGCGTCGATCGGCGCGCCGCTCTTTGCCGCCTGGGTCGTGGTCGACTACTGGCGCGTCGCGCACCTGGCGGCCGCTCCCGCCAAGGCGTCGGAAACCAGTCAAATGTGGGCCAGCAAATGAGTATGCACGCCGAAGACGACGTGATCGCGCCAATCTCAGTTGAACGTTCGTCGGCCTCTTTGTCGGCCATGCCGGTCGCGCCTGCGCCGAATGCCGGGCGCGCCGTTGCGAGCCGCACGCGCACGTTCGACACCCCGCGTCTCGCCAGGGATTTCGCCGCTCAGGACGCGTTCCTGTATCTGGAAGATTTCCTCGCGCCTGAAGTCACCGCCCAGCTCGTCCAGAGCGCGCGGGGTCTGCTCGACGAAGTGAACCGCAACTATCTGCCGGGCCACAAGCAGGGCGGCAGCGTAAGCCGTCATACGATCGACCGCCTCGCGCCGTTCATCGCCGAGCTGTATCGCTCGAAGGAACTGATCGGCTGGCTCGAGCAGCTCAGCGGCGACAAGCTGCAGGTGTCGCCCGCGGACGATCCGCACGCGTATGCGCTGTATTACTACACGCGTGCCGGCGACCACATCGGCTGGCACTACGATACTTCCTACTATGACGGCCGCCGCTACACGCTGCTGCTCGGCGTGATCGACGAATCGTCGTGCCGGCTCGATTACGAATTGCACACGCGCAATCCGGACGTGCCGGACCAGCCGGGCTCGGTGCAGATTCCGCCAGGCGGCCTGGTGTTCTTCGACGGCGACAAGCTGCGTCATCGCATCACGCCCGCCGGCGCGAATGAAATGCGCGTGTCGCTGACTTTCGAATACGTCACCGATCCGAACATGCGGCCGTGGCGCCGTTTCATCTCGAACATGAAGGACGCCATCGCGTACTTCGGTTTCCGCCAGGTTTTCCGTCAGATGACCAAGCGCGGCAAGGACCTTGCATGACACGCGCGGCCCTGATTCTGCTGTCGATCGGGACGGCGCTTTTTGTCGGCCTGCTCGCGTGGCAGGGTTTCGGTTCCGTCGCTGCGGCGCTGGCTGCGGCAGGCTGGGGGCTCATGCTGGTCGCGGCGTTCCACCTCGTGCCGCTGGTGCTCGACGCCGGCGCCATCGCGCTGCTGTTCCAGCGGCGGCGCGACGGCGTGCATCACGGCGTGACGCTGCGCGATGCATTGTTTGCACGCTGGATCGGCGAATCGGTGAATAGCCTGTTGCCGGCCGGCCAGATCGGCGGCCCCGTGGTGATGGTGCGGCAACTGTCCCAGCGCGGCATGCGCATGCGCGATGCGGCTGCCGCCATCACAGTCAGCACCACGATGCAGGCGCTCGCGCAAATCGTTTTCGCACTGTTCGGGCTGCTGCTGTTCGGCGCTTACGCCGCGCACGGCGCGCTTCACGATCTGCGAATCGCTACGCTTATTGCCACTGGCGTGCTGGGCGTGATGATCGCTGGCTTCTATTACGCGCAGCGGCGCGGCCTGTTCGGCCGTCTGCTGGGCGTGCTCTCCAAGGTGTTCGGCAAGCGCGACTGGTCGTCGCTGATGACGCGCGCCGAAGCCGTCGACGCCGCCGTGCAGGCGATGTACCGCGAGCGCGGCCGCGTTGCGGCGAGCTTCGCACTGAGTCTGGTGGGCTGGATCGTCGGCACGGTCGAAGTGTGGCTCGCGCTGCGTTTTCTCGGCCATCCGGTCGGCTGGGTCGATGCACTCCTGCTCGAAAGTCTCGGGCAGGCGATTCGTGGTGCAGCGTTCATGATCCCGGGCTCGCTCGGCGTGCAGGAAGGCGGGTATCTGCTGCTTGCGCCGCTCGTGGGCCTGCCGCCGGATGCGGCGCTGGCATTGTCGCTCGCCAAGCGCGCGCGTGAAATCCTGCTAGGTTTGCCGGGGCTGCTGGTTTTGCACTTCAGCGAACGAAGCTGGCAACGGCGGCGCGCCACGGCGCGCGTGCCGGTTGCCGATTAGGCTGACGCTTAGGTTATCAATTAATTTCCGAATTTTTTCAAAGGACCGCGCATGCGTGCCATCATCCTCGCAGCGGGCCTCGGCCTGCGTCTCCAGCAACCGCCGCAGGCACAGTTTCCGAAGTGCCTGTTGCAGTTCGACGGTATGAGCCTGCTCGAACGGCATCTGCAAATGCTTGACGCTGCCGGCGTGACTGATGTCGTGCTGGCGCTCGGTTTTCAGCCGGAATCGGTGCAGGCGGAACTGGAGCGGATCAACTGGCCGCATAAGGTGGAAACCGTCCTGAACCCGCGTTACGACCTGGGCAGCGTGCTGACGGTGCACACGGTGGCCGAGGCGCTGACGCGCGGCGGCGACGTGCTGTTGATGGACGCCGACGTGCTTTACGATGAGCGCATTCTGAGCGCGCTGGTGGCGGGCGAGACGATCAACCGTCTGCTGATCGACCGTGATTTCGAAGCGGGCGACGAGCCCGTCAAGCTCTGCCTGAAAGACGGCGTGCCTGTCGAATTGCGCAAGCAGCTCGCCGTCAATCTCGCGTACGACACCATTGGTGAATCGGTCGGCTTCTTCCGCTTCCGCCAGGAAACCGCGCAACGTTTCACGCAGATCGTCGCGGGCTACGTGGATAGCGGCCGGGCCAACATGCCGCACGAAGAAGCGGTGCGCGACCTGTTGCTGGAGCGCAGCCAGGTGTTCGACACGGCCGACGTGACCGGCTTGCCGTGGATCGAGATCGACTTCCCGAACGACGTCGCTCGCGCCAGCACCGAGATCCTGCCGCAGCTGCAACCGCTGGTCAGCGCCTCGCGCTAAGTCTCGCTCCCGAATCGCTGCTGTATTGCATGGTGAGCCGGCTGTATGCCGGCTCGCCATCGCGTCGTTTTTTCGCTTCTTTTTCACTCCTGTTTTTCCTGGTCCTTGCAGTCTCGTTGCGCGCTCAACTATCGGGCGGCGGATAATAGCGCGTCATTCGCGTGAATACGGCAACGCTTCGTTTGGCAACATCTGTTGTCGATGCGGTGCGATAATTGCCCCTTTATACCGGTGGCCTTGCAACCCGCCGTCATGCCAATGCCTCTCGCTTTAGGCACTTTTATTGTTCCGCTGATCGTCGCGTGTGCCATGTTCATGGAAAACGTGGACGGCACGGTCATCGTGACGTCGCTGCCAGTTCTGGCGCGCGACCTTGGCCAGGACCCCATCACCCTCAAGCTTGCCGTGACGGCTTACGTCATCGGCCTCGGTGTCTTCATTCCCATTTGCGGCTGGGTCGCCGACCGCTTCGGTTCGCGCACGGTGTTTCGCACGGCAATCGGCGTCTTCATGGCGGGCTCGCTGATGTGCGCGGCGTCCACTTCGCTCGGCACCTTCGTGGTTGCTCGCTTCGTGCAAGGCATCGGCGGCGCGATGATGGTGCCGGTGGGTCGCATCATTATTTTTCGTTCGGTGCCCAAGTCGGACTTCATCCGCGCCGTCAACTATCTGACGGTGCCTGCGCTGCTCGGTCCCGTGGTCGGGCCGCCGCTCGGCGGTTTCATTACGACCTATCTGCACTGGCGCCTGATCTTCTTCATCAACATTCCGATTGGCCTGCTGGGCATCTGGCTCGCGAACAAGCACATTGCCAACGTGCGCGAAGCGCATCCCGGCCGGCTCGACTGGACCGGTTTCGCGTTGTCGGCGAGCGGGGCGTCACTATTCATGCTGGGGCTCTCGCTGGTAGGCGGCGAACTCGTCCCCAACACGGTATCGGTCAGCATGTGCGTGATCGGCGTGGTGCTGCTCGCGATGTACGTGCTGTACGCGAACCGCGTCGAGTTGCCGGTGCTCGATTTGCGGCTGTTGCGCATTCCGAGTTTTCACGCGAGCGTGGTGGGCGGCTCGCTGTTTCGCATCGGCCTCGGCGCGGTGCCGTTTCTGTTGCCGCTTGCATTGCAGGAGGGACTTGGCATGACGGCGTTCAAGTCGGGGTCGATCACCTGCGCGTCCGCGTTCGGCTCGATTTTCATGAAGGCGGCCGCGTCGCGCATTCTCGGCCGTTTCGGTTTCCGCACGGTGCTGATGTTCAACGCGGGCTGCGCGGGCCTCGCGATCGCTGTCTACGGGTTGTTCTTTCCCGGCACGCCGCACTGGCTGATCTGGTGTGTGGTGCTGTTCGGCGGCTTCTTCCCGTCGTTGCAGTTCACCTCGTTGAATACCTTGGCGTATGCGGATATTCCGAGCCGCGACGTCGGCCGTGCGACGAGTGTCGCGAGCGTGATCCAGCAGATTTCGTTGGGGCTCGGCGTGACGATCGCCGGCATCGTGCTGCAAATCTCGCATAACGTGCAGGGTCATTCGAGCATCGTGTTCTCCGACTTCTGGCCGGCGTTCCTCGTGGTCGGCCTGTTCTCGTTCCTGTCGATTCCGGTGACCGCGCGCTTGCCGCAAGGCGCCGGCGATGAAATCGCACGCGGCAGCAGAGGGAATGCTTGAGTGTTCAATGCGCGGTGCGCCGCGCCTTGTGACGCGGTGCATCAACCGCGTGCGATGCCGATTCGAATACCGCTATCCGCAACAATTAGCGTCATGAAGGGGGCGTTTTTGTGTACTGCAGCATGCACCCTAAGCGTGTAACGGCTTCGCATATGCCGGATCGGCATGTTATAAGCCCAAGGCAGCTTTCATTATCGTCAGATGAAGAAGTCGTCTTGGGGGATATCCAATGAAGTTGTTTCACAACGCCAAGTCGTCCGTTAGCGGACTTGCGCTAGTCGCACTCGTCTCTGTTTCAAGCGGTTTTCTCGAAGTCACCCCGGCCTTTGCTAAAGCGCCCGCGAAAGCGCAACCGGCAATTCTCACGGCGTCCGCCATTGCGGTCGCCGACAAGTACAGCGCCGATGCCGCAGAACAGATTTTCAAGGAAGGCGGCAACGCCGTCGACGCGGCAGTCGCGATTGCCTTTACGCTTGCCGTGACGTATCCGGAAGCGGGCAATATCGGCGGCGGCGGTTTCATGACGCTGTATGTCGACGGCAAGCCGTACTTCCTCGACTATCGCGAGCGCGCGCCACTGGCTGCGACGAAGAACATGTACCTCGACGACAAGGGCGAGGTCATCAAGGACATGAGTCTGTTCGGTTATCGCGCGGTGGGCGTGCCGGGCACCGTCGACGGCATGTGGCAAGCGCAGCGCCGCTTCGGCAAGCTCAAATGGAAGCAGGTGCTCGCACCGGCCATTCATTACGCACGCGACGGCTTCGAGGTCAGCGAGCAATTGCAGCAACGCCGCGACGACGCCGCGAAAGACTTTGCCGGCAAGACCAACTTCGATACCTACTTTGGCAACCTGAAGCAGGGCGTCAACTTCAAGCAACCGGATCTCGCCGCCGTGCTGCAACGCATTTCGGATCAGGGCGCGAAAGACTTCTACCAGGGCAAGACGGCTGATCTGATCGCGGCGTCCATGCGCGGTCACGGTCTGATTACGAAGGCCGATCTGCAGCAGTACAAGGCGGTGTGGCGTCAGCCGATCCAGGCCAACTGGAACGGCTATCGCGTGATTACCGCGCCACCCCCGAGCTCAGGCGGTATCGGTCTCGTGCAGTTGTTGAAGATGAAGGCCGACCTTGCGCCCGACTTCAAGGACGTCACGCTTAACTCCGCGCAATACGTGCACCTGATCGCTGAAATCGAGAAGCGCGTGTTCGCCGATCGTGCGCAGTATCTCGGCGATCCGGATTTCTACAAGGTGCCGGTCGCGCAACTGACCGACGACGCATACATCGCCAAGCGTGCCGCGGAAGTGAACCCGAATACGCCGTCGGATACGAAGAGCGTGCAGCCGGGTCTGGGCACAACGATGCCTGAGAAAGCGGAAACCACACACTTCTCGGTGATCGACAAGTGGGGTAACGCCGTGTCGAACACGTACACCATCAACGGCTACTTCGGCTCGGGGGTGGTGGCGGATCGCACGGGCATCGTGCTGAACGACGAGATGGACGACTTCTCCGCGAAGCCGGGTGTCGCGAACATGTTCGGTGTGGTGGGCAGCGACGCGAATTCGATTGCACCGAAGAAGCGCCCGTTGTCGTCGATGAGCCCGACGATTCTGACCAAGGACGGCAAGGTGTCGCTCGTGATCGGCACGCCCGGTGGCTCGCGCATCTTCACGTCGATCTTCCAGGTGATCAACAATATCTACGACTTCAACATGCCGTTGCCGGAAGCTGTCGGCGCGATGCGCTTCCATCACCAGCTGTTGCCGCCGAACACGATTTTCTGGGAGCCGTACAAGCCGATCGACGGCGAGCTCGCCAAGCAGATCGAGGCCAAGGGCTACACGCTGAAGGGGCAGGATTTCAGCGGCGACATCCAGGCGATCAAGGTCAATGGCGATACGCCGGAAGCCGCAGCCGATCCGCGTGGCCGTGGTGTCACGCGGGTGATTCAGTGAGCGTTTGATTTAACTTGTTTCAGTGCACCTGGGCGGCGCATCTTTGCAGATGCGCCGCAGGCAGAAGAAAGGCCTCGCACTCCATTTGAGTGTGAGGCCTTTTTTATCTGCGTGACTAATGGCGCGTCAGGCACGGAGCGAAAAGGCGCGGAGCGCGAAACTTCTTTGAGCCGCTGTGCAGCCACTCAGTCAGCTTGTCTGCTCGACCGGCGTCAAGGTCAATTCGAGCCGTTGCGCGCCACGCAGCACGGTCACGTTGACCGGCTTGTCGATACGCGAGGCGTCGAGCGTGCGTTGCAGGCTATCGACGTCTTGCACGGCAAGCGCATCAATCGCGACGATCGTGTCGTCGGTACGCAGACCGCCGAGCGCGGCCGGGCTGCCTTTGACGATTTCCATGACGTGTACGCCGCTTTCCGAACTCAGCGCGAAATAGCGCTGCACGCGGCGCGACAGCGGCCTCGTGGTGCCGGCCACGCCGATGTACGCGCGCCGCACGCGGCCGTGCGCGAAGATCTGCATGATGACCCACTTGGCCGTATCGATCGCGGTGGCGAAGCAGATCGCCTGCGCGCCGGGAATGATCGCGGTGTTCACGCCGATCACCTGACCGGCCGAATTGATCAGCGGGCCGCCCGAATTGCCGGGATTGAGCGCGGCATCCGTCTGAATTACGTCGTAGATCATGCGGCCCGAATTCGAACGCAGCGAACGGCCAAGCGCCGAGATCACGCCAGTCGTCACGGTTTGCGCGAGGCCGAGCGGATTGCCGACCGCGATCGCAATCTGGCCGGCCCGCAGCTTCGACGATTCGCCGAGTTCGACGTGCGGCAACGGCTCCGGCGAGCCGATGCGCAGCACGGCGAGATCGCTGCCGGGATCGTCGCCGACCAGATCGGCGTCGAATTTCGCGCCGTCGGCGAGCGTCACCTTGATGTGCGTGGCGCCATGCACGACGTGGCTGTTGGTGAGCAAATAGCCGTCGGGCGTGAACAGAAAACCCGAGCCGGTGCCGCCGCGCGCGCCGCGGCTCTCGCGCCCGGAGGGGGCGCCGGGCAGCCGGCGTTCGACTGAAACGAAGGCGACCGCCTGCTGTACGCGTTCCAGCGCGCCGATTACGGTGCGGGAATAGGCGTCGAGCAGAGCGTCGTCGGATAAAGCGTTGAGTGGATCGGGCCCGGGGGCGTTGGATGCGGCGCGCGGCAGGTCATCGATGAAGCGTGGACGGCTTCCCATGGCGATGCTCCGGATAAGCGGGAGTCGAGATGCGGGGCGGTGGACGGGTTTTCAAGTGTGGGCGCGGCAGGGTACGCGACACACGCCATACAAGCCGATCAGGCGCTACCATGCCAACAAGGAGACAGCCGCCATGAACTCACCCGCCACCTCAGCCGCAGCCTCTGCCTCGTCGGGCGCGCCGACCGACCCGACTGACCCGGGCGAGCCGCACATCGAGTCGCTCAGCGCCATCACGCTCGCCACCCGCGACATGCCGCGCGCAGTGCTGTTTTACGAAGCGCTTGGTTTTCCGATCAAATTCGGCGGTTCGCACGAAGCGTTTACGTCGTTTGCATTCGGCGGTTCGTATCTGAACCTGATCGTCGATACGCGCGCCCCAGTCAACTGGTGGGGCCGCGTGATCATTTATGTCTCGGACGTCGATGCGCTCTACCGGAAGGCGCTGGCGGCGGGTTTGACGCCGTCGCTCGAACCGTCCGATGCGCCTTGGGGCGAGCGCTATTTCCACATTAGCGATCCCGACGGTCACGAACTCAGCTTTGCGAAGCCATTGCGTTAGCGCTGGGCGACCGGGCAAAACTCGCTATGATGAGTATCCAAAAAGCGCGTAAGCCGCTGGAGAACGCGCCGCGCCCCAACGCGCGGCTGCCGCGCTGGTAACACGGCTGACACTTCGCGCTTCGATAATCGAGCGCGTTCGCGACGCGCATGCGCCGCGCGCCTAACCATTTCCGTTGCCAGGAGAGTCGCAATGAAAGAGCTGGATCCGAGACCCGAGGCCGAAGTCATGGCAGAGCGGCAACGCCGTTTCGAGGAAGACCTTATCGATGCGTACGACGAGGAGCTCGAAATGGAGGTCGACGACCGCATCATCGACGGTGCGGGAGGCTTCACGCCCGAGCTTCGCGAGGCGCGCAAAGTGTACTTCCGCGAGCTGTTCCGGTTGCAGGGCGAGCTCGTCAAACTGCAGGACTGGATCGTGCAGACCGGCCATCGCCTGGTGGTGATTTTCGAAGGGCGCGATGCGGCCGGCAAGGGCGGCGCGATCAAACGCATCACGCAGCGGCTCAATCCGCGCGTGTGCCGCGTGGCGGCGTTGCCGGCGCCGAACAACCGCGAACGCACGCAATGGTATTTCCAGCGTTACGCGTCGCATCTGCCGGCCGGCGGCGAAATGGTGCTGTTCGACCGCAGCTGGTACAACCGCGCGGGTGTCGAGCGTGTGATGAATTTTTGCAGCGACGACGAATACGAAGAATTTTTCCGCTCGGTTCCGGAATTCGAAAAGATGCTGGTGCGAAGCGGCGTGCAGATTCTCAAATACTGGTTTTCGATCACGGACGAAGAACAGGAGATCCGCTTTCAGAACCGCATCCACGATCCGCTGAAGCAGTGGAAGCTGAGCCCGATGGACCTGGAAAGCCGGCGCCGCTGGGAAGCCTATACGCAGGCGAAAGAAGTCATGCTGCAGCGCTCGCACATTCCCGAAGCGCCCTGGTGGGTCGTGCAGGCGGTCGACAAGAAACGCGCGCGCCTGAACTGCATTCACCATCTGCTGAGCCAGGTGCCGTATCACGAGATCGAGCACCCGCGTGTCGAATTGCCGGCACGGGTCTATCACGACGAATACAGCCGCCAGCCGGTGCCGCCGTCGATGATCGTGCCGGAAGTGTATTGATTGAGTCTCGGGCTTCGGCTCGGTGGAATGAAAAAAAGCGCGGCAGACACCGCGCTTTTCTTGTCTTCGCTGTGGCCGGACTTGCGAGCGGCACCCGCGGTTTCAGCCGTTTCAGCCGTTTCAGAACACCAGCCTGAAGAACCAGTACAAGCCCCCTGCCAGCGCGATTGAAACCGGCAGCGTCAGCACCCACGCGAGGATCAGGCTGCGCACGGTGCCCCATTGCAAGCCGGAGCCGTTAGCCGCCATGGTGCCGGCCACGCCGGACGACAGCACGTGCGTTGTCGAGACCGGCAAGCCGTACATGTCGGCCGCGCCGATCGTCAACATCGCCACCACTTCAGCCGACGCACCCTGTCCATAGGTCAGATGCTGCTTGCCGATCTTCTCGCCGACTGTGACGACGATGCGCTTCCAGCCGACCATCGTGCCGAGACCCAGGGCGATGGCCACGGCGACCTTGACCCACGTCGGGATGAACTTGGTGGCGTGATCGGTTTGCACCTTGAAGTTGTCGATGGCCTTGGCGTCTGCCGGTGCGAAGGCCGGCTGTTTGGTCTTCTCCATCAGGCGAATTGCTTCGGACGCAACATACATGTTGTTGCGCACGTTATCGACGATGCTTTGCGGCACAGTTGCTATCGATCCGGACTCGGTGACCTGCCTGCCGATCATATCGGTCAGTTGCTGCAAGGCCGGCAACGTGGCGGGCGTCAACTGGCGCGTGCGCACGTACGCTTCGACATCGGCGCGCGGATCGGTGGACGGCGCCGCGCCCTGGGCGTACTTGGCGAACGTGGCCGAGGCCTGTTGCGCGACCGCGAGGTAGGTCTGCGTTTCCGCCGGCGTGACCGCCTTGTTCAGCGCGTAGGCCGTCGGCACCGTGCCGATCAGGATCAGCATGATGAGACCCATGCCTTTCTGCCCGTCGTTCGAACCGTGCGCGAACGAAACGCCCGTACAGGTCAGAATCAGCAGGGCGCGAATCCAGAACGGCGGCGGCTCCTTCCCCTTCGGCTCCGCATACAACGCGGGAACGCGTACCACGGCCTTGAGGATCAACAGCAGCAAGGCGGAAGCAAGAAAGCCGACCAGTGGCGACAACAGTAACGACTTGCCCACGCCGAGCGCCTGATTCCAGTCCACGCCGCTCGTGCCGTTCGCGCCGTGCATCAGTTGATTCATCAGGCCGACGCCGATGATCGAACCGATCAGCGTATGCGAACTCGAGGACGGCAGTCCGAAATACCAGGTGCCCAGATTCCAGATGATCGCCGCGATCAACAGCGCGAAGACCATCGCAAAGCCCGCGCTGCTGCCCACTTGCAGAATCAATTCGACGGGCAGGAGTTGCAGAATGCCGAACGCGACCGCGCCCGTTGAAGTAAGCACACCGAGGAAATTCCATCCCCCTGACCAGACCACCGCAATGTTCGGCGCGAGCGAATGCGTGTAGATCACCGTGGCGACAGCGTTGGCCGTGTCATGAAAGCCGTTGACGAATTCGAAGCCGAGCGCGATCACGAGCGCAATGCCGAGCAGCAGGTAGGGCAAAAACGAGGCTTCGCGAACCGGTTGCAGATCGTCCGCCAGATGCATGGCGCAATAAGCAGCGCCGATCGCAATCACAACGAGGAAGATGATCAGGCCAATATTGCGTCCCTTTCCACTTGCAGCGCCCGGTTGTGGGTACGAAAGTTCCGGCATGGCGTGAGCCCCAAAAAAGTTTGTCGCGGAACTGCCGATCCTGCGGTGCCTGTGTGTCGTAATGATGACAGTTGCGTGACGGCTATGCGGAACGGATGTTCGCGGAAAGTGCGTGGAGGTTGGCGCTACGGATAGACCGCCGCCTGCGCGGCGCGCAATAATGATAAGTGGTCCGAAAATAACTATGCACGAGAAGTGCACTCTGTGCGGTGGAACGGATTTTCCAGTTCAACTGCCGCCAAGGTCGCATACAGACTCGCGCGACCCAAGGGCCTCCACGACTTGCGGCGGATTGCGACTCATGCAACGCGGATTTTCTTGCGGCCATCCTCGTGCAGTTTAGGCGACGCGCCGGCGGATATCCACCGGGCCCCTTTTTTTGCTAGGCTGACATGAAAGGGACTTTTGAAGGACGTCCGATGAAGGGAGCAAGCCGGAAAATCGACAAACGGGCTTCGGATAGCAAGCCGTCCGGCGCTGAGTCCTCGGCGGAGACGGCCTTCGCATCGTACGCGTCGCCCCTTGTCGACGAGGCCATCGAACACGCCAATGCGGTGCGCGAAGACGCGTCGCCCGAAACGCTGCACAAACTGCGGGTGTCGCTGCGGCGGTTGCGCTCATTGTGGTGGGCGTTCGAACCCTTGCTGGACAAAGGTGAGAACACGCGCCAACGGGCGCTGTTCAAGTATCTGGCGACGGCAGCCGGCAAGACGCGCGATTGGGACATTCTGATCGAACTGATTGCCCAGCACGAGCGCGTGGCGCGCGAGATGACACCGATGCTTGAGGAGGCGCGCGGCGGCGCGTTGGCGACGAGCCGTGAAACGCTTTCGAACGCGGACGTCAAACATCTGCTGCAAGACGCCCTGACCAGTGCCAGTAAGGAATTGAACACGGCCCATGAGCGCGTGCCGCTGCAAGCGTTCGTCGATCGGCGCGTGGCCGCTTCTGAACGTTCGCTGAAAAAGCGCATAAAACGCGCGTCTCACGCAAAGCGCTCCAACTACACCGCGTTTCATGAAGTCAGAAAGGCGGGAAAAAAAGTGCGCTATCTGCTCGAGTTTTTCGAGCCGGTGCTGAGCGGTAGCCACAAACGTGTCCTGAAGCGGTTAAAGCAGATTCAGAAGCGTTTCGGTACGCTGAACGATATTGTCGCGAGCGAGATGCTGCTGCGCGACAACCTGGGCTTGCTAGCCGGATCCGGCGACACCGGTGCAGCGCTTGATTGGCTCAGGAAGGAGCGCAAACGGCGGATGCGTGCGGCAGCGGGACTGCTGCGCAAACTGTGAGACGGCGGGCGGAAGGTGCGAATGCGCTCGATCTGCTGGCCGCTGCCAACCGGCACCAGGCCGGGCGGTTACTCAGGGACTTGCCCAGGCGCTTTTGCTGCGCCGAGGGGCGAACCCGCGCAGCGTCACCGCGCCGCTTGCTTCGCCGTAAGTCTCCGGCGTGCGTTTGGCGGTGGTCGATTCGTCCGTCGGCGAGAGAGGTTCGACCGCAAACCCGCGCTTTTGCCAGGCGTCGAGGCCGCCCCTCAGCGCGCGAATTCGCGTGTAGCCGTTCTGGCGCATCCGTTGCGTGATCTCCACGGCGGTCGCGCTGTCCGGGCAAATGCAGTAAATCACCATGTCGTAGGCGAGCAGCGCACTGTCGACCTGTTCAGGCGAGTGCGGGTCGAGCGTCAGCACGCCGGGAAAAGGGCACAGCGCTTCACTTGCCGATGCGGGTGGGCGGGCATCCAGGACCTTGGGGGGCGTGATGTGGCGCCATCCGCCGGGCGTCGCTTGCGACGCGCTCGCGCCGGCGGCGTCGGCGCAACGGCGCCGTTCGCGGCGTCGCTGCAGCAGGCGGTACAGCAGATAGGTCAACGCGGCGGCCAGCAGGATGTCGATCACCGTGCCGCCGCGCGCTCTGACGAAGGCGAGCAGCATATGCAATTGCCGTTCCGCCGCGGCGCCGCCGAGTAGCCAGAAGGTGGCCCACGCCAGCGCGCCGGCAAGGTCCCACACCGCGTAGATGCGGCTATCCACGGCGGTCGTGCCCATGAGCGGCGGCGTGATGAGTCCGAGTCCAGGGACGAACTTCGAGATCGACACGAGCGGCACGCCGAAGCGCTCGAATAGCGAGCGAGCCATGTCGACCCTGGAATCGACCGCCGGGGAGATCCGGCTCAAGGCGGCGATCAGTTTGCGTCCGTAGATGCGGCCGGCGGCGAACCATGTGCCGTCGCCGATGAGCGCGCCGAGTACGGCGGCGAACAGGATCGGCCAGAAAGACAGGGTGCCGGCGGCAATCGCGGAGCCCGCGAAGAGCAGCACGGGGACCGCAGGAATCGGCACGCCGAGGCGCGTCAACAGGACGTTGACGAAGACGAACGCGCCGCCCCAGGTTGAAACCGCCGACGACGG
Organism: Paraburkholderia sp. GAS348; assembly: GCF_050434205.1. Taxonomy (NCBI): domain Bacteria; kingdom Pseudomonadati; phylum Pseudomonadota; class Betaproteobacteria; order Burkholderiales; family Burkholderiaceae; genus Paraburkholderia; species Paraburkholderia sp. GAS348. The sequence continues at coordinate 111,414 of NZ_JBNPVT010000003.1, forward strand.
AAACTCTACCAATTGCAGAACTCCTGTTTTGCGCGCTGGCGATGACGGGGTCGGCAGCACGGTTGTCGTCAGCAAGTCGATTGCAGGCGGACTTCGCGTTGGCCGCTGCCGTGTTGCGGGAACCGGTCAGCGCGGCGCGACCGGATCGCGATTCAGGTATTGGCGACCGCCACTACACCAGGATTGCCCACGATCGACAAAAACTCGCGGCGCGTCGACGGATCGGTACGGAACGTGCCCAGCATGCGCGAGGTGACCATCGTGACACCGGCCTTGTGCACGCCCCGTGTGGACATGCATTGATGCGCCGCTTCGAGAATCACGCCGACGCCCTCTGGTTGCAGCACGTCGTTCAACGTATCGGCGATTTGCACGGTCATCTTTTCCTGGATCTGCAGACGCTTGGCGAATGCATCGACGAGTCGCGCCAGCTTCGAAATGCCGACCACCCGATGCCCAGGGAGATACGCGACGTGCGCCCGCCCGATGATCGGCACCATGTGGTGTTCGCAATAGCTTTCGAAGCGGATATCTTTCAGCACGATCATTTCGTCGTAGCCGTCCACCTCGGAGAAGGTGCGGGCGAGGATCTCGCGCGGATCGACCTGATAACCCGCGTAGAACTCCTCATAGGAGCGCACCACGCGCGCTGGCGTATCGATCAGGCCTTCGCGCTCGGGATCGTCGCCGGCCCAACGCAGCAGCACGCGTACGGCTGCTTCGGCTTCCTCGCGGCTGGGGCGGCCTACCGCGGCCGCGGGTTTGATTTTCTTGGGTTTGCTGCTGGCCATCCGTCGCTCCTCTGGGATCGCGCGTCGACGCTGGACGGAGCGCGCGGGTTCAATGAGTGCGGCCATTGTTCCATGTTTTGCGTCGCATCGTGCCGATGTCCCTTTCGCGGGCGGGGTGCGAGCTCACTTTGGCCACTCGTCCATCTCGTCGTTGAAGAGCTCGGCGACGATACTGCGCAGCCAGCTCGCCCGCGGATCGTTATGAAACTTGCGATGCCAGTGCTGCCGCAGATCGAAGCGCGGCAATGGCAGCGGCGGCTCGACCAGCGTGATCGATGCATGTTCCGACACGTACGCGAAGCCGATGGCGTGCGGCACTGTCGCGAGCAGATCGGTGCGCGCGAGGATGAACGGCAGGCTCATGAAGTGCGGCGTTTCGAGTACGGCGCGGCGCTTGATACGTTTCTTTTCCAGGTAATGTTCGAGGATTTCCTGGCTGCGTCCTTCGGCACGCACGACTGCGTGGCCCGACGCCACGTACTGAGGCAGCGTGAGGGGCGCCTTCGACAGGGGATGCCCCGTGCGCATCAGGCAGATGAACCGATGGGTGAAGAGCCGTTGCTGGAAGAAGTTGTTGCCCGACAGATCGGGAAAATAACCCACAGCGAGGTCGACGTCGCCCGATTCGAGTCCGCGTTCCACCTGCGAGGGCGAGAGCGACACCGAGCGCAGATTCGCATTGGGCGCGCGTTCGGCGAAGAGTTGCAGGAGCCGTGGCAGGAAGACGATTTCGCCGACGTCGGAGAGGGCGATGGAGAAGGTATGAGTGCTCGTGGCCGGATCGAAGTCCTGCGCGTCGAGCATGCCTTTCTCGATACGCAGAAGCGCGTCGCGGGCGGCGGGGAGGATGGCGAGCGCGCGCGGCGTGGGCTCCATGCCTTTCGATGTCCGCACGAAGAGCGGATCGTCGAAGTATTCCCGCAGGCGGCCTAGCGCGGTGCTGACGCGGGGTTGGCTGACGCCGAGTTGTTCCGCTGCGCGGCTCACGTTGCGGGTGTCTTCCATCGCTACCAGGTAGGGGATCAGGTTTAGATCCAGGGTTGTGTCGGACATGCTGGTTGTTGCCTGCGGCGCTTGAGGTTTGGGTATTTGCTATCTCGATAGAGGGTAGTTTAGTTATTTTGATTTTGGATAGTGGTTTTTTCGCCGCGCAGGCAAACAATTCAGGGAAAGCCGCCAAAAGCCAGGCACTCGTACAGCAACGACCCCCCGCCGGGCAGGCAAAAAACCTATGATTAAGGGGAATCTCCAGCCTTGACAACCCGCCCGGAGGGCAACCATAATCGCTGAGTGGTTCGCTAACCGAATCCGTGTTCACATATAGAACAAATCGACCGCGAACAAACCAACGGCGCCAGCCCGCATCTCCATCCGGCGAGCCGCCGCCAGCCCAGGCCCGGAGACCGTCCCGCACAAGCCTATGCCTGCCAAGGCAACAAGCCCAGCGGCACGCAGCGCCGCAAAAGGAAATTCGACATGATCAACAAGATTTTCGAGTCACTTCAATCGGCGGTCGCCGATGTCCACGACGGTGCGACCGTCATGATCGGCGGCTTCGGCACGGCCGGCATGCCGTCCGAGCTGATCGACGCGCTCATCGAACAAGGCGCGCGCGAACTCACCATCGTCAACAACAATGCCGGTAACGGCGATATCGGCCTCGCGGCGCTGCTCAAAGCCAAACGCGTGCGCAAGATCATCTGCTCGTTCCCGCGCCAAAGCGATTCGTATGTGTTCGACGCGCTCTATCGCGCCGGCGAAATCGAACTCGAACTGGTGCCCCAAGGCAACCTCGCGGAACGCATTCGCGCCGCGGGCGCAGGCATCGGCGGGTTCTTCACGCCTACTGGCTATGGCACCAAGCTCGCGGAAGGCAAGGAAACCCGTCTGATCGACGGCAGGCATTACGTGCTGGAGTCGCCGCTGCATGCGGACTTCGCGCTGATCAAGGCATTCAAGGGCGACCGTTGGGGCAATCTGGTCTATCGCAAGACCGCGCGCAACTTCGGGCCGATCATGGCAAGCGCGGCGAAAACGGCCATCGTGCAGGTGTCGAAAGTGGTGCCGCTCGGTGAGCTCGATCCGGAAAATATCGTCACGCCTGGCATCTTCGTGCAACGCGTGATCGAAGTGCCGCAAGCCGTGCACCAAGCCGAGCTTGCATCCGCGACCGCCGCCTGAGGAGACCGACATGAAAAAACTGACCCGCGATGAAATGGCCAAGCGCGTTGCCCAGGATATCCCTGAAGGCGCTTTCGTGAACCTCGGCATCGGCGTGCCCACGCTGGTGGCCAACCACCTCGCTGCCGACAAGGAAATCTTCCTGCATAGCGAAAACGGCTTGCTCGGCATGGGCCCGGCGCCCGCAAAGGGTGAGGAAGACGACGAACTGATCAACGCCGGCAAGCAGCACGTCACGCTGCTCACGGGCGGCGCCTACTTCCATCACGCAGATTCGTTCGCGATGATGCGCGGCGGCCATCTGGATTTCTGCGTGCTCGGCGCGTTCCAGGTGTCGGCGAAAGGCGATCTGGCGAACTGGCACACCGGCGCGCCCGACGCGATTCCGGCAGTCGGCGGCGCCATGGATCTCGCCATCGGCGCGAAGCAGGTCTACGTGATGATGGAGCACCTGACCAAGCAGGGCGAAAGCAAGATCGCGGCGGAATGCACGTACCCGGTCACGGGCGTGAATTGCGTCAACCGCATCTATACGGATCTGGCGATGATCGACGTCACCGACCAGGGCCTCGTCGTGCGCGAGATCTTCTCGGACATCGACTTCGATGCGCTGCACAAACTGACCGGCGTGCCGCTGATCGACGGCACTCAGGCGGCTCGCGCGGCCTGAGCCCAGGCGAACGCGGCAGGCGTCTTCGCGTTTGCCTCGCAGAGAAGCCGAAACGCTGGCGAGGCAAGCGAAACCGTGCACGCCGCGCCAGCATCCCGCCGCATTGTCCGGAACGCGCATGAGGCCCGCTTCCTGCACGTCATCCGGCATCACGGCGCATACCGCATATAGGGCACATCCAGCGTATACGGCACATACGACACGTCCGGCCCGCTGTCGCGGCGATGTTCGGCGCACGACGCATCCTGCCCCGCCGTCGCGGCGATATTCGGTACTCAATGCGCGGCGACGCCGGGTGCGGTACGCTCTCGATAGACAGCGCCTGGGGGCGCGCCTCGCAGCGCATCCAGATAGCCCCGGCGAAACCTTCACTTTCGATTTCCTCTCATCGACGCCATCATGCTCGACTCCAGCGCCCGTCTGACTGGCCTTCTTTGCGGCACGCAGCCGATGAACGATGTCTGGGCGCCGCGTGCCACGCTGCAACGGATGCTCGATGTCGAAGCAGCGCTTGCGCGCGCTTCGGCTGCGCATAACGTGATTCCGCACAGCGCCGTGGCCGCGATCGAGGGCGCCTGTCAGGCCGATCAACTCGACGCCGACGCACTTGCGCGCGACGCGGCGCTCGGCGGCAACCTCGCGATTCCCCTCGTCAAACAACTCACCGCGCGCGTCAAGGCGGCGGATGCGGAAGCGTCGAAGTACGTCCATTGGGGCGCGACGAGCCAGGACATCATCGATACGGCGACGGTGCTGCAATTGCGCGACACCTTCGATCTGCTCGACAGCGGCTTGCAAACCACGTGCGATGCACTGGCGAAACTCGCGGCCACTCATCGCACGACGCCAATGATCGGCCGCACCTGGTTGCAGCAGGCGCTGCCCATCACGCTCGGCCTGAAATTCGCGCAATGGCTCGACGCGTTGCTGCGTCATCGCGAGCGGCTCGATGCGTTGCGTGCGCGTGTGCTGGTGCTGCAATTCGGCGGCGCGGCGGGCACGCTGGCGAGCCTGCGCGACGCGGCGCCACAAGTCACGCAATCGCTGGCTCAAGAACTCAAGCTCGCCGTGCCCACCTTGCCGTGGCACACGCAGCGCGATCGCATCGCCGAAACTGCGGCACTGTTCGGCATGCTGATCGGCACGCTCGGCAAAATCGCGCGCGATATCTCCCTGCAGATGCAAACCGAAATCGACGAACTGGCCGAGCCCGCCGCGGCAGGCAAGGGCGGTTCGTCGACGATGCCGCACAAGCGCAACCCGGTCGGCTGCGCGGCGGTGCTGACGGCGGCGACACGCGCGCCGGGCCTGGTGGCCACGGTGTTTGCCGGCATGGTGCAGGAGCACGAGCGCGCGCTTGGCGGCTGGCAAGCCGAGTGGGACGCGCTGCCGGAGCTCGCGCGCCTCGCAGGCGGCGCGCTCGCCAACATCGAGCAGATTGCTGTGGGGCTCAACGTGAATGTGCCGCGCCTTGCCGCCAATCTCGACGTCACGCACGGATTGATTCTCGGCGAAGCGGTAATGCTAGCCCTCGGCGACAGCATCGGCCGGCTCGATGCGCATCATCTCGTCGAGCGCGCATCGAAAGCGGCGATCGCCGAGCGCAAGACGCTCTTCGACGTGCTCTCGGCGGACCCCGCCGTGACCGAACATCTTTCGCTCGAGCGCCTCACGCAACTGCTCGATCCCGCTCAATACGTCGGCCAGGCGCACGCTTATGTGGACGCCGCGCTGGCACTTCATCACACGCGCGCCAAACGCGCCACTTCCAAGGAGTAACCGGCATGCCCTACGCAGCAGTCAACGGTACCGAGCTTCATTATCGAATCGACGGTGACCGTCACGGCAGTGCGCCGTGGATTGTGTTGTCGAATTCGCTCGGCAGTGATCTGTCGATGTGGACGCCGCAAGTCGCGGCGCTGTCTAAACACTTCCGCGTGCTGCGCTACGACACGCGCGGTCATGGTCACTCGGAAGCGCCGAAAGGTCCGTACACGATAGAACAACTGACCGGCGACGTGCTCGGTCTGATGGACACGCTGAAGATCGCGCGCGCGAATTTCTGCGGCGTGTCGATGGGCGGCCTGACCGGAGTCGCGTTGGCCGCGCGTCACGCGAATCGTCTCGAACGCGTCGTGCTGTGCAATACGGCAGCACGCATCGGTTCGCCGGAAGTGTGGGTGCCGCGCGCCGCACGAGCCCGCACTGAAGGCATGCTCGCACTGGCCGACATGGTTCTGCCGCGCTGGTTCACCGCCGACTTTATCGAACGTGAACCGGTGGTGTTTGCCATGATCCGCGACGTGTTCGTGCATACCGACAAGGAGGGCTACGCATCCAATTGCGATGCCATCGACGCCACCGATCTGCGCCCCGAAGCCCCCGGCATCAAGGTGCCTGCGCTGGTGATCAGCGGTACGCACGATCTGGCCGCAACGCCGGCGCAAGGCCGCGAGCTGGCGCAAGCGATTCCGGGCGCGCGCTATGTCGAACTGGATGCCTCGCATATTTCCAACATCGAGAAAGCCGAGGCCTTCACGAAGACCGTGCTCGACTTCCTGGCGGAGCAGAAATGAACGATGAAGACCGTTACGAAGCCGGACTCGATGTGCGCCGCGCGGTGCTGGGCAGCGCGCACGTCGACCGGTCGCTCGCGAATCGCACCGAGTTGACCGACGAGTTCCAGAATCTGATCACCCGCTATGCGTGGGGCGAAATCTGGACGCGCGAAGGTTTGCCGCGTCACACGCGCAGCCTGCTGACCATCGCCATGATGGTCGCGCTCAATCGCAGCGAAGAACTCGCGTTGCATTTGCGCGCTGCGAAAAACAACGGCGTGACGCGCGAGCAGATCAAGGAAGTGCTGCTGCAAACCGCGATCTATTGCGGCGTGCCGGCAGCCAATTCGGCGTTCCACCTGGCCGATAAACTGTTTCGCGAAGACGACGCTGCCGCGGCAAAGCCGTAACGACACTGCAATACTGGCGCGGCGTGTGGCCGCGCCGGCACTCGCCGCGGCCACGAGGTCGCTTTTTCCGCCAGACGGTAGCGGCTCGAACGCGTGATGCAGAGCCTGAAGCGTGAGTCAGGTGAAACGCGCTTCAAGTGAAGGGAGACGCCAGCGCCCGAACCCTTCGCGATAGTTGTTATGCATTCGCACGGCCCTCGACCGCGAATGACGTTCCAAGGCCCGCTCAACAGCGGGCCATTGTTCGTCGACGCATTGGGTGGCCATCCACTGATAAGTGCGCTATTCAGTGATACCGGCCAGTGCGTCGAGTTCTTCCGTTGCGCCCGCTTCAATCTGCAAATCGTTGATGGTGTCGCCGTCAACGATGGCGCGTACCGGATATTCCCCTTCGTTGTAGATCGTACCTTTCATGGTTTGCGCCTCCTCTGGATGCCCGCACGGCGGGCGTTGTTGACGCACAGATTAGCGCCGGTCCTGCTTTAACGCTGCCAGTTTCAGCCGGTCTGTAAAGATGTGTCGCGCGACGGCGCTTTTCAGAATTGTCCCATTTTGACCCCCAACTCCCCGATGCAGTGTCGTTTATTACGCATTTCTAACGACGCATTACAAAAGGGAGATGTATGAGAATAAACAAACCGTCTTGCGGGCCAGCAGGCAACCTGGCCCGTCTACTGGCCGCATTCATGCTGCTACTGGTGGCGTTCGGCGCAAGAGCTGACTATACGTCCGACTGCACCAGCCGCTACGCGCAGTCCGGTGCGATACCCGGCACTAAATGGTGTGCCCTCGACGCGGCGAGCAATTCTCCAGGTGGGCCGGGTGGCTATGCATGCCTGAACGACATCGATCTCATCAAGAAGTGGTGCGCAGGCGAAACCGATCCGCAGCCTGAAAAGTCCTGTCCGGTTGCCGATCCTGTTTATCCGGGCAGCGGCGCAGTCACGCTCGGCAGCACGGATTTCGTCAGCGGCGACGACATGCCGATGGTGTTCTCCCGCACCTACCGCTCAGCTTCGCTCGGCGCTGCCGGCAATGCGATGGGCCCCGTCTGGTTCCACAACTGGCAGCGTCAACTGAACCTCGCGAGCGCCAACAACGGCGGCTCCTCGAAGGTCGTCGCCTTCCGCGAAAACGGTGAACCGGTCACCTTCAACTGGTCCGGCGGCTACTGGCGCACGGCTGGCTTTACAGGTCTCGCACTGGCGCAGAATGGTTCAGGCTGGACACTCACGGACCTCTCCAGCGATACCACTGAAACATACTCTGCCCAGGGCGTTCTGCTTTCGGAGCGTACCAGGACCGGCTTTGTCAGGACATTGTCCTATGACGGCTCCGGTCGGCTAGCCACAATGAGCCAGCACGGTGATGATGCGATCGCCAAATTCGATCTGACGCTTCGATTCGACTACGACGACAAAGGCCGGCTTGTTCGGTTGACTGATCCGGCGAACAGTTTCACGCAATACGGCTACGACGCGAATAGCAATCTGATCTCGGTCACATGGCCGGACGGAAATGTGCGGCGGTATGTCTATGACGATACGCGGTTCAAGAACGCGATAACCGGCGAGATCGATGAAACCGGTACTCGTATTGCGACGTGGACATATGACTCGCAGGGACGCGCGAACGCAGTTAGCCATCCCGATTCATCGCGCAATGTCCAATTCACGTACGCCAACGGTGCAACTACCCTTAGCTACGGGCAAAACAGCCTCACGATGAATTTTTCGTCGATTGGAGGCATGGTACGGCCAACCACAACCGTGGCGGCCAAAGGCGCTGCGAGCACGACATGGGATGCAACGGGCAAGCTGTTGTCCCAAACTGGCGTCAGTGGTAGCAGCACCCAGTACGCATACGACGACGCCGGTCGCCCGGTTCGTGCGGTAGTCCACAGCGTGCTGTCAGGTACGTCTGTTACCTCGGTACGGTACGCCGACTCGACATCCCTTCGGCCTTCTACGATTGCTTCGCCTGGCAGGATGCGAGCATTCGTCTATGACGCGAAAGGCAACGTGACTGGGCTCAGTGAGTTCAGCACGAGCGACGCGACCGGCGAAAGCGGATTCGACGCGACGGCGTCCGGTCAGCAGCAAACCATCGGTGTGCGGTATGACGCGCTCAACCGGGTGGCCGGAGCGAAGGTCTACGTCAACGGCGTCATGACGGAAGACTGGGTTTACTTTTACGACACCACAGGGAATCGGGCAACAGCGCAGAACCTCTTAACTGGATGGCTTCTCGGAGAAACATACCGGGACGCGGCACACCGCGTGACGCAACAGAATGGCAATTATCGCGAGACACATATTGCGTATGATGCACGGGGACGGATTACCCGGTTCACCTATAACGAGAACGCTACAAACGCAACCGGTGGTTTGGCGCGCCTGCTAACCGTGGACTACGGCTATTCGGCTGACGGCAGAGTGGTGTCCCGCACCGGCAAGGTGTCGAAGAACGGTGCAGCCGCGACGTTGATCAGCAGTGACGAGGTTAATCAGTGGCTGGATAACTACGAAGCCGGCATGGATCCTGCGGGCCCTCCGGCCAATCTGATGGGATGGGTCAAGGCGCTGCAATTCGTTCAGGAGCCAGGGCTGCAGCCAGTCTGCGTGGAGTGCGTTTTCTATGCTGGTCCCCGGCTTGCATGGACAGTGTTCCAATTGGCTCGCGATCCAATTTGGTCGATGCTCAGGAATACAGGCAAACCAGACGCGGACGCGCAACAGTGTGCGGAGATTCCAGAGCAACTGACGCTTGCGGAACAAATGGGTATGCTGAAGGACGCGAGGTCGATCAAAGGAGACTTCAACTTGGGAGAAGGAACTAGGGCAGATGCGGACGCCCTTGCTCGGGATCTTCTCGGCCATGGCTACAGATCGTCTAGTCGTGACGAGTCGATACTGATTAGTAAAGACGGTTTGCGGCAATATAGACCGCCGAACTCGAAGGACAGCCCCTACGCTACGACAGGAGTACAGGCAAACTTTCAATCAAGGAGTGTTCCTCACGGTGAGTGGCAAAATAATGGCCACCTGAACGTACGCCCATAGGACGAACAATGCGTGCTGAACTGAAGTCGGTCGACTCTCCGGATGTCGACTTTGAAACCTACTGGCCGGAAGACGAAACTTGCTTTTCTTTCCCGATCGAGCTACGAATCGGGCCGGAAGGGGGTGAGGCATCTGACCTCTTCCAGATGACGGTCTGTACTCCCGGCTGGCTAACCAAGCAGAATGCGGGAATGACAGCAGTTTTGGGAGAGAATTTATTGATAGTCTTCGGCTACAACTGGGAAATGATTCACTCCTATCTTGAGAACCGTATCAATCGGATCATGGCGGAGGACTGGCCCGCGCTTGCTCTAAAGCTGAGTCGCTTCGCAAGATGGGAATTTGAGAACTATCGTGAGTAAGGTTTTCACTGGATCCCGTAGGAAAAAATGCGAGCAGAGTTGAAGTCCATTGATTCGGCAGACATCGATTTCGATAGCTACAGTCCGGAGGAGGAAGATTGCTTCTCCTTTCCGATCCAAATGGCAATAGGGTACGAAGGTGGTAAGGGGGGATCTTTTTCAAATGACTGTCTGTACGCCCACCTGGATTGCCAGGGAAAATCAAGGGAAAGCTGCGGTCGTAGGGACGGCGTTGCTGGTCGTCTTCAGATACGACTGGCCGGCGATTCTATCGGCGATCCGGGAAATCGTTAGTGCGTATACTGCCGACGATTGGTCGGCACTCGCGCACAAATTGAGCCGAATCGCCGACTGGGAATTCGAGGACTACCGCCCGTACCAAGGTTAAGCGGAAAATGGGCAAGGCGCGAGCAATCGCGCCTTTTTTCGTAGCCGTGGTGCGAAGCCGCCGGTAGTTGTCAGTGCTGCGTGGTCCCCGCTCGCTCATCTTGGCGGCTTCATTCGCTACGCGTGGAACCGTGAAGTCTGTACTGGTGTTGCGGGCTTGCGGGATAGGAGAGGAAGCAGCCGATTGGGTCATGGTGCGATTTCCAGTGTGTTCCTGAATCGCCCGAACCCCGCTTCAGGCAATCCTGCTCTCGTTCATCACTGCAGTTTCAGCCGGCAACTGCGAGCGCACCGCGCGCAACACCGTATCCTTGATGACCTCGCACCAATGCGCGAGTGCGTCTTTTTCCATCAGCGATTCACCGAGAAACGCACCCAGTGTGTACTGATTGGCGTTATAGAAATAACCGAGCGACGCGATCATCAAGTACACGTCACGCGCTTTGACGTCGGTACGAAAGACGTTTTGCGCCTTGCCCGCATCCAATAACTTCTGCACGACCGAAATCGCATAGCCGGAAATCTCCTTCAGCTTTGACGATTTATTCGCGTGCTTGCCCTGGTGCAGATTCTCGCTCGACAGCAGTGTGACGAACTCGGGATGATCGAGGTAGTACTGCCAGACGAATTCGACCATCTGCTCGAGGCCATGCAGCGGATCGTCCAGATCGAGATCGAGCCTGCTTTCGGCCTCGTTGAACTGCGTGTAGATCGTCTCCAGGACTTCGACAAACAACTGTTCCTTGCTGCCGAAGTAGTAATAGATCATCCGGTCGTGCGAACGCGCGGCCTTCGAAATACTTTCGACTCGGCCGCTTGCATAGCCTTGCTTTGCGAAGACCTTGATTGCCGCTTTGAGAATCTTGGCGCGCGTATCTTGTGCCTGCTTCGCTCGGATGCCGATAGCGCCCGGCTTGCGGGCGGCGGTGGGACTCATGACGGTCTCGGATCTCTTTGTTAGCGTAGGATGATTGAACAGCATGCGCCGTAGCCGCCGAGGCACGCTTAGGTGCGCTCGAGCATGGCGCGCCTTCATCATACAGCCCATATTGCGCGCGGCGAAATGCTCTGCACGATCACGTGCTTTCGGCGTAGATTGAATCGGGATTCGTGCCGCGATGCCGCGCCGCAGCATTCAGATGTCCGCCGGGAAACTCGTTGCGCAGTCTATTTTGATCGAGTAGATTTCAAGCAAGTTTGGTGTAGCGCATACTACACGAACGGTGAGTGGCCGCAACATGGAAAAATGCGGATCACGCGAAAGACCCTTTAAACAGGGGCTATTCGTCAGCCGGACAGGACCGATTGTAATGTCGTCGTATGGGAACCCCACCATGACAGAACATACGAAGGTCGATTTCGGTGCGGACGGCGTCGACGGCGAAACCGCCTCGACGCCAGGTCCGACCGTGCTCGAGAAAGCGGTGCCGCGCAGCGAGCGGATGGCGTCGAACAAGATCGAATGCAACGCGTGTCCGGTGTTGTGCCAGATATCGGAAGGCCGCACCGGCGCGTGCGATCGTTATGCGAATGCGGATGGGCGGCTGATTCGTGTCGACCCCGTGGTGTTTCTGTCGCGCGCCGCTTTACCCGAAGCAAGCACGAGCAGTGCGGAGGCCACGGTCGAATTTGGTGCATCGTCTGAAGCACACGATCCTGTTGCGGACCAGGCGCTGTTCGTTACGGGCATTGGCGCATCGTCCACGTATCCCGACTACAAGCCCGCGCCTTTCATTGTTTCCTCGAAGCTCGACGATGTCGACATGATTACCGTCGTCACCGAGGGCATTTTCAGCTATTGCAGTTTCAAGGTGAAGATCGACACCGACCGCTTTCTCGGGCCGGAGCAATCGAACGTGCGTTGCCATGGCGAGATCGTTGGGCATGTGACCACGGCGGAGTATGGCTCGCAGATGCTGAGCCTCGGCGGTGTTCATCATCTGACGGGCGGCAGCAAGAAAGAAGGCCGCGTGACGTGCGACATGATGCTCGCGCTCGGCAACAAGGAAGCGGTGGAGCTGAGCATCGACGGCGGTGCAAGTCTGGTGATTCGCGCGGGCGCGGCGCCGATTGTCGACGGCGTCGAAGAGCGGCGTATGCGGGTGGGCTGCGGGTCGGCCACCATCGGCATCTTTGCGAAGCAATGGTTCGGTCACGCCGACGAAGTGGTGGTGGTCGACGATCACATCACCGGCGTGCTGACGGAACACCAGGCCGGCCGCTGTCTCGGCATGACGCGCTCAGGTCTGAAGATTCGCGGGCGCAAATCGACCCCGGGCCGCTATTTCCAGGTCGCGAATCCCGGCACCGGGTGGGGCGGCACCGACATTCAGGACCCGCTCGCGATTGTCGAAGGTTTCGATCCCGCCGTGGCGAAACCGGGCATGCGCTTGCTGATGGTGTCGACCACGGGCGAACACGCGCAGTGGTATGAACTCGATCAGGACCTCGTGCCGCGTATCGCAGCCATGCCGGATGCCGTGCGCCGCACGGTCGAACGGATCGGCGAGAACTGCGAGCCGTCGCTTGCGACGGTGCTATTTCTTGGCGGCGCGGGCGGCAGCTTGCGAGCGGGAGCAACGGAGAATCCGGTCCTGCTTACACGCGCCATCAAACAGAAACTGGTCAACGTAACATGTGGCGGGGCGCCCGCCTATGTATGGCCGGGTGGCGGCATCACGGTGATGGTGGATGTTTCGCGCATGCCCGATCGATCGTTTGGCACTGTGCCGACGCCCGCAATCGTCGCGCCGATCGAATTCACCATGACGTATGACGCCTATCGCGACCTCGGCGGCCATCTCGACGCGGTGCGTTCGCTGGAAAGCGTACTGGCGAACGGGCCGGAGCATACGGAAGGGGCGCCGCTCGCGCGCAGAACACTGGCGCGCAATCCCGACAACCCGTGGCCGCCCGCTATGCCGCCGATGCTCGGCTAACGGCGACACCATGAGCGACACAACGAGCACAACGAGCACAACGAGCACAACGAGCACAACGAGCACAACGAGCACAACGAGCACAACGAGCACAACGAGCACAATGAACAACGCAACCCGCACCCAACTCGACGCGGCCCGCTGGCACTGGCAGCATGGGCCGATCGATCTGATCCTCGGCGCGGACGGCGAGCCCTCGGCGGTGCAGGCCGCGTACGAGGTTTGCTGGGCGCGCTTTGTAGACGTGTTGCCTGAGTTGGTCGGCGAGTTGGCGCTGCTTCGGCAACCTGTGCCGAGCAACGCGGCGCAGGGTGACTGCGCGCTGAAAGGCCCAGTTGCCCGTCGCATGTGGAGCGCATGTCATCCTCACCGCGCGCGTTACATCACGCCGATGGCGGCCGTTGCAGGCAGCGTCGCGGACGAATTGATCACGGCGTTCGCGCGTGAAGGCATATCGCGCGCCTTTATCAACAACGGCGGCGACATCGCACTCTATTTGACCGAAAGACAGCAGTACCGCGTAGGCGTGTTCGCCGATCTGGCGGCATTGTCCGGCGCAAGGCTGTCAGGCGATCAAACTTTAGACGCAAACCTGACGCTCGACGCCGCCATGCCGATTCGCGGCGTCGCGACGAGCGGCTGGCGCGGGCGCAGCTTCAGCCTCGGCATTGCCGACAGCGTGACGGTGCTCGCCCGCAACGCCGCCACCGCCGATGCTGCCGCGACGATGATCGCCAACGCCGTCGATCTGGACCATGCGGGCATCGTACGCAGGCCGGCTTCCTCGTTGAAGGACGATAGCGATCTTGGTGACATGCTCGTGACCGTCGACGTGCCGTCCTTGCCGCAACCGTTGATTGATTTCGCGCTGGCGCGTGGTGTCGACGCGGCGCAGCGATTACAGGAACAAGGTTTGATCGAAGGCGCCGCGCTGTTCCTGCAAGGGCGGGTGCGTGTGGCCGGTGGTACCTGTCGGAATAGCGCGTTGTTTGCGCAGCGCGCCCAGATAACAACGGAGGCCCCGTGTTCGAGATACGCCGCGTGCTGACGCACGTCGAGGACATTTTCCACGAGTTCGGCCCCGCGCCCGCCCAGCCACTGCGGCGCGGCGCGATTGCCGCGGTGATGACGAATCCGTTCGCCGGCCGCTACGAAGCCAGAATCGAACACGCCATGGAAGCGCTCAAGCCGATCGGCTTCGATATGGCGCAACGGCTGCTGACGGCGATGGCCGTACCGCACGCGTCGATCGAAAGCTACGGCAAGGGTGCCATCGTCGGCTCGCGTGGCGAACTCGAGCATGGCGCGCTGTGGCATGTCCCCGGCGGCTATGCGATGCGCGAATTGCTGGAGAAAAATGGCGTGCCGACCCATGCGATCGTGCCGTCGACCAAGAAAGTCGGTGCGCCGTCCACCGCGCTCGATGTGCCGCTGACGCATGTCAACGCGAGCTACGTGCGCAGCCATTTCGACGCGATCGAAGTGCGTGTGCCCGGTGCGCCCGCCGCGGACGAACTGGTGTATATCCTCGTGATGAGCACCGGACAGCGCGTGCATGCGCGTGTCGGCGGGCTGGCGAAAGAGGCGATTGTCGGCAAGGACGGCTTGCGCTGAGCGGCGCTTGAGCCACGCAATGCGCTGAAGCATTGCAACGAAACAATGAGTCGAAGCGCGGAGCTGAAGCAATGCGTTGCGGCGAGTAAGTAGAACACTAAGCAGAACATGCATCGAAACACGGAGATCGAAATGGCAATCAAGCTTCGCAAGCTGGTCGTGCAGGTCGATGAAACGCGCATCGAAATGGGGCAGACTATCGAGCCGCCGGCACGCCGTGCAGTCGCGATTGCGGTGATCGACAATCCCTATGCGGGCCGTTACGAGGCCAGGCTGGACGCGCTGATCGAAGCCGGTGAGGAACTGGGTGCGTTGCTCGGCAGCAAATGCGTAGAAGCGCTAGGCATCAAACCGGGCGACGCGCAAAGCTACGGCAAGGCGGCGATCGTCGGCGAAGCGGGCGAACTCGAACATGCGGCGGCGATCCTGCATCCCAAGCTCGGCGCCCCGCTGCGAGCCGCGGTCGAAAAGGGCGCGGCGCTGGTGCCGTCGGCGCAAAAAATGGGTACGCTTGGCACCGCGATCGATGTCCCGCTGGGTCACAAGGACGCCGCCTTCGTGCGCAGCCATTTCGATGCAATCGAAGCACGCGTGTCGGACGCGCCGCGCGCCAATGAAATTGTCGTAGCCGTCGCGGTGACGGCCTCGGGCCGGCCGCTGCCGCGCATCGGCGGCTTGCAGGTGAATGAGATCAAGGGTGAAGACGGTTTGCGCTGAGTTATTTCAAGGGTCGCGATGCTTTCGAATTTGCTGGTACAGCTGGTCAACGGACTCGCCGACGCGTCGACGCTGTTTCTCGTCGCCGCCGGTTTGTCGCTGATCTTCGGCGTGACGCGCATCGTCAACTTCGCGCACGGCTCGTTCTATATGTTCGGCATCTATGTCGCGTATAGCATCGCGAGCCGTTTCGGCCATACGGTGGGTGGATTCTGGCTGTCGGTGCTGGTTGCCGCTCTGGTGGTTGCGGTGCTCGGCGCGCTGGTCGAAATGATCGTGTTACGACGCATCTACCAGGCTCCCGAGTTGTTTCACCTGCTGGCGACATTCGCGCTGGTGCTGATTTTTCGCGACGCCGCGCTGTGGTTGTGGGGTCCGGAAGACCTGTTCGGACCGCGTGCGCCGCATCTGGCAGGCGCGGTCGATTTTCTCGGCCATCCGCTGCCGACCTACGATATCGCACTGATCGTGATCGGGCCGGTGGTGTTGCTGCTGCTCTGGTATGCGTTGACGCGTACACGGTGGGGCACGCTAGTGCGCGCCGCGACGCAGGATCGCGAGATGCTCGGCGCGCTCGGCATCAATCAGGCATGGCTGTTCACCGGCGTGTTTTTCGTCGGCGCGTTTCTCGCCGGTTTGGGTGGTGCGCTGCAAGGTCCGCGGATGTCGGCGAATCTGTCGCTGGATCTGGAGACCATCGGCAATGCGTTCGTCGTCGTGGTGGTCGGCGGCATGGGGTCGATTCCGGGCGCGTTCGTCGCGGCCTTGCTGATCGCCGAGATCAAGGCGCTATGCATCGGCATCGGCCATGTGTCGGTGTTCGGTATCGACTTGTCGTTGAGCCGCTTTACGCTCGTTGCAGAATTCGTCGTGATGGCAGTCGTGCTGGTGGTGCGGCCTTGGGGCTTGTTAGGGAAGGCGAGTGCCGCGGTGCGTGGCATGGCTGCGCCTGAAGCGCCATTGAGGCCTGCAGGCAAGCGTCTGAAGTGGCTGGCGGCAATCGCTTTGTTGGTGCTGATACTCGCGCCGCTGGCGGCCAATGCGCTTCCCTACATGCCTGTGCTGCTGGTTGAAATCCTGATCGCCGTGTTGTTCGCGACGAGTCTGCATTTCATCATGGGTCCCGGCGGGATGCATTCGTTCGGCCACGCGGCGTACTTCGGGCTGGGCGCATACGGCGCCGCATTGTTTCTCAAAGTCCTCAATCTGCCGATGGAAGCCGCGTTGCTGCTCGGCCCCTTGCTCGCGGTGGCGGGCGCGCTGGTGTTCGGCTGGTTTTGCGTGCGGCTCTCTGGCGTCTACCTCGCGATGCTAACCCTCGCGTTCGCGCAGATCGTCTGGTCGGTGGTGTTCCAGTGGGACGACGTGACGGGCGGCAGTAACGGCATTCTTGGCTTGTGGCCGTCGAACTGGTTGTCGTCGCCAGTGGCTTTTTATTATCTGACGCTCGCCTGCGCTGTGGCCGGTGTGGGGCTGTTGCGCAAGATGCTGTTCTCGCCGCTTGGCTACGCAATGCGGGCCTCGCGCGATTCGGTGCTGCGCGCCGAGGCGATCGGCATCGACGTGAAACGGGTGCAGTGGGCGGCCTTCGTCGTGGCGTCGCTGTTTTGCGGGCTCGCCGGCTCGCTCTATGCCTTCTCCAAGGGGACGATTTCGCCGGAGGTGATCAGCGTGAGCCGCTCGGTGGATGGCCTCGTGATGGTGCTGCTCGGCGGCTTGCAGACGTTGACCGGCCCGATCGTCGGCGCCGCCGTGTTCACCTGGCTGCAGGACACCGTCGCGCGGCAAACCGATTATTGGCAGGCGTTGCTCGGTTTCGCGATTCTGCTGCTGGTGATTGCGTTTCCGCAGGGCATCGTCGGTTTCATTCGCGAGCGTTTTGGCGACGATACGGTGGATAAGGCTGAAGAGCGTACTCCATCGCCATCGCAGGGCACGGCGATCAAGGAGGGGCTATGAGCTTGCTGCGCGTCTCCGGCCTCTCCAAGTCGTTCGGCGGGCTGAAAGCGGTCGACGATGTATCCTTCGATCTCGAAGCGGGTCAACTGCTGGCCCTGCTGGGTCCGAACGGCGCTGGCAAGTCGACCTGCTTCAACATGGTCAACGGGCAACTGCGGCCGTCGTCCGGTTCGATTCGTCTCGACGATCACGAACTGGTCGGCATGCGGCCACGCGACATCTGGCGGCTGGGCGTCGGCCGCACGTTTCAGATTGCCGCGACCTTCAATTCGATGACCGTGCGCGAGAACGTGCAGATGGCGCTCGTCTCGCGCGAACGCAAAACCTTCGGTCTGTGGAAACCCGCGGGTTCGCGCTACGCCGATGAAGCCATGGCGCTGCTCGAACAAGTCGGCATGGGCGCCGACGCGCACCGCGCCTGCGGCGTGCTCGCATACGGTGACGTCAAACGCGTTGAACTCGCGATCGCGCTGGCAAACCGCCCGAAGCTGCTGCTGATGGACGAGCCCACGGCCGGCATGGCGCCAAAGGAGCGCAACGCGCTGATGGCGCTGACCAGGCGTCTCGTCACCGAGCACAAAATCGGTGTGCTCTTTACCGAGCACAGCATGGACGTTGTATTCGCGTACGCCGACCGCATGATCGTGCTCGCGCGTGGCAAGCTGATCGCCGAGGGCGACGCCGAAACGATCCGCAACGACGCACGCGTGCAGGAAGTCTATTTCGGCACCGGCAAGACGTTCCAGCCACGCGCGCCGCTGCATGAAGCGGCCGGCGGCCATCAAGGACAAGGAGCGCTGCAATGAGCGAGCCGATGCTGAAAGTCTCGGGCCTCAATGCGTTCTATGGCCGCGCACACATCCTGTTCGACGTGGGCCTCGAAGTCGGCCGCGGCGAAGTCGTCGCGCTGATGGGCCGCAACGGCGCCGGCAAATCGACGACGATGAAAGCGGTGATGGGGTTGCTGCCGCGCCGTCAAGGAGAGGTACATTTTCGCGGGCAAAACATTACGGCTTTGCAGCCGTATCGTATTGCGCGCATGGGCATGGGTTTCGTTCCCGAGGACCGTCGCGTGTTCTCGGATCTGACGGTGATGGAAAACCTCGATACAGGCCGCCAGCCGCCACGCGAAGGCGCGCCGCAATGGACGCCGGAAAAGCTGTTCCGCCTGTTCCCCAATCTTGGCGAAATGCCGAAACGCCCAGGCGGCCAGATGAGCGGCGGTGAGCAGCAGATGCTTACCGTCTCGCGCACGCTAATGGGCAATCCGTATCTGGTGCTGCTCGACGAACCGTCCGAGGGCGTCGCACCCGTGATTGTCGAGCAGATGGCGAACATGATTCTCGAACTCAAGCGCGAAGGGCTGTCGATTCTGTTGTCCGAACAGAACCTGCATTTCGCCGAGCTGGTCAGCGACCGCGCGTACGTCCTCGAGAAAGGACAGATCCGCTTTAGCGGCACGATCGGCGAACTCGCAAAGAACGAAACAGTGAGGCGCGCTTATCTGAGTGTGTGATTCCACCGGCGCACGAGGCGTGCAGGGTACGCACACACACGGCGCCGGGCAGTCGTTGCGAACCGTTGCGAAAGGAGAGGCAGATGGCAGCAGAGACGTTGACAGGCTTGTCGGGCAAGGTCGCCGTAACGAACATCGGTCTGCTGTTATCCGGCGACATCGACCAGCCGATTCTCGACGCCGACACGCTGGTGATCGACGACGGCGTGATCGTCGCGATCGGCAAGGAGGCGGATTGCGACCTCGAAGGCGCGCGGACGACCGTCGACTGCAAAGGCACCACGGTCGCCCCGGGCCTGATCGATTCGCACGTGCATCCGGTGTTCGGCGACTGGACGCCGCGGCAGAATCAGATGGGCTGGATCGAATCGAACCTGAACGGCGGCGTGACGACCATGATCTCTGCCGGCGAAGTGCATTTGCCCGGCCGTCCGAAAGACGTGCTCGGTGTAAAGGCGCTTGCTATTACCGCTCAACGTTCGTTTGAAGGAATGCGTGGCGCGGGTGTCGGTGGCGGTGTGAAAGTCATGGCGGGTGCGCCGGTGATCGAGAAGGGCATGGTCGAGGAGGACTTCAAGGAGCTCTCGGAAGCGGGCGTGAAGCTGCTCGGCGAAGTGGGTCTCGGCAGCGTGAAGGGCGGCGAGGAAGCGGCGCAGATGGTCGCGTGGGCGCGCAAGTACGGTATTCAAAGCACGATTCACACGGGCGGCCCGTCGATTCCCGGCTCGGGTCTGATCGATAGGGACGTGGTGCTCGCCGCCGATGCGGACGTGATCGGCCATATCAACGGCGGCCACACGTCGCTTTCCTATCGGCATGTATGCGATCTGTGCGAGCAATCGAGCCGCGCGCTGGAGATCGTTCACAACGGCAACGAACGGATCGCCTTGCTCACCGCACGTCATGCGGTCGAATTGAAGTGCCCGCATCGCATCATTCTCGGCACCGATAGCCCGGCGGGCTCCGGCGTGCAACCGCTCGGCATTCTGCGGATGATCGCGCTGATCTCCAGTCTCGCCGACGTCCCCGCGGAAATCGCTTTCTGCTTCGCGACCGGCAATACCGCGCGGCAGCGCAATCTGCGGCAAGGGCTGATCGAAGTGGGCCGTCCCGCCGACCTCGTCTTCATGGACCGTGCACAGCACACGGCGGCCGATACGTTGCTGGAAAGCGTGCAGCTCGGCGATATTCCCGGCGTCGGCATGGTGATGATCGACGGTTTGATCCGCTGCCGGCGCAGCCGCAATACGCCACCGGCGACTGAAGTGCCGGTGGTGCTTTGAACGCGCGCCGTGCCGCGTGGCCGGCATTGCCATGAACCGCCCGGCGCCTCTTACGCTGCACGTCAACGGCGCGACGCATCTTGTCAGCGCCGCCGCCGACACGCCACTGCTTTATCTGCTGCGTAACGACCTCGCGTTGAACGGTCCCAAATTCGGCTGCGGCCTTGGCGAATGCGGGGCGTGTACGGTGTTGCTCGACGGCATGCCGACGCGTTCGTGCGTAACGACAGCGAAGGTTGCCTTGGGACGTGAGATCACCACGCTCGAAGGACTGGGTGCGCGTGCTGCGCTGCATCCGGTGCAACAGGCCTTTATCGAAGAGCAGGCCGCCCAGTGCGGCTATTGCCTGAACGGCATGATCATGACCGCCAAAGCGTTGCTCGATCGCGATCCGCATCCGAGTGTCGAGACGATTCGGCGGGAATTGTCGCGCAACCTCTGCCGGTGCGGCACGCATGTCGAGATCGTGCGCGCGGTGCAGCGCGCAGCGGTTTTGCTTGCCGAGCAACCGGTGCTGGATCAAGGAGCGCGCGCATGACGGGACCCGATTTGAGTGTCGATCGCCGGGCCGCGCCGCCGTCGAGGCGGCAGTTCCATGACGCGCAGAATGTGCTGATCGTCACGCGGCCGCCACAAGCGCCGGTGCGAGCCGCGGTTGGGCAGCCGGGATCGCGGTCCACGTTCGTGCCGACGGAAGCGGACCTGTTTCTCGTCGTGCGCGACGACGGCAGTGTGGTCGCGTTCAACGGCCACGTCGATCTCGGTACCGGCATCGGCACGGCGCTCGCGCAGATCGTCGCGGAAGAACTCGACGTGCCGTTGACGCGCGTATCGATCGTGCTTGGACACACGAACGAAGCGCCGAATCAGGGGCCCACGATTGCAAGCGCGACGATCCAGATGTCGGCCGTGCCGTTACGGCATGCAGCGGCGCAAGCGCGGCAGTTTCTGCTGGCGGAAGCGGCCGCGCGTCTGAACGTAAGCGCAGAGCAACTCGACGTGCGAGACGGTGTGGTCTTTCAGCGCGACGACGCCAAAAAGGGCATTGGCTACGGCGAGTTGATCGCCGGGCGGCGCATCGAATTGACGCTCTCCCATGACGCGCCTTTGAAATCGCCGGACGCGTACAAGATTGTCGGCAAGAGTTCGCCGCGTGTCGATATCCCCGCGAAAGCCACGGGCGAATTGAGTTTCGTGCACGACGTGCGCGTGCCGGGCATGCTGCACGGCCGCGTCGTGCGGCCGCCTTATGCGGGTGTCGCGCAGGGCGAGTTCATCGGCAATAGCCTGCTGCATGTCGATGAACATTCCATCGGCGATTTGCCAGGCATCGTCAAGGTCGTGGTGATCCGCGATTTCGTCGGCATCGTGGCTGAGCGCGAAGAGGTCGCGCAGCAGGCGGTGAAGCGGTTGAATGTGCAGTGGAAAGCAGTCGAGGGTTTGCCTCCGCTCGAAACCAGCGCGGAAGTGGAAGCCGCGCTAAGAGCCAATCCGGCTAAACGGCGCGATCTGGTGATCGAGGGCGATATCGACGCCGCCCTCGCGAAAGACCCTGCTCGAACGCTGGAACGCACCTATGTATGGCCGTTTCAGATGCATGCGTCGATTGGACCCTCGTGCGCGGTGGCCGACTACCGGGATGCGAAGCTGAAGGTCTGGTCGGGCACGCAGAATCCCCATTCGCTGCGTGCCGACCTCGCCTTGCTGCTGGCGCTGGATGAAGCGCACATCGAAATCGTGCGCATGGACGCGGCAGGTTGCTATGGCCGCAATTGCGCGGACGATGTCGCCGCCGACGCCGCGTTGCTATCGCGCGCCACCGGCAGTCCGGTGCGCGTGCAACTATCGCGCGAAGACGAGCATGCATGGGAGCCCAAAGGCGCTGCGCAATTGATGGATGTGCGCGGCGCTTTAGATGCAGAGGGCGGGCTCGCGGCATACGACTTCGCGACGCGCTATCCATCGAACGACGCCCCGACGTTGGCGTTGCTGCTCACCGGAACCATTTCCGCGCAGCCGCAAGTATTCGAAATGGGCGATCGCACGTCCGTGCCGCCGTACGACTACCGAAGCATGCGCATTGTCTGCGACGACACGCCGCCGATCGTGCGCGCGTCCTGGCTAAGAGGCGTGTCCGCCTTGCCGAACACGTTCGCGCACGAGTCCTTCATCGACGAACTCGCGGCGCAAGCGGGCGTCGATCCCGTTGAGTTTCGGCTGAAACATCTCACTGATCCGCGCGCGATCGATCTCGTCAAGGCAGTGGCTGAAAAAGCCGGCTGGCAACCTCGTACTGTCGCTTTGAAAGAGGCGGCTCAGGAAGACGGCGACGTCGCGCGCGGCAGAGGCTTCGCTTACGCCCGCTACGTGCACAGCAAGTTTCCCGGCTTCGGCGCGGCATGGTCCGCGTGGATCGCCGACGTCGAAGTCAATCGCAAGAGCGGCGAGCTTGCCGTGACGCGCGTGGTGGTCGGGCAGGACACCGGCACGATGGTGAATCCCGACGGCGTACGTCATCAGATTCACGGCAATGTGATTCAGGCAACCAGCCGCGCACTGAAAGAGCGCGTGACGTTCGGCGAGAACGCGGTGACGAGCCAGGAGTGGGGCGCGTATCCGATCCTGACGTTTCGCGAAGTGCCGGTGATCGACGTCGTGATGATGCCGCGCCACGGCGAGCCGCCAATGGGCACTGGCGAATCGGCGTCGCTGCCTGGCGCCGCCGCGATCGCCAACGCGTTGTATGACGCGACCGGTGTGCGTTTTCGCAGGCCGCCGTTCACGCCGGAGACGATTCGCGCCGCGCTCGCCGATGCGCAAGCGGAAGAGGCGGCTGCGCGCAAAAAGAAGCGCTGGCGGCTCGGCTTTCTCGGCGCAATCGCCGCAGGCGCGGCCGGCTGGCTGGGCGCACTGGCCATGGCGCCGCAAGCCATGGCGCCGATTGCGCCACTTCGCGCGAGCGCGTTCGCGCCCGAACTGGTGGCACGCGGCAAACTGCTCGCGTCGCTGGGCAATTGCGCGGTTTGCCATACCGCGCACAACGGCGTGCCGAACGCGGGCGGCAAAGCGCTCGATACGCCATTCGGCACCGTCTACAGCACCAACATCACACCCGATGGACAGACGGGCATCGGCACATGGTCGCTCGACGCATTCGTGCGGGCGATGCGGCAAGGTATCAGCCGCGACGGGCATCGTCTGTATCCCGTGTTTCCGTACACGTCGTTCAAAAACACCTCCGACGACGATCTGAAAGCGCTCTACGCGTACCTGATGGCACAGACGCCGGTGCGTTCCCGTCCACCGGAAACGAAGCTTGCGTATCCGTTCAGCGTGCGTCCGTTGATGGCCGCATGGAACGGGCTCTTCCTCGGACGCAATACGTTTGCCGCGAGCGCGACCCAGAGTGCGCAATGGAATCGCGGGGCGTATCTCGTGAACGGCCTCGGCCATTGCAGCGCATGCCATACCCCGCGCAATGCATTCGGCGCCGAGAAAACCGGTCCCGCATTCATGGGTGGCGGCATGGCGGAAGGGTGGGAAGCGCCTGCGCTGTCGACGCTTTCCAACGCGCCCGTCCCCTGGAGCGAAGACGAACTCTTCAGCTATCTGCGCTACGGTCACGCGCCGCTGCATGGTGTCGCGGCCGGGCCGATGGCGCCGGTCGTCAGCGATCTGACGGCATTGCCCGACAGCGATATTCGCGCGATGGCGACGTATCTGGCGTCTTTGAGTCCCCTGGAGGCCAACGCGGATCCGGTGGCGACGGCGCGTCAATACGAGCAGGCCAGCACGATGACGGGTACGGCAACAGGCTTGGGTGCACGTCTCTTCGACGGCGCGTGTGCCGTCTGTCATCACACTGGCAGCGGGCCGCAATTGTTTGGTGCGCATCCGTCGCTGGCGCTTAACACGAATCTGCACAGCACGACACCTGATAATCTGATTCGCGTGATTCTCGATGGTATCGGCTCGCCTGCGCGCCCCGAACTCGGTACGATGCCGGCTTACCGCGACAGTTTCAACGACGCCCAGGTCGCCGAACTCGTGTCATACCTGCGTCAGCAATTCGCCGGCGGCAAGCCGGCATGGCAGGACGTCGCGGCGAGCGTCGCCAGAATCCGCGCGACGTCGCGGGCCGAGTGAAATTGCAACACGCATTGCGGCACGGTTTGCCGCATCGCTCGCAGCACCACTTGCAGCACGATTCGCAACACGGCTCGCAGCACGGCTTGCAACACAACTCGCAGCACAACTCGCAGCACGGCTCGCCGAACGAATCGCGAGACGCTCGAACGCTCGATAAGAACGACCGCATTCCCGCAATCCTTTTGATAACGGAGAAACGCATGACCACGCGCGCAGGATGGATCTCTCGCCTTACGGTTTCAACGGTTCTATCGCTTGCTGCCTTCGGTGCGAGCGCCCAGCAGACCATCAAGATCGGTGAAATCAACAGCTACAAGGCGCAGCCTGCCTTTCTCGGGCCTTACAGGAACGGCTGGAATCTCGCGCTCGACCAGGTGAACGCGACGGGTGGCGTACTCGGCAAACAGCTCGAAGTGGTGTCGCGCGACGACAACGGCAATCCGGGCGACACGATCCGCGTCGCGCAGGAGTTGATTGCACGCGAGCAGGTGCAATTGCTGTTCGGCGGTTTCCTGTCGAACACGGGTCTCGCGCTGACCGACTTCGCGAAGCAGAAGAAGATTTTCTTCCTTGCTGCCGAGCCGTTGACTGACAAGATCGTTTGGGCCGACGGCAACAAATACACGTACCGTCTGCGTCCTTCGACGTATATGCAGGTGGCGATGCTGGTGCCCGAGGCGGTGAAATTGAAGAAGAAGCGCTGGGCGCTCGTGTATCCGAACTACGAGTACGGGCAATCGGCGGTGGCGACGTTCAAAAAGCTGATGACGGCGGCGCAGCCTGATGTGCAGTTTGTCGCCGAGCAGGCGACGCCGCTGGGCAATGTCGATGCGGGCGCGGTGTCGCAGGCGATTGCCGATGCGAAGCCGGATGCGATTTTCAACGTGCTGTTCGGCGCCGATCTTGGCAAGTTTGTGCGCGAGGGGAATACACGCGGGTTGTTCAAGGATCGCAGCGTGGTGTCGTTGCTGACGGGCGAGCCGGACTATCTCGATCCGCTGGGGGCGGAGGCGCCGACTGGCTGGATCGTGACGGGTTACCCGTGGTATTCGATCGATACGGCGGCGAACAAGAAGTTTGTGGATGCGTATCAGGCGAAGTATCACGACTATCCGCGGCTTGGGTCGGTGGTGGGATATTCGGCGCTGATGTCGATTGCGGCGGGGATCAGGAAGGCGGGGTCGACGGATTCGGATAAGTTGGCGGCCGCGTTCAAGGGGCTTGGGGTGGAGACGCCCTTCGGGACGATTACCTATCGCGCGCAGGACAATCAGTCGACGATGGGGGCTTTTGTCGGTGTCACCGGTCTCAAGGATGGGAAGGGGGTGATGACTTCCTATCGGTATATTGACGGGGCTAGTGTGCAGCCGTCGGATGCGGAGGTTAGGAAGTTGAGGCCTGCTGACTAAGTTTTTTTTCCTTTTGCGGCGGCATTGGGGTGGTTTTGTGGTTTTGGCTTTGATGGTTTTTTTGCCTGCCTGGCGTTTTTACAAAACGCCAGGCAGGCAAAAGGCTTACTCCTCCGCATCATGCTCAATCACAAACCGCCTCAAATAAGCCAGCACGGCGGCTTCGACAGCCCGATGATCAGCGGTACTCTTCGACCCTGCATTTTCCTCATCGCCAAACAACGTGGACGGCGCATTATGCACATCCACTTCCTGGCCTTCGCGAAACACGCGAATCTCGTGAACGTCTTCGGCGTACTCGGCGATCCAATGCACGCCTTCAATATGCGCGCCTGCGCGAACGGTAGGTATCTTCATGGACGTCTCCCGTCAGGTCGGACCACGGCGCCGACCCTTGCCATCACCATACGCCGTCCAGGCGGCAGGCGCGAGCGTTGTAGGGCAATTTCCTGAGGTTCGCTGCGCTGCAACGGGCGTCCCTGACGCTTAACCATGCTACTGGTGGCGCCCTCGCAACGGGGAATTCGTCAAGGAACAGATCGATAAGGTGCGCGCCGGCAAGCGCGGCGTCAGATCGGCAAAGCAGGCGATTGCAATCGGCCTGTCGGAAGCGCGCCGGGCGGGCGTCGCCGTGAAGCCGCCGAAGAAGGCAGCGCACACCAGAGCGACCCGAGCGCGCCACTGACGGTAGCGCCCGAGCGGGCGTGCGGCAGGTAACGCGGCTAGGCTCGCGCACTTCTCGTACGCATCGCTGTCCCGAGTGGCAATGCGGCGCGCGCAACATCCACGCGCGCCGCATCTTTCCAGCCGTCTTACTGCACCGTCGCCAGCACGTCGCCCACGGTCTTGAAGATGTGTCCGATCTGCTCTTCGTCGATGATGAGCGGCGGCGAGAACGCGAGGATGTCGCCGGTAAAGCGCACCAGCACGCCCGCCTCGAAGCACTTCACGAACGCTTCGTAAGCACGCGCGCCCGGCGCGCCGTCGCGTGGCTCGAGTTCTACGCCCGCGATCATGCCGAGGTTGCGAACGTCCTTCACATGCTTGGCACCGCGCAGCGAGTGAGCGGCGGCTTCGAACTTCGGCGCCATCGTCGCCGCGCGCTCGAACAGGCCTTCGCGGCGATACAGGTCGAGCGTCGCAACCGTCGCGGCCGCCGCGGCCGGGTGGGCCGAATACGTGTAGCCGTGGAACAGCTCGATTGCGCCCTGCGCGCCGCTGTTGACGATCGTGTCGTGGATCGTGCGGCTTGCGGCCACCGCGCCCATCGGGATCGCGGCGTTGTTGATCGCCTTGGCCATCGTGATCAGGTCCGGCGTCACGCCGAAGTATTCGCTAGCGGTCGCTTTGCCGACCCGGCCGAAACCGGTAATCACTTCGTCGAAAATCAGCAGGATGCCGTGCTTCGTGCAAATCTCGCGCAGCTTCTGCAGATAGCCTTGCGGCGGAATCAGCACGCCCGTCGAGCCGGCCACCGGTTCGACGATCACGGCGGCGATCGTCGAGGCGTCGTGCAGCGTGACAATGCGCTCGAGTTCGTCGGCGAGATGCGCGCCCCATGCGGGCTGGCCCTTCGAAAACGCGTTGTGTTCAAGGTTATGCGTGTGCGGCAGGTGGTCGACCGCCGGCAGCAGCGCGCCGGAAAACGTCTTGCGGTTCGGCGCGATGCCGCCGACCGAAATGCCGCCGAAGCCCACGCCGTGATAGCCGCGCTCGCGGCCGATCAGCCGTGTGCGCTGAGCTTCGCCACGCGAACGGTGGTACGCCAGCGCGATTTTCAGGGCGGTGTCGACCGATTCCGAGCCGGAGTTCGTGAAGAAGATCCGGTCGAGGCCGTTCGGCATCAGTTCGGCGACTTTCGTGGCCGCTTCGAATGCCAGCGGATGGCCCATCTGGAAGGTCGGCGCGAAGTCGAGCGTCGACAGTTGCTGGGTGATCGCAGCGACAATCTCGTCGCGGCCGTGGCCGGCGTTCACGCACCAGAGGCCGGCGCAGCCGTCGAGCACTTCACGCCCGTCCGTGGTGCGGTAGTACATACCCTTGGCCGATTCCAGCAGGCGCGGCGCGGCCTTGAACTGGCGGTTGGCGGTAAAGGGCATCCAGAAAGACGACAGGTCGTCGATGACGGGGCGCGAAGTCATGGTTTTTTCCTCGAAGTGGTCCCCCAAGGGGACTTCCTTCGGGGCGTAGCCAAAACTGTAGCGTTCGCGGTTTAATGGCGGCATAAACAGTTGACGCAGTGTGGTGCTAACTGTGTTGGTGGAATTGCGATAACTGTGTCGATCGCACAATGACGCAATTCGATGCTTTATCGGGCCATCTATTTGGCAACCTAGCCGGCCGTCGCGACCGGCCTCTCAGTCCAAACCATGATCGAACTACAACTTGAGCGCGACCGGCGCGCCGCTCCCACGCTCGTCGAGCAGGTCGTGCAGGGTTTCACGCGCGCTATCGAGGCGCAGTCGCTGCGCGCCGGCGCGCTGTTGCCGTCGGTGCGGCAGTTGGCGCAAAGCCACGAACTGAGCACCTTCACCGTCACCGAGGCGTACAACCGTCTTGTTTCGATGGGCCTCGTGGTGGCGCGGCGCGGATCCGGTTATCGCGTGGCGGCGCGCTCGCAGTCCGCGCGGGCCGCCCCGACCGACTGGCAGCCGCCCAGCCTGAC
Organism: Paraburkholderia sp. GAS348; assembly: GCF_050434205.1. Lineage (NCBI taxonomy): Bacteria > Pseudomonadati > Pseudomonadota > Betaproteobacteria > Burkholderiales > Burkholderiaceae > Paraburkholderia > Paraburkholderia sp. GAS348. The sequence goes on from NZ_JBNPVT010000003.1 coordinate 140,086, forward strand.
CGCGACCTGGCTGCTGTCCGACGTGTTCGCCGACCATTCGGTGCCGATCAAGGCGGGCGGCGGCTGGCTGCCGAACGAATGGATCAACGAGACGGGCTTGCAGCATGCGCTGCGTGCAATGAGCCGGGTGCCGGCGGCGCGGCTCGGCGACTACGGGCATCCGTACGGTTTCGCGCCGCTGCGCGAGCGGATCGCCGAGCAACTCGACCGGCGCGGTTTGCCGGTCGACGTCTCCAACGTGCTGCTCACGCAGGGCGCGACCCAAGGGCTGGATCTGATCGTCCGCACGCTGCTGCGCGCGGGCGACGCCGTGATCGTCGAAGATCCCGGTTATTGCAATCTGCTGCAGATTCTCAAGCTGGCGGGGCTGGTGGTGCATGGGGTGCCGCGCACGCCGGCCGGCGTCGATACCGACGTGCTCGAAGCGCTAGTCGCACAGCACAAGCCGAAGGCGATTTTCGTCAACACCACGCTGCAGAATCCGACCGGCGCGACCTTCGGCATGGCGGCGGCGTTCCGTCTGTTGCAGATCGCCGAGCGTCAGCGCATGTGGGTGATCGAAGACGATGTCAGCCGCGAACTGGCGCCACCCGGCGCGCCTCTGTTTGCCGCCATGGAAGGCTTGCAGCGCGTGCTCTACGTTGGCGGCTTTTCGAAGACGGTGACGCCGGGCCTGCGCTGCGGCTATGTGGTTGCCGAGCGGGCGGTGTTGCGCGAGCTGGCGCGCACGAAGATGGCGGTGGGCCTGACCTCGTCGGAAGCGATCGAGCGGATTGTCGACAAGGTGCTGCTCGAAGGGCGCTATGCGCGTCACGTCGAAGCCGTGAACGAGCGGCTCAAGCTCGCGCATGCGGCGGTCGAAGAACGGCTCGATTCGCTCGGCCTCGAACTGTTTCATCGGCCGCGAGCGGGCCTGTTCCTGTGGGCGCGGCTGCCGATCGAAGCGGAGCGCGCCGGTGAAGTGGCGACCGCCGCGCTTGCGCATGGCATCTGGCTCGCGCCCGGCTCCTACTTCCGTCCCGACGATGCCCCGAGCGCCTGGTTCCGTTTCAACGCGCCGTACTCGACCGACGACGCGTTGTGGCGCTTCATCGAGCGAGTCGGGCAGGGTGCGAGCTAGCTGTGCTCAATGTCAAACGGCTTGGCCGAGCAGCTTTAGTGCGATCGGATACAGCGAAAGCACCAGCAGCAGCGCCATCGCCACATTGAAAATGCGCAGCCGCTTCGGGTCCGACAGCACGCGCCGCATCGCGGTGCCGAAACCGGCCCACAGGCAGATGCACGGAAAACCGATCACGTAAAAGACTACCGCCATTGCGATGGCGTTCATGCTGGTGCTCTCGCTCAGGTGGATCGTCGTGGCGGCGGTCAGCACCATCATCCACGCTTTCGGATTGATCCACTGAAACGCGATGGCTTCATGAAACTTCATGGGCCGGCGATCGCCTTTCCTGACCTTCAGTTCGCCCGAGGTGCCGATTTTCCACGCGAGATACAGCAGATACGCGACGCTCGCGACTTCGAGCACCGTGTACAGCACGGGAAAGTGCACGAAGGCTTCGCCCAGGCCAATCCCCACCGACAGCATCAACAGGACGACCCCGGCGCTGATGCCGGAAACATGGGGCAGCGTACGGCGAAAGCCGAAGTTGACGCCCGAGGCCAGCAACATCGTGTTGTTCGGACCGGGCGTGATCGTCGTGACGAGCGCGAACAGAATGCCGGCGGGCAGCGCACTGAGGCTGAGGTAAGACATAGGTGGCTCCGGTGGCGGTCGGTAGGACCTTGGGAGCATTCTAGCGAACCATGCCGGTACAGTACCTGTACGGATTGTGGGATGGTGTCCGGTACAGGTGCGCGCATGAGGTTCGCGTTGGACGCGCCCAGCGGCCTTCGGACGACAGTAATAGTGGGATTCGCGCCACTATTACTGAGATTTACGACACTATTAATGAGACTATTTAGTCCGCGTTGGGTTAGGGGAGGTCAGTGTGCCCACCGCAACGAATTTATGATGCTGGGTTCGGTGGGCAATTGCGAGGCCAGACAGTGGCACGTGTTGTGACTCGTAAGGAAGTCGGCAACCTGAAAAAGCGTCGATATCATTTTCCGTGGTTCTGGTGCAAATAGGCTCATTGGACCGGTCAAAATAGCGATCGAATCAATCACCTGTCATGGGATAGCCGTCAAATGCAGCACCTGGCTGACCAGGTAGTTCACATTGAGCCAGTTGATTGCAAGGTTACTGACGTTGACCGTCCCGATACCCGTGGCAAAATTCCAGCCGGTGCTGGCGCCATAGGCTTTTGCGTAGCTGGTACCACTCGTTGAGAGCACACCGTAGGTGCCACTCGGGAGAAAGCAATTGTTCGAACCTGAGCAATTCACGTCCATGTCGCCAGAGGTGACGTTATAAAAGATGCAGTTGCTGGCGTCGCGATTGCCAAGACTCGAATTGCAGACACTGCTACCCAGCAGGACATTCTGAACCGCGGCCAGCTCGTAATAGACGGGGCTTGGATTGCCTTGGCGGGCTTCGCCGGTGTACTGGTTCACCAGGGCCTGAAAACCGGCCCAGATCGGCGCGGAAAACGATGTCCCGCCACCGCCGGACCATCCGCTTGGCGCGCCTGTACAGGCGACACCGCCGTTGGACGTGTCGGTGTCGCAGACAACGTAGTAATGGCCCCAAACGCCGCTGGCCGCAAACAGAGAGACATCGGGAATATCACGTACCCCATCGGGCGGATTGCCCGTTGCCAGCGGCTGCCAGGCCGGCTTGGCGTATCCCTTACATGTTCCGCTGACCACCCCGCCTAGTGATGGACTTCCTGTGGCACAACCGCTCGGTCCGCCGCTGCCGGCGGATATCGTCAAAAACGCGGCCTTGCCCGTTGGGCCGTTGCAAAACCCGTTTGCGCCATAAGTCGTGCTATAGCCGTAGGCCTTGGCAATCAGCACGCTGGCGCACGAATTGTTCCACGGGATTTCAGGAATATAAGATATCGCGGAACCATAGGTCGACGTATTGCCTGAATTCCAATAGGAACCGGTGACGCCTGCCGAGGCATCGCCGAAATCCGTACCCCCCACAGCAACATTGTAGGGTGTCGAGGCAAGGCCGCTGACGCCGATTCCATGTGTCGAAATTGACTGCCCTGCGTCACAGCTCGTAGCGCCCTGATCACCTGCTGCGACAAAGACAGAGATGCCGAGTGCGGCTGCCTGCTGATAAATGGTCGCGTACGCCGCATTGGCCGCAGCCCCGTTTTTCGCCTCGCACTCCCCGTAGCTAACGCTGATGATCGCAGGCGGGTTGATACCGTTCACCACGTTCTGCAGTGCGATCAGACCGCCAAAAGTCGTGCTGGTATCGCCACAGGACGCCAGTACGATGGATGCGCCAGGGGCGGCGGCGCTCGCCCATTCTGCATCGAGCACGGCTTCTCTTTCGCTAGCTGCGACGACACCGGGATTAGAACAATTGTTAGCACTGCTCGCGGCTGCCGGGTGAACCTGCGTGAATGAACCGCTTGTATAGCCAGATAAACCGAAGGTCGAGCGGAATGTGGTCCAGTCAGCTGTGTTGTAAACGTTTGTATTCTCTATGACGACAATCGTCTGCCCTTGGCCAGAGACGCCTGAACGAAACAGCGGATTCACATTGTAGATGGTCGCGAGATCGGCCGGCACAACCGCATGGCGCGTTGCGTTGCCGCTGGTGTAGGTGTAATCGGAGCGCGGGATGAAATTTGTATGCGGCTTGAAATCGCTCAGCGATACTATCCCGCGTACGGCGTCCGCAAGCGCAACCGGGATCCGTGGATTGCTTACGTTTGCTATATGCGTCACTCCATTTGACACAATATGATGGATTTCGGTCCGAAACGCGTCGCGGATCTGCCCCGCTGTTCCCGAGAAATCGATCACCATCCCGCCTGACTCAACGCCGTTTACCGTTAGTCCGTGCCGGGAAAGCCAATCGCTGACCGCGTTGACATCCGCGTCCGCCGGGCCGAACTCCGAGCGGAACTGTGCCGCGGTGAGCCATTGATGGAAATGTGCGGATTTTGGATCGTGAATACTTGTAATGAATCTGGCGAGATCTGCGTCCCTCTCTGCCGGCCTCTTCAGAAGAAGCTGAACATGGTAAAGCACTAGCGTGTCGTCCACCCGGCCGCCCTCATTGAGAGCATTCAACTCCGGACGAGTATTGCCTGGCAACTCCACCGTCTTGCTCTCGTCGACGACCTGCGTGACAAGCTGCCTTGCGGACTGCGCCAATGCGACAGATACCTTGCCGAATATTACGATCGGTATAAGCAGGCTCACCACGAAGACTGGATTAGGTCTTTTGAACATAGCGTATTTCCCGACGCGCCCGACCAGTATTGACTGCTGGAATCGAGCATACGAAATTCAACAATCGTTGATTCCGGACCCGCGCAGAACAGCACTCCGTCATCGAACCGTTGCTGCATTGGGCATGCTTTGACGACCTTCAGTAAAACCAGACACCTGCGCGACACAATCGTCGTCGTGTTGAAGACGCGATTCATCTCGCCCCCTGAATTTCCGGCCACCGACAGAACGAGAAGCAAGCTTTACGCCATTCGTAAAAAGTCGTCTCCACATCTCCGCTAACTCAGCTCAGGCGGGGCAGTGGGCAAATTCCCGAGACTTGTCGGAGAACCACGGGTATCAACGTGTCGTAGAACACGCTGCGATCCAACGCGCGCGTAACGTAACGTGACGTAACGTCAGATCCGCCATTCCGTACGGTGCAACCTCACGATCCCAGCGAAACGTTTCGAGAGACCGCTTCTGGGATCTCTCCCGCGAGGAAGTTCACGCCTTGTTGGGTGCACCCGATTCGGGTGCGTGGCTCGGACGGTGCGATCGAGTATTGCTCACGCTGCTTTACAACACTGGCGCCCGAGTGTCAGAACTGATCGGAATTCGGGTGGCCGATGTAAAGCTCGCCACGACGCCGTGGGTACCGGTATCTGCCTGATCGAATGAAGCGTGTACGCGAATGAGGAGCGCAGCGTGCAGGCACTGGTTGATATCGTGCGCCGTTCGTCTGGGCGCGAACATCCGCGTATGACCCTGGCAAGACTTCTGATGTCAAACGAAAAGGTGACAGCGCGCGCAATGGAAGCTTTGTCAAAGGTGAGGGTTTCAGGCGCGCCCGATCCTCCAAAGGACCCGCGCGGGGAACCGGTCCCTTGGGATGTCGCAAAGGCTGCGTTGGGCGTCCGATCCGACGGAGAACTAAGCGAGATCTGGAAGTTATGCCTCGAACGCGCTGACAGTCGAGAAAACAAGCATGTCTTTACCCGAGCGAGTGCGCCTACTCCCATCCCTGATATCCGACAGGCTGTGCCGAATTGCCGTAACCGGCGGGGTACGGCCGCCGCAGTTCAGGTGGCGTGTACATCTCGTTATATGCCGGATAGGCAGGCGGGCGGCCCACTATGATGACCTGCGGCGCCGCCGCTTGAGCGGGCGGCCGAGGTACGTAGGCGGACTGCGCGTCAGCCGGCTGGTACCGGGCGGGCGGATACGGAGCTGGCGCGTACTGGTAAGCCTGAACGGTTCGAGGCGGCGGCGCGTATTCCCGCCAGGCGTACCCACCTGACTCCTGAGACTCTGTTGACATCTGGTTATAGGCCGGCGCCGCCGCGTATTGCTGGGGCTGCTGGTTCTGATATTGCCGAGGTTGCCGGTTGTGCGCCGCTTGAGACGGTAGAGCCGCTTGAGTTCCTTGCTCCACGGCGTATTGCGGTTCCTCATCGGCCTGCCGATATCGCGGCACCGCCCGCTGAGCGTTCTGGAAATCGCGCCTCTGCGTCACCTGCGCGTCGTCATCATTGTCCGATTTTGCTTCCGGCAATGCCGTCACGGCTTGCGTCGGAATCAGTATCGGAGGCTCGGACTCGGTGGCAAACAGCTTCGGCGACGTAGTCCGCGTAGAAACCTGCTTCAGAGGCACAGGTTGCATTTCAGCCCGCTCAGGCGGCGTAACCCGCACTGAGGCCTGCTTCAACGACGCGACCGGTGCATAGACCCGCCTCGGCGGCGCAGACGCGACTTGCGCGGGACCGTGCTTCAGCTGCACAGACTCGGCCTGCGCGGGACCGTGCTTCAGCTGCACAGGCTCGGCCTGCGCGGGACCGTGCTTCACCGGCACAGGCTCGGCCTGCGCGACGACCAGCCTGGACGGCGTAGCTCGCGCAGCAGCATCCCGTTTCGGCGATGTGACCGGCGCGGTTACATGCCTCAGCGACACGGCTTGCGCTACAACCCGCCTTGGGGGTGCCACCCGCTCGGCAACCGGCTTCGGCGATGCGGGCATGGCCGGCGCAGCAAGCTGCTTTTGCCGATGCTTCACCTCGTCGCCCAAGGTCGCATAGGATTTCGAGTCTTCCCTGGCGCGCGCGTTATAGCCGATGAAATACGCATAGCGCAGGTCTGCAAGGCGCGCCTGAATGTCGGCTTCGGCGGAGACGCGTTTTTCGCCGGGATCGAGAGATGCGTCGACGGTCGAGTCTTCGAAGGCCGAGGCTTCAGCATCAGCGGCACGGGCGGATCCGGGATGCAGCGCGCCCACAGAAGACATAAGCGCAGCGGCTACCGCGACGAGCACTTTTTTTTCCATACTTTCACCTCGGAATTCCGTGCGACAGACCGCGTGGGATTCTCCAATCTCCGGACCGGACTTCCAGGCGCGCTTCCGGGATATCGGCTCCTTTTAACACGTCCTTAAGGGCCCAGGATAGTGTTTCCGGGTATAACCTGGGCGAATGACTATATGCCGTACAACCATAGTCATACCGACGTTGTCGGTCCGGAAATTCTTGCCTGCTCCGGCGGCCATAGCACGCATCAGCTCGCGCCGCGGTCGGTGGAAAAGTTCGGCCTCGAGAACACTCGCAAGGCCGTTCGCCAAAGCATCGAAAGCCTCCCACCCGCTGACAGCGCGCGCAGCGGGCAGCCTGTTCATGCTCGTAACCGACGAGCATGTCATCGATCAGGGGCATGCCGGCGACCGCCGTCACCTTGAGTCCCGCGAGACTTGCCTTACAACGGAACGCCCAACAACTCGCCTCCCCAAAAATAGGTGCCGACCCCTCTCATGCCGTGCTGACAGCATCTGATTATTTCCATTCATGAAGAAGACTATTTGTTTGAATGGCACGTGACGGCACGCGCAGGATCCCCGACAATACGAGTCGCGACGGGGCGTAGCACTGGCTGGTGCGACACTGGATTCCTCATCCGGTCCCCGCCGTACTCCTGCATTCGCGCTAGCAGCAGGGCGGAAGGGCCTTGAGAGTTGCCCAAATGGAGTCGCGCACGGATCGACTGCTGCGAAGCGCTCGACAGCTAACCCCGTCAGTTGGAGGCTTGCTTCAGAGCAGGACCGGCGCCTAATTTGCGGTGTCAACGCCCTCTCGCGGCCATCAACCCCTGCGACATTGCTCTCTCAACTGACGTGCGTCGCATCAGGTTGACTTTGGCGTTTCGCATTACAGCCGAGCGTGCCATTCAGAACGATGATGAACATCTGGCCGAAGAATGCGAACGGGTAGCTTCACTGCAGGGCGTTGCGCATCCGTGTCAGGTTTTTCATGGTCCTTGGCGGAACAACCGTCTAAGGGCCAATATTTCATAACGTTTAGGAGAGTTTATGGCTTTCGAACATCGTGGCTTTCGGGTGACTGCCGATGCTGTGGCTGATGAGCTTGGCGTTCAGTGGGTATGTCATGCCCTTATTGAACGTACCGATGGCGATGCGAAGAAAGGCGCGCCCGCAGGCATCGAACTAACTATTCCCAGGGCCAAGATTGATCCTTTGATGGCAATCAGCGCACTTGAGCACAAATCCCGGGCCGCCATTGATGATTGGCATGAGGCAGGGCAAGCATAGAGGCAGGTCTTCGTTCACTTTGAGCTGCCCTGCGCCGGCGCGAGACCCGCGGGTTCCAGCTCAAATACGCACCGATTGATGTTCTTGCTAAAGCCACGCGCCGTTGGCGCTGGCGTCCAGTTCGCAATCAAGGTTGCGCATTTAGTTCCGTTTGTGACTAGCCGAAACGCATGCGCGGTGCTTTGTCAAGTTGGCGTGCGTAGGCTGTCTGTGTAGAGAGAAAGCGTAGTTATCCTTATCAGATAACTTTTTCGACGAATCCAGCGCCGAATTTGTCGCACCGGCAACGGATCGTTTCGTCCCCCAAGGGGACTTCCTTCGGGGCGTATGAGACCACGCCACCACTCTCGAGCAACAACTCCTCAATGTCGCGCAGGTTCAGGCTGAACCGGAAATACCAGCGAACCGCCAAACTGATGACGACCGCATGGAAGCGGTGACCGTGATAAAGCGATTTCAGCGCTTTCGTTTTCTTCATCGCCTCATTTACCGCCGCCTTATCATCAACCTGACAAAGCCTTCTTCTGGACATGTATAAACGGTATATACTGTTTATACAGTTATTAACGCGGAGAAGCACATGGCAGCACCCGTCACTAAAGAGCACACCAAGAAGGCATTCCATTTCCCTAAGAGCTCGCCCAAGCACGCGGTCAATGGCGCGGAGCCGGCAGTCGCGCTGGAACAGCCGGCGCAAGCGGCGCCTGTAGTCAAGAAAGCGGCCAAAAAGGCGAAGCGCTCGGCAACGGTTGAAGCAAAGCCTGTCGCTAAGAAAGCAGCCAAAGCGAAGCGCTCGGCAGCTGCGGATTCGAAGCCCGCCGTTAAGAAAGCGGCCAAAGCGAAGCGCCCGGCAACCACGGAAGCAGTGCCTGCGGCTAGGAAGGCAACCAAAGCGAAGCGTGCCGCAACTGCGGAAGCCGCGCCGGTCAGCGCATCTGAAGCAAAAAAAACCAAGCAGCCGAAGAAAGAAAAAGTCGTGCGCGACAGCTTCACGATGCCGAAATCGGATTACGACAAGATTGCGTCTCTCAAGCAGAAGTGCCTCGACGCCGGCGTGTCGGTCAAGAAGAGCGAGCTGTTGCGAGCAGGGTTGATGATGCTGGAGTCGGCAGCGCCGCAGCGCCTGCTTGCCGCGGTGTCGTCGCTCGAGACGGTGAAGACGGGGCGTCCCGCGAAGGTCTAAACCCGGCATCGTGGTTCGATGCAAGATTTGAATCGATTCGTGCCCGCTCCGGTGGTGTCGGACTACAGCGCATCCGGCTGCAAGTGCTCGAGCCGCTGGGGCGGCTACGAGGCATCATCATTACATCGCCATATTGCTGGAAAGTGACGGACAGATTACGTCGAACCTCCGCAGCAGCGGTGTGACGCTCGAAGTGACGCTGGTCAAGCCTGCTGCGGGGTGCTTATCCTTTGATGTGCTCCGTCGAGAGCCAGCCCCCGCTTACGCCGATCTGCGCCACCTGTTTCGCCACCGCGTCGGCGAGACGCTTCGCATCCGCTGAAACACCGGCCTTCCTGGTTTCGGATACGGCGTGCAAGCCGCCGCCCACGGCCGCGGAGGTCGCAATGCTCCCGGCTGCGGCGCCCACGCCGGCTGTTTCGGCCATGCCGGGGGCCTTGCCGCTGTCGCCGGTGGCATTGAAACTTTGCACCAGGCGCGCGGTGCCGCCCGCCGGTTTGTACAGAATCTGCACGGAGCTGCTCACCTCGCTCTTGCCTGCGCCCAGGCCGATCAGCACGCGGCGGCGGCGATTGCCCGCGTCGATCGTGTCGAAGCTGCCTTGCACGAGCAGCACGTTCTGATCGGCGGGGGCGGGGATGTCGGAGCGAATTGCGCGCAACCCCATCGATTGCAATTGATGCACGATTTCGTTGGCGACCTGCTCACGTACGGCGATCGCATCGGCTGATTGCTTATCGGCGGCGGACGAGCCGTCGAGGTGCGATTTCAATTTCTGCAGCATGCCGCCGTTGTCCAGTTTCACCTGATCCGGATTGCTGTCGAAGGTGTAGACATAAATGTTGTCCGGGCGCACTTGCGGCTCTGCGCTGGTCTGGGTCGCGTTGTTGATGCTGCCGCCGGCGCAGCCGGTCAGGAGCGTGCCGCAGCAGACCATTGCGACGCATGCAAATCGAGCGGCATTCTTTTTGAGGAAACTCACTGAAGTCAACATGTTCATCCTGTCGTCGGCACGCGGTGCCGTGATGGTCGAATGCACATTCCGATGATCGGGCAACCGTGGGATCGTTGATCATCGGGATCGCATTCGCACATAAAACACCCTTGATCTCATGCGTCTTTTTTCTTACGCACCGGCAGCGAAACGAAGTATGGGTGAGTCACTTCCCAAACTCCATTCAACAATTATTTCGCGCTATGTCACGGCGAAACATGCAGTCGCGGGGCGTGGTTCGGCGTGGGATGAAAGCGACGGTGAGCGCATCAGGTCAAGGCGAGCTTGATGATGCAGAAAAGAACGAAGACGAGTAGCGCGGCGGCGACGGCCATATTCAGCGGATAGCGCATTATTCACCAGGCACTAGCGATGCGGTGCTCTCATCCTAATCAACTGAAGGAAGATGAAAAGTGGGCAGACAGGCTGCTATGTGCGAAAGCGAACGTAGCGCACCGAACGGCCGCGCTGCTTTTTTGCGGAAACGTTTCCAGTTGATTTTGCATCGTGCGCCAGGGTGTGCCCGCTGGCGCAATGTTGGCGGATAGCGCATGATTGCAGCAATGTGCCGTCCGACCCCAGATGCAGCAAGCCTTTGCGGGCGGTGCGGCGCACACGACGCCACGGGTGTATCTGTCGGAGAAACCCATTGCGGCGATGCACCGCGGGCGAGTATTCAATCGTTAAGGAGGATTTCGCATGGACCGACCTGACGCCGCCAATCCGTTTGGCGATTTCACCAAAATGCTGGAGCAGTTCAAGCTTCCCGGCTTCGACGTGCCCGCCATCATGGAAGCGCGACGCAAGGACATGGAAGCACTGGCTCAGGCGAATCAGACGGCATTCCAGGGCATGCAGTCGCTCGCGCAAAAACAAACCGAGATGCTGCGCACCACGCTGGGCGAATTGCAGTCGCTCACGGGGCAGTTGTCGGCCGGCGGCGCCGCGCCTCCAGCGAAGGCCGCCGAACTGATTCAGCAAAGCCTGCATAAGTCGCTAGCGGATATGCAGCAGTTGGCGCAAGCCGCATATCAAACGCAGGCTGAGTCGTACGCGGTGATCGCAAAACGCGTAGAAGAAAATGTGCAGGAACTCAAATCGCTCTTGCAGCAGCAGAAAAAGTAACGGACGCAACCGCGTCGAATCGCTCGATCGAGAATCCGGATTTGGCGCGGCTCGCAGAAGTCGCAATGAATTAGCAGGAAAGTTGGGATGAAACACCCGGTGCCGCGGATGACGACCAAGTTATCCGCGGCATTTTTTTTCGCCTCGAATCGTGCTCATCGCGTGATTTTATCTTCACACAAAAGCAGTCTGGCCGCGCCGCAATAATCAGAAGAAATAGGCCCATGCACACGAGTTATTCAGCGTGCGCTTACATTGACTGCCACATGCCGCACGCATTGATATTTTTCTGCTGTGGCCCCGTTATTTCATGTGTGTGTTCGCTTTAAACAGGCCATATCGGAAAAATCTGCGTCGAAGCGCCGTCCCTTGGTGATCCTGTCCTCAAATATCAAACGGGTTCGAACGGCGCAGCACCCGCGTAGGGTTTAAATCGGCCCGCAAACGATTGCCATACCCCTTCGCGATGGCTAAAGTTTCGCGCCGCCACTCCGTAGACGCATTCACACAACCCAACCGGTGTGAATGCAATACCGGCACCGCCGGTCTGGAGTGCCCACCTGAATTCCCGTTCGTGATCGGCCTACGCGCCGGTCACGAGCGTTTCACCGCGAAGGAAATCTTTTGAAACCGATGCTCTCTACAAGCATTGCTCGCGCAATGCTAGGGGCCAGTTGCGCGCTGTCGTTTGCCGCGCATGCCACGCTCGGCCAGAACGCCAGCACTGTCGACAGCGATCTGACGCGCCTTCACGCAGTGGCTCACACGTCCACTACGCAAAGCGCGTATTCGGTACACCTGATTACGATGCCGTCCGGCACGCTGGTGCGCGAGTACGTCGCGCCCAACGGCATCGTCTTCGGTGTCGCGTGGCAAGGCCCGACGCTGCCGGATCTGAAATCCATGCTGGGCACGTCGTTCGACCAATACGTCGCCGCTACCGCGACGCGCCGTGGCACGCCGCTGGCGGTGTCCAACAACGATCTGGTCGTATTCTCCGGCGGGCATCTGCGCGCGTTTGCCGGCCATGCCTATCTGCCGCAAGCGGTGCCCGCGGGCGTCGATGTCGGCATCATTCAATAACGGAGCGGATCATGCGTCATACGTCTTCGTTCGTTACCTTGTTGGGGGCGGCGCTGCTCGCGGTGCTCGTCAGCGCCTGCGGCGGCGGGGGCGGCGGTTCCAGCGGTTCCGGCTCCTCCGCGAATTCCAGCAACTCGACGAGCGTTTCGGCCGGTCCCACCGTCACCAATACGTCGCCTTCGCCGCAAGTGGTGGCTGCCAACGCAGTGCGCGTGACAGTCGACTCCGGTGTGAGCAACGTGCCGAACATGCCGTTCGTCAGCATCACGATTTGCGCGCCCGGCACCAGCCAGTGCCAAACCATCGATCACATCCTGGTGGATACCGGTTCGTGGGGCGTGCGTGTGTTCGCCTCGCAATTGCCCGCGTCGATGGCGCTGCCGCAACAGAAGGACGGCTCGGGCAATCTGGTTGCCGAATGCATGCAGTTCTTCGACGGCTACACGTGGGGTTCGGTGAAGCTTGCCGACGTGCAGATCGCCGGTGAAAAAGCGGCCTCGCTGCCGGTTCAGGTGATCGACCCGAACTACGCTTCGCTGCCGTCCGATTGCGCGAGCCTTGGCGCGTCGCGCAACACGCCGGGCACGTTGCAGGCCAATGGCATTCTGGGCATCGGCGTGTTCAAGCACGACTGCGGCGCGAACTGTGTGCAGAAGGCGGTGGCCGGCACGTATTACGGGTGCAGCGGCACGGCATGCACGTCGATTCCGCTCGCCGAGGCGCTGCAGGTCGCCAATCCGATTCCGTACTTCGCTACCGACAACAACGGTTCGATGCTGAGCCTGCCAACGGTGTCGGGCGGCGCGCAGTCGGTCAGCGGGCAACTGGTGTTCGGCATCGGCACGCAGAGCAACAATTCGCTAGGCAGCGCGCAGGTGATCGGCGTGAGTCCGTCGAATGGCACCTTTACCACGGTGCAGAACGGCACGACGTATTCGAGCAGTATTCTGGACAGCGGCTCGACTGGCCTGTTCTTCCAGACCAGTGCGTTGCCGGTATGCGCGAGCCCCAATAGCGCGTACTACTGCCCGGTGTCGGCCCAGTCGTTGAGTGCAATGATCCAGGGCGCGAACGGTACGACGAGCACGGTGAACTTCACCGTTGGCAATGCCAACACGATTGCGCAGACGTACAGCGGCGATGCGGCGTTGCCGTTGCTGGCGGGACCGGCCTTTGTGACGTCGTCGATTTTTGACTGGGGCCTGCCGTTCTTCTACGGCCGTAACGTGTACGCCGCCGTCGAGCAGCAGGCGACGCCCGGCGGTACGGGGCCTTATGTCGCGTATTGAGCGATAGCCAGGTTAGGCTCCGATGGAAGCAAGCCCGTTGCCGGTTTATTCGGCAGCGGGCTTTTTTGTGGGTTCGCGGAGCTGTGTTTTATCGGCAGCCGCCGCAATCACCCGATGCACGAACCGCAGCTTGTCCACCACCGGCGAGGCCAGCGTGAACGGATAGCCGTCGGGCATGCCGAGACTGCGGTTCAGGCTGTTCAACGCATACGTGAGCGGAAACCAGCGCTTCATCAGATTCTCGAAGCTCGCGTCTTCCACGGGTGTGCGGTCGGTCAGCGTCGGCTCGCTCGGGTCGTCGGGCAACAAGGCGAGGCCGTACGAGGTCGCTGTATCCAGCACGTCGACGATCAGCATGTAGTGCGCCCACGTCTCTGCCCAATCCTCCCAGGGATGCATCGTCGCATAGGCGCTGATCGTCGAGGCCTGCCAGTCCTTCGGTGCCCCGTCGCGGTAGTATGCCGTCAGCGCCTCGCCGTAGTCGGCGCGCTCGTCGCCGAACAGCTTGCGGTAGGGCCCGAGCCAGCGCCGATTGTTCGCCACCAACTGGTTGAAGTAGTAATGGCCCGTCTCGTGGCGGAAGTGGCCGAGCAGTGTGCGGTAGGGCTCGCCCATCGCGCTGCGCACCTTTTCGCGGTAGGCGTCTTCGGCTTCGGCGATGTTCAGCGTGATGAGGCCGTTATCGTGGCCGGTCATGACCGATGAACCGTCGCCGCCGTCCTCGAGGAATTCGAAGGCCAGGCCGGATTCGGGATCGGCCTGGCGTGACGGCACGTCGAGGCCGAGCGCGGCCAGCGTGTACAGCAGACGCCGCTTCGCCGTCTCCAGCCGGTACCAGTAGAGCCGGTTGTCAGGCATGCTCAGATTCGGAATCGTGCGCGTAAGCTGGCAGGCGCGGCACAGCGTGTCGGGCGAGTCGGCGGGGATCATCCAGTTGCAGACGTTTTCGACCGCGTAGTTGTGGCACTGCCGGAACAGCGCGCCCTCGGCGCGTGGATGCAGACTGCGCCAGAGCCCTTTATCGGCTTCTTCGAAGGCGCTGATTTCGGCCAGTTCGGGCACATATCCGAGCAAAGACTCGCACCGTTCACATCGAACGTTCTCGTAGAACACAAGGTGCGCGCAACGATTGCAGTGGAAGGTTTTCATCGATCGAACCCGGGTGGTGGGGGGCAGTCATGGAGCGAAGCTGACGCGCAATCTTCATGCCGCATTTGCCAGACGTCACTGGTTTAACGCACATTACGTACATGATCGTGCATCGGCGCTGCGCCGCTTTGGTGCGCGGCAGCCGAAACGGCGGTGGAAAGGCGTGCTGATCGATCGACCGGACGGCCGGCAGACGCGGCAAACTTCGCAACAGGCGGTAATCCGGGCGGGTCGGGCAGTTCACGCGGTTTTTCGCGCTTGTTCTATAAACGGCATGAAGCTTGCTTTTTTGGCGGGCTGCCATCCTTTGTCAAGGAGTCCGGTGTGTCCATACGCGTCGCGTTGAATCACGTCACACATTACCGTTACGACAGGCTGGTTGCGCTGTCACCCCAGGTCGTGCGTCTCAGGCCTGCGCCGCATTGCCGGACCCCGATTCTGTCTTATTCGATGCGGGTCGAACCGGCCGAACACTTCATCAACTGGCAGCAGGACGCGTTCGCCAATTACCAGGCGCGTCTGGTGTTTCCCGAGAAGACGCGCGAATTCAAGGTGACCGTGGATCTGGTCGCCGAGATGGCGGTCTATAACCCGTTCGACTTCTTTCTCGAACCGTCGGCCGAACAGTTTCCGTTCGAGTATGCGCCCGGCCTTGCGCTGGAACTCGCGCCGTACCGCGTCAAACGCTCAATGACGCCGCGCTTTGCCGAGTTCGTTGCGAGTATCGACCGCACGCCGATGGGCACCGCCGACTTCCTCGTCGGACTGAATCAGCGGCTGCAACGCGAGATCCGCTACCTGATCCGTATGGAGCCAGGCGTGCAGACGCCCGAGGAAACGCTGGTGAGCGCCGCGGGCTCGTGCCGCGATTCGGGTTGGCTGCTGGTCGAGACGCTCCGGCAACTGGGGCTGGCGGCGCGCTTTGTCTCCGGCTATCTGCTGCAACTCGCGCCCGATGTCAAATCGATCGACGGCCCGAGCGGCACCGAAGTCGACTTCACCGACCTGCACGCCTGGTGCGAGGTGTACCTGCCGGGCGCGGGCTGGATCGGCCTCGATCCGACTTCCGGCTTGCTCGCCGGGGAGGGTCATATTCCGGTTGCCTGCACACCCGAACCCGGCAGCGCGGCGCCGATCTCCGGCGCGGTCGACGAATCCGAAGTCGAGTTCGAGCACACCATGTCGATTGAACGGGTGGTAGAGACGCCGCGCGTCACCAAGCCGTTCAGCGAGGCGGTGTGGAGCGACGTGCTGAAAATGGGCGCGCAGGTCGACCAGCGCCTGACCGAGATGGACGTGCGCCTGACGATGGGCGGCGAGCCGACCTTCGTGTCGGTACGCGATCGCGACGCCGCCGAATGGAACACCGACGCGCTCGGTCCCACCAAACGCGGCTACGCGGTCGCGCTGATGGACAAGCTGCGCTCGCGCTACGGCGCGAGCGGCTTTCTGCACATCGGCCAGGGTAAGTGGTATCCCGGCGAGCAGTTGCCGCGCTGGGCGATGTCGCTTTACTGGCGCGCCGACGGCGAGCCGTGCTGGCACGATCCCACGCTCTTCGCCGACGAACGCGAGCCGGGCACCTACACGGCCGGCGACGCGCAACGTTTCCTCTCTCATCTGGCGACGAAGCTATCGCTCGACACGGACTGTATCCAGCCCGGCTTCGAAGACGTCTGGTACTACCTGTTGCGCGAGCGCCGCCTGCCGGTCAACGTCGATCCGCTTGATGCGCGCCTTGACGACGAACTGGAGCGCGTGCGTCTGCGGCGCGTGTTCGATGCGGGCCTGGGCGGCGCGACCGGTTATGTCTTGCCGCTCGCGCGCGAACGCGACGTGCCGAACGAGGCGCCGAAGTGGGTCAGCGGCCGCTGGTTTTTCCGCGACAAACGCATGTTCCTGATTCCCGGCGATTCGCCGATGGGTTATCGCTTGCCGCTCGACTCGCTGCCGTGGGTGTCGAAGACCGACTATCCGTATCAGCATGCGCACGATCCGTTTGCGCCGCCGGTGCCGTTGCGCCCGGCCGCGCAATTGCGCATGCAATACGACGGCGACGGCGAGTCCCGCCGCACCATGAGCACCACCGATGCGCGGCATGCGGCCGCGTTGTCGTCGTCAGCGGCGGATTTGCTGAGCGGCATGGCGGGCAGCGGCGTGCTGGCCTTTGCGCCTCGACCGGGCGATGAACAGGCGCCGGCGCGCGGGCAGTCGTCGAAGGAAACGCTGCGTACGGCGATCTGCGTCGAAGCGCGCGACCCGAAACGGGCCGCCGGTCCGAAGGCGGAAACCCAGGCGTTCGGCAGCGGCCGCTCGCTGCTGCATGTGTTCATGCCGCCGCTCACCGAACTCGACGACTACCTCGATCTGCTCGCGGCCATTGAAGCGACTGCCGCCGAATTGCGGATGCAGGTGGTGCTCGAAGGCTATCCGCCGCCGCGCGATCCACGACTGAACGTCCTGCAGGTGACGCCGGACCCGGGTGTGATCGAGGTGAACATTCATCCGGCTTCGAGCTGGGCGCAACTGGTCGACAACACGGAGTACCTGTATCAATCCGCGGCCGAGAGCTATCTGAGCAGCGAGAAGTTCATGACCGACGGCCGGCATACCGGAACCGGCGGCGGCAATCACTTCGTGCTCGGCGGCGCGACGCCGGCGGATAGTCCCTTCCTGCGGCGTCCCGATCTGCTGGCGAGCCTGATCGCGTATTGGCACAACCATCCGTCGCTGTCGTATCTGTTTTCCGGGCTCTTCATTGGCCCGACGAGCCAGGCGCCGCGCGTCGACGAGGCGCGCAACGACCAGGTGTATGAATTGGAGGTGGCGTTTCGCGAGTTGCAGCGGCAGATCGATCTGCTCGGCGGCCGCGAAAGCGCGAACCTCCCGGCGTGGATGATCGACCGCTCGTTGCGCAACATCCTGATCGACGTGACGGGCAATACGCACCGTGCCGAGTTTTGCATCGACAAACTCTATTCGCCCGATGGTCCGACTGGCCGCCTCGGCCTGCTCGAATTGCGCGGTTTCGAAATGCCGCCGCATGCGCGCATGAGTCTCGTGCAGCAGTTGCTGCTGCGCGCGCTGGTGGCGCGTTTCTGGCACGCGCCGTATACGCAGCGGCTCACGCGCTGGGGCACGGAACTGCACGACCGCTTCCTGCTCGGCACCTTCGCGAAGCTGGATTTCGACGATGTGCTCGGCGAACTCAACCAGGCGGGCTTCGCCTTCGAGAGCAGCTGGTTCGCGCCGCACTTCGAATTCCGCTTCCCGCTGGTCGGCGCGACCACGGTGAACGGCGTTTCGCTGACCATCCGCAACGCGCTCGAACCCTGGCACGTGATGGGCGAGGAAGGCTCGCCGGGCGGCACGGTGCGCTACGTGGATTCGTCGGTGGAAAGGCTCGAAGTGCGTGCGCTCGGTTTGAATGACAACCGTCATGTGGTGACGGTCAACGGTGTGCCGGTGCCGCTTCAGCCGACGGGCCGCGTCAGCGAATATGTGGCCGGCGTGCGCTTTCGCGCCTGGTCGCAGCCGTCGGCGCTGCATCCGACCATCGGCGTGGATGCGCCGCTCACCTTCGATCTGGTCGATACATGGACTGGCCGCTCGGTCGGGGGATGCCAGTATCATGTCGCTCATCCGGGCGGGCGCAACTATCAGACCTTCCCGGTCAACGCCTACGAGGCGGAAAGCCGGCGGCGCGCGCGCTTTTTCGCGTCCGGCCATACGCCGGGGCCGCTCGCGGTCGACACGCCGCAGCGCAGCCTCGAGTTTCCGTTCACGTTGGACCTGCGCTACTGGTAACCTGGTAGACTAACTGCGGCAACAGACCTTTAAGAACGACACGACCTTGGCCTTTCAATCGACTTTTCCCTTCGAAGCGTCCGCAGCTCGCGCGGACGCTTCATCCTCATTGCGGCTGTTGCCCGCCTACGAAGGACATTGGGACGAGTTACGCGACGCCTCAGGCGCGTTGCGCGAACCGTGGCGGCAATTCTTCGAGCGGCTGGGCGAAGACGGCATCGCGCGATTGGAGGATCACTACGCCTCGGTCGCGCAGCAGATCCGCGACAACGACATCAGCTACAACGTCTATGCGGATAACGGCGAGCCGCGGGCCTGGGCGCTCGACCTGCTGCCATTCCTGATCAGCGAGGCCGAGTGGGCGCATATCGAGCGTGGCGTGACGCAGCGCGCGCATCTGCTCAATGCGATCGTCGCCGACGTCTATGGGCCGCAGACCTTGCTCGAACGTGGGCAGCTGCCGCCCGCGCTGGTGTTCGGGCATCCCGGTTATCTGCGCTCCGTGAAGGGCTTTACGCCGCCTGGCGGACAATATCTGCAGGTGGTTGCCGTCGATCTGGCGCGTACGCCCGACGGTGACTGGACCGTCATGGCGCATCGCACCGAGGCGCCTTCCGGCCTGGGTTATGCGCTGGAAAACCGGTTGATCGTGTCGACGCTGTTTGCCGATCCGTTCCGCGCGATGCGCGTGAGCCGCCTCGCGCCGACCTATTCGCAATTGATTGCTACGCTCGCACAGGCCGCGCAGGCCACAATGCAGCACGACAGGTCGGGTGCCGATGGCTCGACGCATATCGCGTTGCTCACGCCCGGGCCATTTAGCGAGACCTACTTCGAGCACGTGTTTCTGGCGCGGTATCTCGGCGTCACGCTGGTCGAAGGCAAGGATCTGACCGTGCGCGACGACATGCTGTATCTGAAGACGCTCGCCGGTCTCGAACGGGTGCACGTCGTGCTGCGCCGTCTGGACGATGCGTTCTGCGATCCGGTCGAACTGCGCGCGGATTCGAGCATCGGCGTGCCGGGCCTGCTGCAGGTGATGCGCGCGGGCAATGTGATCGTGTCGAATGTGCCGGGTTCGGGCTTTGTCGAATCGCCGGCCTTGCATGGTTTTTTGCCGGGCATCGCCGAAGTGCTGCTCGATGAAGACCTTGTGCTGCCGAGCGTGGCGACGTGGTGGTGCGGCGAAAAGGCGGCGCGCGAGCACGCGTTCGGGCGTCTGGACGAAGCGTTCATTGTGCCGACCTGGCCGGTCGCGCCACGCGATGCGCCGCCCGGGATCGAACAGGGCAGGCAGCGGCTCTCGCCATGGCGTGAGCGCATCGAAGCGATGCCCGACACCTATACGATCCAGCAGCCGCTGCGCTTTTCCTGCACGCCGCGTTACGAAGACGGCACCATTGGCCGCCGTCCATCGGTGCTGCGCGTCTTTGCGATTGCCGACGTCGACGGGGGCTGGCATGTGATGCCCGGCGGCTTCACGCGGATGGCCGCCGAGCGTCAGGCGACGGTGTCGATGCAATACGGCGGCAGCAGTGTCGATACGTGGGTGTTGTCGAGTCAGCCGACCTCGACCTTCACGCTGCTGCCTTCGCCGATGCAACCCGCCGACCTCGCGCGCAAGCATCGCACCGTCTCGAGCCGCGCGGCTGAAAATCTGTTCTGGGCCGGACGTTATGGCGAACGCGCCGAAAACAACGTGCGGCTGTTGCGGCTGATTCTCGGCTCGCTGGAAGGCAACGACGCCGACGCGATGTTCCCGACGCTGGTCGAACTCGCCATGCATTGCGGTCTCGTGCAATCCGGCGATATGTTCTCGCCGGTTTCGCCGCCAGCATTCGAGCGCGCGCTGGTCGCGAATCTGAGCGAGAGCACCGGCGTTGCGAGCATTGGCCAGAACCTCAACTATCAGGCGCGTGCGAACGGCGAAGTGCGTGGGCGTTTGTCGAACGATCACTGGCGTACGATTCTCGCGGCGCGCAACGATTTCCGCGATGCACTGCAGACCGAGCGTAACGATCGTTATGACCGCGTGACGCTGATGAACGCGCTCGAACGCTTGTCGGTGCAACTGTCGGCGATCAGCGGCGCGCAAGGCGACCGCATGACTCGCGACGAAGCGTGGCGTCTGTTATTCGTCGGGCGGCACATCGAACGCGTGTCGGCGATGACATCGTTCTTGCGCGTGATCGCCGATAACGGCCAACTCGCGAAACCGGCCGGGTTCGATCTGCTGCTGCAATTGTTCGACAGCACGCTGACGTATCGCTCGCTGTATCCAGGCCGTTTCGAAGTGCCGGCTTTGCTCGATCTGCTGGTGATCGAGCCTACCAATCCGCGCGGAATCTACGGCGTCTATGACCGCCTGCGCACAAAACTCGACGAGATCGCCGTGGCCGCGGGCAGCATGCGGCATCGTCCGTTTGCGGAATTGATGCTGCCTGCCGATTCGTTGCCGACGCTCGAATCGCTGTGTGGCGTCGACGAAAACGATTCATACGCCGACCTGATGGCGGTGTGCGATCAGATCGGCGGTTATGTCGGCGCGGCGGCGCATGAGATCAGCGCACGCTATTTCAGTCATGCCAGTACGGTGGCTTCGCAGGTTTGGTCATGAAGAACGCGCCGACCGTGTTGTCCGTCTCGCATCGCACGACCTACCACTACTCCACGTATGTGGAGACCGCCCAGCATCTCGCGACGATCAGGCCGATCGCCTGTGCGTGGCAGCGAGTGGTTTCGCATAGCGAAAAGATCGAACCGGAGCCGTCGTATCAGACTAGCCGTATCGACGCATTCGGCAACGACGTACTGTACTTCGCGTTGGACGCCCCGCACGAGCGCTTGCAACTCGTTAGCGAAACCACGGTGGCGGTCATGCCGCGCTGGACCGATCTCGATCCCGATGAAACGCCGGAATGGGAAGACGTGGTGGATGCGTTGCGTTTTTGGGTCGGCGGCGAGTTCCGGCCCGAGGTGGAGTTCTGCTTTGCGTCGCCGAACATCGTGCCGCGGCCGTCGTTGCGCGCTTATGCGCTGCCGAGCTTTCCTCCCGGCATGCCGATTGTGGCGGGGGCGATCGATCTGATGCACCGGATTCACGAAGACTTCGCGTATAAACCCTCGGCGACGATGTTCGACACGCCCGCCGAGCGCGCTTTCGAAATGAAGAGCGGGGTATGCCAGGACTTTGCGCAGGTGATGATCGGCTGTTTGCGTTCGCTGGGTTTGCCGGCGCGTTACGTGAGCGGTTATCTGCGCAACGATCCGCCGCCTGGGCAGCCACGCTTGATCGGTGCGGATGCCTCGCATGCGTGGGTGTCCGTGTATTGCCCGGAGAGTGGCTGGATCGATCTCGACCCCACCAATGACGTGTTCGCCGATAGGGACCACGTGACGCTCGCGATCGGCCGCGATTACAGCGACGTGTCCTTGCTGCGCGGGATGATCCTGGGGGGCGGGGCGCATCGGGTGGAAGTGGGGGTGACGGTGCTGGCGCTTTAACCTGCCGCCTTTTGTTCTGGCATTCTGATTCCGCTATTCATTGCGGGTAGTTTTCATCGTGAACGGGGAACAGAGGGTGACAGGGGCTGAACGGGTGCTGCTGGTGCCGGCGCCGGATCGTAGGTCATGACCGGCTGATTGTTCCCTTTCAGGAGCAGACCGCACACCGATCCGACGATTTTTGCGAGGCACTTGCTGCGCGAAAGTGGGCTTGACTATGTGTGTATGCACATATACACTGCCCACCATGACCCGTCCTCTCTCTTACGACGAATGCAATTGTTTCGCGCTGCGCCAGGCGGCTCGGCACGTCACGCAAATCTACGAGCGCCATCTGGGCCAGGTGGGGTTAACGGCTGCGCAGTTCACGATTCTCGCCAAGCTCGCGCGCACGCCGAACCTGCCGATGGTGGACCTCGCGGACGCCATGGTCATGGAGCGCACCACGCTGCTCCGCGCCATGAAGCCATTGCAGCGTGACGGGCTGGTGGTCGCCGAATCGGCGGAGCATGACGGCCGCACGTTTCTGTTCAGTCTCACGGAGAAGGGCGCAACGACCTTCGATCAGGCCACCATCGCATGGCGTGCCGCGCAGGACGAGTTCGAGGAAAAGTTCGGTCACGCGCGCGCCAAGGCGCTGCGCTCCGAGCTCTTCAGCATCACCGGATAGACAACGCGTATGCGCTCGTTCCGACGAGCTTTGGCACGTCTGATTATGTGCATACGCACACGCAAAAAGGAGGCGCAGCGATGGAAGGGCTCTTCGACGACGACTGCTTTGCGATCCGCCAGGCCGCACGTTATATGTCGCAGCTTTACGACCGCCATCTGGAGAAAGTTGGCCTCACCATCACGCAGTATTCGCTGATGGGGCGCCTGGAGCGCACCGGTCTGATGACCATGAAGCAGCTGGCCGAAGCCATGCACATGCAGCGCACCACGCTGGTCCGCACGATCCAGCCGCTACGGCGCAACGGACTGGTGTCGAGCGAGGCCCTCGGGGCGGACGCGCGGGCGTTGTCGATTGCGCTGACGGCAGCCGGCGAAGCGCGTTTGCAAGCAGGGCGCAAGCATTGGCATGCGGCACAAGCCGAATTCGAGGATCGCTTCGGCGAGCAGCGCGCGGCGGCAATGCGTTCCGAGTTGTTCGCCATCACAAGCGATTCCATTTGAATCAGCCCGCATGGAGCGGGTCAAGTCCGGCGCAGTACAACGCGCCATTGTTTTTTGCTCAGCTAGTGCATACGCACATACGAACATCATGTCCACTACACTCTCGACTATTGCACCGCCTAGCGTGGCAAACGCTGCCAAACCGGCGCGGCGCATTCCGTGGATGCTGCTCGCGATCATCACGGTGCTCGCCGTGCTGGCGCTTGCCGCGTCGTACTGGTTCTTCGTCGGCCGCTTTGTCGAAACGACGGACGATGCCTACGTCGGCGGGGATGTGACCGTGATGTCGCCGAAGGTGAACGGCTTCGTCACGGACGTGCTGGTGCACGACAACCAGTTCGTCCACGCGAATCAGGTGTTGATCCGGCTCGATGCGCGCGATTACGACGCTCGCCTTGCCCAAGCGAGTGCGGAGGTGGAGAGCGCGCAAGCCGCTGTCACCGAGTTGCGGGCGAAAAAGTCCTTGCAGCTCGCCACGATCAACGAGCAGGCCGCCGAGGTTCGCGCGTCCGGCGCGGAGTTGACGCGCAGCGCCGCCGATCAGACGCGCTATCGCGAACTGGTGAAGGACGACGCGGTATCGAACCAGGTCGTGGAACGCGCGGACGCCGATTTCTCGAAGGCGCATGCCGCGGTCGACCGCAGCAGCGCAGCGTTGATTGCCGCACAACGGCAGATCGCCGTGCTCGACGCGCAGATCGGCGATGCCGAGGCGCGCATCGCCACCGCACAGGCGGCGCAGCGGGTCGCGGCATTGAATGTGGAGTACACCACGATCCGCTCGCCGATCGACGGTTACGTCGGCAATCGCACCGCGCGCGTCGGCCTGCTGGCGAACACGGGCGTGTCGCTGCTGACCGTAGTGCCGTCGAGCGGGCTGTGGATCGATGCCAACTTCAAGGAAGACCAGCTGAAGAAGATGCACGTTGGCGACGGCGTCGACGTGGATCTCGATGCGTCGAGCAAACGGATTCACGGCGTGGTTGAGAGTCTCGCGCCGGCGACCGGCGCGACCTTCAGCGTGTTACCGGCGGAGAACGCCACCGGCAACTTCACGAAGATCGTGCAGCGCGTGCCGGTGCGCGTGCGTCTCGACGTGCCGAAGGACATGCAAGGCGTTCTGCGCCCGGGGCTCTCGGCGACGGTGAAGGTGCATGTCGAAGCCGACAACGCGCCGCCCCAGGGATAAACCCGCCATGGCTCAAGCCCCCGCCCATTTCGCCGATCCCGCCGACCAGCCGACGCGCACCAAATTCTTCGCGTTCGCCCTGATGTGCCTCGGCTTTTTCATGGCGACGCTCGATATCCAGATCGTTGCGTCCTCGCTCAAAGACATCGGCGGTGGTTTGTCCGCGAGCCAGGACGAGCTCTCGTGGGTACAGACGTCCTATCTGATCGCCGAAATTCTCGTCATTCCGATGTCGGGCTGGCTTACTCGGGTGTTTTCCACGCGCTGGCTGTTTGCGTTCTCCGCACTCGGCTTTACGATCACCAGCATGCTGTGCGGTCTCGCATGGGACATCAATTCGATGATCCTGTTTCGCGGTCTGCAGGGTGCGCTCGGCGCGGCGATGATCCCGACCGTTTTCACCACCGCGTTCGTGCTGTTTCCGGGCAAACAGCGCCTGATTGCGTCCACCACTATCGGCGCGCTGGCCACGCTCGCGCCGACCATCGGTCCGGTGATAGGCGGCTGGATCACGGCGCAATGGTCCTGGCATTGGCTGTTTTATCTGAACCTCGTGCCGGGTCTCGCCGTGACGCTGATGGTGCCGAAATACGTTCGCATCGACGAGGCCGATCTTTCGCTGCTGAAAAAAGGCGACTACCTCGGCATCCTGCTGATGTCCGGCTTTCTCGGCTGCCTCGAATATGTGCTGGAAGAAGGCCCGCGCAAGAACTGGTTCGGCGACGACGTGATCGTGCTGTGCACGTGGGTGTCGGCGATCTGCGGTTTTCTGTTCCTCGTGCATGCATTCACCGCGAAAGACCCGATCGTCGATTTGCGCGCGCTGGCGATTCGCAACTTCGGCATCGGCAGTCTGCTGTCGTTCATCACCGGGATCGGGATTTTCTGCACGGTGTTTTTGACGCCGGTGTTCCTGTCGCGTGTGCGTGGTTTCGATTCGCTGCAGATCGGCTTGGCGCTGCTATCGGTCGGCTGCTTTCAGTTGCTTGCGCTGGCGGCGTACTCGACGCTGGCTCGTGTCATCGATATGCGCTTGCTGATGGTGTTCGGACTTGTTCTGTTCGGTGTCGGGTGCTATCTCTACGTGCCGTTGACCAGTCAGTGGGGCTGGAAGGAACTGCTGGTACCGCAAGCGTTGCGCGGCATCGGCCAGCAGTTTTGTATTCCGCCTATCGTCACGATGGCGCTCGGCTCTTTGCCGACTTCGCGGCTGCGCTCGGCGAGCGGCCTGTTCAATCTGATGCGCAATCTGGGCGGTGCGATTGGCATCGCAGTGAGCAGCACGATGCTCAACGATCGTTTGAATCTCCACTATGAGCGGCTCGACGAGCATTTGAGCGCGGGCCGGCCGGTGGTCGAATCGATTTTGCGGCAGCAAAGCGCGCACTTCGCGGCAGTCGGCGGCGATGCGCTGAATGCGGCTAACGCAGGACTCGGAGAGTTGCATGCGCTGCTGATGCGTGAAGCGCTCGTGCTCACGTTCTCGGACACGTTTTTTGTGCTGTCGCTCTGCTTTGTCGCCGGTTTGTTGAGCGTGCTGTTCTCGCATCCGTTTGGCAATACCGCACCGCCGCCCGATGCTCATTGAGGAATTCAGCGTGAAACCAATCGTTATCAAAGTACTCGCAAGCGCGGCGCTACTGACGCTCGCGGCATGCGCCGTGCAACCCGAAACACATGCGGACCTGCAGCATACGGTGCAGGCCGTCGCACCGACCGCGTGGAATGTCGATGCTCCTCAGGACAGCGTAAGCGCCGATACATGGTGGGCGCAATTCGGCGATCCTGTCATGCATCGGCTGGTGGAGTCGGTGCTGACAGGCAATCTCGACGTGCAGGCCGCCGTGGAGCGCGTCAAGCAGGCGCAGGATCTCGCGACGCAAAATCGCGCGGCATTGCTGCCGGAGTTGAACGCCAGCGCGACCGCTTCCGACTCTCGCCAGAACACGCCGCCGCCGCTCGGCTATGTGCGTCAGGCCGGTGTTGGCCTGACGGCTAGCTGGATGCCGGATGTCTTCGGCGGCGAACGCCTTGCTGTTCTCGCAGCACAGGCGCAAGTGTCGGGTCGGCAGGCGGCCTTGAACCAGCTGCGCCTCGCACTCGCGGCGAACACCGCGGCGGCATATATCGACCTGCGCTGGGCGCAATCGCAATTGCAGATTCTCAGCGACAACGAACAGATCCGCGCCCGCGCTTTGAAACTCACGCAGGAGCGCTTGCATTACGGACTGTCGACGCAACTCGACGTCGCACGGGCACAGAACCAGCTAGAGGACTTGCAGGCGCAGATCCCACGCGTGCAGTCGGCCGTGCAGCATCAACTGAGTCTGATCGCGGTGTATTCGGGGCGCACGCCGGAGAGCGTCGACGGCTTGCTGCTGGCCAATGCACGCGACATCCCGGTGCCTGCGCAAAGCGTGCCGCAGACGCTGCCGTCCGAGGCACTGTTGCAGCGGCCCGACGTGCGCAATGCCTACGCCACGGTCGAACAGCGCGCGGCGGAAGTGGGGGTGTCAAAAGCGCAGCGCTATCCGCAGTTCAGGCTCAATCTCGCCGACGGCCTGCTGGCCTCGTCCTACCTCGGCTTGCCGACGCTGACGGATAACCTCTTCAGCGCGGCATTGAACGCGACGAGTCCGATCTTCAACGCCGGGCGGATCACCGCGAACATCGACGCGAGCGAGAGCCGGATGCGCGAATCGCAACTCGGCCTGCAGCAAGCCATGCTGCAGGCGCTCAAGGAAATCGAGGATAACCGTAGCGACCTGGTGAATGGCGCGGTGCAGGTGCAACGCCTGGGCGGTGCGCTCGATGCATCGGACCATGCGCTGCATCTGTCGAGCGAGCTCTACAAGGGCGGCGCGACAGATTTCCTTGATGTGCTCGCCGCGCAGGAGGCGTATCTGCGCGACGCGGAATCGTTGAATCAGGCCAAACGCGAGCATGCGCTCGCGGCGGTGGCGTTGTACCGCTCGCTGGGCGGTGGATGGGATGTTCCCGCCACGATCACGGCGGCATCGGCGAATTGATGCGAGTGGATGTGGCGACGAAAGTAGTAGTCCAACTGGAGATGAATGATGAGTAAGCGAGAAGTGGTGATTTGCAATCCGGTGAGAACGCCGATCGGCGCATTCGGCGGATCGCTGAAAGAGGTGCCCGCAACCGAACTCGGCGCGGTCGCGGTGCGTGAGACGTTGCGGCGCAGCGGCCTCGATCCGGCCGCGTTGGCCTCGGTGGTGATGGGCAACGTGATTCAGGCCGGCAACAGGATGAATCCGGCGCGCCAGGCATCGATTGGCGGCGGCGTGCCGGTAGCCGTGCCAGCATTGACGGTCAATCGGGTGTGCGGTTCGGGCGCGCAGGCAATTGCGTCCGCGGCCCAGGAAATCTGGCTTGGCCTCGGCGATGCAGCCGTGGCTGGCGGCATGGAAAACATGGACCGCGCGCCGTATCTGCTCGACGGCGGCCGCTGGGGCTACCGCATGGGCAACGCGCAAACCCATGACAGCCTGCTGCGCGACGGCCTGAACGACGCGTTTTCCGGCGAGCATTCCGGCTGGCACACCGAAGACCTCGTCACGCAGTTCGACCTCACGCGCGAAACGCAGGACCGTTGGGCCGCGCGTTCGCAACAGCGGTTTGCCGAAGCGCAGGCGCGCGGCGATTTCAACGCTGAACTGGTCGCGGTCGAAGTCCCGGGGCGCAAAGGTCCGCAGCATTTTACGAGCGATGAACAACCGCGCCCGGATACCACCGTCGAAACGCTCGCCAGACTGCGTCCGGCATTCCGTCCGGACGGCACGATTACCGCAGGCAACGCGCCGGGCTTGAACAGCGGAGCCGCCGCCATGCTGGTCGCTGAACGCGGGTTCGCCGAGGCGCGCGGCATCGAGCCATTCGCGCGGCTGGTGGCGTATGGCGTCGCGGCCGTGGAGCCGGGCATGTTCGGCCTCGGTCCGGTGCCGGCTGTGCAAATGGCCTTGGCCCGCGCAGGTTGGCAACTCGAGGACGTCGAACGCTTCGAGATCAATGAAGCCTTCGCCGCCGTGCCGCTCGCGGTGGCGCGCAAACTCGGCATCGCGGAAGAACTGATCAACGTGCAAGGCGGCGCGATCGCGCACGGTCATCCGATCGGCGCAACCGGTGCGGTATTGACGACGCGCCTGCTGCATTCGATGCGCCGCGACGGCCTGAAGCGCGGCGTCGTCACGTTGTGTATCGGCGGTGGGCAGGGGATCGCGCTGGCGCTGGAAGTGATCTGAGATCGGCTGCTGTGGCGCGTTGCGGTGCCTGGCATCGCAGCGCGCTGCTGCCATTCTGATGTGAGCGCGGCCGGCCTGCCGGCACTCGATCCGTGTACCCTTGCGATTCTGTCGAATGGAGGATCGCTGCATGAACATGGAACAACTGCTGGAACGTGCGGGGGCCGCGCGAGAAAAGGCCTATGCGCCGTATTCGAAGTTCAAGGTCGGCGCCGCGCTGCTGACCCGGGACGGCACCGTGTTCGACGGCTGCAACGTGGAGAACGCCTCGTACGGACTGTGTAATTGCGCTGAACGTACGGCGTTTTTCAGCGCGATTGCCGCGGGCTATCAGCGCGACCAGTTCGCCGCGCTTGCCGTGATCGGCGATACCGATGGACCGATCGCACCCTGCGGCGCGTGCCGCCAGGTGATCATCGAACTGGGCGGTCCTGAATTGCCGATCCGGCTCGGCAATCTGCATGGCGCCACCCGCGACACCACCGCGCGTGAACAATTGCCGGACGCGTTCTATTTGTGAGCAAGCACAAGGTTATCTCCGACACCGCCCCCGGTGTGGACGATGCAGGACGGCTGGTGGCGCGCCAATTGATCTGACATAAGAACAATGCGGAAATAACGCGGCCACGGTGCGTCGCAGCAAACCGGCCCGACAGGTATGGCCGATGCACATCGTCAATCTTTGCTACATTTCTGCAAGCGTGCTGCGTACGCAGTCCTCGAAGCCTTTTGCTTCTCGACCCGGCGCGTGTGACCCAAATTTATCAAGAGGCAAAAGATGCGAATTCTAGTCGTAGGGGCGGGTGCCGTGGGCGGCTACTTCGGTGGACGTCTTGCAGCGGCGGGCCAGGACGTGACCTTTCTCGTGCGCCCAGGCCGCGCGGAAAAACTCGCGCGTGACGGTCTCGTCATCAACAGCGTGCGCGGCAATCTCACGTTGCACGACGTCAAGACGATACTCGCCGGTGTTGGCGCGGAGCCGTTCGATCTGGTGCTGCTCAGTTGCAAAGCCTACAGTCTCGACGATGCGATCGATTCGTTTGCACCGCTGGTCGGCGAATCGACGCTGATTCTGCCGATGCTCAATGGCATGCGCCATCTCGACGTGCTCAAGGAAAAGTTCGGTGCGTCACGCGTACTGGGCGGTCAATGCGTCATTGCAGCGACGCTCAGCCCCGAGCAGCAGATCATGCATCTGAACGACATTCACGCGATTACTTTCGGTGAACTGGAAGGCGGCACGTCCGAGCGTGTAGAGGCGATTGCGGACGCGATGGCCGGCGCGAATTTCGACACCGTGGTCAGCGACAACATCCTGCTGCGCATGTGGGAAAAGTGGGTGTTCCTGGCCACACTGGCGGCCAGTACGTGCCTGATGCGCGGTTCGGTCGGCGATATTCTGGCTGCGCCGGATGGCAAGCGTATCATCGAAAACCTGCTCGGCGAGTGCCGTGGCGTCGCGGAGCACAACGGTTTCACGATGGACCTGGACTTCGACGCTCGCGCTACCCAAACGCTCTTTACACCGTCGCCGCTGACGGCTTCGATGTTGCGCGACGTGGAAAGCCACTCGCATACCGAGGCGGATCACATCCTCGGCGATCTGATCTCGCGCGGCGGCGATGCGCAAAAGGGCGAGCACGGCTTGTCGCTGCTGCGGATTGCCTATAGTCATCTGAAGACGTATGAAACGAGGCAGGCCCGTACGTCCTGAATGACCTGAACGCGGGCGATGGGGACGGCCACAGCAGCCTAACGTTTCGGAGGTGAAGCATGCCGAGTCCAATCGGATCCGTACCCGCGCTCAGTGCCGCCTCGGCGACGATCTTCTCGATTGGCATCGTCTTTCTCGGCTACTGGGGCCTGCACGATCAGGCGAAATGGCGAGTCTCCGACGTCTTTGTCTTCGTGTTTTCGATGATTGGCTTCGGCTGCCTCGGGCTCGTGCCGTGGATGGCGACGAGCCCGGTCGAGCCGGAAACCAGTGACGCCCGCATCCGTATTGCGCGGCACATGTTTCTTGTCGGCGTCGTGTCAATCTGGCTGAGCGTGGCGATTTCGGTGATTTTCTGACTAAACACGGCAGTGAGGCTTAAAATTCGCTTCGGCTGTATGGTCGAACTGCGCTGACGACGCCATCTGTCTTCAGGACGTAAAGGAAGCTCGTCATCCGGCGCGTGCAGGTGTGCCCCCGCCACACCTGCACAAGAAAGAGAACGGTTTCAATGCGCTTACGCACAGGACCTGGAACCCCGCGGCTCAGAACACCTTCACCGGCACATTCACCACCAGCCGGTACTCCATATTGTTGCCGTCGGAGTAATAGCGCGAGGCGTTGTGCCACATCGCGATGAACGTGACCTTCGTGTCCTTGAAACGCCCGCTTTGCAGCGTATAGCTCGGAATGAAACCGAACTCGTGATGGTGCCCGTGCACCGGTTCGCCGTTCTTCCAGTACAGATCGTGCAGCGGCGCCGACGCCGAAGCATTATCCGCGGCGCCGGCCGACGCATCCGCCCCCCACCCATACTCGCCCCAGAACATCGCCTTGAGCCCCGGCACGCCGGCGTATTTGCCGTCGAACGTGTAGCGCAATTGCAGCGACTGCTCATGCGGCGCGTTGTAGTCGACGTCCATCGAGTTGGTCAGGTAGATACCGTTGGTCTCGTTGACGTAGTCGAAGAACTGGTCGCCGAGCACCTGCTGGTAGCCGAGCAGCAGTGCGTGCGGGCCGTGCTGTGCGGAGACCGACAGGCTGTACGCGTTGTTGTTGATATGCCCCTGGCGCGATGCGCCGGTGTCGTGCGTCGAATAGATGTTCGCGAGACCGCTCCACTTGATGGTGGTGGGGTCGCCGAACGACTGCGCTACCGAGCCGTAGTACTGACGCCAGACGTCGTCGGCCTGGTCGACATACAGCGCCATTTCGCCGTTCTTCGCGTAGTGCCATGTGCCGCCGACGTAGGTCAGGCGGTCGATGCGCGTGCCGCCGTACGAGGTGGTCAGATTGGTCAGGTTCGTGTGGCCGCGTGCGTCGACTTTGGTGAAACTGCCGGCCTCCAGCGTCGTATGAACCAGATCGTTGCTGACCATCGACACACCGAGGAAAGTCGGCGGCAACGCGCGGTTGTCGTGCGGTTCGAGGAAGGGGTTGGTGACGGACTGCAGGCCGTACTTCACGACCGTTTCCGAAATGCGCCCCTTGATGTCATACATGCCGGGATAGGCCCACGCGAGCTGTTGCGAGCCGCCGCCGTCCTTGCCCACGTGCACCATGTTGCCCGCGCCGTTGCCGCCGTCGAGTTTGAGAGCGGCGAACAGTGACGCGTCAACGCCAAACCCTACCGGGCCTTGCGTGAAGCCGGATTCATAGTTGGCTTGCGCGCCCTGAACCCACGCGTGGCGATAGATCGCGGTGGGCGCCTGGAAGTAGTCGGCGTAGTTGCGCAACTGCAGGTTGAGATGGCTATCGGCGATAAAGCCCTTACTCGCCGCCTGGCTCGATGGCGGCGTGGGCGGCGTGACTGTCTGGTCGGCCTCCGCGTTGACGACGGCGTTGGTGGTGTCGGGTTGATCGTTGCGCACCTGGCCGCCCTGGTCCGCTCTGCGCTTGCCGGATGGATTGGATTGCGAATCTTGCGACGCGGGCGTTGCTTGCGACCGTTGCGTAGGAGAGGGAAACGTTTGCGCGAGTGTTTGAGTTTTCGTCGCATCGGAGGTGGGCTCCAATACGGCGTCATCGGCGTAGGCGCTCGCGCCGATGGTCAGCGCGGGCAGCGTGAATGCGCAGTAAAAGAAGGTGGCTGCGCTAGATTTTTTTGACCGCTTTTTTGTTCGGCTATCTTTCATGGCGTACGTCTCTGTTATTTTGGTGAATCTTTGGCTGGCGGTTAGCCAGTCCACGCTTATCGTTCGTCGCGCTGATGGCGGGACGAACGAATCCAACGGCGCGACGACCCGCCGCGCCGGGGAATTCGGTTTTAAATTTCCAGACTGTTTTCTTTAGCGTTGCCCCAAGGGGACTTCCTGCAGGGCGCCCCCCGAGAGGACCTCCTTCGGTGCGCCCCCCAGGAGAACTTCCTACGGGGCGCCATTCACGCGAATGCACGCGACGCGTGTTGCGCTCGCACCGTGCGTGACTGGCTGCGGAATCTCGCTGGCGCAGGCCTCGATCGCATCCGGGCAGCGCGTGCGAAACGCGCAACCGGAGGGTGGGCTGAGCGGCGACGCAATCTCGCCGCGCAGCAGCAGATGACGGCGTGCGCGTTCAACCGCCGGATCGGGCACCGGTACCGCCGACAGCAACGCGCGGGTGTACGGATGACGCGGCGTGCCATACACGTCGCGCTTGTCGCCGAACTCCATCACACGACCCAGATACATCACCAGCACGCGGTGGCTGATCGCCTTGACGACCGCGAGGTCGTGCGCGACGAACAGCAGCGACAGCGACAACTCGCGCTGCAGATCGCGCAACAGGTTGACGATTTGCGCCTGGATCGAGACGTCGAGCGCCGACACAGGCTCGTCGCAGATCACGAGTTGCGGTTCGCCGATCAACGCGCGTGCAATCCCGACGCGCTGACACTGGCCGCCGGAAAACTCATGCGGATAGCGGCGCAGATGCTGCGCGTTGAGGCCGACGCGTTCGAGCATTGTCAGAACGCGCCGTTGCACGTCGGCGCGGGCGATGTCCTGGCCATGCGTGAGCAAGGGTTCGGCGACGATCTGTTCGATCGTCATGCGCGGATCGAGCGAGGCGAGCGGGTCCTGGAAAATCATCTGCACGTCGCGGCGCAAGCGCGAGGTATCGCGGCGCGCGTCCGGCCGCACGGTTTCCTGGTCGAGCCAGCGCACGCTGCCGCTCGCCACTGGCGCGAGGCCGATGATGGCGCGTGCGAGCGTGGATTTGCCACAACCCGATTCGCCGACGAGGCCCACGGTTTCGCCGCGCCGCACGCTGAAGGACACCCCGTCCACCGCGCGCAGCGTGGCCTTGCCGGACCACGGAAAACCACCGCGCGGCACACCGAATTGCACCTTGAGATTGTCGACCGACAACAGTGTCGCCGGACCTTGACCCTGGCCTCGGCTTGCAATGGAAGCGGCATTCATACGTGTTGTACCTCCATGATTTCCTGCACCGGCCGGTGGCAAGCGCGCAACGCGCCGGCAGCGGCCGGCGACGCCGTGAGCGCAGGCCGCGACTCGCGGCACCGATCGCTGCAATATGTGCAGCGCGGTGCGAATGCGCAACCCTGGCCGATTTCGCCGGGCAACGGCGGGTTGCCGGGAATGGTTTGCAGCGGACGGTCATCGTCGTCGGTCAGGCGCGGCAGCGCGTTCAGCAGACCGATCGTGTACGGATGCGTCGGCGCGGCGAACAGCGTGGCGGCGCTCGCCTGCTCGACGGTCTGGCCGGCGTACATCACCATCACGTCGTCGCACAAGCCGGCCACGACGCCCATGTCGTGCGTGATCAGAATGATCGCGGTGCCGCGTTCGCGATTCAGTTCGCGCAGCAACTCGATGATCTGCGCCTGCACGGTCACGTCGAGCGCGGTGGTCGGCTCGTCGGCGATCAGGATTTCCGGCTCGGAGAGCAGGGCCATGGCGATCATCACGCGTTGCCGCATGCCGCCGGAAAACTCGTGCGGATACATGTTGATGCGCCGTGCGGCATCGGGAATGCGCACGGTTTCGAGCGTTTCGATGGCGCGGCGGCGTGCTTCGCGGCGCGACATCTTGCGATGCAGTTGCAGCGTCTCGGTCATCTGCCGTTCGATCGTCAGGAACGGGTTGAGCGAGGTCATCGGGTCCTGAAAGATCATGCCGATGCGGTCGCCGCGGATCCTGTTCAACGCGGCTTCGTTCATCGTCAGCAGGTTTTCGCCGCGATAGGTCGCAGCGCCCGACACCTTGCCGTTGCCGGCCAGCAGGCCGAGCAGCGCCATCACCGTCTGGCTCTTGCCCGAGCCCGATTCGCCGACGATGCCGAGCGTGCGGCCCGCTTCGAGCGAAAACGATACGCGCTGCACCGCGTCGACGGGTGCGCCCTCGCGGCGCGTGAAGCGCACGCTCAGGTCTTTGACTTCGAGTAGCGGCATATCAGCGGTCCTTCGGATCGAATGCGTCGCGCAGACCGTCGCCGACGAAATTCACGCAATACAAGGTGACACACAGCATCACCGCCGGGCACAGCAGCAGCCAGGGCATCGACTCGAGCTTCTGCGCGCCGTCCTGAATCAGCACGCCCCAGCTCGTCATGGGTTCCTGCACGCCGAGGCCAAGGAACGACAGCACCGATTCGGTCAGCACGATGTTGGGCACCGTCACGCTGGCATACACCACCACCACGCCGAGCAGATTCGGCACGATGTGGCGCGCGATGATCGACGGCGAACTGACGCCGATTGCACGCGCGGCGTCGATGAATTCGCGCGAGCGCAGCGACAGTGTCTGGCCGCGCACCACGCGGGCCATGTCGAGCCACGAGAACGCGCTAATCGTCAGCACGACCAGATAGAACGCGCGGCCGAACATCGTCATCATCAGAATCGCGATCAGCATGTAGGGGATCGCATACATCATGTCGACGATGCGCATCATCACCGCATCGGCACGGCCGCCCAGATAGCCGGCGGTGGCGCCATACGCCACGCCGATCAACCCGGACACCAGCGTGCCGAGCAGGCCCACTTCCAGCGATACGCGTCCGCCTTGCAGCGTGCGCGCGAGCAGGTCGCGGCCGAGCTCGTCAGTGCCGAACCAGTGCATGTTTTGCAGCGTTGGCGCGAGGCTGATCGCACTCCAGTCGCTATCGATCGGATTGTTCGGCAGGAACCACGGACCGGCCACGCAGGCAATCACGATCAGCAGCAAGATGACAAAGCCGGAAAACGCCGCGCGATTGCGCACGAAGCGCAGCGCGGCGGTGGCGAGCGGTCCGCGCGAACGCGGCGCCCTTGCGATGGCCGCGAGCGGATCGAGCGCCGCGGCAGTCGATTGAATTGAGCGGGGCATGGATCAGTACCGGATGCGCGGATCGAGCCAGGCGTATGCCAGATCGACCAGCAGATTGAACAGGACGGCGACCGCGGTGGTCAGCACGACGAGGCCGAGCACGAGGGTGTAGTCGCGGTTGATCGCGCCGTTGACGACCAGTTGGCCGAGGCCGGGCAGGGCGAACACCGACTCGGTGACCACCGCCGCCGTGATCGACGAGATGCAGATCGAGCCGAGCAGCGAAACCACCGGCATCAGCGCGGGCTTCAACGCATGGCGCAACACGATCGTGCGTCCCGGCAGGCCCTTGGCGCGCGCGGTGCGGATGAAGTTGCCCGACAGCACTTCGATCATGCTGCCGCGCATCACGCGAGCGATCGCGGCGACGTTGATGATGGTGAGCAGCACGATCGGCAGCACGCGGTAGCGCCACTCGCCTTCGCCCCAGCCGCCGGCCGGCAGCCAGCCGTGGCCTTCGGAGGTCTTCAGCAGGATCGCGAAGATCCACACCAGCACCGGGCCGAGCACGAACGGCGGCACCACGTTGCCGATGTTGCCGAGCACCATGACCAGGTGATCGATGAAACGGTCGCGCCGCACGGCGGCCAGCGTGCCGAGCGTCACGCCGATCACGACCGCGATCGGCACCGATACGCCGCCGACGCCGAGACTCACCGGTAAGGCCTTCCATACCAGATCGTTGACCGACCAGTCGGCGTAGCGGAACGACGGACCGAGATCGCCGTGCAGCAGCGAGCCGAGGTAGTGGAGGTACTGCAGCCACAACGGTTCGTCGAGGTGATACTTGGCGTTGAGGTTCGCGAGCACGGCCGCCGACAGGTGTTTCTCCGTGTCGAACGGGCCGCCGGGGGTGAGGTGCAGCAGCAGATAGCACGCGGTGATCACGGCGAGAATCGTCGGGATCGCCCAGAGCGTGCGGCGCAGCGTATAGGCCAGCATGACGGTGCTCCCGCGCTTAGTGCTTGATCAGATACATGTCTTGCGTGGCGCGCTGGTCGACGTAATTGGTCGATGTGTAGCCGCCCACATACGACTTGACCAGCCGGTCCGCCGAGTACTGGAAGAGCGATACCAGCGGGTAGTCGTTCATGGCCAGATCGTGCGCCTGCGAGAGCAGGGCGGTGCGCTTCGCGTCGTCGAGCTGCTGGTTGCCTTCATCGACGAGCTTGTCGACTTGCGGGTTGCAGTAGCGCTGATCGTTCTGCACGCTGTTGCAGCGGATCAGATCGAAAAACGAGTTGGCGTCGTTGTAATCGACAAACCAGCCGTCGCGCGAGGCCTGCACCTTGCCGTCGTGGCGTTGCTTGAGCAGCACTTTGTATTCGACGTTTTCGAGTTTGGCGGTCACGCCGAGCTTGGTGCGCCATTCCGACGTGGCAAACAGCGCGACCTTCTTGTGCAGGTCG
Organism: Paraburkholderia sp. GAS348; assembly: GCF_050434205.1. NCBI lineage: Bacteria > Pseudomonadati > Pseudomonadota > Betaproteobacteria > Burkholderiales > Burkholderiaceae > Paraburkholderia > Paraburkholderia sp. GAS348. The sequence goes on from NZ_JBNPVT010000003.1 coordinate 177,209, forward strand.
TTGGTGTTGTAGGTGAGCGTGAACGTCAGCGGCTTCGCATCCGAATAGCCTGCGGCCTTCAGCAGGTTGCGCGCGTAATCGACGCGCTTGGGCATCGGCCAGCTTGCCCACTCCGGCGTGAAGACGTTCGCGCCTTCCGTACCCTTGGCGATCAGGCCGTACATTGGCACCTCGCCGTCGGCCGTTAGACGTTTGGTCAGCAGGTCGCGGTCCAGCACCATCGCTAGCGCCTGGCGCACGCGCTTGTCCTTGAATGCCGGGTCTTCGTTGTTCAGGCTGTAGTAGTAAGTGGCGATCTGCAGGCCGGTTTTCAGTTCGGAGCCGAACTGTTTGCTCACCTGCGTGTAGATGCCCGACGGAATCGAGTACGTGTAGTCGAACTGGCCGGCCTGATACATGCGCATGGCTGTTTCGTCGTTTTCGATCGGCAGATAGGTCACTTTCGTGATCACGACCTTGCCGGCATTCCAGTACGTGCTGCTTTTGGTCGCCACCAGCCGGTTGTTCGGCTGCCAGTCGGTCAGCGTATACGGGCCGTTACCGACGAAGTTGCCCGGGCGGGTCCAGTCGCCGCCGAATTTGGTCACGGTCTCACGATTGACCGGGGCCATGGCCGGCATCGCGGTCAGTTGCGGGAAGAAGGCGGCGGGCACTTCGGTGGTGACTTCGAGCGTGTACGGATCGACGGCGCGCGCGGCGAGACTCGAGAGCGATGCCTTGCCGGCGAGAATTGCCTTGGCGTTCTTCACGAACTCGACCAGCACCGTGTATTTCGAACCCGTCTTCGGATCGAGCACGCGTTGCCACGCATAGATGAAGTCAGCCGCCGTGACCGGCTGGCCATTGCTCCAGCGCGCGTCGTGGCGCAGCTTGAAAACCCACGTAGTGGGCCCGGTGCGTGTCCACGATTGCGCGACGCCTGGCACGATCGCGCCGGCCGCGTCGATGCGCGTCAGACCTTCGAACATGTCGAGCGCGATCGTGTCGCCGGTCCAGGATTCGATATGCGCGGGGTCGAGCGATTCGGTTTCGGCCGGCACCTGGCGGGTCATCTCCTGGCTGGCAGCGAGCGTGACACCCGCGGGTACGTTGACGGCGAAGGCGGAGGGCTGAAACGTAAGGACGAGCGCGGTCAGCGCCGTCGCGTAGACGAACGGGGTTTTCATCGGTTGAGATCGCAGGAAAGGTCTAGAGAAGAACGCGCTGGCGCGCCAGGGCGCCCGGTTATCTGCGGTGCTCGGGCCGGGGCGGCCCTTGTTGCCCGTGTTGGTTGCTCGACATGCAGGATTCCTTACATTTCGTAATTCTGGCAAACCCTGACCGGATCAACCGGAAAAGGTGCCTGCCTCTTAGAACAGTCTTGGTGTGCCGACCCAGACGACTACCGACTCTTTGCGTGCGGTATTCACCCAGCTGTGCGGCACCGTCGATTCGTAATGCGCGCTGTCTCCCGCGTGCAACACGAACGTCTTGCCTTCCAGCGTCAACGACACTTCGCCGTCGATCAAATAAACAAACTCTTCCCCGGCATGCGTGGTGACTTCGGAGCGTTTCTGCCCGGGCGGCATCCTCACGAGGATCGCTTCGAGCTGACGGCCACCTGTCAGATTGGTCAGCCGTGCAAACAGATTGGCCGAGTCCGCAAAACCGAAAAACTTCAACTGATCGCCGCGGCACACCGAGCGTTCTTCGCTTGGCGTGTCGACGAAATACTGCACCGTCACCCCAAGTGCGTGGGCGATCCCGGCCAGCGAAGTGATGGACGGTGACGCCAGACCCCGTTCGACTTGTGACAAAAACGGTTTGGAAATACCTGCCGCTGTTGCCGTGTCATCCAGCGTGCGCTTGAGCCGTTGCCGCAGCGCGCGGATCTTACTGCCGAGTTCGAGTGCCGGGTTGTTCTTTTGAATTGTCGTGACCATAGCAGGAGGAAATTAGCCCGTCAAAATTTGTTTGATATAAGTAAATATGGTTTGATTGCGGTCCAGGCCGGGGCGGGGGGGCCGTTCAGCACCCGGTCGTGCAAGGGGCCGCATTTTCGGGACAACGCCCTATGTTGCCAGAACCGAAATACTCACCAGCCGTTTTGACCGGTAATCGACAAGACACTGAGAAAGTGGATGCGGTAAAGCCTGTGTATGCACAAGGGTGTCCGCATTGATGCAAGTTGCGTATCAGGAGACCTTAAAGGCATGACATTAAAGACTATTTTCAGCCACCCTCGACTTCGCAACGAAGCAATTTGGCGTGTAATAACAGGTAATTGGCGTGGTATCAGTGAATTCCCTGAGTGACGAACCGTGTTTCTATTTGCAGAATCTGCCCCGCTTGGCGGAAGGGCTCGTGTGTTTGTACTCCACACGGTGCTGGCCGCTGTTTTTCATTCCGCTTGCAGTGATCCTGCCCGACGGAGCGCTGTCCGGCACGTTCCATCCGAACGCTGGCCGGCATAAGGACATGACTATCACTGCCGATTTTTCCTGCCGCGGGCTCGGCGCCCGCCGCCCGGCGCGGCCATCTGCCGCTTGCCGGACAGCCGGCCTCCGGACAGCCGGCCTCTGGATCGCCGGCCTCTGGATCGCCGGCCGCCGGACAGCCGGCCGCCGGATCACCGGTTCCCGCAATGCTTTATCATTGCGCCTGTTCCGCCTGCCGGAGCCGGAGTCCGGTGTGGCGCAGCATCCCCCCATCCCCCAATCCCCCAAGGGGACTTCCTGCGGGGCGGGGGACTTCCTGCGGAGCGGAGGACTTCCTGCGGGGCGTCCCCCGAGGAGAGTTCCTGCGGGGCGCATCGCGTGGCGGGCCTCTATCCCATCCCCTGGTTTTTCTGCTGTTATTGGCGCCTCAGTTTGCAGTTGAGCGCGCAACTCAGTTTCCAGATGAACGTGTAGATGAACGCGCCGCTGACTACGCGCAGGCCTAGGCCAATGCGTGCGGCGCGCCCGGTCCGCCGGCCGTTTTCAGATCCAGTTTTTCGCGCCGCGTGGCCAGCCTACGCGGCGCCGCAACCGTAAGCACAAGAGGTACATGATGAATTCGTCCAATCCCGCCAGCGCACCGGTCTCGCAGACCCGTTCGTTCTCGACGGTTTTTCTGATCGAGATGTGGGAGCGCTTTGGTTACTACGGGATGGCCGCGCTGCTGGTCCTGTTCATGATCGACAAGCTGAACTTCACCGACAGCCACGCCACCCTCACGTGGGGCGCGTTCACGGCGCTGGTGTACGCATCGCCGTCGATCGGCGGCTGGATCGGCGACAAGATTCTCGGCGCGCGCCGCACGATGATCTTCGGCGCCGGCGTGCTGGCGGCCGGCTATCTGATGCTGGCGCTGCCGAACGACCAATTGAGCTACATGTACGCATCGCTCGGCGTGATCGTGGTGGGCAACGGGCTTTTCAAGGCGAATGCCGCGAATCTCGTGCGCCGCATCTATGAAGGCGACGACGCGCGCATCGACAGCGCATTCACGATCTATTACATGGCGGTCAATATCGGCTCGACGGCGTCGATGCTCGCGACGCCGTGGATCAAGGACCATTGGGGCTGGCACACGGCATTCGCGGTCTGCTGCGCGGGCATGCTGCTGTCGGTGCTGAACTACTTCATCATGTTCCGCACGCTCGCGCATATCGGCTCCGCGCCGGACGCTGAACCGATCCGCTGGAAACGCGTCGGCGCGGTCGCGCTGGGCGGTATCGCGCTCGGCACGGCAACCATGTTTGTGCTGCAGCACAAGGCGATCGCGGTGGCCTGCGTGTACACGGCGGGCGTCGCGATTCTGGCGATCTTCGGCTACATGCTGGTGAAGTGCGAACGCTCGGAGCGCTCGGGTCTGGTTGCCGCGCTGATCCTGACCGCGCAGGTGATCCTGTTCTTCGTGTTCTACGTGCAGATGTCGACGTCGCTCACGCTGTTCGCGCTGCGCAACGTCGATCCGCGCTTCATGCTGTTCGGCGAGACGCTGTTCACGTGGAGTGCGGCGCAGTTTCAGGCACTCAATCCGATCTGGATCATGTTGCTGAGCCCGGTGCTCGCGCTGCTCTATACGAAGCTCGCGAAGAGCGGCAAGGACGTGCCGGTGGCGGTCAAGTACGCGTTCGGCTTCGCGGTGGTGGCGGCCGGCTTCTTCGTGTATGCGGCGAGCGGCAACTACGCGGTGAACGGACGCGTGTCGTCGTGGTTCATGGTGGGCGGCTACGGCTTGTATTCGCTCGGCGAATTGCTGGTGAGCGGACTGGGTCTCGCGATGATCGCGCGCTACGTGCCGGCGCGGATGAGCGGCTTCATGATGGGCGCTTACTTCGTGGCAACCGGCGTGTCGCAGTATCTGGGCAGCGTGGTGGCGAACTTCGCGCAGATGCCGGCGGGCAATCTGGATCCGCTCGAATCGCTGCCGTTGTACACCAAGCTGTTTAACGGCTTGGGCTGGCTCGCGGCGTTGGGCGCGCTGATCGCCGTGCTGCTGTTGCCGCTGATGCGCAAGCTCTCGCGTGAGCATCAGCGTTGCAGCGACGAAGCGCGTGAGACCGTGCGGCAAGCGGCTGCATTGAGTGGGGTGATGGTGGAGTAATCTGCCGCGACGTGTAAAGCGGCGCCACGGCGCCGCTCACCGGCCACCGGCCGCAAGAACGTACGCGCTGGCCGTTTGTCACCATGCGTCTGCCACTCTCGGCGGCGCAACAAAAATGGCGCGCCTCATATTATGGAGGCGCGCCATTTTGCGTTTTATGCGCCAGGCTCTCTTGCGAGGTAATCGCTCCTGCTCCGCGCATTTACTCCGGCATTTTCCGGAACGAAACCGCAATCCGGTTCCAGCCGTTGATCGCAATGATCAGCAAGGTCAGGTCGCTCATCTCCTGCTCGGTGAAATGCGGCTTTACCGCTTCCCACACTTCGTCCGGTACACGCGTTTGCGCGACCAGCGTGACCGATTCGGTCCATTCGAGCGCCGCGCGTTCGCGCTCGGTGAAGAACGGCGCTTCGCGCCATGCCGCTACCGTTGCCAGACGCCGCTCGGTTTCGCCGTGCTTGCGTGCGTCCGCCACGTGCATATCGAGGCAGAACGCACAGCCGTTCAGCTGCGACGCGCGGATCCGCACGAGTTCCGCGAGTGATTTGTCGAGCGTGCTTTTGCCGATGGTTTCTTCGAGCGCGAGCATCGCGCGGGTGCCGCTCGGGCTGGCCTTGTAGAAGTCGAGACGGGGTTGCATGAGCTGCTCCTTATCGAAAGTGTCCGCTCCGATGGCGGCGACGGAGGTAAGCTTACGGTCAGTACTGGTATTTCGGAATAACCATTTCTCGGATATTTCAGGTAACCACTCGGATGGATATCCATATCGCGGTCGAAGGGCGTCACGATCTGTCCGGACAGATCTACCGGCAGTTGCGTGCCGGCATACTCGAAGGGCGCCTCGCCGGCGGCACGCGTTTACCGTCCACGCGCGATCTCGCCACGCAATTGGGTGTTTCGCGCAAAACCACGCTCGACGTGTTCGAACGGCTCCTCTCCGAAGGCTATCTGAGCGCACGCGCCGGTTCGGGCACCTTCGTCGCCGATGGTCTGGAGCGTCTGCCGGTGGAGCGCTCGTCGCATGCACTGGCCGCTGAGCCAGCGCGCGAACGGGCGAAGGCGAAACTGAAAGCCGCAGCGCGTGCCCAGCCGCTGTGGGAGCAGATGCCAGAGACCTTGCCGTTGCCGCGGTCTACGGTGGCCTCGCCGCACGATTTCGTCGGCGGCGCGACCGACAAGTCGTTGTTTCCCTTCGACGTCTGGCGCCGCTGCGTGAACCACGCATTGCGTGTGCAAGCGCGCGGCCCTGGCACATATCGCGACGTGGCCGGCGAGCAGGCGTTGCGCCTCGCGATTTCGCGCTACCTGGCGTTCAACCGCGCGGTCACGAGCAACTGGGACGACGTGATCGTCACGCAGGGCGCACAGCACGCGCTCGATCTGATCGCGCGCATCACGTTGCGGCCTGGCGAGATCGCGGCGCTCGAAGACCCAGGCTATCCGCCGGTCCAGGCATGCTTCACGGCCACGGGCGCACGCGTGGTGCCAGTGCCGGTGGACAATGAAGGCCTGATCGTGAGCAAGCTCCCGGACGCGGCGCGGCTCGTCTATGTGACACCCTCGCATCAGTTCCCGCTCGGCATGCCGATGAGTCTGGAGCGGCGCGTCGAGTTGCTGGAATGGGCGCAGAAACGCGGCGCCGTGATCATCGAGGACGACTACGACTGCGAGTTCCGTTTCGAAGGCCGGCCGATGGAGCCGCTGAAAAGTCTCGACCGCGCCGGTCTCGTCGCGTATGTGGGCACGTTTTCGAAGACGATTTTCCCGGAGCTACGGGTCGGCTACGTGGTGCCGCCGGTTTCCCTTTATGGGCCGCTCATCAAGGTCCGCCAGATCGCAGACTGCCATGGCTGCACGCTCACGCAAACCGCGCTTGCGACCTTCATGCTCAACGGCGACTTTGCCAAGCACCTGCGGCGCATGCACAAGACCTATGCGGCGCGCCGCGCGATGCTGCTGAAGCATCTGCAAGGCGATCTCGCGCCGTGGTTCGATCCGATCGTGCCGACCGCCGGCATCCATATGGCAACGCGGCTGAAGGCGCCGTTGACCGAGGCGGCGCTGGTGAGCGCCGCGCGTGAAGCCGCGATCGGTTTGTATGGACTCGCGCCGTTTTATCAGCGCGCGAAGCCGCAGCCCGGCTTGATGTTTGGTTACGGCAGCATCGCCGTCGAACATATCGACGCGGCGCTTACCAGGCTCGCTGACATTCTGCCGCGGCTCGCCCGCTGACGACTCAAAACACGCTCGAATATTACCTAAGCCTATCCTTGAAACGGCCTGCGATTGTTTGTCGCAGAACAACGTTAGCCGCCCCCCGGCAGAGACTTTCGCTGCAGGGGGCGTGTTTTTTCCGTCGCGTGAATCGGCGTGGCGAACGCGTCGTCGGCGAGCCACCGTTTCTGCATCGAGTCGCGATCCGTCGACGATCGCCCGGCGCCGAAAGTGCCTCTATTCACGTATCGAAATGGCTTGTAACGCACGTTACGTGTTCGTGTTGCAGACCTCGCCGACGGACGTCGACGCACGTTTACCCGCTAAAACAAGGATCAAAATGTGTTGCGCAGTCTGCGCCGCGCAACAAACCTTCGCTGTTATACACAAAAGAGTCGCGCAAACCGTATTAGCGCTTGTAGAATCCGGCGTTGAAGCGCGCACATACCGTGCGCGCTTCGTGCAATTCACTGACCACTACAGGTAGGAGAAACATGCCGACTTCCGCAAAAAAGGTGGCCAAGAAGGCTGCTGCCCCGGTACCGACCAAGAAGGTTGCTGCAAAGAAAGTCCCTGCGAAGAAAGCCGTCGCAGCTAAGAAGGTCGCCGTGAAGGCGTCCAGCGCTCCGTCGCCGATCAAGGACACCTTCACGAAGGCCTCGCTGGCTGCACACGTCGCTGAACGCGCGGCTGTGGAACCGAAGACCGCCAAGGCCGTTCTGGCCGCGCTCGAAGACACGATCCTCGGCGCCGTGCACAAGAAGGGCGCTGGCGAATTCACGCTGTCGGGTCTTCTGAAGATCGTCGTGCAAGCTGTGCCGGCGAAGAAGAAGCGCTTCGGCAAAGACCCGTTCTCGGGCGAAGAGCGTTGGTTCCCGGCCAAGCCGGCTAGCGTGCGCATCAAGGCACGTCCGCTGAAGAAGCTGAAAGACGCAGCAGCAGGCTGATCGTGCTTCATGCGTTACCGCGGTTTTTGAGCGTGGGTTTTAGCGGTGCGTTTTTAGCCGTGTGCTGTTAACCGTGCGCCTTTAACTGTCGTTAACGTTTAAGCCGACCTGCAGTGCGAGTTGTCCGAATCCCCGTGGATGTGAATCCGCGGGGATTTTTTATGTGCGTCCGCCGTGGTGATGCGAACGCGCCGCCGCCCGCCACGGTGCCCCTTATGCACTGTACTAGCGCATCATGAGCGGTCGCAGTACGATGGCAGCGAGGCCATGCCGGTCAGGATGCGCTCTTGGCGTGCATGCACCGTGTTTAGCACGCGAAAAGCTCAATGGCATAGCGCTTGCTTGAACGATTGTCGAACACCGAATGCGCAGCGCATTCGCCTTCTATCCGACAACAAGAGCGGGGCGTGACATGCGATGCTATGACGAGATGCGTCATCATGACGATTCCGTGCGGCCACACTACGCGCGCTTTGAGCGGTGGCTGGTGAAGCAGGGCAATGAGGCGATCGCACGCAAGCGTGCGGAAGCCGACCTGCTGTTTCGCCGGGTCGGCATCACCTTCGCGGTGAACGGCGATTTGTCCGGCACCGAGCGGCTGATTCCCTTCGATCTGATTCCGCGCATCATTCCGCGCAGCGAATGGCAGACGCTGGAGGCCGGATTGCGCCAGCGGGTGCAGGCGCTCAATCTGTTTATCCACGACGTCTATCACGATCGCAACATCGTGCGCGCCGGTATCGTGCCGGCCGGACAGGTCTATACCAACGCGCAATACCGGCCTGAAATGCAGGGCGTCAATGTGCCGCTCGGTGTTTACGCGCATATCGCCGGGGTCGACGTGGTGCGCGCGGGCGACGAGGGCGACTTCTACGTGCTCGAAGACAACTTGCGGGTGCCGTCGGGCGTGTCCTATATGTTGGAAAACCGCAAGATGATGATGCGGCTTTTCCCCGAGTTGTTCGTGCAGAACCGCATTGCGCCGGTCGCGCATTATCCCGATCTGCTGCTCGACACACTGCGCTCGGTGGCGCCCGAAGGCGTCGACGATCCGGTCGTGGTGGTGCTCACGCCAGGCATGTACAACTCCGCGTATTTCGAGCACACGTTCCTCGCGCAGCAGATGGGCGTCGAACTGGTGGAAGGCAAGGATCTGTTCGTCGACGATAACTATGTGTTCATGCGCACCACGCAGGGGCCGAAGCGCGTCGACGTGATCTACCGCCGCGTCGACGACGATTTTCTCGACCCGCTCGCCTTCCGCAACGATTCGGCGCTGGGCGTGCCGGGTCTGTTGACCGCATATCGCGCCGGACGTGTCGCGCTTGCGAACGCCATGGGCACCGGCATCGCCGACGACAAATCGATCTACCCGTATGTGCCGGAAATGATCGAGTTTTACTTAGGCGAGAAGCCGATCCTCAACAACGTACCCACGTTCCAGTGCCGCAAGCCCGACGATCTCGCCTACACGCTCGCGCATCTGCCGGAGCTGGTCGTGAAGGAAGTGCACGGCGCGGGTGGCTACGGGATGCTGGTGGGACCGGCGTCGACGAAAGCCGAAATCGAATCGTTTCGCGAGCGCCTGATTGCGCGGCCCGCGGGTTATATCGCGCAGCCCACGCTGGCGCTCTCCGCGTGTCCGACCTTTGTCGAAGCGGGCATCGCGCCGCGCCATATCGACTTGCGGCCCTTCGTGCTGTCCGGCAAGAGTGTGACGATGTGCGCGGGCGGTCTGACGCGCGTGGCGTTGCAGGAGGGCTCGCTCGTCGTCAATTCGTCGCAGGGAGGCGGGACTAAAGACACGTGGATGGTCGACTGACGCAGTTGCCAATACGGTTGCCCATGCCGCAGCTGATGCAGCAACTCCTGTAGACATGCAGGCAACCGCGCCCGCAACCTAACGCGCCGGCAGATGAGTCAGACAGTCGCCGGCGCACACGGATAACCCGCGCGGACCTTTTACTTTCGCAAAGGTCTCGCGTCACCAGATACGGAATGCCGTCATGCTAAGCCGAACCGCCGATCACCTCTTCTGGATGGCCCGCTACATGGAGCGCGCGGAGAACACCGCCCGCATGCTCGATATCAACCTGAAGGCCTTGCTGTTGCCGCAAACGCCAGAACAGGAGTCGCGCGCGCAACGTTCGGTGCTGCGCATCTCCGAACTCGAATCTGCTTTCGCGCAAAGCTACGACGAACCGACCCGCGAACACGTGCTCGATTTCATGGTGGCAGATGCGACCAATCCGTCGAGCATTCACTCGTGCTTGCACGCCGCACGCGAAAACGCCCGCGCCGTGCGCGGCACCTTGACGACCGAATGGTGGGAAACCATCAACGACACCTGGCTCGAGTTCAACGAACTCGCCTCGTCCGGCCAGACGTCGAGCAATCCAGGCGCGCTATTCGAGTGGGTGAAGTTCCGTTCGCATCTGTCGCGCGGCGTGACGATCGGCACCGCGTTGCAGGACGACGCGTTCTTCTTCACGCAGCTCGGCACCTTTCTCGAACGCGCCGACAACACCGCGCGGATTCTCGATGTGCGCTTTGCCGACGTCGAGCCGAATTCACGCGATGCCGCGCGCCAGCTCGAAGACTTCTACTACTGGACCTCGATTCTCAGCTCGGTGTCGGCGCTGGAGATTTATCGCAAGGTGTATCGCGACGTCGTCACGCCGGCGCGAGTGGTCGAATTGATGATCCTGAACCAGCAGATGCCGCGCTCGCTGCTTGCTTCGCTCGAAGGCGTCTGCACGAATCTGGCGATGCTGCGCACGCCGGGCTCGAACCAGTGCGAACGGTTTGCCGGCAAGCTGCGCGCCGAGCTGGTGTACTCCGACATCCGGCAGATTTTCGAAGCCGGCCTGCACGCCTATCTGACGCAGTTCCTTGCTCGCGTGTTCGAGCTCGGCAATCTGGTTGCGCGTACCTATCTGATGCTGCCAGTCGCCTGACGGAGTTTTATTTATGTACCTGACGATCCGCCACGACACGTCCTATCGTTACGAAGCGACTGTCCATTATTCGATCCAGCAACTGCGTCTGACACCGTCGAGCGGTGCCTCGCAGGTGGTGCGGCGCTGGAGCATCGACGCGCCCGGCAAGCTCGACGCTACCGTCGACGCCTACGGCAATGTGCTGCATACACTTGTCATCAACAAGCCGCATGGCGAGATTCGTCTGCATGTAGCAGGCGAAGTGGACACGATTCCGCTGATCGATGGCCGATTACCCGACGCCGTCGGCCCGATTCCGCTCGAGCATTTCACCTGCTCAACGCGTCTCACGGAGGCCGACGCGGCGATTCGCGAGCTGGCCGAATCGGTGCCGAGCCTCGCGAGCTCAAGCAATCTGATCGAGTTGTCCGAGCAGATCTTGCAGCGCGTGAAATACAACTCCGGCATCACCGAAGTCACCAGCACGGCTGCCCAGGCGCTCGCGCTCGGCAACGGCGTGTGCCAGGACCATGCGCACCTGATGCTGGCCTGCTGCCGCGCGCGCGGCATCCCGGCGCGTTACGTGAGCGGCTACATCGAACCCGGCGACGTCGGTCCCGAAGGACTTCCCCTTGGCGGAGAGCACGGCGCGAGTCACGCATGGGTCGACGTGTGGCTCGACGGCAAGGGCTGGATTTCCGTCGACGTCACGCACGCCGCGTTTGCCAGCGAGATTTACTGCCGGCTCGCTGTGGCGCGCGACTACGAAGCCGCCGCGCCGGTGCGCGGCCGGCGTATCGGCGGGCTGGAGGAGCAACTGAAGGTGTCCGTCACGGTCAGTGGGCAGATGCCGCAATAGCGGCGGGGGACGCGGCCAGCGGGGTGCCAGGGCCGCCCCTTGACGGGTGTCGCCAGGCGGGCGGCTCGCCGGCGGCCTGGCAAGGGGTTTGAATGAGCGTCAGCCCGCATAACTGTTCAGATTAGGCCCGTGCCCGCCGTAATACGGATTAAGGCGCGTGCGCGCCGCATTACAATAGCGCCGTACTGTCGTTTTTCGCGGGTATTTTTCCTTATGACTTACTGTGTCGCGATGTCCGTCGACGAAGGGCTCGTGTTCCTGTCGGACACGCGTACCAATGCGGGCGTCGATCACATCAGCACCGCGCGCAAGATGTCGGTGTTCGAGCAGCCAGGCGAGCGCATGCTCGTGCTGCTGGGCGCCGGCAATCTGTCGATCACGCAAGCGGTGCTGCACGAGTTGTCCGAGCCCGCCGATCCGTCGCAACCCACGCTCTGGAGCGCGCCCACCATGGCCGATGCGGCCCGCGTGATCGGCCGCGCGGTGCGCCGCGTGCATCAACGCGAGGCCGAAGCGTTGCAGGAATTCGGCGTCGACTTCAATTGCAGCTTCATTCTCGGCGGCCAGATCGCGGGCAACCGGCCGCGCCTGTTCATGATCTACGCGGCGGGGAATTTCATCGAAGCGTCGGCCGTGAACCCGTATTTCCAGATCGGCGAGGCAAAATACGGCAAGCCGATCATCGATCGCGTGCTGACACCGTCGACGCCACTCGACGAAGCGGCCAAGTGCGCGCTCATTTCAATGGATTCGACGCTGCGTTCGAATCTTTCGGTCGGGCTGCCGCTCGATCTGCTGGTTTACGAGAAAGATTCGCTGCGCGTCACGCGTTTCGTGTCGATCGATCACGACAATGCGTACTTCGAGATGATTCACAGCACGTGGGGGGAGCGGCTGCGTCAGGTATTCGGCGAGATTCCCGATCCGGACTGGCAGGATTCGCCCAATGTGCCGCTACTGCAGCGCGAGCGTGCGCTGGTGCTGCATCGTGCGCCGGTGGGGGCGGACGGCGTGGAGCATGAGTTCGATGCGAAGCCGGCGCAGACATTGGCGCAGGCGGAGAAGGGAAAGGCCCAGCGCCGCTAGGCAGTTCAGCGTGGATCTACGGCTACGGGCCGGGAGCATCGCAGCAAGGTCGTCGCGAGCCTGTTAAAGGCTTGCCGGCGGCCTTTTTCATTGGTTCCATCGGTTGAGTTGATCGCGATGAACGCTTGCGGTGCGCGTCGAACTCTCCATCGATCTGCGGTCTGGTCTCCACATGACAGGGGTCGCCGCGTGCGCCAGAACCGGCAGGCGAAAAAAAACCAGCCACAGGCTTGCGCCCGTGGCTGGTTTTCGAACTGCGTGTTGCTTCAGCAGTCCGTTAAGCTTGATTAGAACTTGTGGCGGATGCCCAGGCTAACCATTTCTTGCGAGTTGGAAGCCGAGTTGTAGCCGTACGAACCGATCGATGCGCCAGCCGAGACCAGTTGGCCGCTCGAGTTACGCTGTTCGCCGCTTGCGTGTTGCCATGCGCCGACCAGGTAGACGTCCGTGCGCTTCGACAGGTTGTAGTCGCCGCCCAGGGAAACCTGGTTGTACTTTGCGCTCGAGTCGCCCGTGCCCTTCGTGTAGATGTAGCCCACGCCCACCAGCATAGCCGGCGTTGCCTGGTAGCCAAAGTACACGCCGCCGACGTTGTACTTCTCGGTCGAACCGAAGCCCGAATTCGCATCCGGCTTGTATTGCGCATTGCTGTAGCGCAGGTTGACCGTGAACGGGCCTGTCACGTATTGCGCTGCGACCGAAGCGATGCCGATCGACTTGGCTGCAGCGTAGGCCGAGTTGACCTGGCCGTCGAACGTACCGTCCGACGTGCTGCCGTTCCAGCCTGCCGTCGGCGGCGTGCCAGCCGTGCGGCTAGCCAGCGTGTTGCCGTTGTCGGCGCGGAAGTAGCCTGCAGCCACGCTGAACGGACCCGTTGCGTACGTTGCAGCGCCCGACCACGTTTGACCCGAACCCGTTTGACCCGCCACGCCACCCAGCGCGTACATGCCTTCGAACTGGAGGCCGCCCCACACCGGCGAGGTGTACTTGATGGCGCTGTTCGTGCGCGAGGAGTTGTCGTTGTTATCGACGTCGCCCGGCGTTGTGAAGGTGGAACCGAAGTAGTTGTCACCCGTCAGCGGCTGAACCAGGTCGACCAGCGGGTCGTACTGACGACCCAGCGTGACCGTGCCCCACTGGTCGCCCGTCAGGCCGACGTAGGCTTGACGACCGAACATCCGACCGCCTTGATTCAGCTTGCCGGTGTTCACGTCAAAGCCGTTTTCCAACTGGAAGATTGCCTTCAGGCCACCGCCGAGGTCTTCCGTGCCCTTCAGGCCAAAACGATCGCCTTGCAGGTTGCCGGCGACCATCGCGACCAGATTCTTATTCTTACCAGCTGCGTCTTGTGTGTTGTGAACGTACTGGATCGATTCATCGATCAGGCCGTAAAGGGTAACGCTGCTTTGAGCATGCGCCATGCCGGTGACGCCGAGAAGCGCCAGCGAGAGGGTAGACAGTGCGACTCGTTTCATCCATTTCTCCACGCAGATGATTAGTTTGTTGTTGCGAAAAGGAGAATAGCTCACTGCCTCAACCGATAAGAACTGGAAAAAAAAGACTGTCTCCAAAAACCGACAGAAGGTGCAAAGCCTTGTATTTAAAGCCCGTTAACGATTGTTGCTATTTTCGCAATATTGAATCACTGACTGCGCATTATTGTTGTTTGGTTGACAGTGACGGCTTCGGTACCTGCGATTTGGACACTTGTTTGAATGGTCTTTGTAACCTAGTCGTCTAACTGTTGCAGCCGTTGTGCAGCGCCCGTATAAAAATGGAGCCGCGTCGCGCTTGACGGGCGCGCTAGACAGAATTTATGCGTTGTGAGCATTGCAATCACTGTGATTGCAATTTTTGGCCGAGCCGCCGCACTTCCTACTCGCGCCGGCTGTTGTCGTCCCCGCTGCGGCGCGCCATGGCAGCGGCTGCCAGGCCGGCCGCTGCCGCAAACAGCACCGAGGTCCACGGATGCCGTTTGACATAGCGATCGGCCGCAACGGCGGTGCGGCCCGCTTCTACGAGCGTGACGGCGGCGAAGTGTGTCGCCTGCGCTTCGGCAAGGACGACGGTACGGCCGAGCTTGACCGCGGCCGCTCGTGCGGAAGTCTTCTTCCGCGTTTGCATTCGTGACAAAGCTGACGCTGGAGCAGCGGTGGCAAGCGCAGAAGCGGCTGCTCCAGTTGCAGGCGCAAACCCGGCAGCACGGGCTTCGCGATCTTCCATGCGAGGCACAGCATCCGCCGATACCGTCGATGCCGCCAGCACCGAAGCGAGCTTGGCGCGGCTGCCCGGCGGCGACTCTTCCTGCATGCCCCAGCCGCCGCGCGGATCGTGCACGCGCCCGCGCGCCGCCGAAAATTCCGCGCCGAGCAGGAGTACGGCCGCGGAGAAGTACAGCCACATCAGCAGCACGGCCAGCGAGCCGGCCGCGCCGAACGAACTCGCCATCCCCGCGTGCGCGATATATAGCGCGAACAGCTTCTTGCCGGCCGAGAACAGCACGGCCGCGACGATCCCGCCGACGAGCGCATCGACCCAGCGCACCTTGGCGTCCGGCAGAAACTTCAGCAGGCCGGCAAAAGCGAAGGCCAGCACCAGCAAGCCGACGCCGAGTTGCAGCAGATTGCCGATCACCACGTACGGCGAGTCGCCCCACAGCCATTTGCCGACGAACGTGATGACCGTATCGAGCACCAGCGAGACGATCAGCAGGAACGCGACACCGAGCACCAGGCCGAACGAAATCAGCCGCACGCGCACCATCGCGATCACGCTCGACGAGCGCGGGCCGGTATATGGCCACACCAGATTGAGTGCGCTATTGAGCGACGAGAAGGTCGCCGAGGCGCCGATCGCCAGCATCGAGAACGAAATGATCGCCGCGATGCCACCGGCGCTGCCGCTGTGATGGGCGTTCTCAACGATGGTTTGCACGCCCGCGGCGGCCTGGTCGCCGAGCAGGCCGTGAATGTGGGTGAACAGTTCGCCGCGCGCGGCTGCGGCGCCGAAGAACCAGCCTGCCACGGCGATCACCATGACCAGCGTGGGCGCGAGCGAGAATGCCGCATAGAAGGCGATGCTGGCGGCCATGGCCGCGCAGCGGTCGTCGGCAAACTGCTTGAATGCGCCGATTGCCCAATTGGCCTGCTGGCGGGCCACCAATCGGAGCTTCTCGGCGGAAAGCGTGTCGATGTCCATGGTCGTTCTTCTCAATGGGATGGTGGCGCCGGATACGCCACGCGCGTGCCGTTGAGGTGGCATGAGGCGGCGTCAACGCAGGCTTCGCATCGACGCCTTGTGCAAACTGTGTGCCTGTCACTATAACAAGCGTTGCATGCATGCATGCGCGCGCGATACGCCGCAGGCACGGGTGCCGTTAGAATGCCGCTGGACCTTCACACTCTTATCACCATGCACTCGCACGAACTCGTCAAGCAACTGGATGTCATTCCCGCGGAACAACTGAGCGCGCATTTGCCGGCGCATGTCGTCGAGAATCTGCCGGCCCAGGGCGTGACCGTGTTTGCCGTTAGCGACGACGCTTCGGACACCGCCGAATTCAGTGCGCGCTACGGCTTCGGCCTCGAGGACTGCGCCAACACGATCGTGATCCGCTACAAGAAGGCGGGCGCCGAGCATTACGCGGCGCTGGTCTCGCTGGGTTCGCTGCGTCTGGACATCAATGGTGCGGTAAAAGCTGCGCTGGGCGCGCAGCGCCTCTCGTTCGCCAAACGGGAGGCCGCCGTGGAGCATAGCGGGATGGAGTTCGGCGGAATTACTGCCTTCGGCTTGCCGGAAGACTGGCGTATTCTCGTCGACGCCGCAGTTATGGAGCGTACCCAGATCGTGATGGGGGCAGGGGTGCGAGCGGCCAAGCTGCTGTTGGCGCCCGAGGTGCTGCGGCAGTGGCCGCGCTGTGAAGTTGCCTCGCTTGCGCTGCCGGAAGGGCAGTGATCGAGCCAGTTGCGCTCATATTCGATGTTTCGGCGCGCATGGTGCGCGTAACGCCGCAAGCGGTGTCACGCAGCCGGATGCGTGACTGCGTGACTGTGTCTCGCATGCGCGTTTGCTCAGATGATCAGACGTGAGACCTTGGTGCCTTCGAGCGATATACCGGCCATCAGGCCGCCATTCGTCAGCACAAAAGCTTCCACCGGGCTGGTGGCGGTCGAGGTATCCACCGCGCCGTTCGCGCCGACCTTCAGCACGGCGACCGTTGCATCGGCGCCTGCTGCCCATCCCTGGCTGCTGAGGAATGTGTCGAACGCGTCTTGCGTCATGAACAGGAAGATGAGCGCTTTGGACTGCGCGCCGATCTGCAAACCGAACGAACCCGCAACGGTGCTGTAGTAGCCCGTCGTGCGGCCGGCCACGCGCAACGCGCCTTCGCCGTATTGCCCGCCGACCCAGAAGCCCGCCGAAATCACCGACGGGAACACGAGCACGCCGCGCGCTTTGTCGACCAGTTCACGCGACCCTGTGACGTTCGCGTAGAGCCGTGACAGGGTGGAGTCGACGCCGGCGTTGATCGTGTCGCGCTTGCCGGCGTTCGCCGAAGACGACGCGCTCGAGGATGGCGACGTGGTCGTGCAGCCGGCGAGGCCAAGACCCGCCGTAGCCAAAGCGGCGCTCGTGGTCATGATGAATTGTCGTCTGCGCATGAGGGTTCTCCTTGTGCATGATGAAGGTTGCGTTTTTTGTTCGACGTTGCGTGCCGTGGCGCCGGTAAGCCCGTACGCCGCCAGCCCGCATGCCTGCTAACCAGCATTTGGCGTGCCTGACGCCGCGGGTTGTGCATCAGACAGCCATCATGCGCTGACGTTCGCGCGGGGATTCACGGCGTTCAACGCCGCATCCCCGTCGATCCCTACGCCGCCGGGCGGATATTCTGATTGTGGCGGAACAGGTTTTGCGGGTCGTAGCGGTTCTTCGCGGCGACGAGGCGCTCGTAGTTCGGCCCATACGCGTCAGCCACCCGGCCGCCTTCCTCCTGTGTCATGAAGTTGACGTACACGCTGCCTAGCGCGAACGGTGCGGCCGCGTCGAAGAAAGCGCGAGCCCAGGCAATGCAGCGCTCGTCGTCGCTCGCGTCGTCCCAACGGCCGTGCACGTTCATCGCGTACTGCGTGTCGCGGCTCGAATAGGCTGTGGCTTCGACCGGCACCCGGCTCGTCTGTGCGCCGATCTGCCCGAAGAAAATTTCGCATTGCGGCGACGGCAGCCTGTTGATCGCATCGAGCAGCGCATCGATGAGGCCGTCCGGTATGCCGTCGAGGTTGTGCGACTTCCAGTAGTTACGAGCGCCCGGTGTAAGCAGGGGATCGAACGCCTGTTGCCACATGGCGTACGGCATCGGCCCAAGATGTTCGCCGAGCGGCGTGCCGAAGCCGCGCACGGCCTCCACCACGGACGGTCCGTTTTCGACGGGGCCCGTGTAGCACATCGCGAATACGATGACCGGCTTGCCGTGCGCCTCGGGCGGCAGGAACGGCAGCGGTGGCGCGAGCCGCAAAACAGCCCATACGCTCAACTCGTCCGGCATCTGTTCCGCAGCCGTGCGGTACTGGTGCAGGGCATGCTTCGCCTGATCCAGCGGCAGCACGACGAGGCCGCCGTATACGAGTGGCCCTACGGGATGCAGCGCGAACTCGAAGCGCGTCACCACGCCAAAATTGCCGCCGCCGCCGCGAATCGCCCAGAACAGATCTTCATGCGAGTCGGCGCTTGCGTGCAGCAGCTCGCCGTCGGCGGTGACCACGTCCGCTGAAATCAGATTGTCGACGGTCATGCCATATCTGCGGCTCAGCCAGCCGAACCCGCCACCCAGCGTCAGACCTGCTACGCCGGTGGTCGAGTTGATGCCAAGCGGCGTGGCGAGCCCGAACGCTTGCGCTTCGTGGTCGAAATCGCCCAGCGTAGCGCCAGGCTCGACATGCGCGCGCCGCGCTGCCGAATCGATATAGACCGATTTCATCGGCGACAGGTCGATCACGAGACCTTCGTCGCACAGCGCGGTGCCGGCGATGTTATGGCCGCCGCTGTGCACCGCCAGCGGCAGACCGTTGTCGCGCGCGAATGCTACGCCGCGGCACACGTCGGCCACGCCGGCGCAGCGCAGGATCATCGCCGGATGCCGGTCGATCATTGCATTCCAGATGCTGCGGGCCTCGTCGAAACCCGCGTCGCCGGACAGCAACAATTCGCCTCGGATCGCGGCCTTGAGTTCTTCAGCGGCGCTGCTGGACACGCTAACCATGACACACCTCCAGACATAGTGGGAGACGCTCTCGCAACACCGTTGAACTGAACAAAGTAAATTGAAAGCGTCTGGACAGGTTCAATTTGCGTCCAGTAAACGGCTCTGCTTCCGTAAGTCAAACAAAGGTAAACCCGTGTCTGCGATCGAGGCCGCGCGAAAGCGCGTGCGGCAAGTGTCCGGCGTCGCGGCGCGGGTCATGGCTGTTGCCGCCGCAACGTATGGTGGAAATGCTTCGAGAAAAGGCCGCGAGAAGAAGTGTTGGTTGCGCGCCGCGGTGGTGGCTGCGCGGCGACACTTTTGTGCCCGAAAGCTGGCATTTTCGGTTGCGCGCATTTGCGGGCAGGGCAAACGGTGCTCGTCCATGGCGGGGCGGGCGATGTCGGATATGTCTCAGTGGAGTTGGCGCTCGCGCCCGGTGCGAAGGTCTTTGCGACAGTTAGCGAACGCGAACGCGAACGCGGCGTGGTCGAGGCGCTCGGTGTTACGCCGATCGATTACCGTGCGCAGCCGGTTGAGCGATATGTCCGGTCGGCGACGGACGGCGTGGGTTTCGACCTGGTCGTCGTGAAGATGCCGTCCACGATCAGATTTTGGCCAGTGATTTGCATTGTCTGTGTGATTGCCCTCACTTCCATTTTTGCAAATTCTCTTTTGTGTCCGGACAAACGCTTATATGAAACGTTTATTCGCGTCACGGTCTACTTCTCTCCTCGGATACTGCGCATCCTGCGGGTGATAGGTCAGTTTGCGGCTGTTCTATTCATCTGATGAAGAGATCCACTCGTCAAATGGCTGTAATAGTTTGGACTGCGTATCTAAAGGCAGAAATTTACGGCGTTTCAGAAGCGCGGAAATTGACGTTCTTTGCCAGGTGCGCAACGAAATTAATCGGCAAAAGGCCATCAATATCGCATTGCGTGGGCTAGCGCACGGTCACTGGTGGGCGCTCCGCATAACTTCAACGTCAATCGGGTCCTGCTGTGCTCTTTTCAAAGCTTTGTTCGCGCGCAGCGAGTCGTTCGTCCCGGATCACTTCAATTCGGATCGGGATTATTCGTGGGAGAGAAGTCGAGCGTCACGCTATGTTCGTGCGGCGCGCGGCAATGTCGACCGGGCTTTGAAGTTTAATTTTTTAACAGCGAACAGAGATTCACTCCTTATCTGGATCCGTATTTCGAGATATATGTTTAGGAGAATGAAATGAAGAAGCAGAGCGGGGACGCGCGGGCGTTGGGGACAGGCAAAGCAGTATTGGCGGTTGCTGTGAGTCTTTATGCGGCGATGGCGGGCGCTCAAACGAGTCCGGCGGCACCTGAGGCGCCGTCGGCAGATTCGACGAAGCTGATGGTTGCGCAAGCATCGCCGATCGGTTGTGCACTATCCGGTGCGCCTGCCTGCAAGAAGGAGGACGGTGGATCGCGGGCGGCCGGCGGCGGTGGCGTGTCAGCGGCCGCGGGTCCGGGGTCGACGTCGGGTTCGGGTTCGAATTCGGGTTCGAATTCGGGCTCACAGAGCAGCAACGGCAGCGGAAGTTCGGCGACTGGGTCGAGCGCGGCTGGACTAGGTGCAGGGGGCGCGGGGAGTGACAGTGGGGGGAAGGGCGGGGCAGGCAGTGGCGGGGAGGGAAGTGGCGGGACTGGTAGTGGCGGGACGGGAAGCGGTGGGACGGACGGCAATGGCGACGGCGGTGGTAACGGCGGACACCACGGCGGACACCACGGCGGAGATGGTGGCCATGGCGATGGTGGCCATGGCGATGGTGGTCATGGCGATGGCGGTCATGGCGACGGCGGTCATGGTGATGGCGGTCATGGCGACGGCGGTCATGGTGATGGCGGTCATGGCGACGGCGGTCATGGTGATGGCGGCCACGGCGACGGCGGTCATGGCGACGGCGGTCATGGTGATGGCGGTCATGGTGATGGCGGTCATGGCGATGGTGGTCGTGGTGACGGCGGCCATGGCGACGGCGGTCATGGCGATGGCGGCCACGGCGATGGCGGTCATGGTGACGGCGGTCATGGCGACGGTGGTCGTGGTGACGGCGGCCATGGCGATGGCGGTCATGGTGACGGCGGCCATGGCGATGGCGGTCATGGTGCCGGCGGCCACGGCGATGGCGGTCATGGCGATGGCGGTCGTGGTGACGGCGGCCATGGCGATGGTGGTCGTGGTGACGGCGGCCATGGCGATGGAGGTCATGGAGACGGCGGTCATGGCGATGGCGGCCACGGCGATGGCGGTCATGGTGATGGCGGTCATGGCGATGGCGGTCATGGCGACGGTGGCCACGGTGCCGGCGGCCATGGCGATGGTGGTCGTGGCGACGGCGGTCATGGTGATGGCGGTCATGGTGACGGTGGCCACGGTGCCGGCGGCCATGGCGACGGCGGTCATGGCGACGGTGGCCACGGTGCCGGCGGCCATGGCGATGGTGGCCGTGGCGACGGCGGTCATGGCAATGGCGGCCATGGTGACGGCGGCCATGGCGATGGCGGTCATGGTGATGGTGGTCATGGCGACGGTGGCCACGGTGCCGGCGGCCATGGCGACGGCGGTCATGGCGACGGTGGCCATGGCGATGGTGGTCGAGGCGATGGCGGCCACGGCGACGGCGGTCATGGTGGTCACGGCGACGGCGGCAAAGGCAGCAGCGGCCAGGGCCACGGCGGCGGCTTCGGCAGCGGCGGCAATGGCGGTGGTTACGGCGGTGGCCGCGGCCACTGACGCAGCGGGCGCTCCTCAGCGCGCGGGCAGCCGGCAGCCGGCAAACGGCTTCCCGCGCTGACGTCCCGGCCGGGATCACGTGAGCGGATAGCCCACCATCCGCTCACCCTCACGCCCGCCAATCCCGCGCAAAAGAGAAACAGAAAGAAACAGAGAAACCAATGCGGGATATTTCAGAAAGTAAAAAATCCCATCGACGGATTCGCCTTCAACCCAAAGGCAACTCCGCCGGTGCGATGAACCCCTACACCCTGCACATCTTCCCGAGCAGGAAAGCCAACCGCTACCCCGAGCCCCTTGTCGCACCGCTTCAGTCACCTACCTTCTCAAGTTCGGCAAGCATTCGCTCGACGCGATCCGCGGGATCGGAGTCGGCTCGACAACGTTTGAGCGCGCGGCATCACACAGGTACTCGCAAGAATCGGCTTGTGCAATGACAACCGCCTCGGCAAAACGCGTTGGCCAGTCGAGCGCTCGATTGCATGGATTCACACGTCTCGACGTCTGAAGACTCGCTGCGAAAGCTATGCTGATGTTGAAGATGTCTTCCTGTCTCACTACTCAATTCCTCAATATATTTAGTTATACATGCTATTGCGCGTGCGGCGGCGCAAGCCGCAGTACCGGTGACCCGAGAAGTGCCGCCGCAAACGCCTTCGACCTCGATAGAGATGGCCGATGTCGCCAGCCATCCGGCGTCAGTTAGCGGCACAGCGATTCGCCCTGCCATTCGATCGACGATTTTCGTCGGGCGCAATCAGGTCGGCCAGAACATGCCGAGCGCAGCGAGCCCCATTGCCGCGGTCGCAATCCAGCCGAGCCAGCGCAACCAGCCGGTTACCACGAACTGGCCCATGACCTTGGGGCTCGCCGCCATCACCATGACCAGCGCCATGATTGGCACGGCCGCGACGCCGTTGATCACCGCACTCCAATACAGTGCTTTGATTGGGTCGAGCCGCATGAACGTGAGCGCAATGCCGCCGAGAATCGCTACGGCGATCACGCCATAGAACCGCTTCGCCAGATTCACCTGCAACGCCAGGCTGTTGCGCCATTTCATCGTGCCCGCAGCCGCGTAAGCGGCCGAACCCGCCAGCACCGGCAACGCTAGCAGGCCCGTGCCGATGATGCCGAGACTGAACAGCGCAAACGCCATGTTGCCGGCAATCGGCTTGAGCGCGCTGGCGGCATCGGCGGTGGTTTTTACTTCAATGTGGTGCGCGTGCAGCGTGGCGGCGGCGGTGAGCATGATGAAAAATGCCACGCCGTTCGACACGGCCATCCCGACCCACGTGTCCGTATTGATTCGCTTCAGTTGTGCGGACGCCTGTAGCGGCGCGCGCAATAGCGGTTGCTCAGCCGGTTTCGAGCGGATCTCCTCGACTTCCTGCGACGCTTGCCAGAAGAAGAGATAGGGGCTGATCGTCGTCCCGAGCACTGCGACCACGGTGGTCAAATAGTCACTCGACAATTGGACTGGCGGTTTCACGATGCTCAGGCCGACGGCTTTCCAATCGATCGGAATCACGAAGATGATGGCGACATAGGCGAACAACGCGAGCGTCAGCCATTTCAGAATGTTCGCGTAGCGTTCGTATGGAATGAATACCTGCATTAGCAGCGATGCTGTGCCGAACAACGCGACGTAGAGTTGGACCGGGCCGCCGATCACCAGTTTGGCGGCGGCGCCCATTGCAGCGAGATCGGCCGCGATATTGATGGTGTTGGCCACCAGCAGAACCAGTACCGCGAGATACAGGAGCGGAGCGGGGTAGTGGCGGCGCAGATTGGTTGCGAGTCCGCTACCCGTCACCCGCCCCATGCGCGCACTGACCAGCTGTATCGACACCATCAGCGGGTAAGTAATCAGCAACGTCCATAGCAGTCCAAAGCCGAATTGTGCGCCGGCCTGCGAATAGGTGGCGATACCGCTCGGGTCGTCGTCCGCGGCGCCGGTGATCAGGCCAGGGCCTAGCCGCTTCATCCAGGAGCGTTCGTCGATGTCTTCAACGACAAGTTCCGGTTCCAGGTTTTCAGTGGTCATCGTCATCCGCCTGCAAAGGGAACCGGTGTTGAGCTGCCGCTCATATAGAAGCGCGCGTGCGCGTCTGGTGGCAACGGTACGCGTCGCTCATCGGGAAGTAGCATTCTCTGTGCCTGTGCCTGTGCCTGTGCCTATGCCTGCGCCTGCGCCTGTGCCTGTGCCTGTGCCTGTGCCTGTGCCTGTGCCTGCACCTGCACCTGCACCTGCACCTGCACCTGCACCCCCGGCCTTGCGGCGCAATTGCCCCCGCGTCCGGGATTGTTTGCAGCGCTGGGCGACGGCATAGGACATGTCATCCGCTACAATGACGCGCACCACCCACCTGGAGACTTGCCTTGAAATCTATCGTTGCTTTGGTCGCCGCGGCTGTTCTTTCTTCCACGGCGATGGCCGCTTCCACTACTGAAAAATTGCCTTCTGGCGTAATCGTTGAGCATCTTACGCAAGGCACGGGTGCCCAGCCGGCCGCTGACGATGTCGTGAAGGTCAACTACCGCGGCACGCTCGCTGACGGCACCGAGTTCGATAGCTCGGCGAAGCATGGCGGCCCGGCAACCTTCCCGCTCAATCGCGTGATTCCGTGCTGGACGCAAGGTGTGCAAAAAATGAAAGTCGGCGGCAAGGCCAAGCTGACCTGCCCGGCGGCCACTGCCTATGGCGAGCGCGGCGTCGGCGCGATTCCGCCGAATAGCGATCTGACGTTTGAAGTCGAACTCGTTGGAATCGTCAAGTAATACGGCGCCAAACGCGCTGAGACTGAACCCTGCTCCGAGATCGAAGTGGGGTTTTTCTTTTTCAGGGCAATGCATTTGCCCGCTGAAATCTATCCGTGACGAAGCTCGAGGTGCTCGCGCGGCGATCGGCGCTGACGTCTATTCGATCGCGTGGTTTTTCTAAAAGAAAAGAAGTTCTGATCTTACTCGGCCGGCGCGCATAGCATCGACACATACACAATAGTGGAAACGACGATCATGCCGACGCCGACTACAGAAGAAAAAACAAACCGGATAATTCAGCGTCCGATTGTCGCAGCGCTAATCGGCAGCGCAACCCACATCGCATGGGCCACGGGGACCGCCCCCGGTGGAGCGAAGTCTTTGAGAAAAGTGATTGCCGGCGCTTCCACGACGCCGTCAAGGAGCACCGTTTTGTGACGACACAGGAGATTCTACCGGACTGCGGACTGCGGACTGCGGACTGCGGACTGCGGACTGCGGACTGCGGACCGCGGACCGCGGACCGCGGATTGCGTGAACAGTGCATGCTATTCCGCCCTCACTTGCTGATGTTGCACGGCCCGTTCTTCCGCTTGCTTCTTCGCGATCTGTTTTCCCACCAGGCAGCCGCCCACCGCGCCAACCACCGCTGCAAGATTGGTAACACGGGATTACCAGCAAAAAAATGAACTGCCGCCCTTTGAATCTCCGAATGCTTGCCTATAGTAGAAGCGGTTATTGCCGTAATGCACTGCGGCCGGCTTCTCTTGACGTGGGTGACGGGGAAACAGAAATGACGCCATCGAATGCTGCGATCTATCAGGTCCAGACTAGCACGCCGGATTCATTACGAACGCTTGCCGGCTATCTCGAATTGGCGCTCGACGAAGGGGAGAGCGTGGTTCTGATGCGGATCGGCACGCAGGTGCGCAGTGTTTATGTCGGCAATCCGTCCGGCGCTCTGGAGGATTTGACGGATCACGGCGTAGTGGCCGCCTTTCAGGCCGACGAGATGCTGGCATTGACGCAGTTGGGACTCAACCGGATAACCGCCGACGATCAACAGTACCGATTCATGCGCAGTGTGAGATATATAGCCGACCGCCAGGTTGTCGTTTTTACGCCGACTTAAGTGGTTGGGCAGCAATCGAAAAGACTAAAGAATGGGACTATCGGGTAGTGGACTCGAAAGGTTCGTACTCCACTGGATGCGTTCCAGTGTAAAACCGGTTGCCTTTATAGCCGCGTAGATCTGCCTTTCTGGCGCTATTCGTGGCATAGTTCGATCGATTACCACATAAGGAGCAATCAAATGCCCACGTTAGAGCAAATCCAGGCAAAGCTTAAGAAGCTCCAGGCGCAAGCTGACACGCTTATTGCCAGGAAAGCACAAGTCGCGGTCAACCAGATTCGCGAATTGATGCTCAAGCATGGCCTGACTACCGCAGATATCGAAGCAAAGGCACAGGCGAAACGCGCCGCGCACGCCTTGAATGGGCATGCTGCAGGTGCCAAGGCAAAAGCCGCCGGCGCAGGCAAGTCGATTCCGAAGTACCGCAATAACAAAACGGGCGCGACCTGGACGGGCCACGGGCGTGCACCCGCCTGGATTGCCGCCGTGAAAGACCGGACTCAATTCCTGATTGAAGGCGCTAGCGAATTGAAGCCCGCGGCAAAGGCGGCAGTCACTCGCGCCAAAGCCGGAAGTAAAGGTCAGCCTAAAGGCGCGCAACCGCCCAAGTACCTCGATCCGAAAACCGGCGCCACCTGGAGCGGGCGCGGTCCGGCGCCGGCATGGCTCGCAACGGTCAAAGACCGAACCAGGTTTCTGATCGATAGCGCGGCGGCCAGCAATGTCGCCGCCGGCAAAGTAGTAACGGCGAAAAAGGCGGTGGCGTCCAAAACGGCCGCCAGGAAGGGCACTGCGGCAACTAAAAAAGCCGCGGCAAAGAAAAGCGCCGCCAAGCCGGCTGTGAAAAAAGCCACCGCAAAGAAGGCTGCCGTGAAGAAAACCGCGGCGGCAAAGAAAGTGCCGGGTCGCAAGACGGTGAGCAAAGGCAATGCCGGCGCGACGAGCGCTGCCGCAGCGCCGCAAACCTCGACGGTGCAAGCCGGCGCGTGAGCGCAATGGAGTCGCGAAGTAGATGATTAGCACGCTCGAGTCACCCCAGCAGGAAGACCATGTCGTCCTGCTGGACTCCGTTCCTCATCCGGCAGCCGACGCCGCCGAACCATTCATTGTCACCAGCGACCGCCGGGTGATTCTGGCCTATCCAATTGCTGAATCCGACTTTGAACAGTTCGGACCATTCGATTCCGATGACGATCCGTTTTGCACGGTGCTATTTCCCGACGCCGTGTTTCATCGACTGGGGCCGCCCGGCGATATCGATCTCGAGATCCATCCGCTCGCTTCGCTTGGGCTCACCGGGTACTCGGTTCACGAAGTGATGAACTCGTCGCTGGCCGCCGAGATTTCGGCCGTCACTTCGCCCGGTCCTGCGCAGCGCCATTTTGTCATCACGTTTCAGGGCTCGACGTTCGAATGCGTGGCGTCGGACTATACGGTGGTCGGCGTGTACGGCGCCGGCGAGATCGCCTGCCGGGAAGCATTCTCGCTGGTCCGGTAGTGTCTTGAGTAGCGTGGCGCAATGGCTGCGGAACTCAATGCCATTTCCTTTCAATAACATTTTCCCTGCCAATTTCGAACATATCCTCAGTGACATTTTCAGCTTTTATTTTTGAAATATGTTAAAAAGCTTTCCGTCATCGCGTATTGACATCAAGTCTTCACGCAGCAAGAGCAGACTGGTGTCAACGAATGGCGTGCGGCAGAGATTGAAGCAACGCTTTCCAAATTACATATAAAAACATTACGAGGCATCGAACGCTCGATTGAAGCGAACCTGAGTTCAGGCGCGCGTCAAAGAGAGCCGGCAGGGATCACGTTGAGTGAACCTGTTTTCGGTGCAGCAGCGGTCGTCGCGGATCGGATTTGCCGGCGTCAAGGCAAGTCACATGGGCCTGATCCCCGGTAGTCCGGCCGCAAGGCGTCCGCGAGTGCGGGCGCGGTATCGGTACGCATTTGCCTGGCGCAAGTGCATGCGAATACGCCATGCCCATCGAAAAACTCCTTGTTCCGCTACCGGCGGGCCTGAAAGTCTACGTTGAACGTCACGTATTCGATCCGGCCTTCGAGAGTGTCATTCTGATCAACGGCGCGCTGGCCACCACGGCGTCGTTCGGACAGACAATCAAATACCTCGGCGAACGCTATAACCCAATTTGTTTCGATTTACCTTATGCGGGTCAATCGAAAGCGCATAACGTTTGCGACTTCGTTCTGACAAAAGACGATGAAGTCGACATTCTGCTGCATCTAATAGGCTTATTCGAGCCGAGCTTCCTGTTGTCGGTGTCGTGGGGCGGGGTGGCGTCGCTGCTGGCGCTCTCGCGGGCGCGCACTAGTGTGAGGCGCGCGGTGATTGTTTCGTTCTCGCCGCGGCTCAACGGGGCGATGACCGCGTATGTAACCGCGGCACGCGACCACATCGCCGCCGGCGAAAATCTAAAGGCCGCGCAGCTGCTCAACGATACCGTTGGCCGGCATCTGCCGCGCATCATGAAGCTCTATAACTACCGCTACCTCTCTACCCTGCCGCGCGATGAGCAGGACCAGGTGGCGTTTCACGTCGACCAGATTCTGGCCATCCGCCCCGAGGACTATCTGCACGAGTTCCGCAACATCGATTGCGGATTGAAATTTCTCAACGGCGAGCTCGACGACTACACCACGCCTGAGGACGCCCGCTCGCTCAGCGCGCATCTGAAGCGCGCCGAGTTTCTCACGATCGAGCAGGCCGGGCATTTCCTCGATCTCGAAGGACGGCCCGCGCTGCGCCAGGTCAGGACGGCGATTTTCGATTACTTCGGTGCCGCTCGGGTGCCGGCGGCAGGCCGTGAGCTCGACTGCTTCGACGCATTTGCCGCCCGCTCGCCCATCATGCCGGTGCAGCAAGCCGCCATTGCAAACGTCGCGAACGTCGTGTTGCAGGCCACCGCCGATCACTCGTTCCAACAGGTCGAACTACCGTGAATATCGCTCAGAGCATTGCCATTGTCGTACCGTGGGCGCTGTGGCTGCTGTATTGGGTCGCGACGTCGAACCGCGTCAAGGAGACCGCGCGCAAGGAGGCGTCACGATCGCGCACGTTGCAGTCGATTCCATTGATTGGCGGTGGCGCGCTGATCGTGCTGCCGGACTTCAACACAGCGGCGTTGTCTGCTGATCCACATGCGGTCGGGCCGCTGCAACTGGCCGGCTTCGCGGTGCTGCTGGCCGGCCTTGCGTTTTCCGTGTGGGCGCGGCTGCATCTCGGCACCAACTGGAGCGTGTCGGTCACGCTGAAGGAAGGGCATGAGCTGGTGCGCAGCGGGCCCTATGGACTGGTTCGTCATCCGATCTATACCGGCTGCCTGCTGGCGCTTCTGGGGGCGGTGCTGATCGGCGCGCAATGGCGTGGCGCGGCGGGGCTATTGCTGATTTTCGCGTCGCTGGCGTACAAGGTGCGGGTCGAGGAGAGCTGGCTGACCGGTCACTTTGGCCGTGCGTATGCGCAGTATCGTCGCGACGTCGCCGCGCTGATTCCCGGTCTCTTCTGAGCTGCCTGAATGACGAAAGTCATCATCACCGCGATCGGCTCGGCGGGCGACGTGCATCCTTTGCTCGGTATCGGCGCGGCGTTGGCTGCGCGCGGCCACCAGATCGTCTTCTGCACGCATGCGCCGTTCGCTGAGGCTGTCGCGCGCCAGGGTTTCGCATTCGTGCCGATCGGCACCGCCGCCGAATATGAGGCGGCCATGGCGAACCCGGCGCTATGGCATCCGCGCACGTCGTTCCGCACGCTGTGGGCGGTGATTGCACCGACGCTGCGGCCGCATTTCGACACACTGGCTGCGTTGACCGATAGCGACACCGTGCTGGTCGGCACGTTGTGGGCTTTTTCCGCGCGGCTGATGCAGGAACTGTATCGCGTGCCGTTCGTGTCGGTGCAGGTGTCGCCGTCGACCCTGCTCTCCGCGCATGCGCCGCCGACACACCCGCGGCTGACGATTCCGCGCGGCTTGCCGCTGGCTGTAAAAACCGCGCTGCTGCGGCTGATCGAGCGGCAGGCGCTCGACAAGGTCTGTGGCCCCACATTGAACGCGGTACGCGCGGAATTGGGGCTCGCACCGGCGCGGCGCATTTTCGGCGAGTGGCTGCATTCGACCGACGGCGTGCTGTGTCTCTTTCCGGAATGGTTCGCGCAAGCTCAGCCGGATTGGCCGGCGCCGCGCTGCCTCAGCGGCTTTCCGCTGTTCAACGACACGGCTGCGACCGCGCCCGATCCGCAACTCGACGCTTTTCTCGCTGCGGGCGAGCGGCCCGTGGTTTTCACAGCGGGCTCGACCTTGATCGATCAGGATCGCTATGCGAGCGCAGTGAGCGCGGCGCTGATGGAAGGCGGGCTGCGCGGCATTCTTTTGACGCCGGATGCGCCTCGAGCCGAAGCGGCCGCCGCTCGGGCGGATATGCGTGCAGCCTCGCGAGGCGTGCTGCTCAGGCGGCGTTATGTGCCGCTGCAGACGCTGTTGCCGCGCTGCCGGGCGCTGGTGCATCACGGCGGCATCGGCACGGCAGCACTTGCGTATGCCGCCGGGATTCCGCAAGTCCTGACGCCATTCGCACACGACCAGTTCGACAATGCGCAGCGGGTCGTCGCGAGCGGTTGTGGTGTTCGGCTCGATAGGGCGCTGCAGCCGCAGGCTCTCGCGCGCGCATTGAAGCAAGTGCTCGGCAGCCCAGCAATCGCGACGCAGTGCGGACGCGTGCAGGACCGGCTCGGGGCGTCGCCGGATGGTTGCGAGGCAGCCGCACGCTATGTCGAAGATTTCATGCGGACCAGGGTGCGCGCGCAAACCGTCGGCCGCGCGTCTTTGCCGGCATTGGCAGCCAGCGGACACAGCGTATGAGCGCCGCCACGCCGTTGCCGAAGCGCGCCGCGCCGGCCGGCGCGGCGCATGGCCCCGGCCCCGGCCCGGATTCTGCCGCCGGGCGCAGCGTACCCGGCATGCGCGGTGCGCAGCTCGCCTTGCTGACGTTCGCGCTGTCGCTGGCCACCTTCATCGAAGTCCTGGATTCGACGGTAACCAACGTCGCGGTACCGGCTATTTCCGGCGGCCTCGGCGTGTCCAACAGTCAGGGCACATGGGTGATCAGCTCGTACTCCGTGGCCGCAGCCATCGCCGTGCCCTTGACGGGCTGGCTCTCGCGCCGGCTCGGCGAAACGCGGCTGTTCCTCGGAGCGGTGATCCTCTTCACGTTGACGTCGCTGCTATGCGGCGTGGCCGGCGACTTCCACCTTCTGGTGGTATGCCGGGCATTGCAGGGGCTCTTTTCCGGACCGATGGTGCCGCTTTCGCAAACTATCCTGCTGCGTACCTTTCCGCCGGATAAGCGCGTTGTGGCACTCGCTCTGTGGGCGATGACGGTGCTGCTCGCGCCGATCTTCGGCCCGGTGGTCGGCGGCTGGATCATCGACAGTTTCTCGTGGCCGTGGATCTTTCTGATCAATCTGCCGATCGGCATCTTCTCGTTCGCGGTGTGCATGACGCTGCTGCGCCCCGACGCATCCGCTGGCAAGGCTGCGCCGATCGATCTGCCGGGCATTCTCTTGCTGGTCATCGGCGTCGGCTCGCTGCAAACGGTGTTGGATCTCGGTCACGATCGTGGCTGGTTCGATTCACCTTTGATCCTCACGCTGGCGATTGTCGCCGGTTTGGCGATCGTGTCGCTGTTGATCTGGGAGGCGGGTGAACGGCATCCGGTGATCGATCTGAGCCTGTTCCGCGACCGCACGTTTTCGTTTTGTATGCTGATCATTTCGCTTGGCATGATGAGCTTTTCGGTGGTCGGCGTGATCTTTCCGCTCTGGCTGCAGGCCGTGATGGGCTACACGGCGTACCAGGCCGGGCTCGCCACCGCACCGCTCGGGGTGCTCGCGCTGGTGTTCTCGATTCTGGTCGGCGTGTATGCGGCGCGTTTCGACGCGCGCGTGCTCGCGACGTTCGGCTTTCTCCTGTTTGCGGCCGTGTTGTGGTGGGACGCGCATTTCACGCTGACCATGACCTTTACGCAGATCATCACGCCGGGTCTGATCCAGGGCATCGGCTTGCCGTGCTTCTTCATTCCGTTGACCGCGGCGACGCTTTCGCGCGTGTCCGACGACAAGCTCGCCGCGGCCTCCAGCCTGTCGAACTTTTTGCGCACGCTATCGGCGGCGTTCGGCACGGCCATGAGCGTCACGCTATGGGATAACCGCGCGCTGTATCACTACGACGTCGTCGCGCAGTCGGTGACGAAATCGTCCGGCAACACGCAGCGCTTCGTTCAGAGTCTGCATGGCATGGGTATCGACGGCGCGCGCGAACTCACCACCTTGCATCACGTCGTGCAGCAACAGGCTTACATGATGGCGACCGGCGACATGTTCTACATGGCAAGCATCACCTGCCTCGTGCTCGCCGCGATGATGTGGCTTACGCGTCCGAAGCGCGGCGCGGCGATGGCTTTAGGTCACTGAGGAGCTTCGCATGACGATTCTGGGCGCATTGATCATTCTGTTTCATCCGAGTGAAGAGCAGCTCGCGCGCGCGGTGGCGATGCGCTCGGCGTCTGATCGTTTGCTGGTGGTCGACAATTCGCCCTTGCCGGACGCGCGCGCCGCGATGATGCTGCGCGAGGCGGGCGTCGCTGTGCTGCATCACGGAAATCGCAACGGCATTGCCGGCGCCTTCAATTGTGGATTGAGTGCGCTGTTTGACGAAGGCGTGGATGCGGTCGCACTGTTCGACCAGGATTCCGAGGCGCCAGCCAGCTACTTCGCGGTGATGCGCGACCGGTGCGCGTCGATGAGCGGCCGGGCGTTTTTGGTCGGCCCGCGCATCTTCGATGAAAACGATCAACGCTTCCTGCCCGAGCTCGCGACGAGCGGCCTGGCGGTGCAGAGGCTGCCGATACAGGCCGACGCCGCGCTGCAGCGCTGCGCCTTTCTGATTTCGTCCGGCTGTGTCGTTTCGCGCGAGGCGTTCGCCCAGCTCGGCCGCTTCGACGAAGCGCTTTTTATCGACCACGTCGATACCGAGTACTGCTTGCGTGCACTGCTGCGCAATGTGCCGGTGTACGTGGTGCCGTCACTCGTACTGCTGCATCGGATCGGCTCGCGGCGCCGTCACAAACTGGGTTCCCTGGAATTGACGACGATGAATCACCCCAGTTTCCGCCGCTATTACAGCGCCCGAAACGCGATGCAGCTGGCGCTGCAATATGGCATGCGCCTGCCGGTCGCAATCGTGCCAAACGTGCTGACGCTCTGGCAAATCGTGCAGATCGTGCTGCTGGAAAAAGACAAGCTGGCGAAGCTCAAGGCGATTGCGCTGGGTCTTTTCGATGGGTTCTTCGGACGAATGGGGCCACTCGAACGGACGCGTCCGCGCCTCGCGGCCAACGTAGCTAAGACCGCTAAGGCGGCAAATGCGGTAAATGCGGTAAATGCGGCCGACTCGGCGAGGCTTGGCGAAATGAATACGCCGGTGGCAGGAGCGCGCGCGATGCCTCGTACCCGGCACTCATGAGGCGGCCTATGCGATTCCCTATGCCACGCGCCTTGCCGCTGCTGCTGCCATTGCTGCTGATTGCAGCGGCGCTGACTGGGTGCGTGAGCGATGCGGGCCTGCACGCAAATGTCCAGCCGCTCAAGCCATCCGCCGACGCGCTCGCACAGACCATCGGGCCAGGCGCGAACGGCGCATGGCCCGCGCCCGATTGGGTCAAGCGTTACCGTGATCCGCAACTGGATGAATTGTCCGCCGAAGCGTTGCAGAACAATCCCGATCTGCAGATCGCCAGGGCGAGGGTGGGCGCCGCGCAGGCGCAACTCGAACAGTTTGCTTCGCTCACCGGCCTCACCGGCACGGCGGGGGCGACAGTGAGCAAGGCCCGTTTGCCGCAGCCGGACGAAGCGGCCAACGTATCCGTCGGCGGCCAGCAGATTCCGGTGCAGTTGTTCAACGATCCGGTGGTTTCGCCGGCCGCGCTGTTCGCCGGCTTGAGCTACCAGCTCGACTTGTGGGGCAAGAATGCCGCGCTGACTGGCAGCCTGCTGTCCACGCGGGACGCGGCACGCATCGATGCGGAGCAGGCGCGGCTCACGCTAACGGTCGCGCTCGTAACGCTTTACTGCGAGCTCGACCGCGCCTTTGCGACGCAGGACATTCTGCTGCAAAAGCAACAGGCCGGGGATAGCGTCGATGCGGTGTTGCGCGAGCGTGGTGCGCGCGGCATCGATAACGCGTACGACTCGGCCGACGCCGCACTCAAGCGAAGCCGGCTCGCCTCGCAACAGGCGCTCAATGACGAACGCATCAAACTGACCGAGTTGCAGATCGGCGTACTCACGGGGCGCGGCGCGGAGCGGGGTTTGTCGCTGCATCGTCCGCACCTGGCCGCGGCTGCCGATGCGCCGATGCCCGCGCAACTGCCGGTCGACCTGCTGGGCCGCCGGCCCGACATCGTGGCAGCGCGGTTGCGGGCCGAAGCCGCGCTTGCCAACATCGACGCTACACGGGCGCAGTTCTATCCCGACGTGAACCTGGTGGCCTTTGCCGGGCTGACAGCCTTGACGCCCGCCGCGCTTTTCTCGCGCGCGGCGCTGACCGGTTCGGTGGGCCCGGCGATCTCCTTGCCGGTTTTCGACCGGACCCGGTTGCGCGCGCAACTCGGCGGCGATTACGCCAACGTCGACGCCGCGATAAGCCTTTACAACAAGACCGTCGACGAGGCGCTCGGCGAGGTCGCGCGCCAGCTGACCTCGTTGCGTACGGTCGATACGCTCGCTAGCGAGCAGACTCGCGCGGTGGAGGCGGCCTCACGCATCGTCGCGATCGCCGAGGAACGGCATCGCCGCGGAATCGGCATGCAGAAGGACGTGACGCTGGCGGACCTGTCCCTGCTCGACGAACGCGCGCAGCAAATCGATTTGCAGGGCCGCCGCAGAATGCTGCAGGTCGCGCTGGTCGGTGCGCTCGGTGGTGGTTTCGACGTACGCAAGGTGGCCGGCGCGCCGATCTCTCACTATCAGCCGACCTTTCCCTCTCACGCACGCATCACGGATACGCACTTCGATTGAATGCACAACGATAAACAGGCACAGCATGCCGCCGGCTGGACCCAGGGGCAGGCAAATCCGGCAAACATGGCAAACGTGGCTGGCGCGGCAAGCAGAGCGAGCGACGCGCACGATTCGAAACGGGCGGCGCGCCGGCGCCGCTTTGCCGTTTTCTTCGGCGTGGTGGCGCTCGCCGGCGTGGCGTGGCTGACGTATTGGGGTTTGAGCGCGCGCTTCTACGAAGAGACCGACGACGCCTACGTGGCGGGCAACATCGTGCAGATCGCCGCGCAGATACCCGGCACGGTCACCGATATTCTGGTGGACAACACGCGGCAGGTGCGCGCGGGCCAGCCGCTCGTCAAACTCGACGATGCCGAAGCAGCCGCCGCGTTCGCGCAGGCCAAAGCGCAACTGACGCTCGCCGTGCGGCAGGTGGCGAACGCGACGATCTCGCGCAAGCTCTACGTGCAATCGATCGACGCGCGCCGCGCCGAACTCGCGTTGGCGCAACGTGCGCTGGCGGCGCGCGATCATGCGTCGGTGGAAGTGGTGTCGCCGGAGGAATTGGCGCGCGCCCGCGAAGCGGTGGCCGTCGCGCAAGCGAACCTTGCCTCGGCGCAAGTCCAGCTCGACGCCGCCCGCGCGCTCGGCGGAAAATTTCCGGTCGAAGCCAGCCCGCCGGTTCTGCAAGCCGCCGCGCAAGTGCGGCTTGCTTATCGGAATCTGCAGCGCACCACCGTCGTTTCTCCCGTCGACGGCACGGTCGGGCAGCGTTCGGTGCAGATCGGCCAGCAGGTCGGGCCGGGGCTCGCACTCATGTCGATCGTTCCGCTCGAGCGCCTGTGGGTCGAGGCGAACTTCAAGGAGGGCCAGATTCGCAGCGTGCGCGTGGGGCAGCCGGTGCGCATCGTGTCGGATGTGTACGGCTCGCAAGTGGTGTATCAGGGGCACGTGGAGGGTTTCTCGGCCGGCACCGGCAGCGCATTTTCGATGCTGCCCTCGCAGAACGCTGCCGGTAACTGGATCAAGGTCGTGCAGCGCGTGCCGATCGTGATTTCGCTCGACCCAGTCGAACTCGCGGTGCATCCATTGCGGCTCGGCCTGTCGATGCAGGTGTCGGTGGATACGCATGTGCGCAGCGGCCAGTTGATTGGCAACGACACGCCGGCGGCCAGCCAAAGTACCCGCGTCCACGATAACGTTTCGCGTGACGCCGATACGTTGATCGCGCAGATCATTCGGGACAACAGTGATCGTGGCGGTGCTGCGGATTAGATCGGCGCTTCGCGCCACGGACATACTTTGGCTAGTTGCCCGGATCGATCACGGGTTTGTCCGGGTCCGCAAGCGTTTTATAGGGTAGTGAGGCTGCGTGCGGGTTGCTTGTGGTGTCGTCGATCACACGATCGACGTCCGCGGTTTTCGCGAGTTCCGCGAGGAAGGTCTGTTTGTCGAAGCCCGGCGCGACACAGCCTTGCACGTAAATAAAGCGGCGTTGCAGTGTGAGCCACAGCGTCGACTGTTCACGCCAGTGAGTGGCGTAGTTGATGTTGGCGAGACGCCGTTGGACCGCGTCGGCGATTTCCGCGTCGTAGAGGTACGCGTTCGACAGACGGCAACGGCCTTCCACCCAGCAGCTATTGCCGCGCTCGATCCGGTAATGGCTGTCGTCGAGCCATTCCTGCTCGGTTTCGAGCGGGCCTAAGGGCACCGGGCAGTCGCTGATTGCTTTGGATATCTGAAAGAACGGGTCGTGGCCGCGGTTGATGCGCTGCGCCTCGGCATAGGCATGCGTCGCGGCCATGCAGATCAGCAGACTCGCCAGTGGCGGTTGGATCAGGCGTTTCATCGTCTTGGGCTCCGGGATTGTGAGCGTAGGGTAGCCGGATCGACCGGTTTGATTCTCGACTGCATAGTGGAGATTATGCAGCGGTGGCTCAGGCCCTCACTGGCGCTTGCGACGATATTCGACGGCGAACTTGATCAATTCGGCCTGACCTTCGATATCGAGCTTGCGTTTCAGATTCAGCCGGTGCGTCTCTACTGTGCGCACCGACAGGTCGTTGCGTTGAGCGATCTGCTTGCTCGAGAGACCTTCCGCGAGCGCATCGAGAATATCTCGCTCGCGTGGCGTGAGCCGTTCGATGGGCGATTGCGTCGCCGATGCCTGAATCAATCGCGCGCCCAGTCCCGCGCTGAAAAACGTCTTGCCTTCCAGCACCGCGCCGATCGCCTGAATGATTTCGGTGGCGGGCGAGTCCTTGAGCACGTAACCGCTGGCCCCGGCGCGCACTGCCTGGGTCACGTACTCGAGATTGTCGTGCATGGACAGCATCAGCACGCGAATCGCCGGGAAGCGCTCATGAAACAGGCCGGCCAGCGCGATGCCGTTCATCCCGTTCATGCCGACGTCCATCAGCACCAGATGAGGCTCGTGGGTGGCGGCGAGCGCAAGCGCTTCCTGTGCATTGCCGGCTTCACCGACGATCTCGATGTTGCGCACGGCTTCGAGCCGGGCGCGCAAACCGTCGCGCACAAGCGGGTGGTCGTCGATCAGAATCAAACGTGCGACGGCGAGTGACATGTCGTTCATAGTCAGATTTCCTGCATGGCCGGCGATTGAAGCGCAGACGCGACCATTGGCACGCGCGCGGTCACGATCGTATGACCGGCTTGCGAGCTGAGCGACAGCTTGCCGTCCAGTGCGTCGAGCCGTTCGCGCATATTGCGCAGGCCTACACCCGCGCGCGGACTGACGAGTGCGTGCGCCACGTCGAAACCGCGCCCGTTGTCCGAGATTGTCAGCGTGACGGCGTCGTTCGACACTTCCAGCGATAGCGCCGCGCTGGATGCATGTGCGTGCCGCACGATATTCGTCAGCGCTTCCTGAGCGATACGGAACAGCACGGTGTTCACGGCTTCCGGTAAGGACGCTGCATGCGTGTGGGCGATCTGCGTAAATCCGATCTGAATGCCGGACTCGTCGCTCAACTCGCGCGTGAGCTGCTCCAAAGCGGCGGCTACGCCGAGGTCATCGAGCATCGACGGACGCAGTGCGTGAGAAATGCGGCGCACTTCACGCAAGGTATCGCCGATGCGCGCAATGCTCGTGGATAGCGCGGCTTCCGCTGCAGGCACGCGCACGTCGCTGCGTTCGAAGCGCGCCAACGCCGATTCGAGCAGCAGCTTCACGGAGACCATCATCTGGCTGATGCCGTCGTGCAATTCACGCGACAGGCGCGCCCGTTCGTTTTCCTGCGATTCGACCACCTGCTGCGCGAGCCGCTTCAGCTTCGCATCGGCGCTGCGGTATTCGGTGACGTTGAGCACCAGCGCACACAAGGCGATCACGGCGAGCCCGGCGAGCGCGATGGCATCGATCCACTGCATGGTGCGATCGATGTTGGCCGCCGCGCCCTGATCGATGTGAGCGAGTGTGGTGTCGACATCGTCGAGATAGATGCCGGTGCCGATCATCCAGCCCCAGCGTTCGAGCGGCACCACATAGCCCAATTTCGATGCGAGCTTGCCTGTCGACGGGCGATGCCATACGTAGCGCACATAACCGCCGCCGCCCGAGGCCGCGGCGAGCAGTTGCTGGATCGTCGGCGCGCCTTGCGGATCGCGCAGCGCCCAGAGGTCGCGTCCGACGAGGTCCGGCTCGCGCGGATGCATCAGCGAACGGCCGTGCATGTCGTAGACGAAGAAGTAGCCGTCCTTGCCGAAATCCATTTTCTGGAGGATGTCGAGCGCACGGGTGCGCAGCATCGTATCGTCGCGCGCGTTGTCGCGGCCGGCGTTGTAGAGCGGGGCGATCGCCGTGGTCGCGAGCTCGACGTAGTGTTTGAGTTCGATTTCCTTGCTGGCCATGTATGCGGCCTGAGTGGTCGCGTGCTGCGTTGCGGCGAGCGCCGTGGCTTCCCGGCGCACGCCGGTTTCAATACTGGCGATGGCCGCCAGGAAGGGCACGATCGCCAGCAGGACAATCTTTGCTTTGAGTTTCATCGTAGACAGGACGGCCGACGGGCTACGTAGTATTACGTAGCCGGCTTACGTAGTTGCGCGCTTGTGAGGAGGCTTACGAAGGCGAATACTACATCCCCGCGGCGTAGCGCGCCTTCTGGCGTGCGTTGTTGCGGCGCGCATTGCAAAAAGCAAACTCCGGTTTTGCCGTCTAATATCAGGTAACCGGTGTTCCGCGTGTCCGGCTACAAGTCATAGCGCGCGGTTTCAATAATAGACTTAGGAGAAGTTCATGGAGACCTCCCCATCTTCCGGCCGTTCTTGGCTATGGCTGATCTTGCTGATCCCGTACATCGCGTTACTGTGGTTGCCGTTCTATAACGACACGCGCCCCTCGTTCGCCGGTTTTCCGTTCTTCTACTGGTATCAGTTCTTGTGGGTTCCGTTGACCTCGCTACTGATTTACGTTGTGTACCGAGGTGTCAAATGAGCGATGTCAATCCTGTGAACCCGGTCGCAATGACCGTCTTTATCGCGTTCTTTGTTCTCGTCACCGTGATCGGTTTCTTTGCCGCGCGCTGGAAGCGGGGCGACCTGACGCAATTGCATGAGTGGGGCCTGGGCGGCCGCCAGTTCGGCACGGTGATTTCGTGGTTCCTCGTGGGTGGCGACTTCTATACCGCCTATACCGTGATCGCGGTCCCCGCACTGGTTTATTCCGTGGGCGCGTATGGTTTCTTTGCGCTGCCGTATACGATCATTGTCTATCCGTTCGTGTTCGCGGTGATGCCGAAGCTATGGAAGATCGCCAACGCGAAGAACCACATCACGGCAGCGGACTATGTGCAGGGTGAATACGGCGGCAAGTGGCTTCCTGCTGCGGTCGCAATCACGGGTATCGTCGCGACAATGCCGTATATCGCGCTGCAGCTCGTGGGGATGCAGGTGGTGATCAAGGGGCTCGGCGTGACCGGTGAAATGCCGCTGATCGTCGCCTTCGTGATTCTTGCGTTGTACACCTATGCAAGCGGCTTGCGGGCGCCGGCGATGATCGCGTTCGTCAAGGACATCATGATCTATATCGTCGTGATCGCGGCGATCTGGCTGATTCCGGTGAAGCTTGGCGGCTATGCGCATGTGTTCGATGCGGCCGATACGTATTTCAAGGCCAAGGGCGGCGCAACCGGGATCATTCTGAAACCGACGCAGTTCACGGCGTATGCATCGCTTGCTTTGGGTTCGGCGCTGGCGGCGTTCATGTATCCGCATACGATGACGGCGGTGTTGTCGTCCTCGTCGGCTAACACAGTGCGCAAGAATGCGATTTTTCTGCCGGCGTATACGTTGTTGCTGGGGCTGATCGCGTTGCTCGGCTATATGGCGATTGCGGCTGGCGTGCATGTGAAGTCGGCGTCCGATATGGTGCCGGCGCTGTTCAACACGCTGTTCCCGTCGTGGTTCGTCGGTTTTGCGGCCGCGGCAATCGCGATTAGCGCGTTGGTGCCCGCCGCGATCATGTCGATTGGCGCGGCTAATCTGTTCACGCGGAATTTGTGGCGGCCTCTCGTTTCGCCGGATATTACGCCTGAGGCTGAGGCTTCGACCGCGAAGATCGTTTCGCTGGTTGTGAAGTTTGGTGCGCTGTTGTTTATTGTGTTTCTGCCGACGCAGTATGCGATTGATTTGCAATTGCTGGGTGGGGTGTGGATTTTGCAGATTTTCCCGGCTATTGTGTTTTCTTTGTACACGCGACGGCTGAATACGACGGGGCTGTTTCTCGGGTGGCTTGTCGGGATCGTGTTAGGGACCGGGCTGGCTATTTCGCAAGGGCTCAAGCCGGTGTTCGCTTTGCATATCGGTGATGCTGTCTATCCGCTGTATATCGGACTGATCGCGTTGGCCGCTAATATTGTGATTAGTTTTGTTGTGTCGGTTTTGTCACCGCGGAGGGTTGTGGCTGCTGTTTGACGTTGGTGTCTGGATGGCTGGCGCCGTATGTCTGTATGCCTGCGGCGCTGGCCTTTCCTTGATCTGGCTCTTTGGCCTTTCCTTGATTTCTTATTGGTCTATTAGTGTCGCCCCTGTGCGGGGCGGGCACCTACTTTTCTTTGCCTGCCGCAAAGAAAAGTAGGCAAAAGAAAGCGGCTCGAACCCCCTGCTAAGCGGGTCCCCCGCACAGTTGCGGTAGTGGAGCATCTGGAATCCGTGTTCTCGCACATTCGGCGCGAGTGACAAGGCAGTCATACCTCCGGCGGCGCTGCGCGCGCCGACTTCAACAGTCCGTGGAAAAGCAAATATTCGCCAACTGGTTAGTCCATCGAATTGAGTTCCGGTAGTTCTTTATCCATTGTGGTCAGTCGTTGCGGCTGCAACTAGTCGTGGGCATTTGCGGATTGCGTAATCGAGGAAATCGCTGTGTGACCGGCCTATTCAAAATGCATGGAGTGACATTTTTTCCAAGCGGTCTGCTAGCATGGCAATCAATTTGTAACTGTAAAGACTGCCGGTTCGGGCGCCCCAAGCTGTGAACCGGCTTCTCGTCAGTTCATGAATCCCAGCAGCGACAGCGACTCATCCGGAGATGCAAGGAGCATGCGGAACCTGAATTTTGCTGTGACCGGTAGGCTGGCAATCCAGGCCGCCTCCTGCATTGCCGGTCTCGGACTTCTGTTCGCGTCCAACGCGGCTCACGCTCAGGAGTTTTCGCTTTTCGGAGGGGGTTCGCGCGCGGGCAACACAAACACCTATACGTGGGCGTTCAATTATCAGGAAGGGCTCGGGCAATACTTTGCCGCGAGCTTCACGTGGCTCAATGAAGGACACATCCCCGACCATCATCGCGACGGCCAGATGATCCAGCTATGGGGCCGCATTCCCGTTGGGCGCCCGCAGTTCGTCCTGCAGGCGGGCATCGGCCCATACCGTTACTTCGACACCACCACGGCCGTGCAAGGCGGAAGTTATTCGGACACGCACGGCTGGGGTGTCGTGTACAGCGTGCGCGCCGCGTACTACGCGTCGAGCCGGTGGATCACCCAGTTGCAGTTGAATCGCGTGCATGTGCAACGCGGGCCGGATGCGACAAGCGTGATGTTCGGCGTCGGCTATCAGCTCGATGCCCCGGGCACCCCCGGTCCGCGCGACTGGGCGAGCGGCAGCACGCACAAGGTCACCAACAACGAAGTGGCGGTCTACCTCGGCGAAACCATCATCAATTCCACCAGCTCGCCTACCGCGCCGGGCGGCGCGATCGAGTACCGGCGCGGCCTCGCGAAATACCTCGACGTGACGCTCGGCTATCTGCACGAAGGCAGCAGCAAGGTGTCGCGCCGCGACGGTATCACAAGCCAATTGTGGGCGACCCGCGCGTTCCTCGATGACAAAGTCACGCTGGCGCTCGGCGTCGGCACCTACTACGCGATCAACGAAAACGAGAACAGTCTTACGCCGGGGCCAGGTGCCGGGAAATTTTCGGGCCTCGTCACGATCGCGGGCTCGTATCGCCTGACCGATCATTGGGATGCGCGGATCGAATGGAACCGTGTCGTGAC
This sequence comes from Paraburkholderia sp. GAS348, assembly GCF_050434205.1. Taxonomy (NCBI): domain Bacteria; kingdom Pseudomonadati; phylum Pseudomonadota; class Betaproteobacteria; order Burkholderiales; family Burkholderiaceae; genus Paraburkholderia; species Paraburkholderia sp. GAS348. The sequence goes on from NZ_JBNPVT010000003.1 coordinate 219,297, forward strand.
ACGCTATGATCGCGATTCAGATGTGATTTTCGGCGGTGTGGGCTACCGTTGGTGACGGCTCACCGTGCCCGCAGAAGCAGTCTTCTAGAACCGATAGTAAAGATTCATACAAAAACCGGAGAAGAGCATGAAAGCCAGCACCATCGCCGAACGGGAGGCCCGTGGCCGTGCCGCCCGTGAGCACTCGAAACGTTCGAGCCATCGCACGGTAGGCGAATTGCATCGCAACCCAATCGAGTTGCTTAAGCGAAGCAGCGAGGGGCGGGTCGAAAGGCTCGTGCCGCTGCGCTACGGGCGCATGTCGGTGTCGCCGTTCACGTTCTTTCGCGGGACCGCGATCATTCAGGCCCATGACCTGAGCCAGATTCCCGACACCGGCCTCACCATGCCGATTTGCGGCGACGGCCATCTGATGAATTTCGGTGGATTCGCGACGCCCGAGCGTCAACTCGTATTCGATCTGAACGACTTCGACGAAGTTGCAACGGGTCCTTTCGAATGGGACCTGAAACGCCTGACCGCGAGCCTCGTGGTCGCCGCGCGCCACATGCGCTTGAGCCGCGGCACGGCGGAGCATCTGGTGATGACCGCCGTCACCGAATACCGCGACCGCATGGCGCAGTATGCGCAGTGCGGCGCGCTCGAGCTCTGGTACGACCGCATCACCTTCGACCGCATGGCGGAAACCGCACTGAGCCCCGAACGCCGCCGCATCGTGCGGCGCGGCATGGAAAAGGCCGCGAGCCGTACTCACGAAAACCTGATGGAAAAGATGGCCGATTTCGACGGCGACCGCTGGACGATCCGCGACGCGCCGCCGGCGCTGTTTCACGTGCTGGGCGCGAACACGCTGTTCACGCCGGAAGAAACCGAAGCATTCAGGGGCGCCAACTGGCGCAAGATGCTCGAACGCATGTGGGGCGAGTATCTGAAGACGATGCCGCACGACCGGCGCGAGTTGCTCGCCCATTTCACCGTGCAGGATATCGTGTTCAAAGTGGTGGGCGTTGGCAGCGTCGGCACTCGCTGTATGGTTGTGCTAAGCGTGGATCACATGGGCAAGCCTTTGTTTCTGCAACTCAAGGAGGCGCGGCCGTCGGTGATCTCCCAGTACTACAAGTCGCCGGCCATCAAGCACGAGGGCGAGCGCGTCGTGCAAGGGCAGCGCGTGTTGCAAGCCGCGAGCGACATCTTTCTCGGCTGGGCGAACGGTCCGTTAGGGCGCCATTTCTACTTCCGGCAACTGCGCGACATGAAACTGTCGGCGAACATCGAGTTGTTCGATACCGACCTGCTGGAAGGTTACGCGAAACTTTGCGGCTGGATCATGGCGCGCGCGCATGCCAAGGCGAGCGGCCAGGCGATCGAAGTCAGCGCGTATATCGGCCGCGGCGATCAGTTCGCGGAATCGCTCACCGGCTATGCCTGCAGCTACGCGGACCAGGTGGAACGTGACTACGACGTGTTCCTGAAAGCTTGCCGAAACGGCGAGCTCGAGGCGCGCACGGACGAAGACATGGCGGCGGATTTCCGCGTGTAACAGTTAGTCGCGCTTGAGCTGCGTTTGAGTTGCGCTTAAACCGCGTTTGAGCCGCGTTCGAGTTGCGTGAGCAATGTTTGCGTGGCTCGCCGAGTGCCGGGCGGGGTGGCCGGCACTCGCGGGAAGGGGGGGCGGCTCAGTCGTCGATACGTGCTTCACGCAGCGTAACGAAGCGCAAGTGCTGCCGGCGGGCCGCGTCGATCACGCGCGGCAGGACGGCAAGGATCAGCGGTTTGCCCTCGATGGTGAGCGCGGCATTGCCGTCGTGCAGCAGCAGAATGTCGCGCGGCGCAAGGCCGTTAAGCAGCCGATGCGCGACCAATTGCGGATCGCGCTCGCGCGTGTCGTAGCCGCGCCGCGTCCACGCCGCGAGCCGCAAATCGAGTTTGCGCAGCACGGGCTCGAGAAAGAGGTTGCGCAACCCCGCCGGGGCGCGGAAGAACAGCGGCCGCTCGCCGCTCACTGCTTCGAAGGTGCGCTGCGCCGCGTCGATCTCGCGCGTGAGCGCGCCCGGAAACGTGACCGAAAACGTGTGCACGTGAACCTGCGAATGGTTTTCCAGCGCATGCCCGCGTGCGACGATTTCGCGTGTGAGCTCCGGGTAACGTTGCGCTTTCGCGCCGATACAGAAGAAGGTGGCGCGCACGTCGAAGGCGTCGAGCAGATCGAGCACCTGTGGTGTGACGACCGGATCGGGACCGTCGTCGATGGTCAGTGCGATCGCGTCTGCGTTGTGCGCGCCAACAGGCAGGCGTGTCCAGTTCGGGCCTAGCAGCGTGGTGCGCGGCAACAGTCCGGCTACCGTGAAAATAGCGTGATTCGCGAAAATCGCGGCCAGCCACCACGGCCACGCGGCGGGCGCCAGCAGCCATCCGGCCAGCACGAATACGTGCCAGGCGGCGGTCGCAGGGAGCATCGCGGGATAGCCGGTGCGCGGCCAGCGGCGCGGCGGCACGGCGTCACCGCCTTGTGGCGGCGTGGAGAGTTCGTTCATTAAGCGTGCTTCCTGTCTTCCTTCCTCCGTCCTGGGAAGGTCTTGAATCGCGCGCGCGACGCGCAACGGCAAACGATACCATTGATGCGTCGTTCGACGCGGCCGCGGACATGAACGGCAAATAATGAAAGCAGGTTGAAAGACGTCATGCCTGGCGACGGTCGCGCCCTTGCATTTGTGGTGGACAATCCGCTGTTGTATGGTGCTAAGGCCAAAGAAACGGAGCAGGAGACGCGCTGTGACAGGAACGGGAACCAAGAAAGTGGCGCTGGTGACGGGCGCGGGCAGCGGCATCGGCCGGGCTTGCGCGCTCAAGATGCTGGAACATGGCTATAGCGTTGTCCTCGCCGGCCGTCGCCAGGCGCCGCTCGACGCCGTGGTCGAAGAAGCGCAGCAACTGGGTGGCGACGCGCTCGCCGTGGCCTGCGACGTGACGGATGCCGGCAGCGTCGCCGCGCTGTTCGACACGATCCGTGCGCGGCGCGGCCGGCTCGACGTGCTGTTCAATAACGCAGGCCGCAACGGCTCCCCAGTCGATATCGACGAACTCGATATCGACGAATGGCGCTCGGTGGTCGACACCAATCTCACCGGCGTGTTTCTTTGCACACGTGCCGCATTCGGTCTGATGAAAACGCAGACGCCGCGAGGCGGCCGCATCATCAACAACGGCTCGATTTCCGCGCATGCACCGCGGCCGAACAGCATTGCCTACACGGCGACCAAGCACGCGATTACCGGCATCACGAAAGCCGTTTCGCTCGACGGCCGCCAATACGACATCGTGTGCGGGCAGATCGACATCGGCAATGCCGCAACGGAAATGGCGGAGCGGATGGCGCGCGGCGTGCCGCAGGCGAACGGCGAAATTGCGGTCGAGCCGTTGATGGACGTGCAGCACGTTGCCGACGCGGTGCTGCATATGGCGGAATTGCCGCTGTCGGCGAATGTGCAGTTCATGACTATCATGGCGAGCAAGATGCCGTTCGTCGGCAGGGGCTGAGCACGGCGCAGCGTTCACGGCGAGAGCGGGTTGAAGGAAAGGGCTTGGGGCGTGAATTGAAGGCGCGGATTCAGGTCGCGGGTTGATGTCGAACCGCTGCAGCGCGCATCGCGGGAGATCAACTTATACTGAGCGCTTCCCGCCTTTCGAAAAAGCGATTCGCCGTGCCCCGTGCCTCGCCCAAGGACGACCTGCAGCCGGTGCCGCCCGTGCAGCCCGACCTCGACGATTGTTGTCATAGTGGCTGCAATCCGTGCATCTTCGACCTCTACGATGAAGCGTTCGAGCGCTATCGATCAGCGCTCGCCGAGTGGCAGGCGCGGCAGGTGGCGCGAGCGGTGCAAACGGTGCAAACGGTGCAAACGGTGCAAACGGTGCAAACGGTGCAAACGGTGCAAACGGTGCAAACGGTGCGCACGGCACATGCGCGGCAGAGCAAATCGCGCACGCGCCGCTGAACGGTCGACCTCGTCGGACCTTGCAGTTTACGAACCTTGTTGAAACACTGGGTGTTGCAATGACCGGTCGAATCCGCAGCCATACCCTATCCCCGTCATGACCAACCCTCAACCCACGCACATCGAACCGTTCAACGAATCGCACACGCTGGACGACCTGCATACCTTCGTGCAGCGTTATCCGCGTCTGTTCGTGCTGACCGGCGCGGGCATCAGCACCGACTCCGGCATTCCCGGCTATCGCGACGACAATGGCGCGTGGAAGCGTTCGCCGCCGATCACGCTGCAGGAATTTCTCGGCACGGCCGCGATGCGCCAGCGCTATTGGGCACGCAGCATGGTCGGCTGGCCGGTGGTGGCCGACGCGCAGCCGAATGCCGCGCATACCGCATTGGCCCGGCTCGAAGCCGCGGGACATGTGCCGACGCTCGTCACGCAGAACGTCGACGGTTTGCATCAACGGGCGGGCAGCCGCGAGGTGATCGAACTGCATGGCGGCATCGACGCCGTGACGTGTCTGGACTGCGGGTTGCAGCATTCGCGCGCGTCGATCCAGCAGACGCTCGAAGCCGACAATCCCGCGTTGCTGAACGTCACCGCCGAAACCGCCGCCGACGGCGACGCGCATCTGGAGTGGCACGATATCGAATCATTCCGCATTCCGGCGTGCACGAACTGCGGCGGTTTGCTGAAGCCCGCGGTGGTGTTCTTCGGCGAAAGCGTGCCGCGCGAGCGTGTCGAAGCGGCTTCGCAGGCGCTCGATGCGGCGGACGCGGTGCTGGTGGTCGGCTCGTCGCTGATGGTTTATTCGGGCTACCGTTTCTGCGTGTGGGCGCAGAAGCAGGGCAAGCCGCTCGTCGCGATCAATCTCGGGCGCACGCGCGCCGATGCGCTGCTGTCGCTGAAAATCGCCGCACCCTGCGCCGATACCCTGACCGCGCTCGCGGGCCGTCTGGCGCTGGACTGAACACGCCACCTACAGCCGTGAACGCGCCGAACGCGTGTGCACGGCCTCATATTGAAACAGGGTGAACATGACTGATTTTCATGCGGCGTTGCGGCAACGTTCGCCGTCCGCCGAACGCAATCGCGAACCGATTCTTGCTGTATTGCGCGAGGTGCTGCCCGCCACCGGCCGCGTGCTGGAAATCGCGAGTGGCACGGGCCAGCACGCTGTCTGCTTCGCCCGCGCGTTGCCTGGGCTTGACTGGCAGCCGAGCGATCTCGATGCGGATGCGCGTGCGTCGATTGCGGCGTGGGTTGCGCACGAAGGGCTGGCGAACGTGCGCGCACCGCTCGCCCTCGACGTGCATCAGGCGGATTGGGGCGTGGATAAGCACGACAAGCCCGATACGCTCGACAAGCTCGACAAGCTCGACAAGCTCGACAAGCTCGACAAGCTCGACAAGCTCGACAAGCTCGACAAGCTCGACAAGCTCGACGCCGTAGTCTGTATCAACATGATTCACATCTCGCCGTGGAGCGCGACGCAAGCGCTATTCGCCGGCGCGAGCCGCCGTCTGGCCGATGGCGGTGTACTGTATCTGTACGGTCCTTATAAACGCGGCGGCGCGCATATCTCGCCGAGCAACGATGCGTTCGATCAGCAGTTGCGCAGCCGCGACCCCGCGTGGGGCGTGCGCGATATGGAGGCCGTGGTAGCGTTGGGCGCATCGGTCGGACTCGTGTGCGACGAGCCGATTGCGATGCCGGCCAACAATTTCAGTCTCGTGTTCAGGAAACGCCAGGACGTGGCGCGGGTCTGACAGACGTTCGACGTGTGGGTGCCTGATCGGCGTCGTAACGTGCGCCATAAAGCGCGTTACGAGGTAAAGGGCGAGTTGTCTCGTGAGGCAGCCACACGTAGCGGAAAAGGTTCGCTCGCTGAGCGTCAATGTGCGCCAACGAGCGGCAAGCCGGCATTTCTTTTATCCTTTCACCCTCGACGTCCCGCCGATGTTCCTTCCGGCGCGGCGTCTCGACATAATTGGACTCTGGAGAATTCACATGGGCAAACAGGCAATCGGCGTGGTGGGGCTAGCGGTCATGGGCCGCAATCTGGCGCTCAACATCGAAAGCCGCGGCCATGCGGTGTCGGTGTACAACCGCAGCCGCGAGAAAACCGACGAACTCATCGCCGAATATCCGGACAAGAAGCTGGTGCCGGCCTTCACGTTGGAAGAGTTCGTGGAGTCGTTGGAAAAACCGCGCCGCATTCTGCTGATGGTCAAGGCAGGCGAGCCGACCGACGCCACGATCGCGCAGCTCAAGCCGCTGCTGGACAAGGGCGACATCCTGATCGACGGCGGCAATACGCATTTCACCGACACCATCCGCCGCAATCAGGAACTCGCAAAAGCCGGCCTGCATTTCATCGGCACGGGGGTGTCGGGCGGCGAAGAGGGCGCATTGAAAGGCCCGTCGATCATGCCTGGCGGCCAGCGCGACGCCTATGACCTTGTCGCCCCGATTCTCACCGAAATCGCCGCCAAGGCGCCGGACGGCGAGCCCTGCGTCGCGTACATGGGACCGGACGGCGCGGGCCACTTCGTGAAGATGGTGCACAACGGCATCGAATACGGCGACATGCAACTCATCGCCGAGAGCTACGCGGTGCTCAAGCAGGTGGTCGGTTTGTCGAACGAGGAACTGGCCAAGGTCTACACCGAATGGAATGAGGGCGAGCTCGATAGCTATCTGATCGAAATCACCTCGAAGATCTTCAAGAAGAAAGACGAAGAAACCGGCAAGGATCTGGTCGACGTGATCCTCGACCGCGCCGCACAGAAGGGCACCGGCAAGTGGACCAGCCAGAATGCGCTCGACCTCGGCGCGCCCCTGCCGCTGATTACGGAAGCCGTGTTCGCGCGCGTGCTGTCGTCGCTGAAAGATCAGCGCGTGGCCGCGAGCAAGGTGCTGGAAGGACCGATGGCGAAGCCGCTCGGTGCCGGGCGTGATGCGTTCATCGAGTCAGTGCGCCGCGCGTTGTACTTCAGCAAGGTGATTTCGTATGCGCAAGGTTTCGCGCAACTGCGGGCGGCGTCGGAAGAGTATAAGTGGGATCTGGATTACGGCGGAATCGCGAAGATTTTCCGCGCCGGCTGTATCATCCGCGCCCGCTTCCTGCAGAAAATCACCGACGCCTATGCGAAAGACAAGGCGATCGCCAATCTGCTGCTCGACCCGTACTTCCGCGACATCGCGAAGAACTATCAGTCGGCGTTGCGCGAAGTGGTGATTGCCGCCATCAATGCGGGCGTGCCGGTGCCGGCGTTCGCGTCGGCCGTGGCCTATTTCGACGCGTATCGCTCGGAACGCCTGCCGGCGAACCTGGTGCAGGCACAGCGCGATTTCTTCGGCGCGCATACGTTCGAACGTATCGACAAGCCGGGCAGCTTCCACGCGAACTGGGGTTAAGTGTTTGAATTGCGGCCCGGCGCGCGTGCAGTAAGGCGCGCCGGGCCGCGCGACCGAATGAAATCGAGCAGGCAATTATTGCTGAAGGCTATCAGACAAATAGCGTGCCGACTCGGCAGCTTGCCTATTATTGTGAAATTCGAAATAGAGTTTCGTCGTTTTAGGGGTTTCCCCTAGGTGTCAACGCTCCTAAACTTGTACTTAAGCGCTACGGGACAACGAGCCCAAAGCACATTAAATACAAGTTCTGGAGGTTTACATCATGAAGACTCTTATCTCTGCAGTTGTCGTCGCTGCCGCTCTGGTCGCTCCTGTTGCTTCGTTTGCTCAATCGAACCAGCCGGTGACGCGCGCTGAAGTACGCGCTCAACTGGTGCAACTCGAAAAGGCGGGTTACAACCCGAGCGGCGATCAAATCAACTACCCGGCTAACCTGCAAGCCGCACAGGCACGCGTCGACGCACAGAACGGCACCGCTCAAGCTGTGAACAGCGGCTACGGCGCACCGATCGCAGGCAGCTCGCAAGCGGGTCGTCCGGTGAGCAGCAATGACCGCAACTCGGTCTACTTCGGCAACTAATTCGCGCCGAAGCAGATGGACACGCCGCCTTGCTGATTGGCGGCGGGCAATAACGAAAACGCCGACCGGATTGCCGGGCGGCGTTTTGTCGTTTACGGCCCAGGCTTCGCCGTTAGATCGGTTTCGAAGCACGCGTCAACGGTTCGGCAAATGCGGAATCCCTTCGTTGCTGGTCAGATTGAGCTGATGAACCTGCCGATGCGCCTTGTTCAGATGCGCCTGCGCGGCCACGCGTTGCGCTTCGAGCTGCGCGCGGCGCGTTTCGCCGTCCGAGCGCAGCTTTAATGCACGGTGCGTTGCCGACGGCCTATTTCGTCGAACAACGCGCGGCTTGGCTCCAGGGCAAGCAACCAGGATTCGTCGTAGCCGCTGAGATTGTCGAGCGCCTCGCGCAGCCGTTCGATCGCTAGAGCCGGAATCTCGACGCTGGCTTCGACACCGCTCGACAATCCCGCGATGCTGGCCAACTGGACCAGCGCGTCGGCGGCTTCGGCGACGTCTGCCGCGAAAACCAGATGCGTGTTCAGCAACTCGACCAAACCGGGCGACGCCGCAACATCGTCGACGTTGAATTGCACGGCCAGAAACGTGGCTTTGTTCATCCCCAACTCCTCGCAGGATTCAGGCGTTTTGCTTACGGTACGCTGCGGCAGCATGACTGAGTATAGGCGAGGGCTGAAAGGATTCAATGATCATACGAATGTGCTCGGGCGGCCTCCTGCCGGCGGTCGTGCCTGCCGCAACACCTATAATGGGCCCAGTCGAAACGCGTGATCCCGCCGGGCCGGGTGGTCCCGTATGCGGCACGGATAACGCGCCGGCAGCGTCTGATTCTCGAGCCGCTATCCGCCCTGAAGATCATTCGCAGCAAGCGCTTCACTGCGGCGCGTCCATGGGGCGCGCTCGATATCGCCAGCATATGCGGGCGGCATAATGGATACACGCCGCAGCGCCTGCACCCAGAGGCACGGCAAATGCTTGGGGGCTGATTGAATCCGATTGAATCAAAGTGTCGAGGAAATTTACATGACAAGACAATGGCAATTCACGGCGACCCGGTTGCTGATCTCGGCGACACTCGGCGTGATGTTCAGCGGCTGTACCACGATGCCGTGGGAAAGCACGCCGTTCTACAGCAGCGCGCCGTCCCGTCCGACTACCCTTGCCACTGTCCCTGTGCCGGCCGGTTACTACCGCGCCAATCCGGGCGACACGCTGGCGGGCATCGCGTCGGCGTACGGCCGTAAGCCGCAGGAGGTTGCGGCGTGGAACGGTCTCGCGTCGAATGCGGCCGTCAATCCAGGCCAGGTGCTGCGGGTGGCTCCGCCGATGGCGTCGGGTAGCGTGGTGACCCCCCCGGTCAATGTTGCCGGCCGGAATGATTCGGCTACGACGCCTGGCGCGCCCGGTGTTGCGCAGCAAGGCGTGCTGCTGTGGCCGTTGCGTGGGCCCATCCTGAAAGCCTTTGCGCCGGGCAAGTCGAACGGCATCGTGATCGGCGGCCATCCGGGCGATCCGGTCAAGGCGGCCGCCACCGGACGGGTGGTGTACGCGGGCACGGGGATCGAAGCCTACGGTCCGCTCATCATCATCAAGCACGACGACTCGCTGATCACCGCCTACGGGCAGAACAGCACGCTGCTGGTCAAGGAAGGCGACGCTGTCGCGCAAGGTCAGACCATCGGCGAAGTCGGCGTGGATAGCCGGGGCGTGGCGTCGATCCAGTTCGAAGTGCGCCAGAACGGCCAGCCGGTCGATCCGCTTGCGTGGCTGCCGAAGTCGGGCGGGTAAGCTGCTTTTAGCGCGGTTTTCAGCGCCGCGTTAATTGAATACACTGTGTGGCTCAACGGCAGGAGCCGCGTCCCTCCATCGGAGCAGATGAAGCGGCACGCGGGCCGCCTGTCGCAGGCTGTCATGCATTGACACAAACAGGGACACACAAGGCTCTCACCATGATCGATTTGCGCAGCGACACCGTAACCCGTCCGACTCCGGCCATGCTCGCGGCGATGTCAGCCGCCGAAGTGGGCGACGACGTCTGGGGCGACGACCCAACCGTGCTGCGCCTGCAAGCAGCGGTCGCGGAGAGCGCCGGCAAGGAAGCAGGCCTGTTCTTCCCGAGCGGCACGCAAAGCAATCTGGCGGCGTTGATGGCGCATTGCGCGCGCGGCGACGAATATATCGTCGGCCAGTTGGCGCACACCTATAAGTACGAAGGCGGCGGCGCAGCGGTGCTCGGCAGCATTCAGCCGCAGCCGCTCGAGAATGCCGCCGACGGTTCGATCCCGCTCGAGAAGATCGCCGCAGCGATCAAGCCGATCGACAACCACTTCGCGCGCACCCGGCTGCTGGCGTTGGAAAATACCATCGGCGGCAAGGTGCTGCCGGCGGCTTATGTCGACGAGGCGGTGCAGTTGGCGCGTCAGCGCGGGTTGTCGGCGCACCTCGACGGCGCGCGGGTCTACAACGCGGCGGTTGCTTCGGGCCAGCCGGTCGCGGCGCTGTGCGAACCGTTCGATTCGATCTCGATCTGTTTTTCGAAGGGCCTGGGCGCGCCGGTCGGCTCGGTATTGGTCGGCAGCCAGACGCTGATCGAGGTGGCGCATCGCTGGCGCAAGGTGCTGGGCGGCGGGATGCGCCAAGCCGGCGTGCTGGCGGCGGCTTGCCTGTACGCGCTGGATCACAACGTCGAGCGTCTTGCCGACGATCACGCGAATGCCGCGCATCTGGCGGCCGGTCTGGAAGCGATCGACCCGGTCAAGGTGCAGTCGATCGCGACCAACATGGTGTTCGCGCAGTTTCCGCAGCAGCATTGCGCGCCGCTCGAAGCGTGGCTCAAGGAGCGCGGCATCCTCACGCAGATGCTCTATGCGTCGCGCTTCGTCACGCATAAGGATGTGTCGCGTGCGGATATCGATACGTTTATCGCCGCGGTGAAGGGGTATTTCGCCGCGCGGTGATCGATCGCTCAGGCGGGATGGCAGGACTGGGATTGAAATGCCAGGTTTGAGCGGCTTGGAGAGAAACGCCTGAATCGACATGGCGGGATCGAAAATACCGCGACTCAGGCAGTTTAGAAAAACGGGCGCACAGCCACTGCAGTGCGCCCGTTTCTTTTATTCCGCCGACGCTTTCGCGTGCACGCCCGCGCGGTGCGACGGCGCGAACAGACGCAGTCCGCTCGCGAGGCTCGCCGCGCCGGCAAAGAAGGCGCCGGCGCTGAGCGCGAGTGTCGGTCCGTGCCGGCCGGCGATGCCAAAGCTCAGCGCGACCAGCGCAGCGCCGGTGGTCTGTCCGAGCAGCCGGGCCGTCGCGACGATGCCGCTGGCGCCGCCGCTGCGCTCGGGTGGCGCGCTCGCCATCAATGCCTTCAGGTTGGGAGACTGAAAGAAGCCGAAGCCCGCGCCGCAAATCGCCATGCGGATGCCGATGTCGAGCACATGCGGATGCACCGGCAGCAATGCCAGCGACGCCATCCCTGCCGACATCACCGCAAGGCCGATCGCACCAAGCAAGCCCGGCGGATAGCGATCGGACAGACTGCCCGCCAGCGGCGCGGCCAACGCGACCACCACGGGCCACGGCGTCATCAGAAAACCTGTCTCGACCTGGCTGCGATGCAGCACATCCTCGAAGTAGAAAGGCAGCGACACGAACGCCAGCGCTTGCGCGGCGAACGAACACACCGCGGTCACCGCCGACAACGCGAACACCGGCCGCTTGAACAGATCGACCGGCAGCATCGGCGCCGGGTGACCGGCTTCACGGCGAATCAGCAATACGCCGAACACCACGGCGACCGCGGCCGCACTCAGCACCCGTTGCGTCGAAGCGCGCTGGGCCGCCTCGCCGAGCGCGAAGATCAGCGCGGCGAAGGTGATCACGTTGAGGAGCGCCGCAACCGGGTCGAAGTTGTGCTTGCCGCGCTCGGTGTGCGGCAGCGCAGGCCACGCGAAGGCCAGCGCCAGCAGGCCGAGCGGCACGTTGACCGCGAACAGCCACGGCCATGCGGCAACGGACAGAATCAGCGACGCCACCGTCGGCCCGACCGCAAACGACACGCCGACGATCAGTGCGTTAGTGCCGAGGCCGCGTCCGAGGCGATGCGGCGGATACAGATAGCGGATCAGCGCCGTGTTGACGCTCATGATCGCGCTCGCGCCGAGACCTTGCAGCACGCGCGCGGCGGCCAGCATTGGCAGCGTCGACGCGAGCGAGCACGCTAGCGACGCCAGCGTGAACAGCGCAATGCCGCCGATATAAATCCTGCGATGCCCGACGATGTCGCCGAGCGCGGCGAGCGGCAGCAGTGTTGCGACCATCGCGAGCTGGTAGGCGTTGATGATCCACACCGACGCCGCGGGCGCGGCGTGCAGATCCCCGGCGATGGCGGGCAGGGCAGTGTTGGCGATCGCGGTATCGAGCGTGGCGAGCGCGACCGCGAGCATGATCGCGGCCATCGCGCGGCGGTTGGCGGCGCTCATTGGGCCGTCCGCTGGAAGGGTTTGGTCGAGCGTGGCGCCACGGGTGGCGCTGGGTTGATCGGGCAAGGCGTGGCTCGTCGGTTATGCATGCCGTGGCGCCGGGCGCGTCGGAGGGATAGCGCGGCGCAAGCGGCAGGATTGCGTGGCGTGAAGCGCGCGGGGCCTGAGTCGAGCAGTCAGGTCGGCTCGCGCGGCGAATGGTGCGATTGTTACAGAGACGTGGAAATCGTGCTGGCCGGTCAGCGGGCGGGGCGCGTTGTCGAGTGCTTGCAATGCAACTAACGGTCAAGCCCGGGCGGCATCTTCGAACCGGCGCGCCTCGGCGTCGTCACGTACCACTTCAGCACCACCGTTCAGCAGACGAGGCGCTCCGATTTGATCACATATAGAGCCGGTCAACGCATTCATCGGCAAGTCACACGTCGGAAAAATAATCGTGCTGCCTCTCCCATGCAGGCGGCTTTCACTGCTCGCCATCGTTTGCCTGTTTTGCGGGCCGATGCACGCGCGCAGTGCCGCGCACCGGCTGCGTCTGCACCGGGTACGTGCGCGAAAGCCGTGAAGCAGCGTGTGTCGGCGGGCATGGCATGTGCATGAACACCCGCTTGCGCTCGCCGATGTTCGCGGGCCGTAAAATGTCGTACTCTGTTTGTTAACCCGCCTGACCGGCACGCGCCTCCCGTCCGTCACCTATGCGGTTCGCGCATGTCGCGTCGTCATTTCCCGGAGGCTTCGATGACAGCCGTCGATCTGGAATTCGACCAGCTCAACAGTACCGTCGACGCGCTACGGCGCTCAATTTCCAATCGCATGATGTATGGCGTCGGCAAGGACGCCGTCACCGCTCACCCGCATGACTGGCTGCATGCCGCGGCGCTCGCCGTGCGCGACCGGCTGGTCGCGCGCTGGATGAAGACCACGCGCCTGCAGTACGAACAGGACGTCAAACGCGTCTACTACCTGTCGATGGAATTCCTGATCGGCCGCACGTTTACGAACGCGTTGCTCGCGCTCGGCATCCACGATCAGATGAAGGAGGCGCTCGCCAGTCTCGGCGTCGATATGGACACGCTGGTCAATATCGAGCCGGACGCGGCCCTCGGCAACGGCGGTCTCGGGCGGCTCGCCGCCTGTTTTCTCGATTCGATGGCGACCCTCGGCATTCCGGGCTTCGGCTACGGTATCCGTTATGAATACGGCATGTTCCGTCAGGAGATCGTCGACGGCGAGCAGGTCGAAGCGCCGGACTATTGGCTGCGCGCAGGCAATCCGTGGGAGTTTCCGCGGCCCGAGATCAAGTACATGGTGCATTTCGGCGGGCGCACGGTACAACGCGGCGAGCATGTCGAGTGGATCGACACCGAGCATGTGAACGCCACCGCCTACGACACGGTGATTCCGGGTTACGCGACCAGTGCGACGAACACGCTGCGCCTGTGGTCCGCGCGCGCAACCGAAGAGCTCGATCTCGGCGCCTTCAACCGCGGCGATTACCGCAACGCGGTCGACACCAAGAACATGTCTGAGAACGTCTCGCGGCTGCTCTATCCGGACGATTCGACGCCGGCGGGCCGCGAGTTGCGGCTGCGTCAGGAGTACTTCTTTGTTTCAGCGACGATGCAGGACCTGATTCGCCGCTATCAGCGCACACACAGCACGTTCGGGCGCTTCTCCGAAAAAGTCGCGGTGCATTTGAACGATACGCACCCGGTGCTGGCGATTCCGGAGCTGATGCGTTTGCTGGTGGACGTTCATCATCAACCGTGGGACAAGGCATGGCAGCACGTCACCAGGATCTTCTCGTACACGAACCACACCTTGATGCCCGAAGCGCTCGAAACGTGGGACGTCGAGATGCTTGCGCGCCTTTTGCCGCGGCATCTGGAGATCATCTTCGAGATCAATGCGGGGTTTCTCAAGCATGTCAGCGAACAATTGGGACATGACGGCGAGATGATCCGCCGCATTTCGCTCGTCGACGAATATGGCCAGCGGCGTGTGCGGATGGCGTATCTGGCGATCGTCGCGAGTCACAAGGTGAATGGCGTATCGAAGCTGCACTCGCAACTGATGACGCGCGATATTTTCGCCGACTTCGCGCGCCTCTATCCGGACCGTTTCACCAACGTCACCAACGGCATCACGCCGCGGCGCTGGCTGGCGCAGGCGAGTCCGTCGCTGTCGTCGCTGATCGATCAGCAGATCGGCACGCATTGGCGCAGCAATCTGTTCGAGCTGGAACAACTGCGCAATCTGCGCAACGATGGTGCGTTCCTTGAGGCCTTTCGTGAAGCGAAGCGGCAGAACAAACTGCGGCTCGTGCAGCGGCTCGCGCATCACACCAAACTGCACTTCGATCCCGATGCGTTGTTCGACCTCCAGGTCAAGCGCATTCACGAATACAAGCGGCAGTTGCTGAACGTGCTGCACGTGATCGTGCGCTATAACCAGATTCGCGCGAATCCGGAGCGCGATTGGGTGCCGCGCGTGGTGATGTTCGCCGGCAAGGCCGCGTCCGCGTATCGCATGGCGAAGACGATCATCAAGCTGATCGGCGACGTCAGCGAGAAGGTCAATCACGATCCGTTGATCGGCGATCGCCTCAAGGTAGTGTTCGTGCCGAACTACGGCGTGAGCGTGGCCGAGTTGATCATTCCGGCGGCCGATCTGTCGGAGCAGATTTCAATGGCCGGCACTGAAGCATCAGGCACGGGCAACATGAAACTCGCCCTGAACGGCGCGTTGACGATCGGCACAATGGACGGCGCCAACATCGAAATCTGCGACGCGGTGGGGCGCGAGAACATCTTTATCTTCGGCCATACCGCTGACGAAGTGGACGACCTGCGCGCCACCGGTTACCGGCCGCGGCATGTGTACGAGGAGAATCCGGAACTGCGCATGGCCCTCGACCAGATTCGCACGGGCTTCTTCTCGCCGGACGATCCGCTGCGCTTCTCGGACATCTTCCACACGTTGGTGGATTGGGGCGATCACTATATGGTGCTCGCCGATTTTGCCGCGTTTGCGAAAGCGCAGGACGAGGTGGATGCGCGTTTCGTCGACAAGCGCGCGTGGGCCGAGAGCGCGATCGAGAATGTCGCGGGCATGGGGCAGTTTTCATCGGACCGCACCATCGGCGAATATGCGCGCAACATCTGGCATGTGAATCCGCTCAGTCTGGAGTGACGCGGGCGTGTTGCGGCGCTTGCTAAAATGCGTGCTCAAATAAGAAAAGGCCGTGCGTAATGAACTGCACCCCAAAAGTTGGACACCCGTCCAACGATTTGGGGTGCAGTTCATTACGCACGGCCTTTTCTATCGACCCATGAACATCACGGAGCGAATCGTTCGCTCTCTTGCGCGGCATGCAGACCTAACTGCCCGCGCGGGAAATCGAACAGCACGTCGATATTCTGCATCGCCATCAAACCGACCACGATCCGGCTAGCGTCCGGCTTCGCCTTGACGATCGTGACTTGCGCCTTCTCGTAACGGTGCACCCACGAACCCGTGCCGATGGCCGTCGCATAGTTGCCCTGGTCGAGCACATTGCCGACATCGCCGTCACCGGTCCAGTTGGGCGCTTTGTCCATTTCGATGCGGATCATGCCGGTGCTGCCGGTGGCGAACACCAGCGGCGCGCAGAAGGTCATCTTGTCGCCCACATTCACGCAGCCTCGCGGCCATTGCGCCGTGCCGTCTTTCGACACCGTCATCGGCACCATCGTGTAGTCCTTTGTAATCGCGTTCGAGGGGCTCAACACCATGTACGGCTTCGCGAAATTCGAGTGCACCAGATAACGTTGGCCGATGTTGCCGGGCAACGCACGCAATGGTTGGGTGCAGCAGCTATCGTCCGGCTGCGCGGCGCCGACGCCGACGATGCCGGAAAACGCCCAGCCGAATTCACCGGTGTAGCCGTCCATCCCGACGCACTTCCGCGCATTCGGCAGGCAGCGCACGACGTCCACCGCTTGTGTGGCGATCGGCGTTGGCGTCGTGCCGGCGAGGCTGAACGGCACCTTGACGGCCGCCCCGAGAATTTCTACGCCGTTCGCGAATGACAACGACGTCACGCCGCCGGCACTCGCATAGCTCGAACCCGGCAGCACCGACTTCAACACTCGCGTGCCTTGCGTGCCCGTGTCGAGCGCCATGTATACCGGCTTGCCGTCGAGCTGGACCGGCAGGCCGAGGCGTGCGTGATCTTCGTCGGCACGCTCCACGTGCAGCGGAATCAGCAGGCCATCGTTGCCGCCGTTGATCAGCGCGGCGTTGGCGGCTGGCGGCGTGGGGGTGGGGAAGGTGACGGAGCAGCCGGTCAACGCGGCGAGCGCACCGGCTGCGATCAGCGCCGCTGCGGCAGAACGACGAAATTGAAGGCGAAATTGAAGGCGGAAATGAGGACGGAAATGAAAACCGACATGCCGGCGCGCGGCATCGAGATACGACAGGGACATAGGATCACGCTTTGCAAAAAGGCGGGTCCCTGGCGAAGGCGATGCATCGTGAGCTGCCGGTTGGGCAACTCGAACAGCACTGGCGGCAATCTCACTGGATTGCTGCGGCGTGGGCGGGGGAAACCGGGACGCTTGCGGGGGCCTGCGGGAGGGAACACGCGATAACAGGAGCGGCGACTCTACACGGCCTCCCGCGGACAATTGCAAAGATGTGTAAAGATTTGAGGGGCAGCTAGCAAGTTGCCCGTGCAAGCATTGATCTATGTCAATAGTCGCGCGGACGGCGGATCACGGTGGCTTGCGCGCGACCGAGCGTGGCGCGATTGCGGATGGCGGTTGCTCAAGCCCCGGGCGCCGAGGTGGCAGCCTTTGCATCGTGCACGGCTGCGGCGACCCGCTCGACGAACTCGCGGTCGGTGCTCATGAGCGCTTCACGCGGGCCATTCGCGGTCTGCACCATCAAACGATGCGTGATGTCCTGAGTCGCCCACGTGAGCCAGCCGACCACGATCAGCATCGTGCCGCATACCATGCCGACGGGGGAGCGCAATATCCCGCCGGCAATAGCGCCCACGAGTCCGGCGAGCGAGATCGCGCGCGGCAGAACTTTGTTCTTCTGTACGGTGACGACCTGCACGTCGACGATGTCGCGCAGCGGAAAGACCTGGCCGGCCGACGAGAGTGCGTTGCGCGTGACCGACACGCCGCGGTCATTGAAAGGGGTTTCCATCGAGTCCAATGCAAGCGGTAGCGAAGGGCGCAGCGTACCAGATGCGGCGGCAGCGCTGGAAGTGGCCAGGTGGCGCAAGACGCTGCTGATCGATTCGCTCAGTGCCACACTTCAGCCTGACGCTTGAAAAGTGGTATCACTAATGGCACCATGGATTCATGACGGAGAAAATTCTTGGCCAGATGCGCCGCGAGCCGACCAATGTCCGTTTCTCGGCGTTACTTAAGGTGTGCACGCAATATTTCGGCGAACCACGCCGCTCGAGCACGAGCCACGCAGTGTTCAAAACGCCGTGGCCGGGAGATCCTCGCGTCAATATTCAAAACGATAACGGCAAAGCCAAGGCGTATCAGGTACGTCAGGTATTACAAGCCATAGAAAAGCTCACGGAGAGTCAACATGCCCGCTGATCACTACACCTATCGCGTTACCTGGTCGCCCGAGGACGGCGAACATGTCGGCTTGTGCGCGGAGTTTCCGTCATTATCGTGGCTTGCGCGCACCCCGGATGCCGCGCTGAAGGGCATTCGCGCAGCTGTCGCCGAAGCAGTCGCGGATATGCAGGAAAGCGGCGAGGCGGCACCCGAACCATTGGCCGAGAAGCGCTATAGCGGCGAGTTCAGAGTTCGGATACCGCCGGAGCAGCATCGCGCGCTCGCAATGCAAGCGGCTGAGCAGGGCGTCAGTCTGAATCGGCTAGTGAGTATGAAGCTCGCGGCGTAAGTGTCGGCGTGGGCGCGCAGAGTGCGTCGCATGGCACTCGAACCACCCCCCAAAAAGAAAAACGCCCCGCAGGGCGTTTTCCAGAACCTCGGGACAGCAAGGAACTCGCGCTCCTCGCCGGCAACACCCGATCAGAACTTGTGACGCAGGCCTACGCGAACCGCCAGTTGCGTGCTTGCGCCTGCGGCCGGCAGGTAGCTGCTCGCGCTGGAGCCGATCTGCGCTTGCAGATCGGTATTCTTCGACGTCTTGCCCGCAGCTTGCTGATAGACGCCCAGCAGGTACACGTCGGTGCGCTTGCTCAGTGCGTAGTCGGCGCTGGCATCGATCTGATTCCAGTGACCGTTGGTCAGATCCCTGGACTGCATGTACGTGTAGCCCAGCGCGCCCGTCAGTGCCGGCGTGAATGCGTACTTGCCGCCTGCTTCGTACGCGTTGAACGTCGTCATGTGCCCGGTGATCTGCTCGATGTTCGTGTGCGTCCAGAGAGCCCACATCGTAGCTGCGCCGATCGAGTACCTGGTGCCGACGCCGACCGTCGACAGGTCCTTAGCCGTACCGCTGATCGCCGAGTTAGCGAGCGTCGTCGAGAAGGTCGTCGGCGATGCCGAACCCGGGTAGCGGATGTCCGTATACGCCGCGCCGATGCCGAACGGACCGTTCGCATAGTTCAGGCCGAAGCTGTAAGCCGACGACGAACCGGTAGCGCCCGGCGCGCCAGCAAATGCACCCGCCTGGTTCGAGAAGCCGTACATCGCGCCGAACGTCAGGCCCGCGAAGTTCTCGCTGGTGAACTTGACCGAGTTGCTGATGCGGCTCGACGTGAGCTGGTCGATATCGTTGATGTGGTAGGCGTAGTTGCCCGCGACGGTCTGGCCGCCGTTGGCGTACGAGCCGCCCAGATAGTCGGTCGAGAACGAGTATTGACGGCCGAACGTGAGCGAGCCGATGCCGTTCTTCGAAAGGCCGACGAATGCCTGGCGGCCGAACAGCGAACTGCCTTGGCCCAGCGCGCCGGTGCCGGAGTTAAAGCCGTTTTCCAACAGGAAGAGCGCCTTCAGGCCACCGCCGAGGTCTTCAGAACCACGCAGGCCCCAACGGCTGCCTTGCGAGACGCCGTCGCCGTATTGGTAGAGGTGCTGGCCTTTGGGGCCGGCGTGATTGACATACGTGAAACCGGCATCGATCAGGCCATACAGCGTGACACTGCTTTGTGCGTGGGCGGCGCTGGCGAAGACTGCGAGAGTAGCGGCGGCAAATACTTTCTTGTTCAAAACAATTCTCCGATTAAAAAATAAGCGATCGCCACACCGTGCTCTTTGGCGAGGTCGTGCGATGGCCCGAAATTTAAGGGAGCGCCGAGTAAGGTCTGTGACAGCTTTGTTTATTTTTGGAATCTGTCGCGCCGGCGCGACACTCCGGGCGCGTAAACGCAGATCGCCCGCTGAAACAGCGGGCGATCTGCTTGGCCGGCACCGCTCCCGCATGCAAAAACAGGGGAGCGTCGCCGCAGGTGTTCCTCAAAGGCGCCTTAGTTGCTCAACAACGACCCGCTTCTGAACGCTTTCGCACCGGCAATGCGCGCGAATTCCAGCCCGGCCGTCGCGAAGCGCGTCAAATGCCGCGCGTACAGCACGCCGGCCACGTTGCTCTTCAGCGTCACGACGCGATCGGTCAACGGATCGACGATATCGGCGATCTCCTGGCCGACATCGACCCAGGTACCGACTTCGCAGCGATAGACAAGAACACCGCTGATCGGCGCGACGATCGGCTCGGCGCCGGCCAGAGGCGTCGCGGCGAATTCGAGCGCCGGCAGCGGCGCCGGCGTGCCGTCGATCACGCCACGCGCGGTCAGGTACTCGATGATCGCCTGGGCGTCGCGCTCGGCGTACTCGTACGACACTTCGCGTTGACCGCGCAATTCGATCGTGACCGAGATCGAGCCGTTCGGAATCGGGAAACGGTCGCCGTAACGGCCGCGCAGATCCGACCAGCAGAAGCTGTGGATTTCGTCGAACGGATTGCCTACCGAATTCAGCGCCAGCAGCGACGCCTTGGCGTCCAGATAGCGGGCAAGCGGCTCGACTTCCGGCCACAGGTCCGGATTCGTGTACAGATGCATCGCGGCTTCCCAGTCGCAGTGCAGATCGAGCACGACATCGGCGTCACACGAGAGCTTTTGCAGCGCCAGCCGTTGCGATTCGAGTTCGGTTTCGGGCTTTTGCGCGTCGAGCGCTTCGCGCATCGCCGCGCGGATTGCTGTGCGATTGGCGTCGGCGTTGTCGGTCAGACGCGCTTCGATGCCGGGCTTGATCAGCGCCGCCAGTTCGTAGAAATTGCGGTTGAAGTTCTGCGCACTGTTGGTCTCGAAGCGGCCCGTCAAATGGCCGAGAAAGTGCTGATTCAGACCGATCGGATTGGCCACCGGCACGATCACGACTTCGCCGCGCAGCTTGCCGGCGCCTTCCAGCGCCGCGAGCTTGCGACGCAACGCCCACGAGACCAGCATGCCGGGCAACTCGTCGGCATGCAGCGACGACTGGATGTAAATCTTCTGCCCGCCGCCGGGGCCATAGTGAAAACTCGTCAAATCACGGGCGGTGCCGAGCGTCGGGGCAATCAGCGGATGGGTTTGGGTTTGCATGGTTTTCAAATCCGCGGGCAAGTGGGGCATGCCGCGCTTTGTCGTTGATTACAGGGGGAAAGGGTGTCTCAAGGCCGGTCTTCGGCGGGCTGGTTTGGCGCGCCTCTATCGCACGATCTTAGCCGATATGACGCAACGCGTGGTCTTTTGCGGCGTCGTGCGGATCGTGCGCGGCATGCGGGCAGGCCTGTCCGGTTCGATCGCAGTCCGGGTGGCGCGGCAAAGCGGCCCTGCAAACGAAACGGGCTCCGCATGGTGCGGAGCCCGTTCCTCGCAAGCCGGCAAGCGCGTCGTCAGACGCGCGTGGCTGGCTTAGCCGCCGTACACGTCGAAGTCGAAGTACTTCTTCTCGAGCTTCTTGTACGTACCGTCCTTGATGATGTCGGCGATCGCCTTGTCGACCTTCGCCTTCAGATCGGTGTCTTCCTTGCGCATGCCGATGCCCGCGCCGTTGCCGAGGATCTTCTCGTCGACGATATCCTTGCCCGCGAACTCATAGCCCGCGCCGCGCGGCGTCTTCAGGAAGCCGATTTCAGCTTCAACCGCGTCCTGCAGCGATGCGTCAAGACGACCCGACAGCAAGTCCGCGTAGACCTGGTCCTGGTTCTGATACGGCACGACCTTCGCGCCCTTCGGTTCCCAGTACGTCTTCGCGTAGGTTTCCTGGATCGTGCCTTGCTCGACGCCAACCGCCTTGCCCTTCAGCGAATCGGCGGTCGGCAGGATGCCCGAACCCTTCTTCGTAACGAGGCGCGTCGGCGTGTTGAACAGCTTCGACGAGAAGGCGATCTGTTCAGCGCGTTGCGGCGTCATGGACATCGACGACAGCACGCCGTCGAACTTCTTCGCCTTCAGGGCCGGGATCATGCCGTCGAAGTCGTTTTCGATCCACACGCACTTGGCCTTCAGGCGCGCGCAGATTTCATTGCCGAGGTCGATGTCGAAGCCCGCGAGCTTGCCGTCCGAACCCTTGGACTCAAACGGGGGGTAGCTGGCGTCAACGCCGAAACGGATAGTCGACCAATCTTTAGCGTGTGCGCCAATCGAGACGGTTGCAAGCAGAGCAACCGTCAAAGCCGCTAGCAGTTTTTTCACTGTTTAACTCCTCGGTGTAGTTCAAATACTCCCGCATGCGGTTGTGCCGCTGCGGGATGCCCGGCGCGACTCACGACCAGGCCTGGGTTGAGGCTGCCGGCCGGGGCGGCCAAGCAGCGCGCGCAAAGCTTATCAGTTCAAAAAGATTGGGTAGCTAGTGAAACACCGGATAGCGCATGGCCATAGCTTTTGAAGCTGGAATGTGGTGGGGATTCGGCGGCGCCCGCCATGCGTATTTTCGGTGCGCGGCGTGTTGCCCTGTAAAGACGGCGTAATGAAGTTAGCTAATGGCGGAGCTTTGCCCGAATGCTCCGCAAGATGCGGTGTGCCGGCAAAACCAGTCTCGAGAATAGCGCTATATACCGCCGCTTATTGCGAATTATTACAGCGCTCGCGATTGTTTCAAATGGCTGTCGATGAATTAAAGATTTCGCGGGAACTACCGTTAAATACAGATGAGTGCATTTGTTAAATCATGGCTGACAGGTTGTTTTTCTCGATCGGGACGGGGCCTGAACCAAAAATGCATTGCCTGGCGCTATCATCAACCGTTTGCACGCCTGCCTTCGCGGCGTGCGAATGTATCGGTATCTGTCTGAACAAACTGATCGGGCACGACGTCCGCGGTTAAATACCGCGCGCCTGTTTGCGTTCGTAATAACGGCCTTCTGCGAAGCGGTGTTGTATATGCACACGATTTCGATGGCAGACGAAATGCGCTGTTTCAAACCATCGCTCCGACGCCGAATTGCAGTCGCGGCAGCACGCGCGAATTCGCTGCGCTGCTGCGGGTTTTGCGGGGTTTTGACACTGCTGATAAACGCCGCTTTCTGCTGCAGCCTTTTGTCGTCAGCACCCGCCGTGGCCGCCGACAAAGTTCTGCGTGTACTGGCGTGGCCCGGTTATGCGGACGCCGATGTCGTCGAGACTTTCGAAGCGCGCTACCACGCGAAAGTCGAAGTCACCTTGGTCGATTCCGACGAGGCGCTATGGGCGCAGATGCATGCCCAGGGTATGCCGCAGTTCGATGTGCTCGCTGCGAATACGGCTGAAATCGAGCGCTATACCCGCGCGAATCTGCTGGCGCCGCTCGATCTGGCCAGTTTGCCGAATACGAAAAAACAGTTGCCGCGGTTTCAGGCGCTGTCGTCGATTGAAGGGCTGACTTCGGCAGGCAATGTGTACGCCATTCCATTCACGTATTCGTCGATGGGGCTGATCTATGATCGTACGCAGATCGCCGTTGCGCCGCGCTCGATGCGCGAATTGTGGAATCCGCGTTACCGCGGCAAGGTTCTGGACTTCAATAGCGCCCCGCATAATTTCTCGTTCACCGCGCTGGCGCTGGGCTATCCCCGTCCCTTCCAGCTCGACGCCACGCAGATGCGCGTGATCGCTCACAAACTCGTCGATCTGCGCCGCAACCTGCTGACCTATTACACGCTGCCGGAAGAAGCGACCGCGTTCTTCATCCAGCATAAAGTTGCCTTGATGTTCGGCAACTATGGCACCCAGCAGGTTGAATCGTTGCGCCGCGCCGGCGCCGACGTGGGCTACGTGATTCCCGACGAAGGAGCGCTCGCCTGGCTGGACTGCTGGTCGATGACGCGTTCCGCCAAGGATCGCCCGCTCGCGCTTGCGTGGATCAACTACATGCTCGAACCGGGCGTCAGTGGGTTGTTGACGCAACGTCAGGGGCTCGCCAACACGCTGACGGCGCCGGCGGAAGACAGCGACAAAGCGCACATTATCTGGATCGGCCCAGTGGAAGATATTCAGCGGCGTGAAGAACTGTGGAACAGAATCGTGTCCGGCGACAGGTCGGAGCGTTTTTGATGATGCGCCCCGGCTTGACATTCAAGTTATCGGTTCTGCTGGCGTGCATTGGCGTGCTCGCCTCCGGCGCGACCGGCTACTACACGTATCGTGCCAACCGTACGATGCTGGTGAACGAAGCCGAACGCAGCCTGCTGACTTCAACGGAACTGCTGGGCCAGCGCTTTTCCGTGGCGATCGACGATGTCGGCGCAGACGCGCTGGTGCTCGCGAGCTTGCCGTCTTCGGTGGACGTCTTGCGGACCGACAACGGCATGGGGGCAAATGCGCCACGCGAACAGCTGGCGCAGGTGTATGCCAGCTTCATGGTTCACCACCCCGAGTACCTGCAAATCCGCCTGATCACCCGCAAGCACTACGGACTCGAACTGGTCCGTTTCGATCGTGATGCGGACGGCCTGGTGCGGGTCGCGGGGAACAGCTTGCAGGAAAAAGGCCAGTTCGCGTATGTGTTCGACACGCTGGCGTTCTCGCCCGGGCGCATTTACACCTCGCCGATCTCGGTGAATCACGAGTACGGCACGCATGCCGCCGAGGGTAAGCCGACGCTGCGGCTCGGCACACCGGTGGCGGACGCGAGTGGGGCAGTGGCGGGCGTCGTGATTATCGACATCGATCTGGCCGGCCTGCTCAACCGTTTGCAAAACGATTTGCCGAGCGACTACCAAGTCTATCTCGCCAACGAATGGGGCGATTTCCTGGTCCATCCGGATGCCTCGAAAACGTTCGGCTTCGACAGAGGGCGCCGTGTTCTGATGCAGGACAGCTTTTCCGCCACCAGGCCGCTCTTCGATCAGTCGGAAGGCGAAGTTCTGCTGAACGGTCTCATGCGGCCGCGGCAGGCGGCGGGTCAAGTGCTGGCTTTCGTGCGCCGGCCGTTCGGCGCGTCCGAGGGCAACCGCTTTATCGTGCTCGGCCTTGCCAAGCCGCTCAAGGATGTATTGTCCGGCGCTACCGAGCTGGGTAACAGAATCATTCACATGGTGTTGATCTCTAGCGTGTTGGCGCTGTTCCTGGCGGTTCTGTTTGCGCGTGCCCTGACCAAGCCTTTGCACATTCTCGCGTTTGCAGCGACGCATCTGTTCGCCGAGCACGCGATGGAAACGCTGCCGCTCAAACGTACCGACGAGATCGGCATATTGGCGCACTGCTTCGATCGTCTGCGCCGGGAAATCAAGTCGCAGATGGATGTGCTGCATAACAAGCAACGTGAGCTCGTGCATCTCGCCACGCACGACGGGCTGACCGGCCTGCCGAACCGCATGCTGTTCATGCAGAAGCTCGAGGTGGCGATCAAGGAAGCGGCACGGCGTCAGGAAGGGCTCGCCGTGCTGTTCGTCGACCTCGACCGCTTCAAGCAGATCAACGACCAGTTCGGCCATTCGATTGGGGACAAGGTGCTCGCCGCGGTGGCGCACCGGCTGAAGCAGGTGCTCGGCACGGCGGATGTTGCCGCGCGCCTCGGCGGTGACGAGTTCATCGTGTTGATCGAGGGGCCGCGTTCTGCCGAGGCCGAACCGGGGATTGCGTCG
Organism: Paraburkholderia sp. GAS348; assembly: GCF_050434205.1. Taxonomy (NCBI): domain Bacteria; kingdom Pseudomonadati; phylum Pseudomonadota; class Betaproteobacteria; order Burkholderiales; family Burkholderiaceae; genus Paraburkholderia; species Paraburkholderia sp. GAS348. Next base: position 244,799 of record NZ_JBNPVT010000003.1, read on the forward strand.
CGGATCATGGCCGCGTTGAACGAAGCATTGCGGATCGACGGACAAAGCGTGACGGTGGGCGCGAGCATCGGCATCAGTCAGTTTCCGGACGATGGCGCTACGGCAGAGGAGCTGCTGCTCAACGCCGACGCGGCGATGTATGGGGCCAAATCCGATGGACGGTGTGGGTATCTGCGCTACCAGGATGTGCTGGCGGCGCGGAGGCACGCGCTGGAGCAGACGGGCGAAGGGGCAACGGAAGGCCGTGAAGCGGAGCCGACTGCCTGAAGCGCCGATAGCCGGTCTCATAATCGTCATACGAATAACCCGCCCGAAACGCGAGGCAACTTCGCCTCGTTCGGCGCTTCATCGAGCGCCGAAGCAATCGTTTGCGCCGATCTTGAGATAACTCTTTTTGATTTTCGCGGGCGCGTTTTCGGCCTATCAACTTTTCCCGCCGGCCTGCCGAAAACATCGCTATAGCAACGGGATTGACTGGAGATGGGTGTGAAGCGACAAGTGTGGTTTTTGGTGACCGTTCTCGCGTTGGCCGGCTGCGCTCAGATGTCTGCGCAGAATGCCGCGCGTACTGACAAGGCGCCCAACGAAGTCATCAGCTTCGAGATTCCGCCGGATGCGCTCGGGGCGCATGACCCGCAACTCACCACCGTGCTTGCCAAGGCAGGCGCCTTGGCTGCCGCGCAGCAGCAGTCCACGGTCGTGCAGGTCACCGCGCTGGGTCAGGATTTCGCGTACCTGAACCAGGCGGTATGGAAGGGCGTGCCTGTGCAACGCATGTCGAAGGTGAGCTTCGAAAATCGAACCGCCGGTCTTGGTCAGCCGTATAGCGTGTCGATCAGGACGGTGCAATGAGGGGGGCCATCGCGATGCTTCGAATCACCTTACTGACGGTGGCCACGCTGCTCGCCGCGCCTGCCTTTGCAGGCCAGCCGGGAACGGATCTGCAGTCGGCCGCCGCATTTCCCGCCGCGGCGGACAAGGTTTATCCGCCGTTGCCATCGCTTGCGATGCTGCCGCCGTCGAGTGGCAGTGACGATGACTTGCCTGTGAAGCCGGCGCTGCATCGAAAGAAATCACATGCGCCGGTACAGATGCAGGAGCGCAAGGCGCCGCCGATGCCGACTGTCCGGCTCGTCGTGTCCGATGCTTCACATGCGTACCTCGACTCCGTGCAACGGCAAATCGATCAGGCTCTCGCCAAGTGATTCGGCCAGCGGTCCGCTGCCTCCAATTTTTATCGCGATCAAGCGGAAGGATGAATCGTGTCCTTGAAAAACTTCTGTATTGCGCTGGCGTGGCTGTCGATGTGCGGTGTGGCACGCGCGGCGGATGATTGCTTCAATGAGGCCGCAGCTTACCAGGGCGTCAATCCATGGATATTGCGGGCCGTCGCATGGTACGAGTCGAAGGGGGACCCGGGCGCGATACACCGGAACGCGGACGGTTCGATCGACGTCGGTCAGTTGCAGATCAATTCGATTCATTTCGGCGATCTCGCGCGTGAGGGTGTGCCGCATCGTGCGCTGACCGACCCGTGCGTGAACGTCTATGTGGCGGCCTGGCTGCTCAAGCAGAAGATGGTCAAGCACGGCAATACCTGGCGCGCGATCGGCGCGTACCACTCGGAAACGCCGAAGCAGCGCGACGCCTACGCACGCAGCATTCAGCAGGTGCTGGTCGCCTGGGGGCAGTTGCCGTCCGCCCGCGAGTCGCTGGCCGCTAGCCGCTAGTCACGAAAACGCAGCGTCGGGTGGTTATCATGAGGCCCACGTTCGGCATTACGTTGCTGACCGATGCCGCATTTCTGGCTTCGCCGCTGGGCTCGCTCAGAAACGCTTTTGTGACGACCCGTTCGCCGGAGACAAAATCGAGGCCGATGGCGCGAAACGCCAGCAGGCTGTTCTGGCGCAGGCTCAGGCTGACTTGCGCCTTGCCTTGCAAAACGGGAAGGGCGAGCGCGCCGATGCACTCGGCGGTCAGCCCTTTCAGATCGGCGTCGAGCAGCATCAGCAACTCGCCTGTCGTCGCGGCGATTCCGGCTGCCATGGCAGCGCTTTTGCCACGGTTCTCGACGCATCGAATCAGCCGCACGGACGCGAAGCGTTCGACTATTTCAGCGGTGCCGTCGCTCGAACCGTCGTCCACCACGATGATTTCGCCGAGCAAAGGGTGGGCACAGGCCACGGCGAGCACCGTGCCGATGCGGGGCGCTTCGTTATAGGCACAGATGACGCAAGACATGCGTGGGAAATGACGGTTTGGCGCGCGAGCAGTCATAGGAATGGGCGTAGTGAGCAGACAATGGTGCGGTGCAGCAGGATACTGATTTTTCAGCTATAGTCGCGACACGGCTTATGCCCAGAGAGGTACAAAAAATGTACGACGCCGAAATCGCCGCCACCCTCCTGAACCGTTGGGCCACACGTTCGTCAACAACCGACTTCGACGCTTATCTCGACTTGTTGCGCGAAGGCAACCTCAGTTTCACCTATCAATCCGGTCACGTGCGCGAAGCCGGCCTCGAAGAGGGGGGCGCATTCAATATCGAATCTCTCGTTTTCGGTGACGGCTCGCGCACCCTGCGTGTCGAAGCGCCCGACCAGACACCCCGCTGGACGCGTTGGGCCGCGATTGAACCGCTGCTGCCCGTAACCAGCGAGGCCTGAACACCATCGTCAGACGATCCGCGCGCCGGCGCGATACGTCGCGCGAGGCACCGGCAGTGTGTCGAGCATCGTGACGCGCACGAAGTCCGCGCGCAAACCCGCTTCGATCGCCCCGCGGTCACGCAGGCCCGCCGTGCGGGCCGGTGCGGCGGAGACCGTCGCCATCGCGCGCGGCAGGGTCCAGCCGGCCTTGTTGACGAGTTCGAACACGGCGGTCATCAAACTGGACGGCACGTAATCCGAGGACAGGATATCGAGCAGGTCAGCCTTCGCCAGTTCGAGGGCCGACACGTTGCCGGAATGCGAGCCGCCGCGCACGATATTCGGCGCCCCCATGATGGTCGAAATACCGTGCTCGCGTGCGGCCTCGGCGGCGATGCGGGTGGTCGGAAATTCCGCCAGCACGATGCCTTCGGCCTTGGCCTGTTCGACGTGCTCGATCAGCGTGTCGTCATGGCTGGCCACCGGAATGCCGAGCCGCTTGCAGCGCGTCACGATCTCGCGACGGTGCGCGTCGGCGTAACGTTCCTGTTCGACGGACAGTTCGACCAGCGCGGTTGCTACGTGTTCGTCAGTCAGTTTGCCGTTGCGCTCCTGGAAGCGGCGCCATTGTTCGCGGTCGTGCCATTGACGTTGGCCGGGCGTGTGATCCATGACCGAGGCGAGCCGCAGCAACGGATGCGCGCACAACGAATCGAACAACTCGACCACGTCGGCGGTGGCGATTTCGCAGCGCAGATGCAGAAAGTGTTCAGCGCGCAGCAGCTCGCGCTCGGAGAAGCGCGTAAGGGATGCGGCACATTGCATTTGCATCTCGCGGCCGCGCAGCCCGACGTTCGAGCGCGAACCGATCGCGAGGGCATCGAACACCGTGGTGATGCCGGCCGCCGCCACCTGCGCGTCGTGGATCACGAAGGCGGCGTCGGTATTCCATTGCACGCCCGGACGCGGCACCAGATGCTTCTCGAGGTTGTCCGTGTGCAGTTCGATCAGACCCGGCAACAGATAGTCGCCTTCCCAATCTTCCGCTTCGCGCGCCGAGGTCGTGCCACGCGCGACGTCGCGAATCGCGCCGTCTTCGATGCGCATCACACCGGTAAATACTTCGTCTCGCGTCACGATGCGAGCGTTCCTGATCAACATCGACTTGCTCCGTAGTCTGTCTTGAGTGCCGCAGCTCAGCGCTTCGACTCAGCGCTTCGACTCAATGTTTCAACTCAGTGGTTTAGTTTAGTGCCGTTTCGTGTCAATTAATGGCGTAGCGGCGGCTGGAGTTCGAGGCGGCGCGTGGCCACCTTGTTGCGGGTATCTTCGTCGTGAAAGATGCCGACGATCGCCGCGCCACGCTCGCGTGCTTCAACGATCAGTTCGGCGACCACGTCGCGGTTCTCCGCATCGAGCGAGGCCGTGGGTTCGTCGAGCAGCAGCAGCGGATGCCCGGCGATCAAGCCGCGGGCGATGTTCACGCGCTGCTGTTCGCCGCCGGAGAAGGTGGCGGGCGCGAGCGACCACAGCCGCTCGGGCACGTTCAACCGCGCCAGCAGGGCAGCAGCACGCGCACGGGCTTCGTCTTCCGCGACGCCGCGCGACAGCAGCGGTTCGGCGACGAGCGTGAGCGTCGGCACGCGTGGAATCACGCGCAAAAACTGGCTGACGTAGCCGACCACGCCGCGGCGCAGACGCAGCACGTCGTGCGGCTCGGCGCCGGTGATCGACACCGGCGGCGCGTCATCCGCCGCCGCAGCGCGAATCGCAATGGAGCCCGTACTGGCCAGATAGTTGCCGTACAAACAGCGCAGCAGCGTACTCTTGCCAGCGCCTGAAGGCCCGACCAGCACGACACACTCGCCGCGTTCGACATCGAGCGACACGCCCGCGAGCGCTTCGATCTGCACGCCGCCCTGACCGTGCAGCGTGAAGGTTTTACCGATGCCGACCGCGCGCAGCATTAGTGCGTTGTTCTCGCTGAACGCGCGTTCAGCAGCGTGTGATTCCTTGCTTGTTTCAATGGATCGCATTGTGAGCCTCAAACCGGCAGAACCGAGGAAACCAGCGTTTGCGTGTACGGGTGCTGCGGATCGTCGAGCACCTGGTCCGTCAGGCCGGCCTCGACCACTTCGCCGCCTTGCATGACCATCAAGCGATGCGCAAGCAGACGCGCCACGCCGATATCGTGCGTCACGATCAGCACCGACAGATGCAGCGTGGACGTCAATGTGCGCAGCAGATCGAGCAGACGCGCCTGCACCGATACGTCGAGACCGGCGGTCGGCTCGTCCATGAAGACGAGCCGCGGACCGGTGACGAGATTGCGCGCGATCTGCAAACGCTGCTGCATGCCGCCGGAAAACGCCGCCGGAAATTCGTCGATGCGGGTGGCGTCGAGTTCGACGCGCTCCATCCATTGCGTTGCCGTGTGGCGAATATCGCCATAGTGGCGAGCGCCGACGGCCATCAACGGCTCGCCGATATTCGCGCCGGCGGAGACGCCGCTGCGCAGGCCGTCGCGCGGATTCTGCTGCACGAAGCCCCACTCGGTGCGCATCAACAGACGCCGGCGCGGTTCGGACAAAGCGCGCAGATCGAGCTTTTCGCCATGCGTGGCCGTGTAGTGGAGCGAGCCGCTATCGGCTTCGGTTTTCAGGGCGAGTGCATTCAGCAGCGTGGTCTTGCCCGAGCCGGATTCGCCGACGATGCACAACACTTCGCCCGGATAAAGATCGAAGTTGACGTTCCTGCAGCCGTTGCGGCCGCCAAATTGTTTGGTGAGCGAACGGGCGCTCAACAGCGGCGTCATGCGGTTTCTCCTTTGCGCGCTTCGTAAGACGGCAGCTCCAGGTCCTGATCGCCGCGGCGTTCATGGCAGTAGTCGCTATCCGAGCAAACGAACATGCGCTTGCCGGCGTCGTCGACGATCATTTCGTCGAGGAAGCTCTCCGTCGATCCGCATAGCGCACACGCGTGCTGCCACTTCTGCACTTCGAACGGATGATCGTCGAAGTCGAGACTGCGTACGGCGGTGTACGGCGGTATGGCATAAATGCGCCGTTCGCGGCCAGCGCCGAACAATTGCAGCGCGGGGTTCATATGCATCTTCGGGTTGTCGAACTTCGGAATCGGCGACGGCGAGCTCAGATAGCGGTGGTTGACGATCACCGGGTAGTCGTACGTGGTGGCGATGCTGCCGTGATGGACGATGTCCTCGTACAGCTTCACACTGATCAAGCCGTAATCAGCCAGCGCGTGCAGCTTCTTGCATTCGGCGACGCGCGGCTCCAGCCGGTATAACGGTTCGGGCATCGGCACCTGATAGACCAGGATCTGCTTATCGGTGAGCGGCGCTTCGGGAATCCGGTGACGTGTCTGGACGATCGTCGCTTCGGTGGTGCGGCGCGTGGTCGCCACGCCCGTGGTGCGCGCGAAAAAGCGGCGGATATTGACCGCGTTGGTGGTTTCGTCGGAGCCCTGATCGATGACCTTCAGCGTATCGTTCTTGCCGATGATCGCCGCGGTTACCTGAATGCCGCCCGTGCCCCAGCCGTACGGCAAGGGCATTTCCCGCGAGCCGAACGGCACCTGATAGCCCGGCACGGCGACCGCCTTGAGCAACGCGCGGCGCAGCATGCGCTTGGTCTGTTCGTCGAGGTAGGCGAAGTTGTAGCCGTCCGCTGCACTGTCGTACGGAGCGGTGGTGAGGGAGGTGTCCGGCGCGTTCATGCGGCTTGCTCCTGCTGATCCTGATCTTTGCTTTCTATGCTGTGTTGCGCCCGCAGGCGCCGCACGAGTTCCAGTTCGGACTGGAAGTCGACGTAGTGCGGCAATTTCAGATGCTGAACGAAGCCGGACGCTTCGACGTTATCGCTATGCGAGAGCATGAATTCGATATCTTGCGTCGGCGAGGCGAGCGTTTCACCGAGCTCCTCGGCGCGCAACGCGCGGTCCACCAGTGCCATCGCCATCGCTTTGCGTTCCGAGTTTCCGAACGCGAGGCCATAGCCTTGCGTGAAAGCAGGCGGCACATCGCCGCTGCCGGCGAACTGGTTGATCATCTGGCATTCGGTGACATCGATGTCGCCGATTTCGACCGCCTCACCCAACTCGTCGAGTTCCATTTCGATGGCGATCGTGCCGAAGCGGATCTCGCCGGCAAACGGATGCGAATGCGCGTAGCCGCGTTGCGTGGCGTAGCCCATCGCGAGCAGGAAGCCTTCGTCGCCGCGAGCGAGATTCTGCAAACGCGTGGCGCGGCTCGCGGGAAACGCGAGCGGCTCGCGCGAGAGGTCGCCGGGTTCAGGTGCTTCCGGTGCGGGGCGTTCCTGCTCGATCAGACCTTCCTTGTCGAGCAGCGCGACCACGCGTGGCATGGCTTCTGCTGCAGACTGGGCGGCTTGATTGGACGATGGGGCTGCGGCCGCATCGGTTCCGGCATCGCCTTCGGCGAGCAGCGCGAAATCCAGCAGACGCTGCGTGTAATCGTAAGTCGCGCCAAGCAGCTGCCCGCCGGGCACGTCCTTGAACGTCGCCGAAATGCGGCGCTGCACCTGCATGGCTTCCGTGTCGATTGCCTGCGTATAACCGAAACGCGGCAACGTCGTGCGATACGCACGCAACAAAAAGATCGCCTCGACCAGGTCGCCCGCGGCCTGTTTGATCGCGAGCGCGGCGAGTTCTTCGTCGTAGACCGAGCCTTCGGTCATCACCCGAGCGACGGCGAGGCGCAATTGCTCGCGAATCTGCGCGACGCTGAGTTCGGCCAGCCGTGTATCGCCACGGCGCGCCTTGTCGAGCAGACGCCACGACGCTTCGATCGCGCGTTCTCCACCCTTGACGGCAACGTACATCAGTTCACCTTCGCTTGAGTTGTGCGCGGCAGGCCGATCAACGAGCTGCCGCAGACGAGATAACAATCGATGCCGCACGGGAAGAGCGGCGCGAGGGCGGCGCGTTCGCGCCAGAAATGCCCGGGCAGGCCGACCGGCGCGATCGTCGTGGTGTGCGCAATGCCGGGGCCGCTCAGCACGACCGGCGTGCCGCCCGTCAGTGCTTCGACGCGGATCAGCAACGTCACCGAGTGCTCAGGGGATTCCGCTTCGCCAAGCGGAAAGCTTTCCAGCGCCGGCATTGCGCTTGCGTCGTGGATATAGGCGAAGGCGGCAAGTCCCGGTTCGTCGACGAGCGGCGCGCCGGTATGAAACCGCAGTGCCGAAGCCAGCGCGGTGTCGGCTTGTGCGAGCCAGACGGGCGTGGCGTAGTCGCACAGTGTCAGCAGCGCGGCGAATGCGGCGAGCTCGGCGCGGGTGGCCCGTACTTCGGGCAAACCGCTTTCGACGACGCCCACCGTGCCGGGACGCGACAGCGCGTCGAGCAACGTGCGGAATACCGCCTGGGTGTCGTGCACCGGGTCTGCGAAACCGGGCGTCAATGTAGCCAATGAACTGGACAACGAAGTAGACAATGCAATCGGCGAGTTTTCCATTAGTCGCCCCGGACCATCGTGAAGAATTCGACGCGCGTGGCTGCAGCGTCCTGTCTGCGCTCGGCGCGTTGCGCGGCCTGCCGTGCGGCAAACGGCTCGATCAATTGCTGATGCAAGGCAGCGTGATGCTCGGGCATTTGCAGCAGCGCGTCGGCCAGCGCCGCCAGTTCGGCGCGGCGGCGGTCGCGGCCTAGATGACATGCAACACCGACGGCTGCGGTTGCGTCAGCGGTGACGCGCAAACGCAACGTGGCGCGCGTGACGGTGGCTTCGCCGAGATTGAACGGGTCGCCGCTGCCCCCAACGCGGCCGCGCACCATTGCGAGCCCGATTTCGGGTGGCCGCAGCCAGTCGTAAGCGGGGGGCGGGACGCCTTGCAGCGCGAGATCCAGTGCGGCTTGGAGATCGGCGCGCGGCGTGCGGGCCAGCACGGCCATCCATGCACGCCGCATGACGGAGGAAGGCGAGGTGGAAGTGGCACTCATCGGAATTCCTGTTGATCCAGCGAATGGACATTTGACCATCTATTCATCTAAACGTCTAGACGTTTAGGGGTGTGCTTGTGGAGCGTTGTCGCGCATGGCCGCCGTTTCACATTTCCATCACGGCTTGCGCACTACAATGCATGGCATAGCGAATATTTGAACCCAAGGGAATGACAGCACCATGACATCGAACGACAACGCGACGCCGGGCACGCTGCTCGAACGCGGCGCGGGCGTTGCCGTCTGGCGGCAGATCGAGCGGATTCTGGCGGCGGAAATCGCCGCGAGCGGCTTCGGCGAAGAAGGCCGTTTGCCGAGCGAAGGCGAACTGGCCAAGCGCTTCGACGTGAACCGGCATACCGTGCGCCGCGCCATGCTCGGTCTGGCCGCACTGGGTCTCGTCAGCGTCGAGCAGGGGCGTGGCACGTTCGTGCAGCCCGGCGCGATCGACTATACGATTGGCCGGCGCACGCGGTTTACGGAAAACTTGCGTCAGCAGCATCATGCGGCGGCGGGCACGATGTTGTCGGCCGCACGCGTGAAGGCCGAGCCGAATGTCGCGAAGGCGCTCAGCCTGCGGGCGGGTGCGCCGGTCTACCGGATCGAGACGCTGCATGAATCGGATGGCGTGCCGCTCACGTTCGCGCGCAACTGGTATCCGGCTGCGCGTTTTCCGGACTTGCCGGAGGTGCTGCGGCGCACCGGCAGCATTACGAAGTCGATGGCTGAATTGGGCGTGACCGATTATTTGCGCAAGTGGAGCCGTATTGGCAGCGTCTTGCCTGAGCCGGAGGTGGCGCGGCGTTTGAATATCAACCGGCAGCAGCCGGTGTTGTGGGTCGAAAACGTCGACGTCGATCTGGAAGGCACGCCGGTTAAATACGGCTTTACGCATTTTGCGGCGGACCGCGTGCAGTTGCTCGTGGAGCATGACGTATGAGCGGCGCGGTATGGGGCGCCGGGGCACGTTTCGCGGTGTATTACGCGCCGTCGCGCGAGTCGGCGTGGTGGCGGGCGGGTTCGGCGTGGTTGGGCCGTGATGCGGAAAGCGGCGAGCGATGCGTGTCGCCGCAGCCGGAAGCGCTGGCACGCCCTCTGGCCGATCTGACCGAAGCGCCGCGCCGCTATGGCTGGCACGGCACGCTGGTTGCGCCATTCCGTCTTGCTGAAGGCGTTACCCAGCAGGATCTGCTGGAAGCGGCGCGCAAATGGGCCGGCGCGCAAAGTCCATTCGCGCTGCCTGTCGAAGCCGCGACGCTCGGCGATTTCGTCGCACTGCGTCCTGCCGATCCGGATGGCGAAGCGAACATTCGTCACGTTGCATCCAGTGCGCTGCAAACGCTCGATGCACTGCGCGCCAGGCCGTCCGCTGCAGACGTCGCACGCCGTCTCGCCACGCCGTTGAGTGAACGGCAGCGTGCATTGCTGATCGAATGGGGTTATCCGTACGTCTTCGACGAGTTCCGTTTTCACATGACGCTTTCCAGTTCGCTCGCCGATGCCGATGAGCGCGCGACGCTGGTGGCGTGGTGGCAGGCGCAAACGCCCGCGCTCGGACCGCTCGCTCTCGATCACGCGGCGCTCTTTGTCGAGCCCGCGCCCGGTGAGCCGTTCGTCCTGTGGCAGCGCATGCCGTTTCAGATCCGCGAGGTGAAGTAACAATGGCAGGTCGATTGATCTATGTAATGGGGCCGTCCGGCGCAGGCAAGGATTCATTGCTGAGTTTTGCGCGCCGCCGCCTGATGGGCGAGCCGATTGTCTTTGCGCATCGCTACGTCACGCGGCCGAGCGGCAACGGCGAAGAGCATGTTGCGTTGAGCGTCGAAGAATTCGCGGCGCGCTCGGTGCTCGGTCTGTTCGCGCTCGAATGGTCGAGCCACTCACTGCGTTACGGCATCGGTATCGAGCTCGATGCATGGCTTGCACGCGGTTGCACGGTCGTCGTCAATGGCTCGCGTCAGCATTTGCAGCATACGTTGGCGCGTTATCCGCACACGGAAGTCGTGCACGTGGACGCAGCGCCGCATATTCTCGAAGCCCGGCTCGGCGCACGGGCGCGTGAGTCGGCGGAACAGGTCGCGGCCAGGCTCGCGCGGCGGGTGCCGTTTTCGCTGCCGGAAGGGCTTCGGTGCACGACGATCGATAACTCCGGGGCGCTGGAAGAAGCCGGGCATGCGCTGATTGCGTTTTTGCAGGCGGAAGCCGACGTTCCCGACGTTCGATAAGCTCGACTACTCCGCCACCGCCACCGCCACCGCCACCGCCACCGCCGCTCGCTGGTCGTTTCCTGCAAGCACGACACGAACTGCAACACCGCCGGTGTCGGCAGCAACTCAGGCCGCGAAATGATGCTGGGATCGTAATTCGGCAGCGCTTCTTCAATTTGCGCGACACGACAACGCGGCGTGGTTATAGTGCTTGCCTGTTTGCCGCGTTAAGCGGCGTGAATTCCATGGAGCGATAGATGAGCGAAGCCGCGCGTTTTACTGAAGTGTCCGACCTGGTGCCTGCCGCCGAAAGCCTGCGCGAGATCCGCCATCACATCCATCACCACCCGGAACTGGCCTACGAGGAAGTGCAAACCGGCGCACTGGTGGCTGAGAAGCTCGAACAATGGGGCTGGCAGGTCACGCGCGGCGTCGGTCGAACGGGTGTGGTGGGCACGCTCAAGGTGGGCAGCGGCACGCGCAGCATCGGCATTCGCGCTGACATGGATGCGCTGCCGATCATCGAGCAGACCGGTCTGCCTTATGCGAGCGGCAGCCACGGCAAGATGCACGCATGCGGCCACGACGGCCACACGACGATGCTGCTCGGCGCCGCGCAGCGCCTTGCCGCCACGCGCAATTTCTCGGGCACTGTGCTTCTGTACTTCCAGCCGGCCGAAGAAAGCGGCATCGACAGCGGTGCCTTGAAGATGATCGACGACGGCCTGTTCGAGCGCTTCCCGTGCGACGCGGTGTTCGGCCTGCACAACCATCCGGGCGAGGAACCGGGGGTGATGCTGTTCCGCAAGGGGCCGTTCATGTCGGCGGGCGACAAGGCGATCATCACGATCGAAGGCGTCGGCGGTCATGCGGCGCGTCCGCATCTGACGGTCGATCCGGTGGTGGTGGCGGCGAGCATCGTGATGGCTTTGCAGACGGTCGTCGCGCGTAACGTCGATCCGTCTCAGCCGGCGGTGGTGACGGTCGGCTCGATGCATGCGGGCACCGCGAACAATGTGATTTCCAGCAGCGCGAGGCTGGAATTGAGCGTGCGTTCGTTCAGCCCCGAAGTGCGCGCATTGCTGAAAAAGCGCATCACCGAACTCGCCGAAAGCCAGGCCGCGAGCTATGGCGGCAAGGCGGTGGTGGAGTACATCGAAGGCTATCCGGTGGTGATCAATTCGGATGCCGAAACGGATTTCGCGGTGCAGGTGGCGCGCGAACTGGTCGGCGACGACAACGTGGTCGAGCAGACCGATATGCTGATGGGCAGCGAAGACTTCGCCTTCATGCTGCAGAAACGGCCCGGCACGTTCCTGCGGATCGGTAACGGCGCGGGCGAAGACGGCTGCATGGTGCACAACCCCCATTACGACTTCAACGATCGCAATCTGCCGGTCGGGGCGGCATTCTGGGCGCGGCTGGTGGAGCGGTATCTGGGGCAATGAGGGGTCTGAGGCGCGCCGTCCGTCGCGGCGCGATTGCCGCGACGATGATCGGCAACTGGCTCGAATTTTCCGGTTTCACCGCGTCTCAACCGCGCCGCGCGACCATCTCCGAGACAGCCTGCGCGGCCTGCTGCAGGGGCTCCAGAAACGCTTTCACCATCTGCCTGGCCGAATTGCGCTGAGCGTTGCCGCTGATATTCATCGCCGCGATCACGCGCCCCTGGCGGTTGCGAATCGGCGCGGACAATGAGATCAGACCGCCTTCCAGCTCCTGATCGACGATTGCCCAACCTTGCTGGCGCACCTGCGCGATCAGCTTTTTCAACTCCTCCTTGTCGGTCACCGTGCGCGGCGTGTGCGCGTAGAGCGGCGACGAACCCAGCGTCGCTTCGAGCGTTTCGTCGTCGAGCGCGGCCAGCAGCACGCGGCCCATCGACGTGCAATACGCCGGCAAGCGGCTGCCGATCGACAGGTTGATGGTCATGATCTTGTGAGTCGGCACGCGCAGCACGTAGACGATCTCGGTGCGGTCGAGCACGGCCGCCGAGCAACTCTCGTGAACCTGCGCCGACAGACTTTCCATCACAGGTTCGGCGAGATTCCAGAACGGCATCGAGGTCAGGTACGCGAAACCGAGGTCGAGAATCTTCGGCGTGAGGCGGAAAAGCCGGCCTTCGGCCTCCACGTAGCCGAGCGTCTGCAGGGTCAGCAGGATGCGGCGTGCGCCGGCGCGTGTCAGGCCGGTGGCGGCCGCGACGTCGGTGAGCGTCTGTTCGGGGCGGTCTGCACTGAACGCGCGGATCACCGAGAGGCCTCGTGCGAACGACTGCACATATGAGTCGCCCGGTTTGTCCGCGGCCGGTTCGGCGCTGACAGGATCGGCAGAAGACGGCGGCAGGGCTTTGCTCATGGACCTTGAAAGATGCGTTCGAAGAGGGGCGCACAGCGCCGGCACGGTTCAGCCGGCGCAATGCTGGGCAAAGGCGTGACGATAGCTTAAGCCTTCTGTTTCGCCAACTTTGGCCGCTTTTGCCAAAAAGAACTCAGGGTTTGCATGGATGCCTCCGCGGTCTCAAATTTGTATGATGACCCGACAACATGCATCGAGGCACCCATGTTCGAGAAGATTCCTGCCCGCGCGCTGAGCGATACCGTTGCGCAGCAGTTGCTCAAGCAGATCGACAAAGGCACCTTTGCCCGCGGCGGCAAACTGCCGACCGAGGCGGTGCTGGCGCAGCAGTTCGGCGTGAGCCGCACGGTGATCCGCGAGGCGATTTCCCGGCTGAAGAACGAAGGCGTGGTCGAGCCGCGCCAGGGCAGCGGTGTGTTCATCGCCGCGCACGGCGCGATCCGGCCGCTGCGGATCGACTACGCGGAAGCGGTTGAAACGGGCTCGGTGCTGCAAATCCTCGCGCTGCGGCGGGCGATCGAGGCGGAAGTTGCCTCGGAAGCCGCCATGCGCCGCAGCGAAACGGACATGATGTCGATTGACGCCGCCCTCGCCAGAATTGACGAAGCGGTGGCCGAAGGCGAGAACGGCGTCGCCGAAGACGTCGCTTTCCACCGCGCCATTGCCGTGGCCACCGGCAATCCCTATTTTCTCAAGACGCTTAGCTTCCTGAATCAGTACCTCGAAGCCGGCACCGTGGTCACCCGCCGCAACGAAGCGTTGCGCGATGACTTCTCACGCCAGGTGCGCAAAGAACATGCGGCCATCGTCGCGGCGATCCGGGCGGGCGATCCGCTGGCGGCGCGTAACGCGGCGAGCACCCATATGAACAACGCGGCACGGCGGCTCGCGGAAGCGGGTATTTGCTGAACTGAATCGAGCCGGCCCGGGTTGGGCCGGGTTGGGCTCCATCGGGGCGCTTGCGGCTAACCAATGTAGAGGTCAGGCATGTCCAGTCGTGAACGCCGCTCAAACCGAAACGGTGCTGCCTTGCCCTTGTCGGCGGCGGCGCATCAGATGTTCATGATGGCGTCGGCCGCAGGGTACGGCGGCGAGGACGATGCCGTCGAAGCCGACGCGTTAGTCGTCGCGCTGAAATCGCGCACGATTCCCGCCGCCGATGCGGTCGCGCAATCGCTTGCCGCACTCAACTGGTTGCGCGCGCAAGGATGCCGTCAGTTCTTTTTCAAATACTGTTCGACGTTCGATTCGACCGACGCCGGCAACATCGGCCCGGTCACGGATGCCTTGCTCGATGCCTTGTCCGCCGAGGTTGGCGCAATGGCTTTCACGATTGCCTGCCCGGCGTTTTCTGAGAACGGCCGCACGATCTATCGCGGTTATCTGTTCGTCGGCGATACGTTGCTGAACGAATCGGGCATGGAAAACCATCCGCTGACGCCGATGCGCGATGCGAACCTCGTACGCGTGCTCCAGCGGCAGACCGGATCGAAAGTTGGCCTCGTGCGTTACGACACAGTGGCGAAGGGCGTGTCGACCCTGCGCGAATCGTTCGATGCGCTGCGCGGCGACGGCGTGCGAATGGCGATCGCCGATGCCGTATCGGACGCGGACCTCTATGTACTCGGCGAGGCGTGTGCCGACCTTACGCTGATCACGGGCGGCTCCGGGGTTGCGCTAGGCCTGCCCGGTAACTTTCCGCCGTGGTGCAGGCGCTCGACGTGCGCACGTTGCGGATCGGCGCGCAGATCGATCCGGGCGTGCCCGCCACCGCAACGATCTTCCGGGCTGAACCAAACCGTTTCCAAGGAGTTGCCGTCATGCCTCGCTTCGCCGCTAACCTGACCATGATGTACAACGAGCACGCTTTCCTCGACCGTTTTGCCGCTGCCGCAAAAGACGGCTTCAAGGCGGTCGAGTTCCTGTTTCCGTACGATTTTCCCGCTGCGGATATCAAGGCGCGGCTCGACGACAACGCGCTGACCCAGGCGCTCTACAACGCGCCACCTGGCGACTGGGCCGCGGGCGAACGCGGCATTGCTTCGCTCCCGGGCCGCGAAGACGAATTTCGCCGCAGCATCGAGACCGCACTCGATTACACGCGCGTGCTCGGCAATCGCAAGCTGCATGTCATGGCCGGCTTGATCGGCGCGGATCAGCCGCGGGCGAAGCATCGCGAGGTGTATCTGAAGAATCTCGCCTATGCCGCCAAGGCCGCGCAAGAGGAGGGCCTCACCGTCGTGATCGAGCCGATCAATACGCGCGATATGCCGGGCTTCTTTCTGAACCGCCAGGACGACGCGCAGGCGATTTGCGCGGAAGTGGGCGCGCCGAATCTCAAGGTGCAGTTCGACTGCTATCACTGCCAGATCGTCGAAGGCGATCTGGCAGTGAAGCTCAAACGCGATATGGCAGGCATCGGCCACATTCAGGTTGCGGGTGTGCCGGAACGCCACGAGCCCGATATCGGCGAGCTGAATTATCCGTACCTGTTCGAGCTGATCGACACGCTGGGCTATGACGGCTACATCGGTTGCGAATACCGGCCGCGAGCCGGCACATCGGCAGGGCTCGGCTGGCTCAAACCGTATCTGAACGCCACCGGCCAATAAGGGCAAAGCAAGGACAAAGCACATCATGAAAGTACTGGTTACCGGCGGTGCGGGTTTTCTCGGCCAGCGTCTCGCGCGCGAACTATTGGCACGCGGTGCCGTGAAGGACGAGCATGGCAAGCCGCAAGCGATTACCGAACTGGTGCTGCTCGACGTGGTGCACGGAAGCGATTTCGGCGACAGCCGCGTGCTGAATCTGCCGGGGATTTCGGTGAGCGTCGACGAGATGGTGGCGGCGTTGCGCGAGGTGGCGGGCGAAGAGGCCGTGAAGCGAATCGTATGGGCGCCGGATGCGCGGGTGGAGAAGATTGTCGGCAGTTGGCCGGGGCAGTGGGATTCCGCGCGTGCCGAACGGCTCGGGCTGAGCGGCGACCGCAGCTTCGCCGATGTGATTCGGGGCTATATCGCCGACGAACAGATTCCGATCAGCTGATTGCGCGCATGTCGGGGCTGGTGTTTCAAGGACACCGAGCACAGCAGAACGCTCCAAAGCCTCATGCCGGCAGGCGCGGAAGCACGTTTGCCGGCACGAGCGCGTCAATCTTCAGACCCTTTGCATAGCCATTGCAACAAGGCCGCCAGCCTGCGCGTATTCCCTGATTCGGGACGGGCTTTGCTTGACATGGTTTCGGGCGCGCGCCTATTATTGAGCCTAGTTGTTCGATACATGACCGCATGTTCGTATATAGAACAAATGGCCGCAATTTCAGGCCCCTCGCTCACCATCCTGCGCTAAGCTGATCTGAAGTAACGGCTGCTATGCGGCCGTTTCCCATTGCACTAGCCGGGTCGATGCTGTGGAGCAGCCGGCTCGCGCCAGGCTGCAAGCGGCCCGCGCGGCTAGCGGATATCCGCTAGCCGCGCAGCGCACGTAGCACACCAACTGGAGACATCACATGACCGAAGCATTCCTGTGCGACGCGATTCGCACCCCGATCGGCCGCTATGCGGGTTCGCTGTCGTCGGTGCGCGCCGACGATCTGGGCGCCGTGCCGCTCAAAGCGCTGATGGAGCGCAATAAAGACGTCGACTGGAACGCGATCGACGACGTGATCTACGGCTGCGCGAACCAGGCCGGTGAAGACAACCGCAATGTGGCGCGCATGTCGCTGCTGCTGGCCGGTTTGCCGCAAGGCGTGCCGGGCTCCACGGTGAACCGCCTGTGCGGCTCGGGCATGGACGCCGTCGGCATCGCTGCGCGCGCGATCAAGTCGGGCGAGGCCGCGCTGATGGTGGCGGGCGGAGTCGAAAGCATGAGCCGTGCGCCGTTCGTGATGGGCAAGGCGACCAGCGCGTTTTCGCGCCAGGCCGATATGTTCGACACGACGATCGGCTGGCGTTTCGTGAACCCGCTGATGAAGCAGATGTACGGCGTCGATTCGATGCCCGAGACCGGCGAAAACGTCGCAACCGACTACAAGATCAGCCGTGCCGATCAGGACGCGTTTGCGCTGCGCAGTCAGCAGAAAGCTGCACGCGCGCAACGCGATGGCACGCTCGCGCAGGAAATCGTCGGCGTGACGATCGCGCAGAAGAAGGGCGATCCGATCACCGTGTTGCAAGACGAACACCCGCGCGAAACCAGCCTTGAAGCGCTGGCCAAACTGAAGGGCGTGGTGCGCCCGGACGGCACGGTCACGGCAGGCAACGCATCGGGCGTGAACGACGGCGCGGTGGCTTTGCTGCTTGCCAACGAAGCAACCGCGAAACGCTTCGGCCTCACGCCGCGTGCACGCGTGCTGGGTATCGCAACGGCAGGTGTTGCACCGCGCGTGATGGGTATCGGCCCGGTGGCCGCCACGCAGAAGTTGCTGGCTCGCCTGAACATGACCATCGACCAGTTCGACGTGATCGAATTGAACGAAGCATTCGCCTCGCAAGGTATTGCCGTGCTGCGCACGCTCGGCGTCGCGGATGACGACGCACGCGTGAATCCGAACGGCGGCGCCATCGCGCTCGGCCACCCGCTCGGCATGAGCGGCGCGCGTCTGGTCACGACCGCGATGTATCAACTGCACCGCACGCAAGGCCGTTTTGCACTGTGCACGATGTGTATCGGCGTTGGCCAAGGCATCGCGATCGCTATTGAACGCGTGTAACGGTCTGGAGCCTGGGCAGGGAAGCGCTGCAGCGTCGTTAGCGTTGAGGCGACGCGCCTGGCGCTCCTCTGGCCGCATCATGAACAGCCCCTTCGCTCAGGCGACGGGGCTGTTTTATTTTTGGTGCCGCGCATGGATTAACCGGCTATTCAATTGATGTTCAATCCATGCTAATGACGGCTTTTGATTGCATCGCGGCGAATGCCGTCGATAAAAATAATAATGAGCCGTCTGGCTGTCATGCAGTATGAATTTAATGCCGTATGCATATAAAATATTGTCGCTTTATATGGATGGTCCGCAAGATTAAAGCAGTGTTGTCAACCGGCAAGATGTCGCTGCGACGCCGTGTGGCGGCATTTTGCATCATGCCGCCCACTGATTTTAAAATCGCAATATAAACAATCGTAGCTTCTTGTAAGGCATGTACAATCGTTGCGCCGTACCCATTTAGTAATGGTCACCCTGAAGCTGTATGCATTCGTGGCGTTAATCGGCATCCTGCGGTTTCAGATCGCCGTAACGCCAGATCGAACAATTTCTCGAGGAGAGCGTAAATGAAGGCAGCGACGATTGGAGCAGCGTTGATGGTAGCGGCTTTCGCCGCGGCGCAACCGGCGTGGGCGCAAGATGCAATGGCCAGTGCCGCGCAAGGCATCGTCAGTTCGGTGCAGCCGGTGCATGTGAAGGCGCAGATCGTCGGTATCGATCCGGGCAGCCGCACGCTCACGCTCAAAGGGCCGGGCGGCAATGCGGTGGTCGTGCTGGTGAGCCAGCAGGTGGCCAGCTTCGATCAACTCAAGGTCGGCGATCGGGTGGACGTGCTGTACAAGAATGCGTTGCTGGTGAAGGCCGACAAGGTCACCGGCGCAGACAAGGGCATTCGTGAACGCGTCGATACGCAGGTGTATGCCCCGGCTTCGGGTGGCTTTGAATCCGCGCGTCAGGTCGAAGTGCTCGCCACCGTGCAGAAGATCGATCACAAGAAGCGCCTCGTCACGCTGCGCGGCGCGTATCAGACGCAAACGCTCGAAGTCGGACCGGACGTGGATCTGAAGGGCGTCAAGGTCGGCGATACGATCCACGCGGTATTCGTTTCGGCAGCGGCCGTGCAGGTGACACCGCAATAATTGGCGCAGTCCATGCCGCGCCGGTATGAGGCACGCGTTCAGGCAGCCCGTGTTTCAGCAGTCCGTGCTTGAGCAATCCGCGTTTAAGCCACATCAAGCAGCTGCGCAACACGGCATGCCTGGCGCCTCGGAGCTGGCATGGCTGATCAGCAGACGCCTCGATCCGGTGGACGGCGGCACCCACAAAACAAAGGCCAGGCCCCTGCCGTTACCGGCGGGGCTTTTGGGTCTCGCGAAGTCCCGCCGCTAGCGGCGTACCAAAGCACGCACCGCTCTCGCCGCCATCGGATGCCCCATGTCCGCCGCAACGAAATGAGCCACTTTGCGCTCGGCGAGGTTGACCGTCACGTAGTCGTTCGGCGCTTTCGTGTTGAGGCCGTCGGACGCCGAGTGATACTCGATACGTAACTGCGCGGCGGTGACGACTATGCGCAGATAGCCGTAGTTGGTGTCATCGTAGTTTTCCAGCACGACCTGATCGGCGGTGGCCGACGCTGCCTGCATGATTTGCGGCGCGCGGATGGCGGGTGCTCCCTGTGCGGCGAGCTTGATCAAACCGTGTCCGCCGTTGCCGCAGACGAGGTAGGGAATCTGCGTGCCGTCCGCATTTCGCGTGCGCGTGAAGCGCTGATAGTTATGGGCATGGCCGGAAAGAAACGCATGCGGCCAGACGTCGTTGGCTTCGCAGACTTTGTCGATCTGCGCCAGCATATCGACGCTCGATCCGTGTCCGCCCGCGCTGTACGGCGGATGATGATCCGCGATCAGCAGTGCGCCGGTGAACTTCTCGGCTTTGACGCGCTTGAGCGCGGCGTCGAGAAAGTCGAGCTGAGTACTCCCGATCTTCGGGTCTGAAATCACACCGGGATCTTCGAGCGTATTGCTGTAAATCACCAGTATGCGCACGAACGGCGCATCGAACGTGAAGAACACGCCCGGCTGGATTTGCGCGGTGCGCGACAATCCGCCCGCTTCGGGCGTCACGGCGAAGGTCTCCGCGCAAAAATTTCGCAGGAACGCGGCGAGACTCGCGGCGTGCGCTTCCGGCGAAACCATTCCGTCGTGATTGCCGGCGCAGGCGAGGATCGGCGCCGGATAGTCTCGATACGGTTCGTAAAACTGATCGTAATAGTACTGGCCCTCGCCAAAGCTATAGACGACATCGCCGAGCAACAACGCGAACTGAGGCACTTCGGCGGCGTTGGCTTCGTTGAAGTCGGCGGTCAATTTGTCGGCCACTTCGTTTTGGGTCGCCGGGCCTTTCGTATTGCCGCAATCGCCTAGCGCGTGAAATACCAGTTGTCCGGCGGCTGTGAGTCTGTCGATGGCGGTTGCGTTGCCGCCCATGACATCGGCCAGGGTGAACTGGGGCTCCGCGCCGCCCCTCGGCGCGGGAAACGGCAACGGAAACAGTTTGTGCTCCGCATTGAGCTTGTCGATTTCCTGATAGGCCGCATCGTCCGATGGATGGGGCACACGAAACACTGTGGGGTCCGCGGTCGGCTGAGGTTGTGCGAACACGGGCTTGTCCAGCATCCGCGGACTGAGCGCTGTCGGGGTGGCAGTCCCGGCAGGCTGGTTTGAGCCGCTGGCGAGCGCAGTGGCCCTTTTGCCGGATGCGGCGGCCTTGCTGGCCGGCTTTCGTTTGTCTTCTGCTTTCGCCGTGCTTTCTTTCGTCTTGGCTTTGGATTTCGACTCGCGTTTTGTCGACATGAGCGCCTCTTGAAGGAAGAGTAAGCGGGGTGACAGGTAAGCGGCTTTCGCCGTTGCGTTCATCGAACCGTACGACATGAGTATTTCGGAAAAGTGTCGCGGTGGTGTCAAACCTGGTTCGCTGTCGCGTTTGACCCTTCGCGCGGCCGGGGAGGGGCCCAGCCTGTGGCAATTTATGTCGACCTATGTCACGGCCCGTTCGAAACGTTCGCAAACCCTTGTCCAGCGGACCTCTGTCGCGGTGAAACAGGGTGACATATCTTCGCTGCTGATTAATGGAAGGCGTCCCTCTATAGTCCGTTTGTCGCCACGCCGCAGTGCGCAGAAGTGGCCCGAAATCAAGAAGGACATATCGTGAAGAACTGTTCGTTCGTCGTCCCAGCCACCGCCACCGCCACCGCCACCGCCGCCTCCGCCTCCGCCGCTTCAGCTGCCTCCATGACGCCCTCCGCGTCCGTGCGCCGCGCGCTGCGCAAGCTCGCGCTTACCGCAACCGTCACCGTACTCTCGCTCGGCAGCGCTTCAGCTTTCGCCTGGTCGCAGCACGGCACCGCGTACACCTCCCGTGGCACCTACAACGGCGCGCGTTACGGCTCGTGTGGCGGCGGCAGTTGTTCGCATGCTGGCGGCGTGGCCGGCCCCTACGGTGGCGTGGCGACCAACACCGGCACGGTGACCCGCAATGCCCCCGGGCAGTTCTCGAATTCAGGCACGGCGACGGGACGCTACGGCAACCAGGTCCAGCACGCCGGCGACACCAATTGCGCGGGTGGCACCTGCTCGCATACCGGCACCCTCACCGGACCGGACGGCAAAACCGCCACCACCTCAGGCGATGTGACCAAAACCGCGCCTGGCCAGTATTCGTCGTCCGGGTCGATCACGGGCTCGAACGGCAACACGGTCAACCATTCTGCATCGACCAGCTGTGCGGGGGCTTCGTGTTCACGTTCGGGCACGGTGACGGGGTCTGACGGTGGCACCGTCAATCACTCCGGTACGGCCACGCGTGTTGCACCAGGTGTCGTGACGACGTCGACGAGCACGACGGGGACACACGGCAACACGGTGACGACAAGCGGAACGGTTACGACCACCGGCGTCGTCACGACGGGCGGCACGACGGTCGTGGTTGCACCGAAGCCGGTTGTCGTCGTACCGCCGCCGGTTGCGTATGTGCCGCCGCCTCCGGTTGTTGTCGCACCGCCGCCGGCGGTGTACGTTCCGCCGCCTCCAGTTGTCTACGTTCCGCCGCCACCCCCGCCGCCTGCTGTGTATGTCGCACCGCGCGTTGTCTATGTGGCGCCTGCGCCGCGCCCAGTGGTGTGGGTGCCGGGGCACTGGGTGGGCAATGTCTGGGTGCCGGCGCACTGGTCATGAGTGAAAACACGCAAGTGAGAGCCGGCGACGAGGCCGGGCACATTGGTCGGCCTCGTCGCCGGCAGGGACGTGCGCAGGCGGTCCGGTCACGTTTCAACGCGATCCGCACGCGGACGTGCTGCAAGGTAGTTGCGTTGGCAACGATGATCGTTGCTGCAGGTGTGGCGATTGCAGTGGGTGAGGGCGTCACAAACACTGAAACGCATGCCGTGCGCCGAGCGATCGAACCCCAGCAGGACTGTTCGGCGAAATACGCGGCGTTGCTCGACCTCGCCGAATTGGCGAGACGTGATGGCAAATCGTCCGAGGTCGTGGTGCGGGGGCTGAGCGACCGCGGCGGCGCAATGAGCGGATGTTTGCCGGCCGGCAGAAACGCCCAGGCGGGGTAGACGCGCGATTGGCCGGAGTGGCCATTCGCGCTTGTCAAACGACCCGAGCCGCAGCAAGCGTTCCGTTTATTCGGTTTCAGCCAGCACCAGCGGGAACCGGATTTCGAACGTGGTCCCCACGCCTTCGCGTGACACGAAATCGATCTGACCGTTCAACACGTGGCAAAGCTCCTTGACGATCGCGAGACCGAGGCCCGTGCCGGGAATACCTTCGCCCGCAGCGCGTTCGAATTCGTCGAACACCCGGTCCGCATCCGAAGGCGCAATGCCCACGCCAGTATCCGATACGCGAATCAGCCAGTGGTCCGCGCCGGCCGTTGCGAAGGCAAGTTCGATCTCGCCGGACTTCGTGTACTTTGTCGCGTTGGAGAGCAGATTGACGGCAATCTGCTTAAGTTTGAGACGATTGGACGTAACCACGGATAGCGCCGGATCGAACGCTGCACGCAACTTCAGTCCTTTGGCCTCGATTGCCGGACGCGAGGAGTCAACGAGTTCATCGTAAAGCTCACGCAGCTCGACCCGGTCGCGGGCGAGCGGAGCGTCGTCGCCGAGCACGACCGAGTACTCGACCATCTGGTCGACGAGTTGTTTCATGTCCGAGGCCTGCCGGTTGGCCAGCGTCAACGCCATATCGGCCTTTGAAGGCGCTCGTCCGATCAATTGCAACGCAATCGAAAACGCGTTCAGAAAATTGCGCAGATCGTGGACCACGCTGCGGGTGATCTGCATGCGTGACTCGTAAAGATCGCCGACCAGCCGCTGCTTGAGCGTCAACTCGTGATTGGCGCGCTCGAGCCTGCCGGTGTACTCATCGATCTTGCGGTCCCGTTCGCTGACCGCCTCCTTGATCGACGTGAACGTCACCATGCTGAGTGTTTCGGCGATCAGGCGCCGCGCCCGGCCTTCGTGACGGCGCGTGAACGTGCTGTCCTGGCCAGCGAATTCTTCCAGCGCGTCGGCGAGCAGCTGATGAAACAGGTCGAGCTCGCGCACGAGTTCCTCGATCCGGTAGCCCTGGCGCCAGCGGACCATGCCGTGTTTTCTCGCATTACGTTCGATGGCCGGCTCGACGCGTTCGAGATCTTCGACGTCGAGCGCAAGGCACAGTCCTTCGAGAATGTCCGGCAGGTGATCGGCGAGCTGCTGATAGGTGAGCTTGTCCGCTTCGACGAGGTCGACATCGCCGAACACCGCTTTCATCCATTGCGCGGTCAGGCGCGTCCGTTGCTCGCGAACGAAATCGGCAAATTTGCGCAGCGGGCTAACGTGTGTTTCGGTCATATTGGGTGCATCGGGGTGAAGTTGCTGCCCCATTATCGCCGCAATTGCTGATCGTGGAACACGTATCGCGTAACCCGCGAGCAAGAATCCTCGCAAGTGTGGGAGGCGTTGACGCAAGCGTGGCGGTAGGAGGGTGAGCCGTTGACTCTTGATGCGGCACGTCGCCTGAACGTGCCATTCGAGTTTCACTACAACGTTGCCGACGTAGGCCACTCGTGTTCTTTTGGCAACACGTCATTTTATTTTTGACGTGCTATTTATTTTCGAACCCATATCATCGCACTGTTCGTTTCCGGCAGCGCTCGCAAGACGCGCCTGCGTAACCTGATTGAAAACCATACTGTAGTCAGTACGCGCCATTCGTAAGTCATTGGAATGCACTACACGCAATAATCAGCAAGCGATATCGAATGTTTCCGCAATTCGCGTAGCACCAGCGTGCGAATGCGTTGCCCGTCCATTGGTAGAACTTGTTGGCGCTCAACACGCTCGCCAGTAAGTATCGAACACACACAACTGATTACACCATCACCGCTAAATCACGGAGCCAACAGGTATGAAAAAATCTTTACTCGTGGTCGCGCTTTCCGGCGCCTTTGCTATGTCGGCGCATGCGCAAAGCAGCGTGACTCTCTATGGTCTTATCGATGCGGGATTGATCTACACGAACAATCAAGGCGGCCATAGCAACTGGCAGGAAGTGACCAGCTCGACGCAAAACACGGTCTTCGGCCTCAAAGGCACGGAGGATCTCGGTGGCGGCTTGCATGCGGTCTTCAAACTGGAGCAGGGATTCCTGCTGAATAACGGCGCGCAGGCCTTCTCCGGCGACGGTTTCGGCTCTCAGGCGTGGGTCGGTTTGCAGAGCGATCCCTACGGCACCTTGACGTTCGGCCGCCAGTTTGACGTGATGAACGACCTCGTCGGACCGCTCACGGCAGGGACCAACACGTGGGGCGGCAACATGGCTGCGCATCCGTTCGAAAACGACAACCTTGCTGCGGACTCGGTCGTTGTCAACAATATGGTCAAGTACGCCAGCCCGACATATCGTGGCGTTACGTTCGAAACGATGTACGCCTTCAGCAACAAGGCAGGCAGCTTCGCGAACAACCGCTCGTACGGCTTCGGCGTTTCCTATACGGAAGGGCCTGTCAATCTTGCCGCCGGATACCTGCAGTTCAACAACGCAGGCGGCGCAGGGAGTGCCGTTACCACGGGTGACACCAGCGCGAACTTCCTTGCACAACGCCAGCGCATCTGGTCGCTTGGCGGTAACTACACGTTCGGGCCGGCTACCGTTGGCCTGGTCTGGAGCCATACGCAACTGGACAACGCGTCGGGTGTCTTTTCGTTCGGAACCGGCACTTACCTCGGTGCAAACGACCCTTCCGCCGGAAGCCTGACTGGCTCGCTGCGCCTCGACAACTACGAAGCGAACGTAAAGTACGCGCTCACGCCTGCGTTGAGCGTATCGGGCGCGTATACGTACACGCATGGCGCCTATAACGGCTCGTCGCCGGGATGGAATACGGGGATGCTTCAGGCCGATTATTCGCTCAGCAAGCGCACCGACTTCTATCTTGAAGGCGTCTATCAGAACGTGCACGGCGCACCTGCGGACTCCGTGCTCTCGCATGCCATGATCAACACGCTCTCGCCTTCGTCGTCGAACACGCAAGTGGCGGTCACGGTGGGGATGCGTCACGCATTCTGATCGGACTCGCGATACGCGACCCGTAACGACGGATGCCCGCATTCTGGTGGGCATCCGTCGGCACCGTACCCGCCTAACCACCCGTCTTCAGGAAATCGACAAATACGCGCAGCGGTGCGGGCAAATGACGACGGCCGGGATAGTAAAGAAACGGCCCCGAAAAGCGCTGCCACCACGGCTCCAGGATCGGCTCCAGGGCGCCGCTGTCGAGATGCAGGCGCAGCATGTCCTCGAAAAGGTGAATCACCCCCACGCCTGCGACAGCGGCACTGACTGCAAGGTCGATTGCTGCGCCAGGCCTGACGAGGAGCGGTCCCGACGGATTCAACTGGACCACCTCGCCGTCGCGCTCGAAATACCAGGTCGGCGTAGCGCCGCCGGCAAATTGACCACGCAAGCACGCATGAGAGAGCAGGTCGCGCGGATGCTCGGGTCTGCCGTGCGTGTCGAGATACTCCGGCGCCGCGGCCGTAGCGAAACGCTGCACGCGCGGACCGACTTCAGCTTTTCGATCAGACGCAGTCCCGCTTCGGTCGGGGCCACGCTGCGCGTGGTTCGGTTGAGCAAGCGCAACCCGAGCTTCGACTCGAGGCGACGCACGGCAATGCTTAGGCTGGAGGCGGAGACACCGCTGATGCGCGCGGCGTCGCGAAAGCCCCCGGCGCGAGCGACCGAAACGAATGCGGCAAGATCGTTGAATTCCATGGTCGTTGTTCAAAATGTTCAACAACCCGTCCAATTTTGGCTGGATTATCGAACAACGCAATCCGCGCCATACTGCCGCTCAACACCTCACATCAAGGAGCGCGCTATGTCGAACTTCACCTCCGTGGACACATTTTTGCTGGCTGGCCACCCCGTGCAACGCATGGGCTATGGCGCCATGCAACTGGCCGGACCCGGCGTATTCGGGCCACCGAAAGATCGTGACGTCGCCATCGCCGTGCTGCGCGAAGCGGTGGCGTCGGGCGTCAATCACATCGATACGAGCGACTTCTACGGGCCTCACATCACCAACCAGCTGATTCGCGAAGCACTGCATCCTTATCCGGACGACCTCGTGATCGTCACCAAGGTTGGCGCGGTCCGCGGTAACGACGGTTCGTGGCTGCCGGCACTCGAGCCGGAAGACATCGCGCGCGGCGTTCATGACAATCTTCGCAATCTCGGTGTCGACGCGCTCGACGTCGTCAATATGCGAATCATGGGCAGCGTGCATGCACCTGCCGAAGGATCGATTGAAAAGCAGGTCGCCGCGCTCGCCGAACTTCAACAGCAAGGGCTGGTTCGCCATATCGGTTTGAGCAACGTGACCGCGGCCCAGGTCGCCGAGGCGCAAGGCATCGCGGAAATTGTCTGCGTCCAGAATCACTACAACCTGGTTCATCGGGAAGACGATGCGCTGGTCGATGAATTGGCGGGGAAGGGGATCGCTTATGTACCGTTCTTCCCGCTTGGCGGATTCACGCCGATCCAGTCATCAGCGCTGTCCACGGTCGCGCAAACGATCGGCGCGACGCCGATGCAGGTGGCGCTCGCCTGGCTGCTGCATCGCGCGCCTAACATTCTGCTGATTCCGGGCACTTCTTCGCTAGGGCATCTGTGTGAAAACCTGCAGGCAGCACGCCTGAGCCTGAGCGACGAGGTGCGCGCGGAACTGGATGCGATCGGCGCAGGGAATGGGGAAGCGTGATCGCGCACGCGGCAACGCACGTATTTTTTCAACCGTTCATTGCGTTGATGTCGACCTAGGTCCCGGAATGCATTCACGTGCGGGGCGTAGTCGTTCAATAGCGTTGAAGGGAGGCTCGGTTTGGGCCGGTCCGGCTCCCTCTGGAGCGGCGCCAAGCTGACGAGACCGTATGCTTCGCTGAAATTTGGCTGTAAGTCGCCGTTGTTAGAGTCGTCGTCAGAATTTTGCCGCCAGATGCCAGACAGTGTTCTTCGGACACAAAGAAAGGGGAGAGCGACAAACCATGAAAATGAATCGTGCGTTCTGGCTCATTCTGACGCTGCTGTTCACGAACCCGGTCTGGGCGTTTCAGTCCAGGGTCGTCACCATTCCCAGCGCGGCCATGCATAAGTCGTTCGAGGCGACTGTGGTGCTGCCCGACCAGTACACGCACGGCAAAGCGGCCGATCGCTTCCCCGTCGTCTACTTGCTGCATGGTTCAGGCGGCGATTACACCGACTGGACCGCGAATTCGCATATTGCCAAACTCGCCGACCGTTATCACGTGATCCTCGTCATGCCTGACGGCGGTCACGAGAGCTGGTATATCGACAGCCCTGTCGATCCGCGCAGCCGTTACGAAACCTATGTCGGTACAGAAGTCGTCGGGTATGTCGACACGCATTTCCGCACGATTGCGACGCGCCAGGCGCGCGCGATTACGGGCTTGAGCATGGGCGGGTTCGGGGCGTTGCATATCGCGCTGGACCGGCCGGACGAATTCGGCGCTGCGGGAAGTATTAGCGGAGCGGTCGATCCGCGCGGGTGTGAGGACGAGCCCGGGATCGATCAGGTGTTTGGGGATCCGGCTCGTCACGCCGACTTCTGGAACAACGAGGCGATTGTTGAGAACGCTCGTAGTTTGGGCAATGCGCATATTGCGCTGACGATCGATTGCGGGGTGAATGATTCGCTTGTTCAGTCGAACCGGATGCTGCATGCGCGGCTTGTCGAGTTGGGCGTGCCGCATGATTATGCGGAGCGGCCTGGCGGGCATACGTGGACGTATTGGGCGAATGCAGTGCAATACCAGGTGCTATTTTTTGCCAGTTCGTTCAAGCGGAGTGGGGGAATGGCGCAGACGTGAAGGGATTGATACGCCAATGGCATCACGCGACGGCGGAATGCGCGTCTAGAAACTGGCAGACAGTGCGATGCAACGCACTTCGGCTATCACATCGGCGGGTAAAGGCGGCGTGAGCGCCGCCGCATAGCGCTCGCAAATTGCATCCTCCCCCTCGCTTGCCTAACTTCCATTGCGCGGCGTCTTGACCGGCAATCCAATTACGCGGCCCGCAAACCTGGCTGGCGGCAACACAGCATGCGCTTGCGCGAGCGCCCGAACGCGCGCCTCGACATCAGGGTCGAAGGCAACAGCGCGCGGGCCGCCGGTATCGACGTGCAGCAGCATCTGTTCGCCTGCGGCCACCGGTGCGACTCCATCATCGGCAAACATCTCGAGGTAAAGATGCAGCCGCTTCGCGTCATGCCCAAGCACGCGCATATCGACGCGAACCTGCACGCCTTCCTTGATTTCATGCAGGTAGTTGATATGCGCTTCGAGCGTATAGATCGAGCGGCCGCGTTCTTTGCGCACCGGATCAGGCAGCCCGATTACATCAATCAGCGCGTCAGTCGCGAAGCTAAAAATCAGCATGTAGAACGCGTCGCGCAAGTGGCCGTTGTAATCGACCCATTCAGCGCGTACGGAATCGCGATAGCAGGGTAGCGTTGCGTGGTCCGGCATATGCATGGTCTCCGTCATAAGTATGGGCTGCATCGGCCGCTTCGGGAACGCATTGGGCCCATGCAGCGGTGCGCTTGCCCGTACACTGCGGCATCACTCCGCGGGAAGCAGGCCATGCCGCGCCTTGGCTTCCCCGATCGCCGCCAGCGCACTCGTAATGCAAATGTGATTGTGCCGATTCTAGCAACAGTGAATTCGTTTCTTAGGCGTTTACCCTATATTAATTGACTCCTAGACTGCTTCCACTGGCTGCAAACAAACGGGTTTGCAGCACGGCAAAAAACAAACTCTGGAGGTAGTCGTCATGAAATCCCTGATCGAAGCTGTTGTTATCGCCGCTCTCATCACCGCGCCGCTCGCTGCGTTTGCCCAATCCAGCCAGCCGGTGACCCGCGCCCAGGTGCGCGCTGAGCTGGTCCAACTGGAAAAGGCCGGCTACAACCCGTCAACAGCGAATGTGGACGACTACCCGGAAAACCTTCAGGCCGCCGAAGCACGCGTTGCGGCACAAAACGGCACCGCTCAAGCCAGCGGTTACGGAACGGCTACCAACGGTTCGTCGCAAGCAGGCGGCCACACCGAAACGACGTCGAGCTCCTATTCAGTTCCGGTCGCCAGCTTCGGTCATTAATAGGCGGCGGTGTGAGCGATAGTCTCGCACCCGCCTGATTCCCATCTTTGCGCAGCGGCCTTGCATTCACGTCGACGTGAATGCAAGGCCGCTTTGCGATTGAGCGTTGAACGAAACACGTAGCTTCCAGCGTAAGGCCTATATTCGACCCTTTACAGTAAAGGCTCAGATTCCGCCGACGCACATGTACTTGATCACGACGTAATCGTCGATACCGTAATGCGAGCCCTCGCGGCCAAGACCGGATTGCTTGACGCCGCCGAACGGCGCGACCTCGTTGGAAATCAACCCGGTGTTGATCCCCACCATGCCGTATTCGAGCGCTTCCGCGACACGCCAGACGCGGCCGATATCGCGGCTATAGAAGTACGACGCGAGGCCGAATTCCGTATCGTTGGCGAGGCGGATCACTTCTTCATCCGACGAGAAGCGGAACAGCGGCGCGAGCGGCCCGAAGGTTTCGTCGTGTGCGACCTTCATGGCCGGCGTGACATCCGCGAGCACGGTCGGCTCGAAGAAGCCGTGACCGAGGGCATGGCGCTTGCCGCCGGTGACGATGCGTGCACCTTTGGCGAGGGCGTCTTCGATATGCGATTCGACCTTGAGCACGGCGGCTTCGTTGATCAGCGGACCTTGTGTGACGCCGTCTTCGGTGCCGCGGCCGACTTTGAGTTGCTCGACGGCGACGCGCAGTTTTTCGGCGAATGCGTCGTAGACCTTATCGTGCACGTAGAAGCGATTCGTGCAAACGCAGGTTTGGCCGCTATTGCGATATTTCGACGCGATGGCGCCCTCGACGGCCGCATCCAGATCCGCGTCGTCGAAGACGATGAACGGCGCGTTGCCGCCGAGTTCGAGCGACACTTTCTTGATTGTCGGCGCGCACTGCGCCATCAGTAGACGGCCCACTGGCGTCGAGCCGGTGAACGACAGTTTGCGCACGATCGGATTGCCGGTCATTTCGGCGCCGATGGTTTTCGGCTCGCCGGTGATGACGTTGAACACGCCGCGCGGCACGCCGGCGCGTTCGGCCAGCACGGCGAGGGCGAATGCCGACAGGGGGGTGGCTTCCGCCGGTTTGACGATGATCGGGCAGCCGGCGGCGAGCGCTGGGCCGACCTTGCGAGTGATCATTGCTGCCGGGAAATTCCACGGCGTGATGGCTGCGCAGACGCCGACCGGTTCTTTCGTCACGACGATGCGTTTGTCGTTTGCCGGCGTGGGGATGGTGTCGCCGCTGACGCGTTTGCCTTCTTCTGCGAACCATTCCAGGAACGAGGCGGCGTAGAGGATTTCGCCTTTGGCTTCGGCGAGGGGCTTGCCTTGTTCGGTGGTCAGGATCGTTGCCAGATCGTCGACGTTTTCCAGCATCAGGTCATGCCATTTGCGCAGGATCGTGGCGCGTTGTTTGGCGGTGCTTGCTCGCCATGCTGGCCATGCGGCGTTTGCTGTATCGATTGCCCGGCGGGTTTCGGTTGTGCCCATGCGGGGCACTGTGGCGATTGTTTCGCCTGTGGCGGGGTTTTTTACTTCGAAGGTTGCGCCGTCGTCGGCGGGTTGCCATTCGCCTGCTATGTAGGCTTGTGTTTTTAGGAGGGAGGGGTCTTTTAGGACTAGCGTCGGCATTTTTGGTTTGCTCCTGGGTCTTTAAATATCGGTCTTTGCCCGCGCGGCGCCGGTTTGTTTGTGCGCGTACGGCGTTGGCCTTTCATTCGGTCTGCGAGTTTGCACTTTCATTCACTCGCGAAACTCGTCTCCGGGACACTAGGGCACCTCGCCGAGGCGAAGCCGCTGGCTCCCACAGACTTGAACCGAAGCCCCTGGTTTCCCATGCAGACCCATCCGCGACGCACGTAGTGCGGAGTGGGAGCTGATGAATCCTTTGTCACTGGCGCCTGAAGGTGCGAGGGCCCGGATTCCAGATGCACCACTACCCGGTGCAGGCCACGGGACCCGCTTAGCATTAGCGGTTTGAGCCGCTTTCTTTGCTTACTTTCTTTGCGGCGGCAAAGAAAGTGAGTGCCGCCCCGCATAGGGGCGACGCTAATAGACCACGAACAATTCAAGGAAAGGCCAACGCCGCAGGCAGACAGACAAACCAGCGCCGCGCAGACAAACAAATCAAGGAAAGGCCAACGCCGCAGGCAAACAACAACCGCCGCGCAGGCCAAAACACCATCAAACAGCTACAGAAACACTTTCCTTAAGCACAGCTTCCAGAATCCCCATCGCCTCATCAAAGACGGAGTCTTGAATCGTAAGCGGGAACAGGAACCGAACCACGTTCGAATAAACACCACAAACCAGCAGCAACAACCCGCGCTCAAGCGCCAGCGTGTGCACCCGCTTGGTGAAGTCGGCATCCGGCTCCGTCCCGCCTGCCTTGCAGAACTCAACAGCCACCATCCCGCCCGGCCCGCGCACATCGGCGATCTGCGGAACTTCGCCCTGAAGCGCGATCAGCTTCGCCTTGACACGGTCACCCAAAACCGTAGCCCGCTCGCAGAGCTTCTCTTCATCGATGATATCGAGCACAGCATGCGCGGAAGCCACCGCCAGCGGGTTACCCGCATAGGTGCCACCCAGGCCGCCAGGCGCCGCCGCATCCATCAAGTCAGCACGCCCAACCACACCCGACAACGGCATCCCGCCCGCCAGACTCTTGGCCATCGTCATCAGATCAGGCACCACGTCATAGTGATGCATCGCGAACAACTTGCCGGTACGGGCAAAACCCGTCTGCACTTCGTCGGCAATCAGCAAAATGCCATGCTCGTTGCACAGCTTGCGCAAGGCGCGCACGAACTCGGCCGGCGCCGGATAGAAACCGCCTTCGCCCTGAACCGGTTCGAAAATAATCGCCGCGACGCGCTTCGGATCGATGTCGGCCTTGAACAGAAACTCGATCGCCTTCAGCGAATCAGCCGTCGTCACGCCATGCAGCGGATTCGGGAACGGGGCGTGGAACACGTCCGCCGGGAACGGCCCAAAGCCGATCTTGTACGGCGCGACCTTGCCAGTCAGCGCCATGCCCATCATCGTGCGGCCATGGAAACCGCCGGTGAATGCGATCACGCCCGGACGGCCAGTCGCGGCACGCGCGATCTTGATCGCGTTTTCAACGGCTTCGGCGCCCGTCGTGAAGAAGGCGGTTTTCTTCGGATAGTCGCCCGGCGCACGCGCGTTGATCTTCTCAGCCAGCTCGACGTACGACGCGTACGGCACGATCTGATACGCGGTGTGTGTGAAATGATCGAGCTGGTCGCGGATCGCCGCCAGAATCTTCGGGTGACGGTGGCCCGTATTGCACACCGCAATACCCGCGGCGAAATCGATGAAACGGCGGCCTTCGACGTCCCACAACTCGGCGTTCTCCGCGCGCTCGGCGTAGAAATCGCACATCACCCCGACGCCGCGCGGCGTGGCAGCGTCTTTGCGGCTCTTCAGTTCAGCATTCTTCATGGATATCTCCTTCGCTCCTCGGTTTGGCGAGGTCCGCGCGCTCAGCGCAGCACATGCAGCGACTATAATGAGATTTGGCTCTTAACTTCAGAGCCATTTCAATAAAAATGTAGGAGCCAATCATGCGCGCGAGCGTTTTGTCCGACTGGCTGGCACAGCGCCTCGACCGCGGTAACGGCCAGCCGATCTATCGTCAGCTGCATCGGCTGTTGCAGCAGGCGATCCTGTCGCGCGAATTGCCGGCGGGCAGCAAGGTGCCGTCATCGCGTCTATTGGCGCAGGAACTGGGCATCGGGCGCAATACCGTCACGCAAGTGTACGAGCAGTTGGTGCTCGAGGGCTATGTGAGTTCGGCGACCGGCCGCGGCACGTTCGTCGCCGATAGCGCGCCGGACGAGATCGTCGGCGTGTCCGATGCCGAGGTGCTGGCCGCGCCGCTCGAGTCGTTGCCGCCGCCGCTGCCGGTGCAGGGCAACCGCGCGTTGTCGACGCGCGGCGCGCGGCTCATCGCGGGGGCAGGTGTTTCGAAGCGCCAATGGGGCGCGTTTATGCCCGGGGTGCCGGATGTCACGAAGTTTCCAGCGCGTGTGTGGAGCCGCCTGCACAACAAGTATTGGCGCCGGCTGCGCCCGGACCTGCTGACCTACGCGCCGGGCGGCGGGCTGGCCTCGTTGCGGCACGCGTTGGCCGACTATTTGCGTACTTCGCGCTCGGTGCGTTGTACGCCCGAGCAGATCATCATCACGACCGGGATCCACCAGTCGGTCGACCTGGCCGTGCGCCTGCTGTCCGATCCAGGCGATCTGATCTGGACCGAAGACCCTTGCTATTGGGGCGTGCGCAGCGTGCTGCACGTGTCCGGCCTGGAATCGCGGCCGATCGCCGTCGACGAAGAGGGCATCAATCCCTCCGCTGACGATCTCGCGCAACCGCCGAAGCTGATGCTCGTCACGCCATCGCACCAATATCCGCTCGGCATGGTGATGAGCCTCGCGCGGCGGCGCATGCTGCTCGAGTACGCGCGGCAGAACCAGTGCTGGATCATCGAGGACGACTACGACAGCGAATACCGCTACGGCAGCCGGCCGCTGGCATCGCTGCAGGGGCTGGACAGGTCCGGGCAGGTGATTTACGTGGGCAGCTTCGGCAAGACGCTGTTTCCGGGGTTGCGCATCGGCTACCTGGTCGTGCCTGAAGCGCTGGCCGAGAGCTTTGCGACCGCGAGCGCGGAGTTATATCGGGAAGGGCAGTTGTTGCAGCAGGCGATGCTCGCGGAGTTCATCGCGGAAGGGCATTTCACGTCGCATATCCGCAAGATGCGCACGCTTTACGGGCAGCGTCGCCAGACCCTGCTGGATGCCGCCGCGCACCGTTATGGCGATGCGCTGCCGGCCGTGGGCGGCGATGCCGGTTTGCATCTGGTGATGCAATTGCCTGAAGGCAGCGACGACCGCGCGGTGGCGGCTGCCGCACTGCAGCGCAATATTGTCGTGCGGCCTTTGTCGGGGTATTACGCGCAACCGGCGCTGGCGCCGTCGGGTCTGCTGATCGGCTACGCGTGCGTGCCGGACGAGGAGATTGCGCCTGCTTTCAATACGCTGGCCGATGCGATCGACGCGACTCTTGTGCAGTTCGCTTGAGCGGGGGGGGGGCTTTACGGCCTCAAGGCGGCTTCAGAGCAGAGCAGCGAGGCGGCAATGACGTGGCATCAACATAACGCCACTGTGCGTCAAATCCGGATCAACACAGCCCCCAGTGTCACCAGTGCGCATGCCACGATACGCCGCGTCGTCAG
The DNA here is from genome assembly GCF_050434205.1 of Paraburkholderia sp. GAS348. NCBI lineage: Bacteria > Pseudomonadati > Pseudomonadota > Betaproteobacteria > Burkholderiales > Burkholderiaceae > Paraburkholderia > Paraburkholderia sp. GAS348. Next base: position 279,682 of record NZ_JBNPVT010000003.1, read on the forward strand.
CTTCTCCTGCATGAACAGCCAGCCGATCAGCACCGCGAAGATCGAACTCAACTCGCGCAGCGCGGAAACCATCGCAATCGGCAGATAGCGGTAGGCTTCGATGATCAGGCAATAGGCGGTGAGGGCGAGCGCGCCGGACGCGATGCCCTTGAGCATCTCCGTGCGGCCGATGAACAGCCCCTTGGCGCCGCCGCGCCAATGCCAGGCGAGCAGAAACTGCGGGATGTTCCAGATCAGATAGACCCACATGATGTAGCTCAGGCCGTTGCCCGCCACGCGCGCGCCGATTCCGTCGACCACCGAATACGTCGCGATGAAGAAGCCGGTCAGCAGCGCGAACGGCACGCTTTCGCCGGAGAACCGCATGCCGCGCCGGAACGCCAGCGAGACGATGCCAAGCGACACCAGCGCCACGCCGATCACCGCCAGCGGCTTGAGCGTTTCGTGCGCGAACACCAGCGCGCCGACGAACACGAGCATTGGCGAAAGACCGCGCGCAATCGGATAGATCTGGCCGAAGTCGCCACTCCTGTACGCGCGGATCAGCGCCAGCAGGTAGCCGAATTCGAGTACTACCGACGCGAAGATATAAGGCCAGGCCGCCGGTGCAGGCAAAGGCAGCACGATTACGCCGACCGCGCTGACGGCGATATACGGAATCGCCATCATGCCGAGCAGCCATACACGGTCTTCGGATAGATGCAAAAACGCGTTCCAGGTGGCGTGAAGCAGCGCGGAGAGCAGCACCAGCAAGACAAAGAGCGTTTGCATCTGAGGCGAGGACTCGGATTAAAGGTAGGAAGGGTGCGGCGACGGTTGCGGCCGCAACCGTATGATTATTCCACTAGAACATTTGCGTCGGCAATTGACGTACTAGTCCCGAAGGGTTTTAAAGATTCACGTTCGGTCCGGCAGGGGGGGCTGAACAGGCAGCTGGGAAACGCTCTCAACCCGCGACCGGACGGCATCGTGCGAGGCTGGCGGTTGGAATTGTGGACCCTCGCGTTCGTCAAGGGGAAAGAAGCCGGCGAGTGATCCTCGCCTGCTCACCCCTCGAATCGCCGCTTCCAGGATCAGGTACCGTTTGTGTGACTTCCAGAATTGGCTACGACTTGCGGAGCCGACAACACCACGTCACGGCCGCCCGAGTTTCTGAAACTCGATGTCGGTCACCGCGACTTTGCCGATTGCCTTGGGAAACGTTAGCTTCAGTTGCGACAGACTACCCGAGTCAACCCCGGGGAAGGCCGCCAGCGGGATCGCGATCATGTTGAGTAACTGTGCGACTCCGCCTGCGGCAAAAGGGGCGTCGGTTGGATCGTCCGTCATCGGGCGGCCGTCCGCTTTTGGCTGTGGTCCGAGGTATAAAGCATCACTGAAATCACTTGCATTGACCGTAGCCGAATGGCCCGTGGTATCAGTCATGGTGACCAGCACCTCCTGGCCAGCAGGACGCACAATTGCGATGCGGAAAGTCAGTGAATCGTATGCGGAGGCGGACATGCCGCCCAAAACGGTAATGAGCGTAGCATTCGGCTTGAACCATGATAGCTCGAGGTGATCGGCAATCGAGAGGAGTCCCTTGGTATGCGGGCCTGAATACTCAAAGGCTGGGAGTCTTTCTGGAGTGCATATCCCAACTGTGTCCGAGTCGCCGAATGGCATCCGGCAATTCGCAATGGAGTCGAATCCTGATAGTGCAATAGCGCCACCCAGATCATTGCGTCTTAGACTGTCATTCCGCTCGAAACGCTGAACTAATGTGCGAAACGCCGCACTTTTCTGAACGGAGAGCACCGTGCGTGAGTCGCATGGACCTTTCCCCTCTGGACATGCCGCCTCAGGTAGTTGTGCCGTGCCATTCCAGTAAGCGGCAAATTGCTGCTCATCTCCTACGAAGCGGCGCATGAATGAATTGACAAGAAACTGCCCTCCGCGCCGCTGATCCTGCGCGCTTAGACGGATACCGTCAGGTCGGTTGGCGCAGTAGTCGGTTGCATTGGTCGACGGGTAGTCGTCGTCAGTCCAGATTGTGTTGAAGAAGTTGTGGTTTGCGCCTCGCACCAGAATCTGGTAGCGCGGTGCCATGTCGGTATCGAAGCCAAAGCGATTGTGGTCGAACGTGCGCGCACCTTCGAGGTCCGCCATGTCGCCGTCGCAGGATGGAAGCAGCACGGCGAGTGCTACGTTGTTCAAGCCGAGATTGCCGCTGAAATCCGTCGGTGCCAGCATGAGCGCTGCTTTGAAGTTATACGGGGGAGTCGATTCCGCGCCGGCGGCGCCGAAGATGTTGTATTCCCAGAGGGCAGCCTGGAATCTGGGCGTGTCGATAGTCCGCGTGCCGGGGGCCGTATCAATGACGGCAGCGGCAAGGTCGGGATAATCTGTGTTGAACGACGAGGGGTCGGCGAGAAGTGCGGCTTTCAGGTCGTCGTCGGTGACACCAACTCGGGTGATGTTGTATTTTAGTGTGTTTGCAACACCTTGCCCGCCGCGCGAATGGCCCATGATTCCAACTCGGGTGAAATCCAGTTTGTCTTTCAGTTGGTCCAGCATGCCAGGGCCGCCACGCTTGTCGATATCTCGAAGCCGATCCAAGGTGCCCAGCACTAACTGGGCGCGCGACCTGCTCGATGCGTCTCCGTTGCCCGCACTACCGTTGATGGCATTCGCGTCGATTGAGATTGCGACATAGCCTTGGGTCGCCAGATCCTGCGCCAGGTAGTCGTAGCCTTGATAGCTCGGCACGGTTGGATCGTGTTGTCCGTGCAAAAAAATGACGATCGGAAATCGAGTGCTGGTTTTCGTCACGGAAGTGCTCGCGAGGGGATAGCGCACCCAGCCTCTTACCGGTGTAATGAAAACGTGATTGTCTATGCCCGACTGCGCCGTGAGGTTGCCAAGGTCGTAGGCGATTGCTGGCGATGACTGAAATGCTGCCTGTTCCGTCGTTGCCGGGGCCACGCTGGTGAAGCGCGCTGCATTGGAAGCGGGGGCCAGCCCTGCCGATTCTGGAATGTTGGTGCTTCCATTGCTTGGAGCGACAGCAGGAACAACGTCAGTGCCGGGTACGGGGGTTGCGGTTCCTGGCACCGCCGCGTTCGGACTTGGCGCAGGGGAAACAGGAACTCCGGGGTCTTTGCCGCCGCATCCATTCAGTACTATGGCCGCGAGAAAAAATGCCAATAAATTAATTGCACAACTAATCAATGATTGTTTCATACGAGCCTCGCTTGAAAACAGTGGCCCCGATGGGTTTTGAGATTTATCTTTGTTTGAGACGTCTTTAATACGGGCTTCCATCTTTTCGATGGAGCTAAAGCAGTTGGCTAGAAGCCAGCCTTGTTGATCAATTACTAAGCTTCGTGAGCTTCGGTTTTGTGGGTAGGTAGATAAGTGATTGAGTGCGTGGGTGCTGCAGCGCCCTTCAACGCGGAGTCACCGTTTCTCGGAGGAGGCGTCTGACTATTGTGACAATCATCAGACTAAAGCCGATGCGCTAGAAACCAGGGGAAGCCCGATACGAAATTAGGACTTATCCGATATCTAAAGATCGATTAGTTCGCTCACCTGAATGTGAAAAATATAGGGTTCGCTTTAATCTGCCGTCGCTCTTATCGGTTGTGAGTGCGGTAGGCTTGCAGGGCTATGCGATACGCCTGTCTTGAAAAGTACTAAAGATGGTTTAGGTGGTGCGGGCAGCCGGAGACGGGCGGCGATGTTGAAATAAAATTATGGTCTGGTAAAAATTTTTTATAACTGGATTTTTTATAAAAATGGGCGGTTTCAAATGCCAGGTGCAACAGCGGGGTCGATAGCAATACCTTGCTTTGCGCAGTTTCAATGAAGACCTTGCCCGGCCGGCGCCATTCAAGTGTTTCTCGAGGGCGTCAATTCAGGTTCGCTTGTCCTACGGTCCTCGAATTTCATCGCAAAGATCACACCGCGCTCTTCGGCGCTCAGATGTTCTTATATTTTTCCCATGCAACGTATCCTAGCTGATGCTGTTGCACTTGTATTTTGAAACCGCCATGTAAAAAAAGATGCACGAATTTATCAACGCTGGACGCTACGTTTTGCCGGCTGAGTTCGCTCTCGTCAGCGCACGGCCACGCGCGTCAGCGTGCTAGTCGCCTTCGGGCGGGCAGTGCGCACTTTGCCCATGGAATGGGGCGCAGAGAGCGTGGGTGATTCGAGGGCGAAGACGGCGCTGGACCACGAGCCCTGCGACGCCTTCTCGCCGAAACTCAGCATTCCGCTTTGAGCGCCGCGCGTTCGACCGTCCGTCACGTCACCCGTTCGCGCAGCCACGCGGACGCCAGATCGATCGCCGTCACGACGACGATCACCATGATCATCACCGCGGCTGTCTGCGCGTAATTGAACGAGCGGATCGCCTCGTACAGCACCACACCGATCCCGCCCGCGCCGACCATGCCGACCACCATCGCCGAGCGCACGTTCGATTCGAAGCGATATAACGCGTACGAGATCCACAACGGCAGCACTTGCGGCAGCACGCCGTAAATGATTTCGTCGAGACTGGTCGCGCCGGTGGCGCGCACGCCTTCGGCCGGACGCGGATCGATGGCCTCGACCGCTTCGGCGAAGAGCTTGGCGAGCACGCCGGTGGTGTGCACCCACAGCGCCAGCACGCCGGCGAACGGACCGAGTCCCACCGCGACGATGAACAGCATCGCGAAGACCATTTCATTGATCGCGCGGCAAGCGTCCATCATGCGGCGCATGGGCTGCACGATCCACATTGGCGCCATGTTATGTGCGGACATGAGTCCGCACGGCACCGCGCATACCAGTGAGAGGGCCGTGCCCCACACCGCTACCGACAGCGTCACAACCATCTCATGAAGATAGCTGCGCCATTCGGTGAAGTCCGGCGGGAAGAAGTCCCGGGCGAACTGGCCCATGTTGCCGGAGTCGGAGAACAGGTCGAGCGGACGCATATCGGCGCCATGCCATGCGCCACCCAGCACGGCAAGCACGGCGATCCAGCCGATCAGCGACAGCCAGCTGCGCTTGCCCGCAGCGGGGCTGGCACGGCGCGCCGCCTGCGCGGCGAGCGCTTCGCTCGCACGCGTGGGCGACGTGATCAGATCAACGGTGTTCATTGCCTGGCTACGGCGCTGTTGAGTGCGCTCAGCTTCGCATCGAGCGCGGCCAGCTGGGTCTTGCGGTCGTCGTCGGAAAGATGCGTGTCGCTCTCGATCTTCTGCTTCTGCTGGAACAACGCGACCTGGCGAATCGGCAGCAGCTGCGCATCCGACGATGCCGCGAAACCGGCGTAACCCGTAATCGCCGCCATGACCGCTTTTTCATGCGGATCGGTCTTTCCGTAGTTCAGGAAGAAGTTGCGGATCTTGTCCTTGGTGGCTTGCGGCAGATCCTTGCGCCAAACGAGCGGGTCCGACGGAATCAGCGGCGAGGTCCACAGCACGCGTACTTGCGCGAATTTGTCCGGATGCTGCTGTTTCAGCGTGTCGAGCATTTCGGTGTTGTTGGTCGCGATGTCGATCTTGTTGTTCACCACGGCCAGCAGATTCGCTTCGTGGCTCGACGGCAGCACGGCCTTGAACGACGTGTTGACCGGCGTGTTGTGCTTGGCGAACAGGTAGTAGCCGGGGATCAGCGTGCCTGAGGTGGAGTTCGGATCGCCGAAGCCGAGCGTGACGTCCTTCGTGTTTTTGAACACGTCGTCGAGCGTTTTGAAGCGGCTGTTGACGTTGGTGATGAGCACCGATTTATAGCCGGCGTCGCCGTTCGCATACTGGACCTTCGCGAACACTTCGCCTTGCGAGCGATCCACCGCTTCGATCGCCGACGCATTGCCGAAATAGCCGACCTGTACCTTGTTGAAGCGCATGCCTTCGATGATGCCGGCGTAGTCGGTCGCGAAGAACGCTTTGACGTTCAGGCCGGTTTGCTTGTTCATGTCTACGATCAGCGGCTCCCAGCGCTGTTTCAGCACGGAGGACGAATCGGTCGAGATGATGCCGAGGCTGATGTCTTCGGCTTGAGCGCTGGCGACGCAAGCGAATGCGGCGGCGCCGACGGTCAGCGTGATCAATGAACGCAGGAATTTCATCGCTTTGAGGTCCGGTTGAGTGAACAGAATGGGTGGGCGCGCTCAGTTCGAGTGCGCCGGATTGAGGGCGAACGCATAACGCGTCGAGGTGGGTGCGGCGTCTTGCGCCGCTGCGCCGGCGTTTTCCTCGTTAGCGTTGTGGTCCGCATGATTGGCCGGGCTATTGGCGCTGGCCTCGTCGAGCAGTTCGCAAGCGTCGTCGCCATAGAGCTTCTTGAGCAGGGCAGGGCTCAGCGCGGCAGAGGGGCCGTCGTAGACCACCTTGCCGCGACGCAGCGCAACGGTGCGCGGGCAAAACTGCATGGCGATGTCGACCTGATGCAGCGACACCAGCACCGTCAGTCGATGCTCGACGTTGAGCGTGCGCAGCATCTCCATGACGCGGCGCGACGATTCGGGGTCGAGCGAGGCGATCGGTTCGTCGGCGAGCACGATGCGCGCGCGCTGCACCAGCGCTCGCGCCAATGCCGCGCGTTGCTGCTGACCGCCGGAGAGGTTGGCCGCGCGTTCGCGCGCGTGCTCGCCGATGCCGACTTCATTGAGCGCGGCCATCGACAACACCCGCTCCGCGTTCGGAAAGCACCCGCTCAAACGGCGCCACAAAGGCAGCCGCGCCAGCGCGCCGATCAGCACGTTGCTTTCCACGGAAAGCCGGTTCACCAGATTGAATTGCTGGAACACGAAGCCGATATCGCGGCGAATGCTGCGCACTTCTCGCACGATGCGGCCGTTCTGCTGGATCGGCCGGCCCAGAATCGCGATCTGCGACGGCTGCGCATCCGAGGCCGTGAAGCCCGCGATGTGCCGCAGCAGCGTCGACTTGCCCGAACCCGAGGCGCCGATCAAGGCAACCATTTCGCCCGGCTCGATTCGCAGATCGATTTCGTCCAACGCCTTGCGGCCGTTGCTGAACGTCTTGCTCAACCGTTCGATACGAATTGCTTCCCGAATTGCGTCCATAAGTACCCCTTGATGCATCCGGCCATTACCGGCATGTGTGGGGCTCATTCTAGGAAGCGTCTGTGACGGTTGAGTGAAGGCATCGCAACGTCTAGACGACTATATCTTTATATGTCTTTTTTGCGTCGCCAGAAAGACAGGCAGAAGTCATTCGTTCGAATAAAAAATGACACCCGTATGACACGATTTGCATTGGGTCGGGTCCGCTGCGCATGATCGCCCGCAGCCAGGCTATATTGCGTCAATCGGCGTGCCGTCCCCAATAACCTTGCAGTTCCTTTCGACGTCGTCATGCAGCCTTTGAGCTTTCTTCCCGACAGTTTTGCGGAGTACGAAGATCTCAAGGCGATCCTCGACCAGGGCAGCGCCAGTTTCGAGATCTGCACCGTCTGCGAGACGACGGTGCGGGGCCGGCAATTTGCCGTGCACACCGCGAGTATTGGTTCGACCGATCCACTCGCACCGGCAATCGGCTTTTTTGGCGGCATTCACGGGCTCGAGCGGATTGGCTCGCAACTCGTGCTCGACTACATGCGCGCGCTGCTCGCCCGGCTGGAATGGGACGAACTGCTGGTGCGGCAATTGCAGTCGATTCGTCTGATCTTTATGCCGATCGTCAATCCGGGCGGCATGTGGGCCGCCACGCGCGCCAACCCCAACGGTGTCGATCTGATGCGCAACGCGCCGCAGAATGCGGACGAACGCGTGCCGCTGCTCGCCGGCGGCCAGCGGGTGGGGGCATGGCTGCCCTGGTATCGCGGCCGGCAGGGCGATCCCATGGAGCCGGAGGCGGCGGCGCTTCTGCGGGTGGTCGAAACTGAAATGGCCGCGCGGCCCCTGAGTTTTGCGCTCGATTGCCACTCGGGTTACGGCTGGAGGGATAGCATCTGGTTTCCTTACGCGCGCACGCGCAAGCTGATGCCGCATCTGCCTGAAATGTACCTGCTGAAAACCATGTTCGAGCGTGCGCATCCGCATCATGGCTATGCGTTCGAACCGCAGAGCCACCAGTATCTGTTGCACGGCGATCTGTGGGACTTCGCGTACGACCGTGCGCCGCCGCCGAACGTGTTCCTGCCGATGACGCTCGAACTCGGTTCGTGGCTGTGGATCAAGAAGAATCCGCGCCAACTGTTTTCGCGTCAGGGCATGTTCAATCCGGTGAAGGCGCATCGCACCGCGCGCGTGCTGCGGCGTCACGCGAATCTGCTCGATTTTCTCGCGCGCGCGGCGTTCTCGTCGCAACGCTGGCTGCCGCAGGGTAATCGTCGCGAGCAATTGCTGCAAAGCGCGATCGACCATTGGACCAAACCGGAAGCGTCATGAGCACGTGGATTCTATTGCGGGGCCTGACGCGCGAAACACGCCACTGGGGCCGTTTGCCCGGCTTGCTGCGCGAGGTGGTCGGCACGGATCGCCTGTTGCTGCTCGATCTGCCCGGCAACGGCGAGTTCGCTAACTTGCGCGCGCCGGCGGCGGTAGAGGACATGGTGGGCTTCGTGCGAATTGCTGCGCTGCAAACCGGAGCGCCAGGCCCCTATCGCGTGCTGGCGATGTCGCTTGGCGGCATGGTGGCGACCGACTGGGCGCAACGGCATCCCGGCGAGATCGAGCGGCTTGTGCTGATCAATACCAGCATGCGGCCGTTCAGCCGCATGCATGAACGCTTGCGTCCATCCGCCTGGCCGGGCCTTCTGGGTGTCGCAGCACACTGGCGCGACGCGCCGCGCGCGGAAAGCGGCATTCATCGGCTGACGTGCAATAACGTCGAAACGCTCGGCGCGGATCTCGATGCATGGAGCGAAATCCGCCGGAGCGCACCAGTGAGCCGGGGCAATGCCTTACGGCAACTGTGGGCCGCCGCGCGTTTTAGTGCGGCGGCAACGAAACCGCGTTGCCCGTTGCTGATTCTTTCTTCGCGCGCCGATCGGCTAGTCAACCCGGTGTGTTCGGCGAAGCTCGCGGCGGCGTGGAGCGCCACGCATTGCGAGCATCAATGGGCCGGTCACGACCTGCCTCACGACGACCCGGCGTGGATCAGCGAACAGGTTCATGCATGGCTGAAGCAAGAGGCAGGGGGACTGAAAGCCGCGCTTTAAACAGAGGCCGCACGCTCACCGGCAGCGGGTATAACCTAAGTGAGCTCACGCATCGCTTTTCGGGCGGCAGGTGCATAATTCCCGTTCAGACGATGCATGCGAATCAAGCGATACTCGCTATTGCCGCCCGCCAGGGGAGTTGATCATGCAAGCAAAGAATGAAGAAGCCGTCACGCACCTGCTGAACGATGTCGTCGAGTTTGCACGCGGGCGCTTGCCGGAGCCGACCTTCAAAGTCGTCGAGCCTTTCCTGCGGCACTACTACGATTTCGTCGACGCCGACGATCTGCAGAGCCGCTCGATCGCCGATCTTTACGGCGCGGCGCTCGCGCACTGGCAAACCGCGCAGCGCTTCGTGCCAGGCAGCGAACGGCTGCGCGTCTACAACCCGATACTCGAACAGCACGGCTGGCATTCCGATCACACGGTGATCGAGATCGTCAACGACGACATGCCGTTTCTGGTCGATTCGGTCTCGATGGCGGTCAACCGCCTCGGACTCGCGCTGCATTCCGTCGTGCATCCGGTGTTTCGCATCTGGCGTGGGCCGGATGGCAGCATCGTGCGCGTGGGCCAAGGCGCGGAGGACGCAGCCGATACGCGCTCGCAGCTCGCCTCGTTCATTCACTTTGAAGTCGACCGTTGCGGCGACGCAGCGAAGCTCGACGCATTGCGTGACGAGATCGCCAGAGTGCTGCACGACGTGCGCGCCGCGGTGGAAGACTGGCCGAAGATCGTCGAACTCGCGCGTGTCACCGTCAAAGGCATGAAGGCCGGCGAGGCAGGGCCCGAAGGTGTCGAGGCTCGCGCGTTCCTCGAATGGATGGTGGCCGATCATTTCACGTTTCTCGGCCAGCGCGACTACGAACTGGTGCAGCACGATATCGGCTTTGGCCTGCGCGCGGTGCCCGGCTCCGGGCTCGGCATCCTGCGTGACGCGCCGCGTCCCGAGGGCGCGGCCGAAGTCACGCCGTTGCCACCGGCGGCCGCGGAGATCATCTCCGGCTCGTCGCCCATTTTCCTGACCAAGGCCAACTCGCGCGCGACGGTGCATCGGCCGGGCTATCTGGATTACGTCGGCATCAAGCTGACAGGGGCGGACGGCAAGGTGACCGGCGAGCGGCGCTTTATCGGCCTGTATACGTCTACGGCATATCTGGTGTCGGCCTCGGAGATTCCGATCGTGCGGCGCAAATGCGCGAACATCGTGCGGCGGGCCGGTTTCCTGCCGAAGGGCCATCTGGCCAAATCGCTAGTGACGGTGCTCGAAACCTATCCGCGCGACGAACTCTTTCAGGCCGAGGAAAACCAGCTCTACGATATCGCGCTGGGTGTGCTGCGTTTGCAGGAGCATCAGCGCACGCGCCTGTTCGTGCGGCGCGACCGGTTCGACCGCTTCGTGTCGTGCCTCGTATTCGTCCCGCGCGACAAGTACAACACCGATCTGCGGCAGCGCATTGCCAACCTGCTGGCCGATGCATTCAATGGCGAAAGTGTCGAATTCACGCCGCTGTTGTCCGAGTCGACCCTCGCGCGTATTCATTTCGTCGTGCATGCGAAGCCGGGCGGCATGCCCCGTGTCGATACGCGCGAACTCGAAGCGCGGCTCGTGCAGGTCACGCGCCGCTGGCAGGACGATCTCGCTGACGCATTGATCGACGCGTTCGGCGAGGAGCAGGGCAACCGTCTCTTGCAACACTATGCGGATTCGTTTCCCCCAGGCTATCGCGACGACTATCCGGCCCGCACCGCGGTGCGTGATATCGAGCTGATCGAGCGCGTGCAGGGCAGCGAGCGGCTCGCCATGAACCTGTACCGCCCGATCGAAGCAGGGCCGCGCGCGTTTCGTTTCAAGGTTTATCGTGCGGGCTTGCCCATTGCGTTGTCGCGCAGCTTGCCGATGCTCGAGCATCTCGGCGTGCGTGTCGATGAAGAGCGGCCTTATCTGATCGAAGCGCTCGACGCCACGCCTGCCTGGATTCACGACTTCGGCCTCGAACTCGCGGACGATGCGGAGTTCGATATCGAACGCGTGAAGGATCTTTTCGAAGATGCGTTCGAACAGGTGTGGACCGGCGGCATCGAAAGCGACGATTTCAACCGCCTCGTGCTGCGCGCGCAACTGAGCGCGCGCGAGGTGACGATTCTGCGTGCTTATGCCAAGTACCTGAGGCAAGTGGGTTCGACCTTCAGCGACGCGTATATCGAACGCGCGGTCACCGGCAATCCGGCGATCGCCCGCATGCTCGTGGAGTTGTTCATTGCGCGCTTCGATCCGGTGCTCGGCGATACGCGCGAGATCCGCGTCGCCAGCTTGTTGAAGACGATCGACAGCGCGCTCGATCAGGTGCCGAATCTCGACGAGGACCGGATACTCCGGCAATTCCTCGGCGTCATCAAGGCGACGCAACGCACGAATTACTATCGCTTCAATGCCGACGGCCATCCGAAGCCGTATCTGTCGTTCAAATTCGATCCCGCGCATGTGCCCGGTTTGCCTGAACCGAAACCGATGTTCGAAATCTGGGTGTACTCGCCGCGAGTGGAGGGTGTGCATTTGCGCGGCGGCCGTGTCGCGCGCGGCGGGCTGCGCTGGTCGGATCGGCGTGAGGACTTCCGCACGGAAGTGCTCGGCTTGATGAAGGCGCAGATGGTGAAGAACGTGGTGATCGTGCCGGTCGGCTCCAAAGGCGGTTTCGTCGTGAAGAATCCGCCGCCGCAGACCGAGCGCGACGCATGGATGCGTGAAGGCATCGCCTGCTATCAGACGTTCCTGCGCGGCCTGCTCGATTTGACCGACAACCTCGCCGGTACGGCAGTGGTGCCGCCGCCCGATGTGGTGCGGCATGATCCCGACGATCCCTATCTGGTGGTCGCCGCCGACAAGGGCACGGCCACCTTCTCCGACTACGCGAACGCGATTTCACAGGAATACGGCTTCTGGCTCGACGACGCCTTTGCGTCGGGCGGTTCGGTCGGCTATGACCACAAAAAAATGGCGATCACGGCGCGCGGCGCGTGGGAGTCGGTCAAGCGGCACTTCCGGGAAATGGGCGTCGATACGCAGGCGGCTGATTTCACCGTGGTGGGCGTCGGCGATATGTCGGGCGACGTGTTCGGCAATGGCATGCTGTTGTCGCCGCATATCAAGCTGGTGGCCGCGTTCGACCACCGGCATATTTTCCTCGATCCGAATCCCGATCCAGCGATAAGCCTTGCGGAACGTGGGCGCCTGTTCGTTCTCGACCGGTCGAGTTGGGCCGACTACGATCCGTCGCTGATCTCGGCCGGCGGGGGGGTGTTTCCCCGCACCGCCAAGACGATTCCGTTGTCTGCGGCGGTGCAGTCGGTACTTGGCATCAGCGCGCCGGCGCTCGCACCCGCTGAATTGATGCGCGCCATTCTGCAGGCGCCGGTCGATCTGCTCTACAACGGCGGCATCGGCACCTATGTGAAGGCGACCGGTGAAACGCATCTGCAGGTCGGCGACCGCGCCAATGATGCGATCCGCGTCAACGGCGCCGATCTGCACTGCAAAGTCGTCGCGGAAGGCGGCAATCTCGGCCTCACGCAACTCGGGCGTATTGAATTTGCGCAGCGCGGCGGCCGCATCAATACCGATGCGATCGACAACTCCGCCGGCGTCGACTGTTCGGACCACGAGGTCAACATCAAGATTCTGCTGGGGCTGGTCGTCTCCGACGGTGAAATGACTGAGAAACAGCGCAATGCACTGCTCGCGGAAATGACCGACGAAGTCGGCTTGCTCGTCTTGCAGGACAACTATTATCAGACCCAGGCGCTCTCGATTGCGGGCCGCTACGGCGTCGAATTGCTCGATGCCGAAGCGCGCCTGATGCGTTACCTGGAACGCGCGGGCCGCCTGAACCGCGTGATCGAGTTCTTGCCGACTGACGAAGAAGTCGCCGAACGCCAGGCGGCGAAACAAGGGCTGACCACGCCCGAGCGCGCGGTGCTGCTTGCCTATAGCAAGATGTGGCTGTACGACGCACTGCTCGAATCGTCGATGCCGGAAGACCCGCTCGTCAGCGACATGCTGATCGAATACTTTCCGAAGCCGTTGCGGCAGCGCTTTAGCGAACCGATGCAACGTCACCCTTTGCGGCGCGAAATCCTCGCAACGCATCTGACCAATGCGTTGGTGAATCGCGTGGGCTGCGAGTTCGTGCATCGCCTGATGGAAGAGACCGATGCGAAGCCCGGCGACATCGTGCGGGCCTGCATCATGGCGCGCGACGTGTTCGATCTCGACGACGTATGGCGCAGTATCGACGCGTTGGATAACCGTGTCGCCGACGATGTACAGGCGCGCATGTTCGTCGAAGTGGCGCGGCTCGTCGAACGCTCTGCGCTGTGGTTTCTGCGGCAGTTGCAATCGGGGGCGGTCAGCGACGGCGACGTCGCCGGCTTGCTTGCACGTTGTCGCGACGCGGCGCAACGCCTCGCGCCGCAATGGCCCGCGCTGCTGCCGGGCGCCGATCTCGACACGCTGTCCGAGCGGCAACGCGCGCTCGTGGACGCCGGTGTCGATAGCGAACTGGCGGTGCGAATCGCCAGCGGCGAGATCTCGGCGGCTTTGCTCGACATCGCCGAGGTGTCGTCGACCTGCGGGCGCAGTCTCGAACTCGTGGCTGGCGTCTACTTCGCGCTCGGTACGCTGCTGAACTACAGCTGGATCAGCGAGCGCGCGGCCGCACTGCCGGCGCCCACGCACTGGGACATGCTGGCGCGCGCGACGGCGCTGGCGGAACTCGCCCGCCTGAAACGTGCGCTGACCACGAGCGCGCTGGCCGACGCCGACGAGGCTTCGACGCCGGACCTATTGGTTCACGCGTGGCGCGAGAAGCGCACCGCGCAACTCGAGCGTTACGCGCGCCTGCTGGCCGATCTGCGGGCCACGGGCGGCGCGAGCCTGTCGATGCTGCTGGTGATCGTGCGGGAGATGGCTGCGCTCGAAAGGGCATAGCGCGAGGGACCGCGAGCGAAGGTAGAGGCACTGCATGCGTCACGGAACCCGGCACAAAACAGCGCCGGGGTTGGACGCATGCAGTCTGGCATGTCCATAATACGAACTATTGCCAACCGAAAGCGCTCTGTAAACTCCCGGACGCCCTCCACGACGATGAACGAAGAATCGCCGAAAGCCATTTTCTATGCGCTTGCCGCCAACCTCGGCATTGCCGTCTGCAAGTTCGCTGCTGCCACGTTTACCGGTTCCGGCTCGATGTTCGCCGAAGCCATTCACTCGACCGCCGACTGCGGTAACCAACTGCTGCTGCTATTCGGCTTGCGTGAAGCGCGCAAGCCCGCGAGCCCGTTGCATCCCATGGGCGGCGGCCGCGAGATCAATTTCTATTCGCTGCTGGTGGCGTTGCTGCTGTTCTTTGTCGGCGGCGCGTTTTCGGTGTACGAGGGCGTGCATCGTCTGTTTGCGCGCGAGCCTTTGCAGCATGCCTATGTGGCGCTCGTCGTACTCGGCGTTTCGGTGGTGCTCGAAGCGCTTTCGTTGTGGGGCGCGGTTAAGGAAATCCGCAAGACGCATCCCGACAAAAGCCTGTGGCGCTGGTTTCGCGAAACGCGCGAGTCCGAGCTGCTGGTGGTGGCCGGCGAGGACATTGCCGCGTTGGTGGGTCTTGCGATGGCCTTCGTCGCCGTGCTGCTGACGATGGTGACCGGTAATCCCGTCTACGACGCGTTGGGCTCGATCGGCGTTGGTTTGCTGCTGATGGTGATTGCGTGGCTGGTGGCGCGCGAAGTGAAGTCGATGATCGTCGGCGAATCGGCGGGCCCGGAAGTGCGTCGCGCGATCGAGTCGCATCTGCGCGCCCGGTCGGAGATTCGCAGCATCATCAACATGATTACGCTGCAGTGGGGCCGTCATGTAGTGGTGGCCGTGCAGGCCGAAATGATCGACTACGCGAGCGGCCGAGCGATGGTCGATGCGATCAACGTGATCGAAGCGGACCTGCAGGCGGCATTTCCGCAAGTGCGCTGGGTGTTTTTTGAACCGGATGTGCCGCGGGTTTGATGCATTGTCTGATACCGCGATACGTAGTGGAAAATAAATTCTTCGCATCTATACTTCATTCGGCTTGAAAGCAGCCCATTAGCCAATCTGCATCACAAGCAAAAGGAAGGATCACGATGCTGACGCGCGCACTCGGTGCAATCTCCGTCATTACCCTCGCGGCTTGCGCCGCCTTCACATCCGGCCCTGCCAGCGCGGACGGCAACGATGGCTTCTCGCAAGGCGACGGCGGCTCGCACGGGCAACCGGTCAAGGTGATGATCATTTCGATGTTCGGACCGGAGGGGCAAGTGTGGCTCGATCGGCTTGGGCCATGGCGCGAGATTGCGGTCGAAGGTTTATCGCCCGACTACCCGACGGTTCATTGCAATAAGCAGGACGTGTGTGTCATGACCACTGGCATGGGGCATAGCAACGCTGCCGCGTCGATCATGGCGTTGACCTTCTCGCCGCGCTTCGATTTGCGGCATACGTACTTTATGGTGGCGGGTATTGCCGGGATCGATCCGCAGCAGGGCACGGTCGGGTCTGCCGCGTGGGCGAAGTATCTCGTCGATTTTGGAATTCAGTGGGAGATCGATGGGCGGGAGATTCCGGCCGGCTGGAATACCGGCTACCTTGGAATCAACACCAGGAGCCCTGCGGATAAGCCGCCGCTCGACTATCGGACGGAGGTGTTTCAGTTGAATACCCAGTTGGCCGATACTGCGTTTGCTTTGTCCCGTAGAGTTGTGCTGTCCGATAACGCTCAGGCGCAGGCTGCGCGGGCCAAGTATTCGTATGCGCCTGCGAATCGGCCACCTACTGTCATTCAATGCGATACGTTGGCAGGGGATACCTGGTGGTCAGGGACGCTGCTTGGGCAGCGGGCTCGGGATTGGACCAGAATCTTGACGGAGGGCAACGGTGTCTATTGCACTACGCAGCAGGAGGATAACGCTACGTATGAGGCGCTTAAGCGCGCGGCCTCCGTGCATAAGGTCGATTTGAATCGCGTTGCCGTGCTGCGGGCTGGGTCTGATTTTGATCGGCCATACGATGGGCAGACTAGTGCGGATAATCTGCTTGACTATGCTGCGCAAGGGGGTTTTACGATTGCTATTGAGAACCTGTACAGGTCGGGGAATCCGCTTGTGCAGGAAATTGTTGCCCATTGGGGCGAGTGGCGGGAGGGGGTGCCGAAGAAGTAGATTTTTTGCCTTTGGCAGCGCTTGTTTGTCTGTGTTTTTATGGCACAAGCGCACAGAAAAAAACGCCGCGCAGACAAGCAAAAAAAGACCAACCCAGCAGGCATACAGAAAAACCGCGCGCCGCGCAGGCAAAAAAACAAACCGAACCTTTATCGCTGCGGCGCCCGATAAGGCGTCCACACCGGCGCATCCATATCCCAATGATCAAGTTCAGACGGTGTCATAACATGCTCCTTCGTAAAGAGTGAAAAAATCCCACCGCGATGAAAATTTCTTTTGGAAACCGAATCATCGCGGCGTATTCGCCTTACTGCCCGTTGGCGACGCGGGTGACGTCACCGCCGGTGCCTTCCTGCAATGCAATCCGCGCAGCCTGCGTCTGACC
The DNA here is from genome assembly GCF_050434205.1 of Paraburkholderia sp. GAS348. Classification (NCBI taxonomy): domain Bacteria; kingdom Pseudomonadati; phylum Pseudomonadota; class Betaproteobacteria; order Burkholderiales; family Burkholderiaceae; genus Paraburkholderia; species Paraburkholderia sp. GAS348. Next base: position 296,468 of record NZ_JBNPVT010000003.1, read on the forward strand.
AATCAGACCTTTATTCGGATACGACGTACGATTCAGCGCAGGCAGCGAACCATCGCGATACGCCGCGACCAATTCGGCATTCACCTCTGCACGGGTCTTGCCGCCCACAGTCGGCGTCGGTTGCGTTTCGTATGTGCCTGCACGGCCAATGCCGCCGCCGTTGCTTTGAGCGAACACCGGTGCGCTGGCAAGCAGCGAAAGAACCAGACCTGCTAAGAGTTTGCGTTTCATGATTCACTCCTGTCGATTCATTGGCAGCGCAAGCAGCGCTGCGACAGGGTGAAATGTAGACTTCGAAGCGGTGTGGATAAATCGCACTTTCGCGAAATGAATTGTCGCGATTCTGGAACAATCGCGGCAACGCGCGTGTCACCCGGTTACTGTCGGGCAACCGCGGCATTAGAGCCGCGGTTGAAATTCACTGTTCCAGATTTTGTACTTCAAATAACCCGCGTTAAGCAACCCACTCCGTTATCACCGGCGTATCGAGCATTGGAGCAGATTCGCGTTCTTCGAAAGTACGCTTCGTGCACGTCGCGTCCAGACCGCCGCGTCCGCTCAGCAACGGGCAGCGGTCAAACAGCTCGGCAATCCAGTCTACGAAAACGCGGACTTTAGGCGACAGATGCCGACTGTGCGGATAAACCGCGGAAATCGGCATCGGCAAAGGCTTCAGCTCCGGCAGCACTTCAACCAGCTGGCCCGAACGCAGATGCGGCAGCACCATGAAGAGCGCCGGCTGAATCAGGCCAAAGCCTTCCAGTCCGCAAGTTACGTAGGCATCGGCGTCGTTCACCGACACAATGCCCTTCATCTTTACTTCGATCTCTTTGCCATCAACCATGAAGGCCCAATCGATCGTGCGCCCCGTGCGGCTCGAAAAGTAATTGACTGCTTTGTGATTGTCGAGGTCGTCGAGCGAAGCCGGCATGCCCGCGCGCTCGATGTAGCCGGGGGCCGCGCATGTCACGCCCTCGAACAAACCGATACGCCGCGCTACCAGCGAAGAATCCTGTAGCGCACCCACACGCACCACGCAATCCACGCCTTCCTGCAGCAGATCGACGGGCCGGTCCGTCAATCCGAGCTGCAGGTCGATGTCCGGGTAACGCGTGTGGAATTCGCACAGCGAAGGAATCACCAGCAAGCGCCCGATCGATCCCGGCATGTCGATGCGCAGCTTGCCGTGTGGTTTCTTATTGCCGCTCTGGAAGCTGGCCTCGGTCTCTTCGACGTCCGCAAGGATGCGCACGCAGCGCTCGTAATACGCAGCACCGTCCGGCGTCAGCGACAAACGCCGCGTGGTCCGGTGCATCAGACGCGTGCCGAGGAACGCTTCGAGGTTCTGAATGATGGTGGTAACCGATGCGCGCGGCAGGTCGAGCGTTTCCGCCGCACGGGTAAAGCTGTTGGTGTCGACGACGCGCGTGAACACTTGCATGGCCTGAAGCCGGTCCATTGCAAACCTCCTAAAAGGGGCCGGCGCTCCAGGCAGGGTTCGAATCTGCAGCGAATCCACAGAGTAATCCCGTCCGATTGTTCGGGGACGCCGAATTGTGTTGCCGGATTATAGGCATTTATTTAGGAATCTGCCGAACCCACAATTCGCACCATTGAAGTTCTATGCGCATTGCGCGGCTCGACATGGATGCATTTAAACCGCCGTACGCCTTTGTGCCCGCCGGCAGCGGCCCGGCACAGGCCAACAGCACGGCACTCGAGATCACTGACGTGCAGATCGAAGGGCACGCACAGGACATTACGCTGCGTTTGTACCGGCCGTCACAGAAAACCGCACTGCCGGTACTGCTTTATTTCCACGGCGGCGGTTTTACCAAGGGCTCGATCGATCAGGCCGACTACGCCGCGCGTTATTTCGCAGAACACTTACCGGCTTTGGTCGTTTCGGTCGGTTATTCGCTGGCGCCGCAATTTCCGTTTCCGGCGGCGCCTGAAGACGCACATCGCGCGGCGCTGTGGGTGCGGACAAGAGCACGCGCGTTTGGCGGGAATAGCAAGAAGATCGCCGTGGCGGGCCACGATGCGGGCGGGCAGTTGGCCAATTGCCTCGCTTTCATCGCGCGCGATCGCGGCGACGTGCGCATCGCCGCGCAGGCGCTGTTCGGGCCGATGCTCGATCCGAGCCTCACGCGTCTGGGGGACGAGCAGCGCTTAGGTTCGGACATCACCGCGAAGGAATGCGCGGCGTGTTATCGCGCGTATCTGCCGCAAGCGTCGCAACGCATGCATCCGTATGCCGCGCCGCTCGAATCGTCACGCCTCGCGGGGCTGCCGGCCACGCTGATCGTGACGGCGCAAAACGACGTGCTGCATGTGGAAGCGGAGAAGTACGCGAGCAGTCTGATCGACGCGGGTGTGCTGACCCTCGTGGTCCGCTGTCCCAGCATCTCGCACGCCGCGTTGGCCGACCATCCGCCCGCCTTGCAGGAAGCGGTGCGATTTTTTCAGTGGCGCTTCGACGCGCGCGCTCATCGCTGAGACACAAACAAATAAGCAGAACTTTAATCAACGATACCGGGAGCTTCTCATGACTATCCTTCCTCTTTCCCGTCGCCGTGTGGCGATTGCCGCGCTAGCCGTCATCGTCGTGGCCGGGCTGGGCACGTTCGGCGCGATTCGTGTCGACGCGAGCTCGCCCGCTGCGCCCACCATCGTGCCGGAAGTCGATGTGGCCACCGTGGTGCAAAAGACCATCACCGACTGGCAAAGCTATTCGGGCCGCCTCGAAGCGGTCGAAAAAGTGGACGTCCGCTCGCAGGTGCCGGGCACGATCGTGTCCGTCAACTTCAAGGACGGCGCGCTCGTGAAGAAGGGCGACACGCTGTTCGTGATCGATCCGCGTCCGTACGCAGCCGAAGTCGATCGCGCCGAAGCGCAACTCGCGGCGGCGCAAGCGCGGACGGGCTACACGCAAAGCGATTGGGAACGCGCGCAACGCCTGATCACCGACAACGCGATCGCCAGGCGCGATTACGACGAGAAGCAGAACGCCGCGCGCGAAGCGAGCGCCAACCTGAAGGCCGCGCAAGCCGCCGTCGAAACCGCACGCATCAATCTCGGCTACACGAAGATCGTCGCGCCGGTGTCGGGCCGCGTCTCGCGTGCGGAAATCACGGTGGGCAATGTGGTGTCGGCGGGCGCAAGCTCGGCGCCCCTAACCACGCTGGTGTCGGTTTCGCCGATCTATGCATCGTTCGACGTCGACGAACAAACCTACCTGCAATACCTGAGCCGCGCGAAGGATGGCAGCAAGGTGCCGGTGGGTCTGGGTCTGGCGGATGAAAGCGGCTACTCGCGCAGCGGCACGATCGAATCCGTCGACAACCGGCTGGATACGTCGTCCGGCACGATCCGGGTGCGCGCGCGCTTCGACAACCAGGATGGGGCATTGATCCCAGGCCTGTATGCACGCGTGAAGGTCGGCGGCAGCGAGCCGCATCCCGCACTGCTGATCGACGACGCCGCGGTGGGCACCGATCAGGACAAGAAGTTCGTGCTGGTGCTCGACCAGAGCAACCACGTCGTGTACCGGGAAATCGCGGTGGGCGACATGCAGGGCAACCTGCGCGTCGTCAAGGGCGGTTTGCAGGCGACCGACCGGATCGTCGTGAACGGTATCCAGCGCGTGCGTCCGGGCGATGCAGTACGCGCTCACATGGTGCCGATGAGCGCCGATCAGGATCCGAACAGCGCGCCGCTCGCGCAGACACGAGCGAAACCAGCGGACAAGAATTCGTGAGCCTCGTGCGCCGCGCTTATCCGGTCTTGGTACCTGGCCGTAGCTGGCACATGCTCCAACGTTAAGAGCTTCCCATGAACATATCCAAATTCTTCATCGATCGACCGATCTTTGCCGGCGTGCTCTCGGTATTGATCCTGCTGGGGGGCATCATTGCGCTCTTCAAGCTGCCGATTTCGGAGTACCCGGAAGTCGTGCCGCCTTCGGTGGTGGTGCACGCGCAATATCCGGGCGCCAATCCGAAAGTGATCGCCGAGGCCGTCGCCGCGCCGCTCGAAGAGCAGATCAACGGCGTCGAGAACATGCTGTACATGCAGTCGCAAGCCAATAGCGACGGCAATCTCACGCTGACGGTGACTTTCAAGCTCGGCACCAATCCGGACCTTGCGACGCAACTGGTGCAGAACCGCGTCAACCAGGCGCTGCCGCGCTTGCCGGAAGACGTGCAGCGCCTCGGCATCACGACCATCAAGAGTTCGCCCACGCTGACAATGGTGGTCCACCTGATCTCGCCGAACAACCGCTACGACATGACGTATCTGCGCAACTACGCGCTGCTCAACGTCAAGGACCGGCTGGCGCGGATTCAGGGCGTCGGCGAAGTACAGTTGTGGGGTTCGGGCGACTACTCGATGCGCATCTGGCTCGATCCGCAGAAGGTCGCACAGCGCGGTTTGACGGCGACCGAAGTGGTCAACGCAATCCGCGAGCAGAACATTCAGGTGGCAGCCGGTGTGATCGGCGCATCGCCTTCGGTGCCGGGCACGCAATTGCAGTTGTCGGTGAATGCGCGTGGCCGTTTGAAGACTGAGGGCGAATTCGGTGACATCATCGTCAAAACCGCGCCGGACGGCGGCGTGACGTACCTGCGTGATATCGCGCGTATCGAACTGGCGGCGTCGGAATACGGCCTGCGTTCGCTGCTCGACAACAAGCCGGCGGTTGCGCTCGCCATCAATCAGGCGCCGGGGGCGAACTCGCTGGCGATTTCCGATCAGGTTCGTACAACGATGAAAGAGCTGGCGGAAGACATGCCGCCGGGCGTCGAATACAAGATCGTCTATGACCCGACACAGTTCGTGCGCGCGAGTATCGAAGCGGTGATCCACACGCTGCTCGAAGCGATTGCGCTGGTGGTGATCGTGGTGATCGTGTTCCTGCAGACGTGGCGTGCGTCGATCATTCCGTTGATTGCGGTACCGGTGTCGATCGTCGGAACGTTCTCGTTGCTGCTTGCGTTCGGCTTCTCGATCAATGCGTTGTCATTGTTTGGGATGGTGCTGGCCATCGGGATCGTGGTGGACGATGCGATCGTGGTGGTGGAGAACGTCGAACGGAACATCGAAAACGGACTCAGTGCGCGCGATGCGACCTATAAGGCCATGCAGGAAGTGAGTGGGCCGATTATCGCCATCGCGCTGACGCTGGTCGCCGTGTTCGTGCCGCTCGCTTTCATGACCGGCTTGACGGGCCAGTTCTACAAGCAGTTCGCGATGACCATCGCGATCTCGACGGTGATCTCGGCATTCAATTCGCTGACCTTGTCGCCGGCTTTGTCCGCGATGCTGTTGCGTGGCCATGGCGCCAAGGAAGACTTCCTGACGCGGGTGATGAATCGCGTGCTGGGCCGCTTCTTCAGGGGCTTCAACAAGGTGTTCCAGCGCGGCTCGACGGAATATGGCCGCGGCGTGACGGGCGTGCTGCGCCGTAAGGGCGCGATGCTCGCGGTCTACGCGATCCTGCTGGGCGCAACGGTGCTGATCTCGCGTGTCGTGCCGGGTGGCTTCGTGCCGGCGCAAGACAAGGAGTATCTGATCGCGTTTGCGCAACTGCCGAACGGTGCATCGCTGGATCGCACGGAAAAAGTGATCCGCGACATGAGCGCGATTGCGCTGAAGCAGCCGGGCGTTGAAAGCGCGGTGGCATTCCCGGGTTTGTCGGTGAACGGTTTCACCAATAGCTCGAGCGCCGGCATCGTGTTTGTGACGTTGAAGCCTTTCAAGGAACGCGGCAGCAAGAAGCTCTCGGCCGGTGCGATTGCCGGCGCGTTGAACCAGCAGTACGGCGCGATCAAGGATTCGTTCGTCGCGGTGTTCCCACCGCCGCCCGTTCTCGGCCTCGGTACGTTGGGCGGCTTCAAGATGCAGTTGGAGGACCACGGCGCGGTCGGCTATGCGGAGTTGAACAAGGCGGCGGAAGCGTTCGTGAAAAAAGCAGCGCAAACGCCTGAACTTGGACCGACGTTCTCGAGCTACCAGATCAATGTGCCGCAACTGAACGTCGATCTGGATCGCGTGAAGGCCAAGCAACTCGGCGTGCCGGTCACGGACGTGTTCAACACGATGCAGATCTATCTGGGCTCGCTGTATGTCAACGACTTCAACCGCTTCGGCCGTGTGTATCAGGTGCGGGTGCAGGCAGATGCGCCGTTCCGTCAACGTGCGGACGACATCCTGCAACTGAAGACACGCAATGCTGCGGGCGACATGGTGCCTTTGTCGTCGCTGGTGACGGTGACGCCTACATACGGTCCGGAAATGGTGGTGCGTTACAACGGCTATACGGCTGCCGACATCAATGGTGGTCCGGCGCCGGGCTACTCGTCGGGCCAGGCGCAAGCCGCGGCCGAACGCGTGGCGGCCGAAATCTTGCCGCACGGTGTGAAGCTCGAATGGACCGACCTGACGTATCAGCAAATCATCGCCGGCAACGCGGGCTTGTGGGTGTTCCCAATCAGCGTGCTGCTCGTGTTTCTCGTGCTGGCCGCGTTGTACGAAAGCCTGACCCTGCCGCTCGCGGTGATCCTGATCGTGCCGATGAGCGTGCTGTCCGCGCTCACCGGTGTGTGGCTCACGGGTGGCGACAACAACATCTTCACGCAAATCGGTTTGATGGTGCTGGTGGGGCTGTCCGCGAAGAACGCGATTCTGATCGTCGAGTTCGCCCGGGAGTTGGAGCATGACGGGCGTACGCCGCTGGCGGCGGCGATCGAGGCGAGCCGCTTGCGTCTGCGTCCCATTCTGATGACGTCGATCGCTTTCATCATGGGTGTGGTGCCGCTGGTGATCTCGAGCGGTGCGGGTTCGGAGATGCGTCACGCGATGGGTATCGCGGTGTTCTTCGGCATGCTCGGCGTGACGCTGTTCGGCCTGATGCTGACCCCCGTGTTCTATGTGGTGCTGCGTTCGTTGGCGGGCGGGACGATTCACGTCGCGCAGAAAGACGCACCGCACCTTGGGGCGCCGGTGACGGACGCCTGAGGAGAAAACAATAATGAAGCGTTTTGAATCTTTAAGCGGGTGGGGCGGAGCGGCTACCAGCGGCTTGCTGGTGGCGCTGCTTGCAGCCTGCTCCGTGGAGCCCACGTATAAGCGGCCGGAGGTGGATACGCCGGTTGTGTTCAAGGAAGCGCCTGCTGCTGCGTCGGGTGCGTCGGCTACATCGGCTACGTCCGCCGCATCGCCGCAGGACACGGGCACCTGGAAGCAGGCTCAACCCGCGGACGACGCGCATCGCGGCGCATGGTGGACGGTTTTCGGCGACCCGCAGCTCAATGCGCTGGAAGAGCAGGCTGCTGCTGCGAATCAGGACCTGAAGGCGGCCGCGGCGCGTGTGCGACAGGCGCGCGCGGTGACCCAGGCGGCGAAATCGGACTGGTTCCCTAAGCTCGACGGGGGCTTTGGGCCGACGCGCGAACGTGCGTCGGCGGCCTCGCAATTCCAGCCGGATAGCGCGGGCGGCACGACGGGCACGATCTGGCGCGCCCAGGTGGGCGCGTCGTATGAGACCGATCTGTTCGGGCGAGTCGGGTCGAATGTGAATGCGACGCGTGCCGACGAGCAGCAAACCGAGGCACTGTTCCGATCGGTGCAGTTGTCGCTGCAGGCTGACGTCGCGCAGAACTACTTCCAGTTGCGCGAGCTCGACACGGATCAGGACCTGTACCGCCGTACCGTGGCGTTGCGCGAGGACACGCTGAAACTGGTCGAGCGCCGTTTCAGGGAAGGCGATATCGGCGAGCTGGATGTTTCTCGCGCTCGCAACGAACTGGCGAGTGCGCGTGCGGATGCAGTGGGCGTGGCGCGTCAGCGCGCGGCCTCCGAGCATAGCCTTGCAATTCTGCTCGGCAAGCCGCCGGCGGACTTCTCGTTCGCGGAAGCGCCGCTCGTGCCGGTGACGGTGCGCGTGCCGCCAGGTTTGCCTTCGGCGCTGCTCGAACGTCGGCCGGACATTTCGGCGGCAGAGCGGGCGATGATGGCGGCGAATGCGCGGGTCGGCCTGGCGAAGTCGGCGTTTTTCCCGAAGCTCGACATCACGGGCGCGCTTGGGTTCGAGTCGGCGACGCTCGGCGATCTGTTCATGTGGTCGAGCCGTGCGTTCATTCTCGGGCCGTTTGCCGGTACCGCGTTGACCGTGCCGCTGTTCGACGGCGGCCGTCGCAAGGCAAACCTCGCGCAGGCTCGCTCGAAGTACGACGAGGATGTGGCCCAGTATCGTCAGCAGGTGCTCGTGGCGTTCCGTGAGGTCGAGGACAATCTGGCCGATCTGCGTTTGCTCGACGATCAGATTCGCGAGCAGAACGATGCGGTCGTGGCCTCGCAACGTGCGGCGCATCTGTCGCGCACGCAGTACACGGAAGGCGCGGTCAGTTATCTGGATGTGATCGACGGCGAGCGGCAGGTGCTGACTTCGCAATTGCAGGCGAGTCACCTGTCGGGCACGCAGGCGGTGGCGACCGTGAATCTGATTCGCGCGCTGGGCGGCGGCTGGGGCGATGTGAAGCCTGCGGGCGATGAGGCGGTGGGGGCGGTTGCGCCGGCTTCGGGTGCGGCTCGGGCTTCTGCTGATGCAACTGCTTCTGTGCCGGTGGATCAGGTCGCGACGCGCTAGGGTTTGCTTTTAGCTGGTTGGCTGGTGAAGAACGCCGGGTTGCGCAAAAGCGCGGCCCGGGTTTTTTTGGGCGGACCTTTTTCCTGGGTGCTTCGGTTCGAATCAGGCTGGACCGGCCCTCATCGATTCAACTCAACTCAGGCGGCTTGCGCAATCTGCGCTGCTTCGAGCGCTTCCTGGCGAGCGGCGGCGGCCTTCTTGGTCTTGCCGGCGCGCGACGGCGGCTGGCAGGCGCCACACACCACGTTGTGTTGCAGGTCGTGCTTGTGCGCGACGAACTTGCCGGTGCAACGGCAGCATTTGGTCAGCTGCAGGATGTTGGCGTCGAAGAAACGCACCAGCGTCCATGCACGAGTCAGATCCAGCACCGGTTCGGTTTCGCTGTGCTGGCAATGTTCCAGATACAGCCGATACCCTTTGGTCAGCGCATCCAGGTGCGAGCAACGTGCTTCGTTCTTCAGGAACAGGTACGTGTTGTAGAACAACGACGCGTGGATGTTCGCCAGCCATGTCATGTACCAATCCGCCGAGAACGGCAGCATGCCCTTGGGCGGCGATACACCTTTGACCTCGCGGTACAGGCGGATCATGCGGTCGCGCGAAAGCGTCAACTCGCTTTCTAGCACCTGCATGCGCGCGCCAAGTTCAATCAGCGCGATGGCACGGAATACTTCTTGTGCGTCTTCCGTCAGGCTACGCTTGAGCATCGCGGTCACCTCGATTAAGCAAACTGCTCAGCGGGCTGGCCTGCAAGCAGGATCGCCGCGTGAGTTGGTGCAACTGCTGCATGCTTCGTCGTTTGTGTCAACGCCGACAACATGGCGTGGTCGTTGAAGCGGAAGAAGCATAAAAGCTGATCGGAAGCGGCCAGCTTGACGATCTGCGCGAGCGACAGCCCGGCAAGCAAATCAGCCAGTTCCGACGACAGTCCCAGCCGGAACATGCCGACCGGTTTGTCCTCACGCAACATACGTTGCGCGAGCATGATGTAAGACAAGTTAATCTCGCGGATTGAATCCAGCGTCTCGCTGCTACGGTCCATTTTCTGTGTTTCCGAAGCCCCGAATTACTCTGTCGGCATTTTTTGCCGTTATGTCTTTTGTGCCTCGCCGGAAACGTTGTCCTCCGGCTACATGTCACCACCTGATACAGATAGCGACTCTTTGATACATAGCGTTACATCTCGTAACAGCTTGGGACGAATTGTATGAAGGGTAAAACAAGAAATCAATCCCTTCTAAAAAAAATATCCCGAAAAGATACGTCAAATTTCGGTAACTATTTCATGGTCCTGTAATAGAGGGTGCTTAGCAGATTTTTTGTCGCCTGTGAATTTTGTCTGATCCATGAAAACCCTTGTGTGGTGGGATATAGAGTCTTTCATCTGAACAATGATGGGTGCCCGGTCGAGAACCGGAAAATCAGTATGGAATCGGAAAGGAAATAGAAAGCGGAGCCGATTAAAAGTAATAAATACCGCTCACTTGCACGGCTGTGGGGGACAAATCAGAGGTGTAACAGATCGATGTGGCCCCGGTTACAAATGAGGCGGCATTTGTAACTTCTAGCAACGTTTGCGCGGACCCGTTCGACTTCGAGTACGAACGCCGGGCGCAGGCGGGTGCCGAGTACGTTGCGCGAAGGCGGCGACCAGCCACAGCCAGCCGCGTAAGCTGTCTGACACGATGCCGCTGAAATAGGCTCCGATGTTACAACCGTAGGCCAGACGGGCTCTGCAGCCGAGCATCAGGCTGCCGGCCAGCGCCGTAATCAGCGAGCGGACCGGCATCTTCCAGAGCGATGCGTAACGATCGGTGCGCGCTGCGCCGCGGGCCGCACGCCCTGAGGGCAGGATTGGTCACCGATAGCTGTTCCATGAAGCGCGCCATCAGATCGGCGTCGTGAAACACGCCGTTGACGTTCAACGCGCCGATCTCGCAGCCATATTTGCGAAAGCCAAGCGACTCATAGAGTTTGCGTGCCGCCTCGTTCCGGCTACCCACCATCAACTGGATTTGCCGCAGGCCTTCTATTTGCGCCGCTCGCGCCAGCAACTCGTCAAGCAACCCGCGCCCGACCCCACGGCCCGCAGCTTCCGGAGCGACATACATGCCGACGACGGAGGCCTTGTGCCGTTCCTTGTCGCGCTGGCTGCGCAGTAATCCGACCACGCCGATCAACGGCGCATTGGCTGATGCGAAAGCGCCGAGCAAAAAGTCGCCTTCGGCTGCGCGCGCGCCTTGCAACATTGCGTCATGTCGCGCGGCGCCTTTGGCCACTGCTTCCTCGTAGCTTTGACCGAACGACTCCGGATGTGCCTTCAGTCCGCGCAGACGAAGCTGGAAGTAGGCGTCGCGGTCGGCCGGACCGAGTTGGCGGATCAGTGGGGCGCTGTTGATCAAATGGGTCTCTCTGTGTGGTTCGAATGGCGCTGCAGACTGTAACAACGCAGTGTTCGATGATGCCCTGCGTTCTGCGTTCTGCGTTCTGCCTTCTGCCTTCTGCAGTTCTGCAGTTCGGCGGTCCTGCTATGGCTTCACGGCTTCAGCCTTTTGCCCCTCTGCGCGTTGGCTTTCGGCGAACTCGCGCAAGGCCGCTGCGGTTTGCTGATCGGCGGGAAAGAACGCTTCAATGGCAAGTTCCGACAGTGTCACATCCGCCGGTGTGCCGAATACCGTGGTCGTGCTGAAGAACGATAGCTCGCCGATCGGCGTGCGCAGCCGCAGCGGCACGGCGACTTGATGACTTGCGGTGTCGTCGTGGCCGGCCACTTCCGCGCCGGGCGGAGCAGGATACGCGGCTAGCTCGTCGCGCAATGCGCTCAACGTGCCGTCACCACTTACGTCGATTTGCCGCTGGAGTCGGGACAGCGCGTGCGCACGCCAGGCATGCCAATTGACGATCGACGCTGCGATGCCGTCCGGATGCAAGCTCAGTCGCATCGCATTGACCGGCGGTTTCAGCAGTTCCGGGCTTGCGCCCGCGAGCAGCGGCGCGAGCGCATTGTTCGCTGCAACGATGGTCCAGTGGCGGTCGATCGCGAGTGCCGGATACGGCTCGTGACCTTTGAGCACCAACTCGACTGCCTCGCGCGCAGCGGCCAGCTGCGGATCCGTCAAGGGACGTTCGCGGAACAGCGGCGCATAACCCGCCGCGATCAGCAGTGCATTGCGCGCACGCAGTGGCACGTCGAGCCGCTCGGCGAGGTGCATGACCATTTCCCGGCTGGGCACTGCACGGCCTGATTCGACGAAGCTCAGATGTCGCGTTGAAATATCGGCTTCGGCGGCGAGCAATAACTGGCTCATTCTTCGCCGTTGCCGCCATTCGCGCAGCAGATCGCCGACCGTGCGGCTTGCCGTCGGCCCGTTCGACGGGATGGTTTGCGCAAGAGAGAGTGTGTTCATACTGCCGATGATAGCCAAAGCGCGGTAGCGATCCATTACCTGGCGGGTAATGGAATACCCCGGAATACCCCGGAGCACCCGAGAAAGCGTAGGAGCGCCCACGAATACGCAGCCCATTCAGAGCGTTGCCCCAAGCGACAACGAGGCAAGCGCGAATCAGGCGTGCGCCACACCTTCCGGCACGGCGTTGAGTTTGACGCCCAGCGCCCGAAGCAGTTTGAACACCGTATCCATGCGCGGTTTGGAGCCCGGCGCGAGTGTTTTATAGAGGCTTTCGCGCCCGAGCCCGGCGTCAGCCGCGACCTTCGCGATGCCGCGTGCTTTTGCGATGTCGGCGATCGCGGCGAGGAGGAGGTCGGCGTCGCCTTCTTCCAGTGCAGCGTTGAGATATTCAGCGATCATTTCCTCGCTATCGAGGTAGTGCGATGCGTCGAACCGTGCGGTTTTGACTTTGCTCATGACAGTTCCTTTCTGATTGCTGCCCACATTGATTTGGCATGCTTGATGTCGGCCGGCTGCGTGGACTTGTCGCCACCGCAGAGCAGCAGGTACACCATGCGCCCTTCGCGCGCGAAGTAGACCCGATAGCCGGGACCGCAATCGATGCGCATCTCGGACACACCGTCTTCCAGCAGCTTTACGTCGCCGAAATGACCTCGCTCCGCACGCCGGACCCGCACCAGGATTTTTGCCCTCGCTCTTAAGTCTGCGAGGCCGGCAAGCCAGCTGTCGAATTCCTCGGTGCGGTTGACCGTGTACACAGGCGGTGAACCGATCTGCTGATGAGTGTATCCTTCTAGATACGATCTTGCAAGTGTAAAAACCATATTGAAAAAGCGGCTCGTGTCCGCACCCGTTCAGTTCGTCACATGCCGCGCGTCAACGTTGCGCGGCCCCCATTTGCCCCACGAGGTTAGCGGCTGACGCAGCGCGTGACGATTCGGCCGGATGGCCAATCCGGCGGGAAACAGGGCGCAGTTTTTCATCTCGATGCATCCGGATGCTTACCTCTCACGTAATCGACGCGCTGCGCTCGAGCCGCCAATCTTCACTCCGAGCCCGCCGCATACAACGTGTCTGCCGAGCGTAGTGCTCAGTCATGCCAATCAAGGAGTCTGAGATGAATGCGCATACCGATCTGATCGACCGTTATTTCGACGCATGGAATGAAACCGATGCAGCGCGCCGCCGCGAACTGATCGCCGCGACGTGGGCCGCCGATGCCGACTATCGCGATCCGTTGCTGGCTGGCGTGGGCCATGACGGCATCGACGCGATGATCCGTGCGGTGCATGAGCGCTTCCCGCACCACACGTTTCACCGCACGACCGAGGTCGACGGCTTTGCGAACCGGCTGCGCTTTTCGTGGGCACTCACCACGCCGGCAGGTGAAGCGATCGTCAAGGGTTCCGACTTCGGCGTGCTCGACGCACGCGGCCGCCTGCAGGCGGTGACCGGCTTCCTCGACCAGGTGCCTGCCGCCAGCTGACAACTCGCAACTCGCAGTTTTTCACGGAGACGATCATGCACGAGTCCGTTGTTTCTACGACTGCTGGTACCGTCCTCACGTTCGCGCGTCTGTCGGGCGCCGTCGACGCGCTTTCCAGCGCGATCGCCGGCTTCGCGCTGCTGGCTGGCACGCGCGCGTTCACCTTCACTGCGTTGCTGGCCTGACGCGAACCGGTGGTGGGTGGCGCGGGACTCGTGCTGCTCGCGTTGGTCGGATGGCTGCGGTGGCAATGCCGCCAGAAAGCCGCTTGCCGCACCGTGTGGAAAAGCAGATTGACGATGAGCCGCCGGCAACGGACGGTGCGCGACCGTCTTGCTACAATCGATCGCGATGTGCGACAGGGACAAACCGTTCGAACCTCGGCGGCCAGCCGTCAACCAGACCTCAAGGAGACACCGTGCTGAAGAATCTGGACCCGCTGCTGAATGCCGATGTGCTGCATGCACTACGCTCGATGGGGCATGGCGACGAACTGGTGGTTTGCGACGCCAACTTCCCGGGCGCGTCCGTCGCGCAGGAGACGGTGTTGGGCAAGCTGCTGCGCCTCGATGGCGTGAACGCACCGCGCGCGATTCGCGCGATTCTGTCGGTGATGCCGCTGGATACATTCATCGAGCGGCCTGCGTCGCGGATGGAAGTGGTGGGCGAGCCGAATACGATTCCGGCGGTTCAGCGCGAAGCGCAGATCGAGATCAATGCGGCGGAAGGGCGCGAGGTGCCGTTTGCTTCGGTCGAACGTTTCGCATTCTATGAGCGGGCGCGCAAAGCCTATTGCGTGATCGCTACCGGCGAAGAGCGCGGTTACGGCTGCTTCGTTTTTACAAAGGGTGTTTTGCTCGCGCCGGATGCGCCGCAGCAATAGTCCCTCACCACGGTGGCGAAACCCATGAGCTTCTCTCATCCTCGCGCATAAGCACGGCGGCGATACCGGCCGTGCCGTGCAGAATCGGACATGCGCCGAGTGCTCGGTCGCCTTTTTCCTTCCCTTGAGACCGCGCGAGCTGCGCCCTTCACATCGGCCGGCGCTTGGAAAAGGCGGGCAACGCACCTATTCTCAGATGCAAAGTGGGGAACTGCGGCCACCTGGCCGGGTCTGCTGCTTATTCATTACAGGAGCCCCCCATGACGCGTCCCGTCGATTCCGGCGTCATCCTCATTGCGCGTATCGCTCTTGCCGTGCTGTTTTTGTGGGGCGGCGTGATGAAATTGCTGGGTTATGCGGGCTTGGTCGGCTATCTGCATTCGAAGGGGGTGCCGTTCGTCCAGGTCGCCGCACCGATTGCAACAGTGGTCGAAGCACTCGGCGGTCTGCTGCTGATCGTCGGCTTCAAGGTACGGCCGCTCGCACTCATCATGGCCGTCTACACCGTGGCAACCGCGGTGCTGGGCCATGACTTCTGGAACGTTGCCGATCCCGCTTTGCAACGCGATATGGTGATCCACTTCTGGAAGAACATGGGTATCGCCGGTGGTTTCCTGCTGTTGTTCGTGACCGGAGCGGGCCGTATCAGTATCGACGGCGCGCGCGCGCCACGCGGTGGGCTGAATCTCTGATCACGCTGTTGAAGTAGTCTGTGCAGGTCGTTTTTTGACTCTGGCTGCAATCAAGGGAGCAAATAATGATTCAAAGTTTTGAGCAAACCATTGGTGGCAAGGTCACTCAGTTGTGCGCAAGTCTCGGTGAAGGGCCTACGCCGCATCGCGTCATCATCAGCCTTGCCGATTCGGCGAAAACATTGGTGGTTCTGGATGCATCCGGCCTCATTGGCACGATCAAGGCCGAAATCGAACAGCCGGAAAAGCTGATCGCCGACGCGATCGCCAAGGCGCAAAACGAAGGGCTGATCGAGCGCGCGATTGACACCGGCACGATTCAGGAAGCGCCGCTGTAAGCCGTGCGGTGACAGCGTGAGTTGAGTTGCAGCGTGCACTGCTAGTGCCGACTCGCCGGTTCGTGCCTGGCAAATCGATGAGGCGATCAGCGCGATTCACGAACTTGCCCGGGGCCAGTCTTGTGCGGCCTGGAGGCAGACGCGTGCGGTTCCGGATGTACAAGGCAGCCCATGACGCCGGCGACCACTAGCAGACCGAGCGAGATCGCCGTCGCGGCTTGCAACCCCGAGACGATCTGCGTGGCGGCTGCGCCGCTCGCCAACGCGCCGAAGGCGGCTACACCCACCGCGCCGCCTGCTTGCCGGGCGGTATTGAGTACGGCGGACGCGGTGCCTGCGCGCTGCGCTTCGACGGAGGCCAGCACGGCGGTTGTCATCGCTGGGACCGCGAGACCCATCCCCGAGGGAATGAGCAGGAACGGCAACAGCAAACCGACGAGCGGCGTAGACGCGTCGAGGAGATGCAGCAGGCTATAGCCGAGCCCCGCAGTGATCGCACCGGCGATCATCGGCACGCGCACGCCGAAGCGCCCGACCACCCATCCGCTCGCCACGTTCGAGAGCAGAAAGCCGCCGGTCAACGGCAGGAAAGCGAGGCCCGCCTGCAGCGGTGTATAGCCGCGTACGCGCTGCAAATACAGGCTCAGCACGAACACCATGCCGTAGTACGTCAGATTCACGCAGATGCCGAACAGCACCGCCGCATTGAAGGTGCGCTTGCTGAATAGCGAGAGCGGCAGCATCGGTGCCGCGACACGCGATTCCACGGCGATAAAAGCGGCGGTCGCGATTAGCGCGAGTATGAAACCGCCGGCTACCAGCGGATGGCTCAGCCCCAGCGGCCGCATTTCGATCACAGCGGCGACGAAGGCGGTGAGCGCGACGATCGCAAGGGACTGACCGCTCAGATCGATACCAGTCGTGGTCGGAGCCGCTCCTTGCGCGCTTTTCTGCGCGAATTCAGGCTGCGGCACCCACACCAACGTCGCCACCAAACCGGCTATGCAAATCGGCAGATTGACGAGAAAGATACTGCGCCAGCCGAACGCCGCAATCAGCAGACCGCCAAGCACCGGGCCGGCCGCGATCGAAATCGCGCCGGCGGCGGTCCACAGCCCGACAGCACGCGCCCGGAGCTTCGGGTCGTGACCGTACGACTGATTGAGCAGCGCCAGCGAGTTCGGCAGCATGGCGGCCGCGCCGATGCCCTGCACCGCGCGCGCCGCGACCAGCATAGCGGCATCGAGCGCCAATCCGCAGGCGAGTGAGGCGAGCGCGAACAGCACGATACCTGCCGCGAACATGCGCCGTGTGCCGAGCCGGTCGCCGAGTGCGCCCGCCGACAGCATCAGCACGGCGAACGCGAGCGTGTATGCGTCGACGACCCATTGCAGCCCCGCGACATTCGCATGCAGGTCCGCACCGATCTTCGGCAGCGCGATGTTGACGATGGTCACATCGAGTTGCGTGACGACGAAGCCGACGCTGACGGTCGCGAGAATGCGGCCAAGGGTGGGCGAATGGGAGTAGTTTGGCGTTTTCATGTGATACATCGTAGGTCCGATGCAGCGCACGATGTTTCGGGCTGACGTGAAGTGTGAATGTCGCCGAAACTGCCGGAAAGGCGGGGCATGGAGCCGATGGAACAACGGCGCACCACGCGTGCGCCGTTGCGGAACAGCTCGCTTAGCGCGCTTGCGGCGCGTTTTTGATCAACAGCGTAGTCAATGCCCCGACAATGCAGATCGCGCCGACATAGAGCGGCGCGGCCATCGGGTTCGACTTCATCATCAGCGAAACGGCGATCGGCGTAAGACCGCCGAACACCGCATACGCGACGTTATACGAGAACGAGATGCCCGAGAATCGCACGGCGGCTGGAAACGCCTTGACCAGCACGAACGGAATCGCGCCGATCACGCCGACGAAAAGGCCGGCCACGGCATACAGCGGCACGAGCGCCGACGTATCGACAGCGAGCTGCTGGAACATTACGTAGTACGTCACCGCCAGCGCAAGGCCGCCGATGAAAATCGTGCGCCCCGCGCCGATCCGGCCGGCGATCGAACCCGCCATCACGCAGCCGATCGTCAGGCACAGCGTCGCCACGCAGTTCGCCAGCAGCGCGGTGGCCGGCGCGATATGAAACTGCTTCTGCAGCAGCGTCGGCGTCATCAGAATGACCACGACGATCGCGGCCGACAGCATCCACGTGAGCAGCATCGACACGATCACGGCGCGGCCGTGGTCGCGCAACACGGCCTTGAGCGGCACTTCCGCGGCGATCGCCTTGCGTTGCTTGAGCTCGGCGAACACCGGCGTCTCATGCAGCCAGCGGCGCAGATAAACCGAGAACATGCCGAACACGCCGCCCACCAGGAACGGAATGCGCCACGCGTAAGCGGAGATTTCCGCGGGCGCGAAGTCGCGGTTTACCGCCGACGCGATCAGCGAGCCGAGCAGAATGCCCGCCGTGAGCCCGGCCGTCAGCGTGCCGCATGCATAGCCGACGTGCCGCTGCGGCACGTGTTCCGAGACGAACACCCATGCGCCCGGCACTTCGCCGCCGACCGCCGCACCCTGCATCACGCGGAACAGCAGCAGCAATACCGGCGCCATCACGCCGATGCTGGCGTAGGTGGGCAGCAGACCCATCATCAGCGTCGGCACCGACATCAGCAGCACGCTCAGCGTGAACATGCGCTTGCGGCCGAACAGATCGCCGAAGTGCGCCATGATGATGCCGCCGAGCGGCCGTGCCAGATAGCCTGCCGCGAAGATGCCGAAAGTCTGTACTTGACGCAGCCAGTCCGGCATCGCGGCGGGGAAGAACAACTGGCCGATCGCCGGCGCAAAGAATACGAAGATGATGAAGTCGTAGAACTCCAGTGCCCCGCCGAGCGCGGCGAGGCCGAGCGTCTTGTAATCGCTTCGCCCAAGAGGGCGTGGGGTGACAGCCTGTGCTCCACCCAGATTTGTCGCTTGCATTGCTTGTGTCTTGTCTTGAATTGGGAGCCACACGTAGCGCGTGGAAATAGGGCGGTCGTCGGGCGAGAAGTGTGGCAAGCGCTGGGTAGAGCACGGGACACCGGCGCGCCGGCCCGGGTAGGGCAAGCGCGATGACGACTAGGGCCAGACCGGGATTTTACAGGATGAAAGTCGTGCCTTTCGGGAAGTACTTAATTAGATTGGAAAAAGTTCCCGAAGACGTGCCTTTTCGGCGGCGAGCAGGGCCGCGAGGTTTGCGCGTCGTGCGAGCCGCAGCTCTCGAGTGTAGGAATGCTGCGCGCACCTGTCGGAGCGGGGTGATTGGTGCGTAAATTAGGAATGCTCCTATGGGATGACTTGGGCGTCTCTCTGAGAATCGCGTCCGAGCTATCAGTTAAGAGTTATCCCATGCGCATTGCCATTCTTCAGCGTGACCCCCTCATGCGCCAGTCGATCGAAAAGGTCCTCATGAGCGCCAGCCATACGTGCATCGTCTATGACGACGGCCTGACCATGTCGAAAGCGCTCGCTCGTTCCACTGTGGATATGCTGGTGCTGGACTGGCAAGGCAGCCGCCTGTCAGGCGCCGAAGTCCTGAGGTCGGTGCGCGCGGTTGGCGGCGACCGCCTGCCGGTCCTGTTCGCTTCGACGGAGACGTCGGAGGACAGCGTGGTGCGTGCCTTTGCCAGCGGTGCCGACGACTATGTCGCGCTGCCGTTGCGCCCGGGCGAGTTCCGCGAACGTGTTACGGCGTTGCTGCGCCGCGCCTATCCAGACCGTTTCAACGCGGCGAGCTTCGATATCGGCCCCTACCATTTCGATACGCATCGCCAGCTCGTCATGCTGCGCGGCCAGCCGGTGCAGCTATCGGGTACGCAATACCGGTTGGCGTCGCTGTTCTTTTCCAATATCGGCCGCGTGATGTCGCGCGACCATATCTTTGCGATGGTGTGGGGCCGTGAATTCCGCGAGTTCACCCGCACGATCGACAGCCATGTGTCGCGCCTGCGGTTGCTGCTCGAGATCGAGCCGCAAAACGAATTCCGGCTGCAACCGGTCTACAAGAGCGGCTATCGCCTGCTGCATCTGCGGCAAGGCGAAGCGGGTGCGCAAAAGCAGGCGGCCTGAACTTGCCGCAACTCAAACTTGCGGCAGCGCCGGCCGGGTTTCAATCGCCCGGCGGATCAACGCTTCAACGGCTTTGCGTTCATCCCCGGCCAACGGCAGGCGCGGCGGCCGCACCGGCTCCGTGCCAAGCCCGACGATCGTCTCTGCCAGCTTGATGTTTTGCACCAGCTTCGACGAGACGTCGAGCGCGAGCAGGGGCGCGAACCAGCGATAGATCGCGCGCGCTTCTTCAAGACGGCCCGCCTTCAGCAACTTGTAAATCACCACCGTCTCGCGCGGAAACGCGCATACGAGACCGGCCACCCAGCCATGCGCGCCCATCAATATCGCTTCCATCGCGAGATTGTCGACCCCGCACAGAATCGCGAAGCGGTCGCCGACCACGTTGATCAGGTCGGTCACGCGCCGCACATCGCCGCATGATTCCTTGATCGCGACGATCTTCTTTTCGTCGGCGATTTCCGCGAACATCTCGGGCGTCATGTCGACGCCATAGGCAAGCGGATTGTTATAGATCATCAGCGGCAGCGCGCTTGCATTGGCGACGCTGCGAAAGTGGTGGAGCGTTTCGCGCCGGTCCGACAGATAGCGCAACCCAGGCAGCACCATGAAACCAGCCGCGCCGTGCTCACTGCCGGCTTCGGCCTGGCGGCATGCGTCGAGCGTGCTGTTCTCGGCGATCGTCAGCAAAACCGGCACACGGCCGTGCGAGGCCTCGACGGCGATGTCGAGGACTTGCAGCTTCTCGTCCAGCGAGAGCGTCGACGCTTCGCCGAGCGATCCGCATACGATGATGCCGTTCACACCCGCGTCGATCTGCGCCTCGATATTCTTCCCGGTCGATTCGCGATCTATGCTGAAATCCGCGTGAAACTTGGTGGTCACCGCGGGCCATACGCCTTCCCAGATATGCGCCACGACTGCTCTCCTGAGTGTGTTGAGTCGAAGCGCAGTGTAAGCAGGGAAAATGCCGCCGTCTTGCGTGATTCGCGCGTGGCGGATGACGATTTCAGCATAGTGGCGATGCCTGTAAGCTTAGCGAGATCGGGCAAGCAGACTATTTCAGGACCACATGAAAAGTGCGTCGAAGTCGCATGGGCGGCACTTTACGTGTGTTGTCGAGTGTGGTTTCCATGCGTTGTTCGGGTGTGGACTTTGCCTGTTTTCAAAGATCGAGGCGTGCGAGAACTGGCGCAAATACTATGCCGAAATCGTCACAATCCACGCTTAAGCACACCAAGACTCCACGGGCCGGCATTCCTACCATGTACATCATGAAAACCCTCGACATCATCGACTCGCACACCGGCGGTGAACCGACCCGCCTGGTGGTGTCGGGTGGCCCGGCGCTCGGCGGCGGCACACTGGCGCAGCGTCTCGACGCGTTTCGCACGCATTTCGACGACTGGCGCACGGGCATCGTCACCGAACCGCGCGGCTCGGACGTGGTGGTCGGCGCGCTGCTGTGCGAGCCGGACGACCCCGCGTGCGCGGCCGGCGTGATCTTCTTCAATAACGTGGGCTATCTCGGCATGTGCGGGCACGGCACGATCGGCCTCGTCGTCTCGCTTGCGCACATGGGGCGGATCGGGCCGGGGCGTCATCGGATCGAAACGCCGGTCGGCCTCGTCGAAGCGACGCTCAACGAGGACGGCAGCGTGGCCGTGCGCAACGTGCCGGCTTATCGTTACCGGCAAGGCGTGCAGGTGGACGTGCCGGGCTACGGCAGGTTGACCGGCGACATCGGCTGGGGTGGCAACTGGTTCTTTCTCGTCGCCGACCACGGGCGCACGCTGGAGGCCGCGCGTATCGCCGAGCTGACCGCATTCAGTGCGGCAATCCGCGATGCGCTGATCGCGCAGCGCATCACCGGCGCGGATGGCGCCTTGATCGACCACATCGAACTCTTTGGACCCGGCTCGCGCGAAGGCATCGATAGCCGCAGCTTCGTACTCTGTCCCGGCAATGCGTACGACCGCTCGCCGTGCGGTACCGGCACGAGCGCGAAGATCGCCTGCCTCGCCGCCGACGGCAAGCTCGCCGAAGGCGCGGTGTGGTGGCAGGAGAGCATCATCGGCAGTGTATTCGAGGCGAGCTATCGTCACGCCGGCGACGGTGTCTCGGTGATTCCGACCATTACAGGCCAAGCGCGCATCATGGCCGAAGGGCGTTTGTGTTTCGACGAGCGCGACCCGTTCGCGTGGGGCATCCGCACGGCATGACGGCGGACGCGTTGATCGTCGGGGCCGGCATTGTCGGCGCGGCTTGCGCGGCGGAGTTGGCCGCGCTCGGCCTGCGGGTCGAGGTACTCGACGCACAGGGCATCGGCGGCGGCGCGACGGCGGCGGGCATGGGCCATATCGTCGTGATGAACGACTCGCCCGCGGAATTCACGTTGAGCCGCTATTCGCGCGACTTGTGGCTAGCGCTCGCGCCGCAGTTGCGCAGGCGCGACGCGTTCGCGCGCTGCGGCACGCTATGGGTTGCCGCCGACGATGAGGAATGGCAAGCCGCCCGCATCATGCATGCCGCGTTCGAAGCACAGGGTGTCGCAGCACAATTGCTCGACCCGGCCGAGCTGCGAGCGTGCGAGCCGGCGCTGGCGCATTCGATGGCGGGCGGCTTGCGGATCGAGCACGACAGCATCGTGTATGCGCCCACCGTTGCCGAATGGCTGCTGACGCAATCCTCAGGAGTTCAGAATATCCGTGTGCGGCTCGGCACGCGGGTTACCGCAGTCAGCGCTGGTGGCGTGACGCTGGCCGACGGCGAGCGCATTAGCGCCGCGCATGTGATCGTGGCCAATGGTCTCGGCGCTAAGCAACTGCTGCAGTCGCTGCCGTTGCAGCCGAAGAAGGGTCATCTGCTGATCACCGACCGTTACCCCGACCTCATTCGTCATCAACTGCTCGAACTCGGCTACATCAGGAGCGCGCATCATGCGGCCGGCACTTCGGTGGCATTCAACGCGCAGCCGCGGCCTACCGGCCAGTTGCTGGTCGGCTCGTCGCGCCAGTTCGATACGACCGATCCCGCCGTCGACATGCCAGTGCTCGCGCAGATGCTGCAACGCGCCGCGCACTATCTGCCGGTCTTGCCGACACTCAATGGCATCCGCGCGTGGACCGGCTTCCGTGCAGCGTCGCCCGACGGATTGCCGTTGATCGGTCCGGCAGGCGATTTCTCCCCCGGCGCGTGGCTCGCAGTCGGACACGAAGGTCTTGGCGTGACAACTTCGCTGGCGAGCGCAAAGTTGCTCGCCGCGCAAATCACGGGGAACGCCGCGCCGATTCCTGTCGAGCCGTACCTGCCGGTCCGCTTTGCGCAAAAGGTGGTCCATGACTAACGCCAATGCAACACGCCTCCAGTTGACGATCGACGGTCGAAGCGTCGCGGTCGAAGCGGGTACGACCGTGGCCGCAGCGCTTGTCATGGCGGGCGCGGGCGGCACACGGACGTCGGTCAGCGGCCAGGCGCGCGCAGCACTGTGCGGGATGGGTGTGTGCCAGGAGTGCCGCGTCACGATCGATGGCCGGGCGCATGCGTTGGCATGCCAGACTCTTTGCCGCGAAGGGCAAGTGGTTTGCACGACTGTCGCTACGGCCACGGCCAACGTGGCCAACGCAGCCAACGTGGCCAGCGCAGCCAGCGCAGCCAGCGCAGCCAACGCAGCCAACGCAGCCAACGCAGCCAACGGGACCAACGGGACCAACGGGACTACCACCACGGGCACGCGATGAAGCAGCACTTCGATATCGTCGTAGCAGGCGCCGGTCCGGCTGGGTTGAACGCCGCGCGGACAGCGGCGCGCGAAGGCGCCACGGTCGCGCTGCTCGACGACAATCCGCGCGCCGGCGGTCAAATCTGGCGGCAAGGTCCCGGCCATCCGCCGCAAGCTCAATTACACGCGCTGCTCGAAGCCTTATGCATGCGGACCAATGTCACGTTGTTTGCGTCGACTCGGGTGATCGCGCCTTTGGGTCTGCGCGGGTTGCTGCTCGAGTCGGCTGAGCACGGTAGCGTGTCGATCAGCTACGATCGATTGATCCTCGCAACCGGCGCGCGCGAGCGGCTATTGCCATTCGCCGGCTGGACGCTGCCCGGCGTGACCGGTGCAGGCGCGCTGCAGGCACTCATCAAAGGCGGCATGCCGGTGCGCGGCGAACGGATCGTGATTGCAGGCAGCGGTCCTCTGCTGATCGCCGCGCTCGCCACCGCGCGTGCTGCCGGGGCGCAGGTGGTGGCGGTCGTAGAGCAGGCGTCGGCGCTCGAGGTCGCCCGCTTCGGAATCGCACTATTGGGCGAGCCGGCGAAGTTGCGGCAAGCCGTTACCATGACGCGCGGCTTCGCGGGCGTGCGTTACTGGACCGGCAGCATCGTCCGGCAAGCTCATGGCGATGGCCGCGTCGAACGCGTGACGATCCTGCGCGGCCAGCGAGAGTCAACGCTTGATTGCGACCGCATCGCGTGCGGCTATGGACTCGTGCCGAACATAACACTTGCGCAAGCGCTCGGCTGTGCGATCAACGAAGCGGGCGAGATCGTCGTCGACAGAGAGCAGCGGACCTCAGTGGACCGCGTGCTGGCAGCAGGCGAATGCACGGGCGTCGGCGGCGCGGAACTGGCGGGCGTGGAAGGCGAGATCGCCGGGCTCTCCGCGAGCGGCGCCCCGGCAAGCCATACCCCGGCAAGCCATACCCCGGCAAGCCATACCCCGGCAAGCCATACCTCGGCAAGGCGCACCGCATTGCATGCGCAACGAGCCCGCTGGGGGCGTTTTGCGAGGCGCGTCGATACGGCCTTTGCCTTGCAGGCTGCCGCGCGCACGCCACCCGACGACGCCACGCTGCTCTGCCGTTGCGAAGACGTCAGCCTCGGCGAGGTGCGCGCCTATCCGGATTGGCGCGAGGCCAAGCTGCATACCCGCTGCGGGATGGGCGCATGCCAGGGACGAATCTGCGGCGTCGCGGCTGGGCTGTATTTCGGCTGGCAAGCCGGAGCGCCGCGCCCACCGTTCGGTCCGGCCCAAATCGGCACGTTGATGGCGGCGGGTGCGGAGCCGCCACAGGCTGAATGACGCCGGCGTCCATGCGGCCGCTGGATATC
The DNA here is from genome assembly GCF_050434205.1 of Paraburkholderia sp. GAS348. Lineage (NCBI taxonomy): Bacteria > Pseudomonadati > Pseudomonadota > Betaproteobacteria > Burkholderiales > Burkholderiaceae > Paraburkholderia > Paraburkholderia sp. GAS348. The sequence continues at coordinate 321,149 of NZ_JBNPVT010000003.1, forward strand.
GTCTACAGCCGCGTGGTCCTATAATCGAGCGCAAGCGAGCGCCCGCAAACGCCCGACCGCGTAGTCGCTCGGATGAGGAACGCACCGGCAAATGCAACAGCGAACGCGCCGGGGCATGTACGGGCGAGCGCACCGGCAATGCTCGACCGAAGCTCGACCAAAGCTCGACCAACGCATAACCAACGCACAACCAACGCACAACCAACGCACAACCAACGCACAACCAACGCACAACCAACGCACAACCGCACCGACCACGGAACCCGCATGATGAACACGCTGGCTCATCCGCTCGAACCGGACGACGCAACGCTGTCCGGCATGCTGTCGCATTTCACTTTGCTAGAGCCGGTGTTCGATGCGATGCCGGACGTCGTGTTCTTCGTCAAGGACGCGCACGCTCGCTATGCGCTGGTCAATCGCACGCTGGCTTCGCGCTGTGGCTTCAAGGAAAAGGCAGCGTTGCTCGGCAAGACCGCCGAGGACGTCTTCCCGCGCCGCTTCGGCCGCATCTACACCGCACAGGACAAAGCGATCATCAACGTCGGCAGCCAGATGATCGATCAGCTGGAACTGCACCTGTATCCCGGCCGCCAGCCGGGTTGGTGCCTGACTTGCAAGCAGCCGTTGCGCGATCCGGCGGGGAAGGTAGTCGGCCTCGCCGGCATCTCCCGCGATCTGAAAGCGGACGAAAGCAGTCATCCCGCTTACAGCCGGCTGGCCACCGTGGTGCAGTCCATTCAGGAAAACTACGTGCAGCCGTTAAATCTGAAACAGCTTGCTGCCATGGCGGATATGTCGGTGGCGCAACTGGAGCGCTACTTTCACAAAGTGTTTCATTTGACGCCGCGCCAGGTATTGCTGAAAACGCGCCTTGACGCCGCTACCGCGCTGCTGGTTTCGCACGACAAGGTTACCGACGTCGCCGCGCTCTGCGGCTACACCGACCACAGCGCCTTCACGCGCCAATTCAAGGCGACCGTCGGCATCACGCCGACCGAGTACCGGATGCTGCTGCACGGAACCTCGCGAAGTTGAGCCGCCGCATACATGGTTCGTCGCAAGCATCATTACTACGTCTACGTCGTCGCGCTGGACGATACCGTCTGGAACGAGGCGCGCTTTCGCCGCGCGAATCCGGATTACCGGTTCGACAAGCCGTGCGTCTACGTGGGAATGACGGGACTGGACCCGGATCTGAGATTCGACCGGCACAAGGCTGGGATTCAGGCAAATCGCTATGTGCGCGATTATGGCCTGCGCCTCTTGCCCGAATTGTATGAAGTATTCAATCCAATGCCTTACCGCGGTGCACAGGATATGGAAGTGGAATTGGCGATTGGACTGCGAGAGGCGGGATACGGTGTATGGCAGGCGTAATGAAAATGTAATGGGTGCCTTATTTCACGCCCAGTCCGCGCAACACTGCGTTGCCTTCAGGCGTAAGACGGATATGCGAGTCACCTGCGCCGCCGCAGATCGTTTCGATCAAACCGGCTTCGTGAAGCTGCGGAATCTCGGGTTTCGCGGATGCGTCGATCGGCGCGTGCAGCAACAGCAGCAGCGTCGCCAGTTCGTGGTGGCTCAGCAGGCGGCGCAGAATCGTGGGTCGCTTCGCCGGCGTGTCATTCGTATTGGGGTCGGGCTGGTTCATGGAGCGCACCTTGTGCGGAATAGTGTCGGGTGGATGATGCGGATGAAGTCTTAAACGATTCTTAAGACACATTGTGATGTAACACCGTGACACTATGATTGCATCGGAACAAGTTACCGACCGTTACACATGGCCGATTGTTACCTTTTGCTTACCTTACGGCGCGCAGGTTTTGCTCGCCGATTCAATCCACAGATTGTTCACGTGGCGCTTGCCCGCGTAGAAGCGATAAGTCGTCGCGCCGTTGTCGCTGCGCACCTTGACGATATTCGAATCGCCGAAGTCGAGCATCTGGCCTTGCGGGATTCCGGTCGATTTGAACGCGGCGTTATGGCTGGTCGCCACTTGAGTCAGGCAGGCGACCACGTCGTTGACCGAGCGCTGCGTGGTGGTGTCCGTGACGGGCTCGCCGGCATCCGGATTCTTCTGGAAGTACGCGCAAGCGCTGAGAAGCAGGGGAACTGACAGGACTACGGCAAACTTCTTCATATCTCTCCTGGCGTTTCATTCGGCCGACGGTTCGCGCGGCGCCCGCATGGGCAGAATGCGCACGGCACCGGGCTGCGGATCAGCCGCCATTATATCGGTGCGGCGCACCCGCTCATCCCCTGAAGCATGGGCTGTGCCCGATCCGCCTGAATCCGTCGGCGGCAGGTCGCAAACTGGAGCCCGCAACCGGCAACCGGCAACCGGCAACCGGCAACCGCCACCCGCCACCCGCCACCCGCCACCTCCACCGTTGCAGGCCGCGAACGCCTACTTCCGGCGTTGGGCCTGCGCTGCGAGCCGCACAGCCGCATTGGCCGCGCCATAGCCGTCGTAGCCGCCGCGCCGCTCGACAATCTCCATGAAAAAGCGCTGATCCAGTTGTTCCGTGTAAGCGTGGAAGAACTCGCCACCGCGCTCGTCCCGGTCGTACAGGATGTTGTGCGCGCGCAGCGCCTCGAGCGTTTCGTCCGGCAGTGCATAGCGGGCGGCGAGGTCGTCGTAGTAATTGCGTGGGATGCGCAGCACCGGCAAACCGTCGGCGACGAACTCGGGAATCGCGCTGAAAATGTCGCCGGTGCTGAATGCGACGTGATTCAGGCCCGAGCCGTGGTAGGTGTGCAAGGCCTCGGCCACCGCCGTGTGATGGTCCACCGACGCGTTCAGTACGATGCGCACCGAACCGTCACGACTGCGCAGCGCGCGGCTGCGCACCAGCCCGTACGGGTCGGGCACCAGAACGCCCGGCTCGGCCTGGAAGCCGAGCGCGGTCCGCAGAAACAGTACCCACGTATCCAGCGAAGGCGCCGGCACGGACAGGCAGACGTGGTCGATGCGGGTGAGCGGCCCCACTTCAGTCGGACCGTTGACGTCGGTGAGCACGAAATCGGCTTCGAACAGGGTGGGCTGGTCCGGTGTCTCGTCGACGAAATAGTTCAGGCTGCCGTCGGGCGCCTGCACGGCGGGCAGCACGCGTTCGTTCGGCCCGATCTGGCCGGAGAATGGCGCGTAGCCGAATCCGGCGGCGCGCTCGAACGCCTGATGGGCGTTGTCCACGCGAAACGCCGACGCGCACAGCGACAAGCCATGCTGCTGGAAGAAAGCGTTGGCGAATGAATCCGGTTCGGCGTTCAGCACGATCGACGCCGCGCCGTGCTGGAACAACGTCACATCTTTCGAACGATGCTGGCCGGCCTGGCGAAAGCGCAGCTTGCCGAGCCAGTCGACGAGGTGCGCGCGGGTGGTGTGATCGACCGCGAACTCGAGAAACTGGTAGCCGACGTGCGCCGGCGCGGCGGGCGATTGATAGAGCTCGCCGACCGGCTGCCGGGTGGCTTCGAGCAGCGCGCGGGTCTGTTCCTCGAGGAACAGCAGCGAGCGATGGCCGTCCGCCGCGGTGATGGTGGTCGGTGCGGCGCGAAAACCATCGTTGAATATTTCGAGCGAAAGCGGCCCTGCATAGCCGGTTTTCACGATCTGTGCGGTGAAGCCTGCCAGATCGAAATCGCCCTGACCCGGGAAGCAGCGGTAATGGCGGCTCCATTCGATTACGTCCATGGCGAGCTTCGGCGCATCGGCGATTTGCACGAAGGCGATGCGATCCCCGGGAATATCGGCGATCGCGTCCACCGTATCGTTCAGCGACAGCGTATGAAAGCTGTCGAGCACGAGCCCGAGATTCGGATGATTCACCGCGTTGACGAGCTTCCATGCGTGGCGGTAGGTTTTCACGTGCTTGCCCCACGCGAGCGCCTCATAGCCGGCGATCACGCCGGCCGCTTCGGCCGCGCGGGCGAGGGCGCCGAGCTGGTCGGTCATCAGCGAATCGTCGCCGATGGTGTCGGGCGAGACGTTGCTGCACACCAGAATCCGATCCGTACCCAGTTCGTGCATCACGTCGAACTTGCGCTTGGCCCGATCCAGATTGCGTTCGAGGCGCTCCGGGCTCACCCCGTCGAAATCGCGGAACGGCTGGAACAGCATGATCTTCAACCCGAGATCCTCGGCGATGCGCCGCACGTCGGCGGGCGAGCCGTCGAAATACAGCAGGTCGTTCTCGAAGATTTCGACGCCTTCGAAGCCCGCCGCCTGGATTGCGGCCAGCTTTTCGACGAGGGTCCCGCTGATCGATACGGTGGCAATCGAACGTTGCATGAACGGCTCCTGCAAAAACAATGAAACGGCGGTTAGGACGGTGCCGGGCGGCTACAGTGCCGCGTTCGCATGCCTTGCGGACCGCCATGCTGCAATGCGAAAAATGGTCTAGCTAGTTACCTGTGCTCAGCTGGACGCGGGCATGTAGCTCAAACAATAACGCAATTTTCCGACAGTTTATACAAACTAACTAGATGGTACAAATTCGTATAAACCCCGAATGACGAATGCAGCCAATGCGCGCACACTGTGCTTATGTTGTAGGGCCGCGGCGTGTGCCGTGGCCCGCTTTATGCCTTACTTTGCAGGAGTGCCCGTCATGAGTTTTGCGTCAGTGCTGGTCCTTAACGGACCGAATCTCAACCTGCTCGGCACGCGTGAGCCGACCATCTATGGCTCGGAAACGCTCGACGACGTCGCGCAACTTTGCCGTGACGCGGGCGACCGGCTGGATCTGTCGGTCGACTTCTGTCAGTCGAATGCGGAACACCAACTCATCGACTGGCTGCATGCGGCGCGTACCAAGGTCGACGGCATCGTGATCAATCCGGCGGCTTACACCCATACCTCGGTGGCGATTGCCGACGCGCTCACCGCGATCGAAAAACCCGTCATCGAAGTGCATATTTCAAACGTGCATCGCCGCGAAGCGTTCCGGCATCACTCGTATGTGTCGGCGGTGGCCGATGCGATCATCATCGGTTGCGGTACGCAGGGTTATGTGCTGGCGCTGGAGCGGATGGCGGTCATCCTTAAGAATAGGGCGGCTAAATGAACACACAAGCGAACACACAAGCGAACGCTCAGGCGAGCCCGCAATCGTTTCTCGTCGGTCTGATCGGTTCGGGCATCGGCGGATCGCTCACTCCCGGGATGCATGAAGAAGAGGGCAGCAAGCTTGGATTGCACTATGTGTACCGGCGCATCGATCTGGAAGCGTTGAAACTCGATACCGCAGCGCTCGCCGATTTGCTCGTCGCTGCTGAACGCATGGGCTACAACGGACTGAACATCACGTACCCGTGCAAACAGGCCGTGATTCCGTTGCTCGACGAGCTCTCGGACGACGCGCGCGCACTCGGCGCGGTCAACACGGTTCTGTTCAAGGACGGCAAACGTATCGGCCACAACACTGACTGGTCCGGTTTCGCCCGCGCGTTTCAACGCGGCTTGCCGGACGTTTCGCTCGCGCGCGTCGTGCAACTGGGTGCGGGCGGCGCGGGCGCAGCGGTCGCGCATGCCACGCTGACGATGGGCGCGCAAACGCTCACGCTATTCGACGTGGACGCCGCGCGCGCCGCATCGCTCGCCGCGGAATTGCAGAAGCGTTTCCCAGCCGCCACGGTCAGCGCCGGCAGTTCGCTGGCCGAATCGCTCGCCGCCGCTAACGGCCTGATTCACGCGACGCCTACCGGCATGGCGAAATTGCCGGGCTTGCCCTTGCCGGTCGAATTGCTGCATAGCGGTTTGTGGGTGGCGGACATCGTCTATTTCCCGATCCGCACCGCGCTGTTGCAGGCCGCCGAAGCGCTTGGCTGCCGCACGCTGAGCGGCGGCGGCATGGCGGTGTATCAGGCGGTCGACGCGATGCGCATCTTCACGGGTCTGGAACCCGACGCCGAGCGCGTGTACACGCATTTCCAGTCCTTGTTGCAACGCCCCTGAGGAAGTCTCCCCTTGGGGGATGCCAGGCCAGTAGCAGTGGCGCATAAGCCATGCACATTCGGTACGTAACCAGACCGAGGAGACAGAAACGACATGCCGCAACCGATTCAATCCACGCCCGCCGACGCGACGCGCCAAACGAATGCGACGGTAAGCACCGTGCGCCGCTCGAAAGCCCGCTATCAGATTCTCTCGCTGCTAGCGGTCGGCACGATGATCAACTATCTGGACCGCACGGTGCTCGGCATCGCGGCGCCGCAGTTGACCAAGGAGCTCGGCATCAACGCGGCGCTGATGGGGCTGCTGTTCTCTGTGTTTTCGTGGAGCTATGTGGCCTCGCAGATTCCGGGCGGCCTCTTTCTCGACCGCTTCGGCAGCAAGCTCACGTATTTCCTGTCGATGACGTTCTGGTCGCTGTGCACGCTAGCGCAAGGGCTCGTGCATGGCATCGGCGCGTTGTTCGTGTTCCGGCTCGGCCTCGGCGTGTCGGAAGCGCCGTGCTTTCCGACCAATAGCCGCGTGGTGGCCACATGGTTTCCGCAGAGCGAACGCGCGATGGCGACGGGCACCTACACGGTCGGCGAATATATCGGCCTCGCGTTTTTCAGCCCGTTCCTGTTCATGCTGATGGGCGCGTTCGGCTGGCGTTCGCTGTTCTACGCCGTGGGCGGCGTGGGCCTCGTGTTCGGTGTGATCTGGTGGATGTTCTATCGCGAACCGCACGATCATCCGACCGTCAATCAGGCGGAGCTCGACTATATCGAAGCAGGCGGCGGTCTGACGCACCGGAAGAAGGACGCCGATCGTGCCGGCGCGCCGGCTGCAGCGGCTGCTGCTGGGAAAAGCGGCTTCGAATGGCGCACCATTGGACGTCTGCTCAAGCATCGTCAGCTGGCCGGCATCTGCCTCGGCCAGTTCGCCGGTAACTCGACGCTGGTGTTCTTCCTCACCTGGTTTCCGACGTACCTCGCCACCGAACGCCATATGGCATGGCTGAAGATCGGCTTCTTCGCGATCATGCCGTTCATTGCCGCGTCGATCGGCGTGATGTTCGGCGGCATCTTCTCCGATTGGCTGTTGCGGCGCGGCAAGTCGCCGAATGTGGCGCGCAAACTGCCGATCATCGCCGGCCTGCTGCTCGCGTCGACGATCATTCTCGCCAACTATGTCGAGAGCAACGTGGTGGTGATCGTGATTCTGTCGGTCGCGTTTTTCGCGCAGGGAATGGCGGCGCTGGGCTGGACGCTGGTGTCGGACATCGCACCCGACGGCCTGCTCGGCGTGACGGGCGGTATCTTCAACTTCGCCGCCAATCTGGCCGGCATCGTGACGCCGCTGGTGGTAGGTTTCATCGTCGCGGCAACCGGCTCGTTCGTCGGTGCGCTGGTGTTCATCGGCGCGATCGCGTTGATCGGTGCGCTGTCATACATCTTTATCGTCGGCGATATCAAGCGGATCGTGCTGGTGGATTGAGCCGCACGCGTCGGCGAAATAGCGCGATCGAATAACCTGACGCAATCGAGAAGGGGGACGTGGCGATGCCACGTCCCCCTTCGTTCGTTTTCAGGCCGGCCTCAGTCTTCCTTGCGCACGAAACGCAGCACGGCGTCGACGATCATTGCGCGATGACGCGCCCGCAGGCGCGGGTGCGACGGATCGCGGCCGAACGCCGTCCCGAAGGTATGGCGATTGCCGACGCGGTGAAAGCACAGCGAGCTGATCAGCAGATGCAGGTCGATCGCATCGACGTCGCTGCGGAACAGTCCCGCCGCGATGCCGCGCGAAAGCAGATCTTCGATCGTATGAATGACGGTGACGTTGCGGCCTTTGAAGCTCTTCACCTGCTCGACGTACTTCGCACCGTGAATGTTCTCGATCGTCACGAGGCGTACGAAGTCGCGCTGGCGGTCGTGATAGTCGAACGTGAACTCGACCAGCGCGCGCATGCCCTCGATCGGATCGAGTTCGCTGACGTGCAGATCCTGTTCGAGCGCACGGATGTCGCCGTACACTTTTTCGAGCACCGCCTGATACAACCCTTCCTTGCTGCCGAAGTAGTAGTACAGCATGCGCTTGGTGGTGTTCGTGCGCTCCGCGATCGCGTCGACGCGCGCACCGGTCAGCCCCATCGCCGAGAACTCCTGGGTCGCGACGTCGAGGATGTTGCGCTTCGTCTGTTCGGGATCGTACTTGCGTCGGGCGTCGGCGCGCGGAGCGCCGGACGCGATGCCGGTGGTATCAGGCTCGGCGGCCTTGCTTCCCTTTTTCATTGTGTATTCGAGCGGCAGTGACGGCGCATTCTAGCATGGTGAAACCGGCCTCCGGAGCGGGTTTCGGGCATAAGCAGCCGCGTATTGAGTCGCGTATCGAATAGCGTCACGGCGTTGACCGGGTCGAGCTGCGGCGGGCGGCGAGTGCGTCGCGCGTCTGCATGGCGGTGTAGGTGAGTTGAGCGGCCGCGAGACCGAGCGCGCCGTAGGCAGGCGTCAAGCCGAAGGCCGCGAACGCGTCGGGCACCGGCCGTTCGCCGGAGATGGCCGCCGCCAGCAATTCGCCGGAGACGGTGGTCGGCGCCATGCCGTGGCCGCCGAAGCCGACCGCGTACCAGACGCCATCCGTGCTGCGGCCGATTTGCGGCATCTTGTGCCGCGCGTAGCTCATCAGGCCGCCCCAGGCGTACTCGATACGCACGTCGTGCAGTTGCGGATAGACTTTCAGCAGATCGCGCCGCAACAGCCGCGCGATGATGTCGGGGGCGCGGTCGCGCACCGAGATGCGGCCGCCCCACAGGATGCGCGTGTCGGGCAGCGGGCGGTAGTAGTCGAAGGCGAAGCGGGTGTCGTAGACGGCGGCGCGGGTGTCCATCGCGTCTTTCAGGCGTGCGCCGAGCGGTTCGGTCGCCATCACGTAAGTGGCGATCGGCAGCACTGCGCGCTCGACCCTTGCATAAACGTTGCGCGCATAGCCGCCGCCGGCCATCACCACGTGGCGCGCTTCGAGCGCGCCGTGCGGCGTATGCACCACGAAACCGGCGCCATCGCGCCGGGCGCCGTTGCGCTGGGCGCCGTCGCGCTGCAAGCGCACGACGGGCGACTTCTCGTGAATCTGCACGCCCGCATTGGCCGCGGCGTCGGCGACGCCGAGCACATATTTCAGCGGATGAAAGTGGAACGCGTTGCGCTCGAACAGGCCGCCGTGATAGCGGCTCGTCTTCAGTTGTGAAGCGAGTTCAGCGGCCGCCACAGGTTCCCACTCGACACCGAACGAATCCCGCATCAAACGCCGCTGCGCGTCGAGCCTTGCCGGTTCGTCGAACCAGTTGGCGAGGATGACGCCGGCATCGGTCACGTCGCAATCGATGCGGTAGCGCTGGATACGCTTCCTCACCAGATCGACGGCGTCGGTGGTCAGCGTATAGAGTTCGCGCGCGCGGGCCGGCCCAAGGGTTTTCAGCAGATCCGCGCAATCGAGGCTGTAGCCGCCGAACACGAAGCCGCCGTTGCGGCCGGAGGCGCCGAAGCCCACCTGTTCGGCTTCGAGAACGGCGATGTCGGCGACGCCGCGCTCGGCGAGTCCCAACGCCGTGGACAAACCCGCGAGGCCGCCGCCGATGATGCAGACGTTGACGCTGCGCCGCCCGGTTAGCGGCGCGTAAGCGGACGAGCGCCCGGCAGAGCGGGCGACAGTGGCTTCATAAAAGCTTTGCATAGTGTTGAGGTTAGATTAGGACACCGGCAGCAGCTTGCCGCTGAACACCACCGGACCTGTAGGCGCATTGTGATCGGGCGAGCCGCCCGGCGCCTCGATCGAGACCGCCAGCGCGGCGTAGCTTTCCGGTTTCTGCTGACCGGCCGTGACCTTGCCGTTGGCGCTGTCCGGCAGCATACCGAGCGACACCGGGTGGCCATTGGCCGGAATACCCCACAGCTCCATCGCCCGGCCGGCCGGCAAGTCGACCTTGCCGAGCGGATGCAGCGTCATGGTGGCGTGGGCTTTGTCCCACGCCACCAGCATGACCGGATGCGCTTCCTTGTCGTTCAGCACCGCGACGTGCGAAACGGCCGTTTCCGGCTGTTGCGCGACGGTTGGCGCCGTGGAAGGTGTCACGCCGGACGGCAGCAGCGAGCGTACGGCGACCACGACGGCGAGCGCGGCGAGCCCTGTCACGCCGATCGCCCAGCCACGCCAGAACGCGAGGTTCTCGAAGATGCTGCCGGACGGACGCGCGGGTTGTTCGGCCACGGTGCGGGGTTGTGTGACTTCGCGTGCTGCCTCACGTGCCGAGCTCAGGCCGAGACGCCGCTCGACGGTATCCCACACGGCGGCCGGCGGCATGCGCGGCTCCGCGAGTTCGGCCAACGGCGAGATTCGCCGCTGCCATTCTTCGACGGCCTGACGAATCACCGTGTCGTGGTCCGCGTAATGTTGGAAGCGGCGCCGCGCGCCACCGCGCAGCGTGCCGAGCACATACTCGGCGGCCAGCATATCGACCAGCTGAGGATAGCGATGGAGATTCATCACTCACCTCCCAGGCAGGCTTTCAGCTTGGCAAGACCGCGCCGGATCCAGGATTTGACCGTGCCGAGCGGCACCGTCAGAACTTGGGCGATCTCGCTATGGCTCTGATCACGCAGGTAGGCGAGGGCAACTGCCTGACGCTGCGCCGGTTCCAGTTGCTGCATGCAGCCGGCCAGCAGACGTGCCTGCAAGCTGACCGCACTCAGCGCTTCGGGATCCGGATCGCCGCTTGCAACAAGATCGTCCAACGCATCGCTCCATTCTGTTTCTTGTGTGTTGACCCGCCGCAGGTGATCGAGAGCACGGTTCCTGACGATCGCCGACATCCACGTCATCGGGGCGGACAGTGCCCGCCGGTAGTCATCGGCAAAGCGCCAGATATTGACGAAACTGTCCTGCAAGACTTCTTCGGCCCACTCGTGCCTGCTCAATATACGGAGTGCGATGCCAAACAGTTTCGGGGCGGCGAGATCATATAGCTCGCGCAGTGCCGCAGCGTCTTGTTTGGCAATGCGTTCGAGCAACCCGGCAAGGGTTTCCGGCGTCAGTTCTCGAGGATTGGCGGTCATGGAAAGTGGGGTGGTGAGCTTGCGGGCCCATGTTACTCAATTTCTTCCTGACCTTATATGTGGTTTTTCCCCGTGAACTGCGTTAGCTGAAATGCGTGGTCGTGATGATCACCGGCACGCGGCCGGCAACGTGTTCGAGCACCAGAAGCATGCGCGTGTTGCGCTCGTCGTCGGACAGCGCGAACTGCTCGGAGAAGTTCGCCAGAATGCACAGGCCGTTGGAACCCGCATCGATCATGAAATCGATGCAGCGTTTCTGGCCGTCCAGGTCGAGACGGCTGGCCTCGTCGAAGATGGTCGGTGCGACGGGGAACACGCCTTGCAATGGAGCAGGGTTGTGGGGTTGGGCCACGGTGATGTGCGTTGTGCTTCATCGAGTGACTGTGCGGGCAGACGGCGGGACAGAAGCTGGGGCAGATGAAGGGGCCGCCGGTGGCGCAAGCAGCGCAAAAAGCAAAAAAACGCCTGAAACGGCGGTTTTTCGACCCACGGAAGATAACGAATATCTCACGCCAGGCGACACGCCGCCATGTCTTGCGACGGGGTGTTGCGGCGGCGACACTCTCGGGTAAATCCGAACCGATTGCATGTTCGTTTTCCGAGCTACACTTGATCGAAGGTGCGCCAGAATCAAGAGCATGGCGCACGCTCGGGGAGAGCAGCCATGAATCGGCCACTGGTTCGTTTACCGCTTCGCGCGATAAGTACGGCGCCTGTCAGGAGATGGCTCAAATGGGGGCTGGCAGCGGCATTTCTGCTTGCGCTGGCTTTGGCGGCCCGCTTTATCCAGGTCGAGATCGAAACGTCTCGACTGCAGGCGCGCTATCTCTCCGAACTCACGCGCGACGTGGGTTTTTCCGTCGACAACGGTCCAAGTCATTCCATTCGATTCCCTCAGGCAGACAAAGGACCCTACGACAGCCGCCTCGGCTACGCCTTGCTACCATCGTTCCAGCAGCGATTGCTGCAACGCGGGTTTGAAATCAGCGCACAGTCGCGTGATTCCGAGCGGATGCTGTCGCTGGCCAATAACGGTCTATTTATTCCCTACGCCGAAAAAGATCAGGCGGGGCTGCAACTCTTCGACGGTACCGGCGCGCCGCTCTTTGGTGCACAGTTTCCGGGCCGCGTTTATGACAGCTTCGATTCGATCCCGCCGCTGGTCGTCAATTCGCTGCTGTTTATCGAAGACCGCTATCTGCTCGATCCGGATCAGCCGAACCGCAATCCGGCGATCGACTGGGGGCGCTTTAGCCGCGCGGTAGTCGACCAGGGCGCGCGCATGTTCAACCGGCATCAGTCGACGCCCGGCGGCAGCACGCTCGCTACGCAGATCGAGAAGTTCCGCCACTCGGCGGGTGGGCGCACAGCCACGCCGCCGGAGAAATTGCGGCAAATCGCTTCGGCCTCAGTGCGCGCTTATCTGAATGGCCCGCAGACCCTGCCCGCACGCCAGCAGATCGTCGTCCACTATCTCAACTCGGTGCCGCTTGCCGCGCAACCGGGCATCGGCGAAATCAATGGAATCGGCGACGGTCTGGCCGCCTGGTATGGTCGCGATTTCAACGACGTCAACCGCATTCTCAAAGCGCCGTCCACAGATGAGAATCTTGCCGAGCAGGGCGTCGCATTTCGCCAGGTTCTTTCGCTGATGATCGCGCAGCGCGCGCCGTCGTATTTCCTGCGTCACGGCTATACCGAACTCGAACGTCTGACGGATAGCTATTTGCGGTTGCTGGCGAACGGCGGCGTCATCACGATTGCGCTGCGCGATGCCGCGTTGTCCGCACAAGTGGACCTGCGCCACGCACTGAACAATACGCAGAACGCGGACTCGTTCGTGTCTCGCAAGGCTGTGACGTCGATGCGCTCGCATCTGCTGGCGGCGCTCGGTATTCCGAGTTTCTATGAACTCGACCGGCTCGATTTGCAGGCGACAGGCACGCTCAACAACGCCGTGCAGCAGGCCGTGAGTGAACGCCTCGCCGCTGCCGCCACGCGGGATGGCGCGAAAGCCGCCGGAATCGTCGGCTATGAAATGCTGCGCGCCTCCGACGATCCGTCGAGAATCGCCTATAGCTTCACACTGTTCGAGCGGCGCGACGGCGCAAACCTCGTGCGGGTGCAAACCGATAGCGTCAACCAGCCATTCGACATCAATTCCGGCGCACGCCTGAATCTCGGCTCGACCGCGAAAATGCGTACGGTGGTGACGTATTTGCAGATCGTCTCCGACCTGCATGCGCGTTATGCACCGCTGAGCACAGCGGAGCTGAAAGCCGTGAAGCCCGACCCGAACGATCAGCTCACGCGCTGGGCGCTCGACTATCTGACGCATACCTCGGACCGCTCGCTACCAGCCATGCTCGATGCGGCCGTGGAACGCAAATACTCGGCGAGTCCGGGCGAAACGTTTTATACGGGCGGCGGCGCGCAGAGCTTCAATAACTTCGACTCCGACGACAACAGCCGCATTCTCACCGTGCACCGCGCATTCCAGCATTCGGTGAATCTGGTGTTCGTGCGGCTGATGCGCGATATCGTCCACTACGAGATGGTGCAGACCACCGGACCGTCGTCGCAATGGCTGGGCGATCCGGCGATGCGCAAGATGTATCTCACGCGTTTCGCCGATCAGGAAAGCCGCGTGTATATGAATCGCTTCTACACGAAGTACCACGGCAAAGCGCCCGAGCAGCAGCTGGCCTTGCTGCTGCTCGGCGTGCGCAAATCACCGCCTAAGGTGGCGACGGTGTTGCGCAGTGTGGCACCGGACGAATCGAATGCGTGGTTCAACGCGAAGATGCGTGCCGCGTTGAAGAACATGCCGGCTGCCTCCATGCTGGACGATGAGGATCTGGCGAACCTGTATGACAAATATGCGATCGACCGCTTCAATCTGAACGATCGCGGCTACATTTCGAGCGTGCATCCGCTTGAGTTGTGGACCCTCAACTATCTGCGCGCTCATCCTGACGCGACGCTCGACCAGATACAGAACGCGAGCCGCGACGTGCGCCTGTCGACGTATTCGTGGCTATTCAAGACCCGCTATCACGCCACCCAGGATCGCCGCATCAAGCGGATGGTCGAATTGCGTGCGTTCGATGCGATCGGCAAATCCTGGCAGGCGCTCGGCTATCCGTTTGCGACGCTCACGCCGTCGTATGCGGCGGCGATTGGCGCGTCCGGCGACCGCCCGGCTGCGCTTGCGCAACTGATTGGTGTGATTGCTAACGATGGCAACAAGGTGCCGACAGAAAGCCTCACCCAACTCGACTTCGCGAAAGATACGCCGTACGAAACGCATTTCCAGCGTGCGGCGGTAGCGCCGCAGCAGCAACTGTCGCCGGAGATTGCCGGGGTAGTCAGGGGGTTGTTGCGTGACGTGGTATTGGGCGGTACGGCCAAGCGTCTCGCGCAGGGCATGACGTTCCCCAACGGCCAGACACTTGAGATTTACGGCAAGACCGGCACTGGCGATCAGCGCTTCAACGTGTGGGCCAAAGGCGCGCGTCTGATCGAGTCGCGCAAGGTGAACCGCAGTGCAACCTTCGTGTTTGTGATGGGAGACCGCTTCTACGGCACGCTGACCGCCTGGGTGCACGAGCCGTATGCAGCCCATTACGACTTCACGAGTGCGCTCTCGGTGCAGTTGCTGAAGTCGCTCGCGCCGGTGTTGCAGCCGTTGCTGGACAATCCGCCTGCCAAAACCGCTTCTGTAACGAAGGTGACCGAGCAATAAGCGCTTGGGTTAGCAACGGGCAATGACTGCTTGATAACCGTGCGAGACGTTATGGACGAAGTCGTGCTCCGTGTGATCTCGCAAGAGAAGGGCCGCTGTCAGTGGCTAATAACCGGCATCTGTTGCCGGCTTAAGGAACAGTTCGTGCACGGGCGCGAAATGGGCGTATAGCGGCAGAATCGCACCGCCCATTGCCCGCGCATCGGCGCCGATGGTGCCTTCCAGTAGTTGCGGGCGCACCATTCCCTCCCATTCAAAGCGATCGAGCACGCGCTCGGTTCGGCGGATGATTTCGCGGACCAGTTGCCGGTCGAGCTCGCCGTCGATCACCACCGCTTCAAGGTCGAGCAAGGC
The DNA here is from genome assembly GCF_050434205.1 of Paraburkholderia sp. GAS348. Lineage (NCBI taxonomy): Bacteria > Pseudomonadati > Pseudomonadota > Betaproteobacteria > Burkholderiales > Burkholderiaceae > Paraburkholderia > Paraburkholderia sp. GAS348. The sequence continues at coordinate 336,294 of NZ_JBNPVT010000003.1, forward strand.
AGCCGCATTGGTCAACGCGCTGGCGATGGCCGGGCAAGCGGTGTCGAGCCATTGTTCGGTCAGCCGCCACATTTCAGGCGACAACGCGCGATGGTCATGCGCGGCGGCGGCCGGCGCACCCGCATCGCTCAACAGCCGTTCCAGAATAAAGCCCGATGCTGCGTGCAGCAGTTGCCGCGCGGGTTTGCGAGCGCTGCCGTCCCGCAGCGGTATCGAGCCGACTGCGCCCGCGTTGTCGTGCGGTCCGGCATGCAAACGGCCGTCGATCACCAGGCCGCCGCCGATAAACGTGCCGACGAACAGGTAGAGAAAATTGTGAATCCCGCGGCCCTGGCCCATCACGAGTTCGGCCGCGCAGGCGGCGGTGGTGTCTTTGGCGAACTCGACCGGCAAGCCCGTCATCGTCGCGATGCGACTGCGCAAGTCGATCTCGTGCCACGCTTCCAGCGCTTCTTGCGGCGCGCCGAGAAAGTCGCGCCAGCCGCCGAGCCACAACGGCGCCGCCACGCCCACGCCAACCACTTTGTGCGCCTTCGCGCCGAGCGTCTGATTCACGCGTGCCAGTTTGCTTTCGAGCGCAGGGAATAAGGTGCGCGGATCGGGATAGGCATAGTCGACTACATCGCGGCACACCACGCGGCCCGCGAAATCCATCGCCAGTACGTCGAGACTGCGGCGTCCCACCTTGATGCCGATGGTGTACGCGCCGTCGGCACGCAACGCGATCGGCACCGAGGGTTGACCGATGCGGCCGCGCACGCGCGCCTGCTTCTCGAGCAGGCCATCGTCGATCAGACGGTCGACGATCATCGACACCGTCTGCATCGACAGCCGCGTGAGACGGCCCACGTCGGCTTTCGGCAGCGGTCCATGCAAACGGATCGCCTGCAGGACGATTCGTTCATTGAACTGCCGCATGCCGACCTGATTCGAGCCGACCGTGCGTTTAAGGGGCGAGCGGGTGCCGGTAGTATCCATCGTCGCGTGCCCCTCAGCGGGATGCAACCATCATGCAATCGCCTTGACGTCCGCTGTCTTCGCGCCCGTCATGATCGCCACGGCCTCCGACATGTGGATGTCTTTGGTGTTCACGAGCGCCGCGCGCCGGCCGAGCCGCTGGATATGAATGCGGTCCGCGACTTCGAACACGTGCGGCATGTTGTGGCTGATCAGGATGACCGGCAGGCCGCGCTCGCGCACGCGGCGGATCAGTTCGAGCACCATGTTGCCTTCCTTCACGCCGAGCGCGGCGGTGGGCTCGTCGAGAATCACCACATGCCGCGCGAACGCCGCGCTGCGCGCCACAGCCACGCCCTGACGCTGGCCGCCGGATAACGTTTCGACCGCCTGGCGCATCGAGCGGATGCCGATTTGCAGATCCTTCATATGCGCGGTGGCTTCGTCGAGCATGCGGCGCTTGTCGATCATCTTGAAGATCGAGCCGCGCCAGCCCGGTTTGACAAGCTCACGGGCGAGAAACAGGTTTTCGGCGATGCTCATGGCGGGCGCCACCGCGAGTTCCTGGTACACGGTTTCGATGCCTTGGGCGCGTGCATCCAGAGGGCTGCGGAATTTGACCGGCTTGCCGTCGAGCAGGATTTCGCCTTCATCGGGAACGGTGGCGCCCGAAAGCGCCTTGATCAGCGAGGACTTGCCCGCGCCGTTATCGCCGATCACGGCGAGAATCTCGCCGGGCAGCACTTCGAAATCGCAGCCGTCGAGCGCGGTGACGTTGCCGTAGCGTTTGACGAGTCCGCGTGCCTGCAGAACGGGCATCACGGCAGAAACGGAAGTAGGTGTCGACATGACAGGTTCCTTTGAGCGTTCAACCGCGACGATGGGAAAGTTTGTCCGCGGCGACCGCGAGAATCACCAGCATGCCGGTGATCAACACCTGGTAGACCGAAGAGACGCCGATCAGCGTCAGGCCATTGCGAAACACGCCGACGATCAGCGCGCCGAGCAGTGTGCCGGTAATCGAGCCACGTCCGCCGAACAGACTCGTGCCGCCCAGCACCACCGCCGTAATGCTGTCGAGGTTCTCGGTTTGCCCCGCCTGCGGATCGCCGACGCCGGTGCGCGACACCGACAACAGCGCGGCGATACCGTAGATCGCGCCGGCCAGCGAATACACGGTGAGCAAAATCTTCTGCGACGAGAGGCCCATCAAGCGCGCGGCTTCGGGGTTATTGCCGAGCGCATACAGATGACGGCCTGGCACGGTGTCGCGCAAGACGAACCACGTCGCCACGTACATCAGCAGCGTGAGCACCGTGCCGTAGGTGACATCGGCTGGGCCGAGCTTGAACGTGTTGCCGAGGAACATGATTGCGTCCGGCAGATTCGAGACACTCTCCGCGTTCGAATAGATCTGCGTGAGTGCGAACGCGATGTTCAGGGTACCGAGCGTGACGATGAAGGCTGGCAGTTTGATGCGTGTGATCAGCACGCCGTTGAGCGTGCCGAACAGCGTGCTCGCGGCAATGCCGCACAGAATCGCGAGAATGGGCGGCACGCCGAGCGTGACCGCGAATTTGGTCATGATGATCGAGCCGAACGCCATCACCATCCCGCACGACAGATCGATCCCGCCTGTCAGCACGATCAGCGTCTGGCCGATGGCGATGACGGCGACCACCATCGTCTGCTGCAGGATCAGCGAGAGGTTCTGGAACGACAGGAACCGGTTGCTCTGCGAAATAAAGAAGCCGCAGGCCAGCAGCAGGGCGATCAGCGGTCCGATTTCAGCGAGCGACGGCAAGCGGTCGGCGAAGGGGCGCGAGTGGCTGGCGGGCGCGGAAGGGGTCGACATGATAGGTGTCCTCGATGCATAAGCGTGGCGGGTTGGCCACGCGGTATATGCGCGGGGCCGGCCATCCGGCAACCCAACGGAGCGGGCCGCCGTTCAATGCGCGTTACTTGTTGCCCCAGCAGTTGTCGAGGCCGAACTTCGTATTCTTGCTGTCGACGCCGGACATCGGCTTGTCGGTGATCAGCGTCACGCCCGTGTCCTGATAGCCGGAGACCTTCTTCCCGGTCTTCGCGTAATCGACGCCCGCCGTCACGCCGAGCGCGGCCATCTTCAACGGATACTGCTGCGAGGTCGCGGCAATCGCGCCGGCCGTCACATTGCGTACGCCTTCGCAGCCGCCGTCGATCGAAACGATCATCACGCTCTTATCCTTGCCCGCCGCTTTGAGCGCACGATACGCACCCGCTGCGGCCGGTTCGTTGATCGTGTAGACCACGTTGATATCCGGCGATTTCTGCAGGCAGTTTTCCATCGCCGTCTGGCCCTTCGACTGATCGCCGCGGGTGTCCTGGCTGCAGACGATCGACGGATCGCCTTCCTTCACGCCGAAGCCTTCCAGGAAGCCGTTATGACGCAGCACGCCGACCGATACGCCGGGTGCGAGGTCGAGCGTGGCAATCTTCGCGGGCTTGCCGTTCATGGCCGCTTTCGCATACCTGCCGATCAGCACGCCGGCTTTGAAGTTGTCGGTGGCGAAGAGGGCGTCCGTGGCATCTTGCGGATCGGTCGGCGTGTCGAGTGCAACCACCATCACACCGGCCGCGCGCGCTTTCCTGATGCTCGGCACGATCGCTTTGGTATCGCTCGGCGTGATCAGAATCGCTTTTGCGCCGGCCGTCATCATGTTTTCGATGGCAGTGACCTGGCTCGCGTTGTCGCCGTCGAACTTGCCGGCGGCGGTGATCAGCTTGGCGCCGTCTTTCGAGGCAGCCGCTTCGGCGCCCTGTTTCATCTTCACGAAGAACGGATTGGTGTCCGTCTTGGTGATGAGGCCGACGACAGGCTGGTCGGCCGCCTGGCTCGCGCTCGCACACCACGCTGCCGATGCCGCGATGCACATCGACACGATTTTCCTGGCGACAGGAAGCCTGTGGGAATTCAGATTCATGGGACGCTCCTCCGGTTATTGGCCACGACGCTGTGAACTGTGGGCGGTAGCGCACGCGAACGCTGCGCGCTTGCCACCTGCTTGCACCTGCTTGCAATCTGGTTTGGAACCTGTAGCGATTTCGAGTCAGTCCGAAGCCGGCTGCTTAAATCACTTTAGTTGATTTAGTACAGCAGGCATGGGGACGCTCGTCAAGAAAACGATCGGGCCGGAAGTTGACGTGCTGAAGCCGCCACGAGGGCGGCGAGTCATACGTGGCGGGGCTTGGCGGAGGTGGTGGGGTGCAAGGTCGAGCAACGGAACTTCGGGAAAGTCCTGGTTCGTTTGAAAGCTAATTGAAGACTTAAGTGATCTTTCGCGACAGATTTACATCCGCGTCAGCGCTGCCGTTCGATTCATCATCTGCTGGATCAGGACTGGGCGCTCAATTTCGCACCTGACGGCCAGGACGCACTTATCGACTATCTGTTCACGCCGGAATGTTGCGGCAAAACGCGCTCATCGCGAAACGCCGAAATGCACCATTTTAGGCATCAAACGATGCTATTATTGGTGCTAATATTTGCGGAGATTCCCATGCGCACGACTATTTCGCTTGATGACGACTTGATCGCCAAGGCTCAAGCCTATACAGGCGTGGAGGAAAAAACGGCACTCGTGCGTGAAGCGCTAAAGGCTTTGATCCAGCGTGAAGCCGCGAAACGACTCGCGAATCTCGGCGGTAGCCAACCGGGCATCAAGGGCGCGCCGCGTCGCCGGCAGGACGTCGAATGATTCTTGTCGACACGTCGGTCTGGATTGACCATATCAACGCCTCTGATTCCATGCTGATTAGCCTGCTTGCCGAGGAGCGCGTGCTGGCTCATCCCTATGTGATAGGCGAGATTTCGCTCGGTAGTCTGCGTGACCGTGACGTCGTGCTTGGCGCGTTGCTCGATCTGCCGCGCGCGCCAGTTGCAACGCCGGAGGAGACGTTTTATCTGATCGAGCGCGAAGGCTTGTTCAATCGCGGAATCGGATATGTCGATACATCGCTGTTGGCATCCGTGCGCCTACAGCCCGGCACCACTCTCTGGACACGCGACAAGCGGTTGAAGAAGGTTGCCGATGAACTCAATCTCGGCGCGGTGCTCGCGCATTAGATAACGGAAAGGCGGTTTTGCCGATGCCCGATCAAGCTGCCGGACCATCGCGAGCGACTGAGCCCCGGCCCCGGTCTGACGGAATATCTCCGCAATACTGCCGGTAACGTCCGCGGCGCGCTCGATCTGGTGGGCGAGATCTTCCATCTGTTCGGCCCAGGCCAGCACGCGCGCGCCAAATGCCGTCACGGTGCAGCCTGACGGCACCCGGTCGATGAGCGGCTCGCCCAGCCGCCGTTCAAGCTCGATCAGGCGGCGCGACAAGGTCGGCGCGCTCAGATCACATGCCGCCGCAGCGGCTCGCATAGTCCCGCCGCGCGCGATCTCCACCAGAATCCGCAAGTCGTCCCAGTCTACGTGTTCCATTTTTGAAACGCTCGATTTTGAAATTGGGCATAGCATAACGTGGATGGCGAGGATAGCATTGGACCTGGCCATACTCGTCCCGGCATCTGGCGGAGAAACCCGAGGGTTTCATCGGCAGCTGGCGGCAAGTGTGGCGACCTGACCCATCACACGACTCAACGGCTATCAATACGTAGACCGAACGAGCGATACGGAGACATCGATGATTCGTCATTTCCAGCCGGCGCGGCGTCGCGCCATCGTAGCCAGCGCAGCCTTCCTCGCAGTGTCGATTCTGCCGATGCCCACTGCGTTCGCCCAAGCCACCCAGGCCGCTCACAAGCCGAAAGTCGCGCTGGTGATGAAGTCGTTGGCGAACGAGTTTTTCCTGACCATGGAAACCGGCGCCAAGGATTATCAGAAGCAGAACCCCACGAAATTCGATCTCGTCACGAACGGTATCAAGGACGAAACGGATACGGCTAACCAGATTCGCATCGTCGAGCAGATGATCGTGTCGAAGGTCGACGCACTCGTGATCGCCCCGGCCGATTCCAAGGCGCTGGTGCCGGTGCTCAAGAAGGCGGTCGACGCCGGCATTATCGTGGTCAATATCGACAACAAGCTGGATCCGGATGTGCTCAAGTCGAAAGACCTCAACATCCCGTTCGTCGGGCCGGATAACGCCAAGGGCGCATTGAAGGTGGGCGACTACCTGGCCAGGCATCTGAAGTCGGGCGACAACGTCGCCATTATCGAAGGCGTCTCGACCACCACCAACGCGCAGCAACGCTCGGCCGGCTTCAGGCAGGCCATGGCGGCGGGCGGCATGAAGGTCGTGTCGCTGCAGTCGGGTGAGTGGGAAATCGACAAGGGCAACGCTGTAGCGAGCCAGATTCTCAATGCGAACCCGGACGTCAAGGCGCTGCTGTGCGGCAATGACAACATGGCAATCGGCGCGGTATCGGCCGTGCGCGCGGCGGGCAAGGCCGGCAAGGTGCAGGTGGTGGGCTACGACGACATCAATGCGATCAAGCCGATGCTCGCCGATGGCCGCGTTCTCGCCACAGCGAATCAGTACGCCGCCAGGCAGGCCGTGTTCGGTATCGACACGGCTTTGAAGGCACTGGCTGAGCACAAGAAACAGTCGGAATTGTCGGGCGTCGTCGAAACGCCTGTCGATCTGGTCACCAAGTAAGACTGGCATAGCGCGTGGCCCTTGTTGTTCATGTCGCACGCGGGCCGCGCCGCCTGATCTTTGTCTGGCTTTATCAATCTGATGTCCACTCCCTTCCTGTCCTTGGCCGATGTCCCGCCCGTGTTGAGTGTTCGCGGCATCGGCAAGACCTACGCGGGGCCGGTGCTCGCCGATATCTCGCTGGAATTGCACGCGGGCGAGGTGCTGGCGCTGACCGGCGAAAACGGCGCGGGCAAGAGCACCTTGTCCAAGATCGTCGGCGGTCTCGTTCCGCCGACTACCGGTTCGATGACGCTCGGCGGCGCTGCCTACACGCCGGCCAGCCGCAAGGACGCCGAGGCGCTCGGCGTGCGCATGGTCATGCAGGAGTTGAACCTGCTGCCGACCCTCTCGGTGGCGGAGAATCTGTTCCTGAACCGCTTGCCGCAGCGCGGCATGTTCGGCTGGATCGACCGCGCCAAACTGCGCGAGGACGCCCGGCACGCCATGGCGCAAGTCGGGCTCGACGCGATCCACCCTGACACGCTGGTGGGCACGCTGGGCATCGGGCATCAGCAGATGGTCGAGATCGCGCGCAATCTGATCGGCGATTGCCGCGTGCTGATCCTCGACGAACCCACGGCAATGCTGACCGCCCGCGAGGTGGACCTGCTGTTCGAGCAGGTCGAACGGCTCAAGGCGCGCGGCGTGGCCTTGGTGTACATCTCGCACAGACTGGAAGAGTTGAAGCGTATCGCGGGGCGCGCTGCCGTGCTGCGCGACGGGCGGCTCGTGCATGTCGACGAGATGGCCAATCTCCCGGCCGACCGTCTGGTCACGCTGATGGTGGGGCGCGATATCGGCGAGCGGATCGATCTCGGCGAGCGGCGCATTGGCGACGTGGCGCTCAAGGTCACGGGCATGACCCGCGAGCCGGCCGTGCGCGAGGTGTCTTTCGAAGTGAAGGCCGGCGAAATTTTCGGCATCAGCGGTTTGATCGGCGCGGGCCGCACGGAATTGATGCGGCTCATCTACGGGGCCGACCGCGCGGATGCCGGTACGGTGGCGATCGCGCATGGCGGCGGGCCGCTTGCGCCGGTGAAGGTTTCGTCGCCAACGGACGCGGTGAAGAACGGCATCGCGCTGATTACGGAGGACCGCAAAGGCGAGGGCCTCCTGCTGACGCAGCCTATTGCGGCCAATATCTCGCTCGGCCATCTGCGCGCGGTGTCGAAGAACGGCGTGGTGGACGGCCGTCGCGAGGCGGCGCTGGCGCGCAAACAGATCGATGCGATGAGCATCCGTAGCGCGGGGCCGTCGCAACCGGTGTCCGAACTCTCGGGCGGGAACCAGCAGAAGGTGGTGATCGGGCGCTGGCTCGCGCGCGATTGCACGGTGCTGCTGTTCGACGAACCGACGCGCGGCATCGACGTCGGCGCGAAGTTCGATATCTATGCCTTGATGGGTGCGCTCGCGCGGGAAGGCCGCGCGTTGGTGGTGGTGTCGAGCGATCTGCGCGAGTTGATGTCGATTTGCGACCGGATTGGGGTGATGTCGGCAGGACGGATGACCGGCATGTTCGAGCGCGGAAGCTGGACACAGGACGCGCTGCTGGCAGCGGCGTTCGCGGGCTACACGAAACGTGACGCGCTGCTGCACGATCCGATCGAACCCGACGCACGGGCGCCCCACGCGAAAGCGCCCGGTGCAGCGGCGCTCGATGCAAAGGCGCCCAGTGAAAAGGCACCCGACGCAGCGGCTCCCGACGAAAAATCGCCCAGTGAAAAGGCGCCCGGTGCACCGGCGCCCGACGAAAAATCTGTGGAGGATTGAAGCATGACCGCACCAACCAGCCTGCCTACGTTGCAGAACGAACCGCCCAAAGACGCGAAGCCGATCGGCACGCGTCTTGGATTCTCGAACTACCTCGGCCTGCTCGGCGCGTTGCTCGGGATGATCGTCCTGTTCTCGCTGCTGAGTTCGCACTTCCTGAGCTACGACACCTTCAGCACGATCGCGAACCAGATTCCCGATCTGGTCGTGATGTCGGTCGGCATGACCTTCGTGCTTATCATCGCCGGGATCGACCTGTCGGTCGGCTCCGTGCTGGCGCTCGGCGCGGCGCTCACGAGCGTCGCGGCCTTGCAGTGGCACTGGCCGGCGTTGCCCGCGGCCTTGCTCGGCATGGCGGGGGCGGCCTTGACGGGCTGCGTGACCGGCGCGATTACCGTGGCCTGGCGGATTCCTTCGTTCATCGTGTCGCTCGGCGTGCTCGAGGCGGCCCGTGGTCTTGCGTACCAGATGACCAACTCCCGCACGGCCTACATTGGCGATGCGTTCGATTTCCTGTCCAACCCGATTGCGTTCGGCATTTCTCCCGCGTTCCTGATTGCCGTCGTCGTGATGGTCGCGGCGCAGTTGGTACTGACCCGCACGGTGTTCGGGCGCTATCTGATCGGCATCGGCACAAACGAGGAAGCGGTGCGTCTCGCGGGCGTCAACCCGCGGCCCTACAAGATTGCCGTTTTCGCGATGATGGGCCTGTTAGCCGGCCTCGCGTCCCTGTTCCAGATTTCGCGGCTCGAGGCAGCGGACCCGAATGCCGGCTCGGGCATCGAATTGCAGGTGATCGCGGCCGTCGTGATCGGCGGAACGAGTTTGATGGGCGGGCGCGGCTCGGTGATCAGCACGTTCTTTGGCGTGTTGATCATCTCGGTGCTGGCCGCAGGCCTCGCCCAGATCGGGGCGACCGAGCCGACCAAGCGCATCATCACGGGGGCGGTCATTGTCGTGGCTGTCGTGCTGGATACATATAGAAGCCGGCGCCGCGCCGCATAAATTGACCAATATGGACCATGCGTAGATGGTCAGCAGGAGAGTGAACGTGTCGAAAGAAGCGAAGCAGGGCCGCGTACTCGTGGTGGGCAGCATCAATACCGACCTGGTCGCCCGTGCCCCGCATTTGCCGCGGGCCGGCGAGACGATCGGCGGACATGAGTTCTCGCAGGTTGCCGGCGGCAAGGGTGGCAACCAGGCCGTAGCGGCCGCTCGCATCGGCGCGCGCGTGGCGATGGTTGGCCGCGTGGGGAAAGATGCGAACGGCGCCCAGCGGGTCCAGGATCTGGAAGCGGAGGGTATCGACTGCGCGGGTATTGACGTCGACCCGGCCCAGCCTACCGGCGTGGCGATGGTGACGGTGTCGGACGACGGGCAGAACACGATCGTGGTGGTCGCGGGCAGTAACGGCGAACTCACGCCTGAGAACGTCGCGCGCCACGAAGCGGCGATCAAGGTCAGCGACGTCGTGGTCTGCCAACTGGAAACGCCGTGGGATTCCGTCCACGCAACCCTCGCGCTCGCACGGCGGCTGGGCAAGATCACCGTGCTGAACCCGGCGCCGGCAACCGGCCCGCTGCCCGCGGAATGGCTGCCGCTCGTCGACTATCTTGTGCCGAACGAGGTCGAGGCCGCGATACTCGCCGGCCTGCCGGTCGAATCGCAAAGCGGCGCGAGAAGGGCGGCGCTGGAACTGCAACGCGGCGGCGCCCGCAACGTGATTGTCACGCTCGGTGCGCAAGGCGCTTACCTGTTGCCGGAAGGCGGCGAAGGCACGCATTTTGCCGCGCCGCAGGTGCGGGCGGTCGATACGACCGCGGCCGGCGATACCTTTATCGGTGTCTTTGCCGCCCAACTCGCCGCCCGGCAACCGCTGGAAGGCGCGATCAGCCTTGCACAACGCGCGGCTTCGATTTCCGTCACGCGCGCGGGTGCTCAGCCGTCGATCCCGACTCGCGCGGAAGTCGACCGCGCAGCCTGAGAATCTGTCATAGGGCCGAGGTCCGGCTCAGACCCGGCCCGGATCGAACAGATTCGAACTGAAATCGCAGCACTGCGCGGCGAGCCGTGCGATTTCTGCATTGAGCGATACGTCTGACGATTGAGAAGGTTAAAGATTTGCGTTCTGCATGTCGTTATCCAGTCCAATAGGTCGGGACCATCGGACATATTCGTGCCTCACGAAGGGATGGGATGAACGATGCAATAGCTCTTCGGGGGAATGAATCTTGAATCACCAACGATCGCCATGGTCGCGCGCAGCGGCTCCGGGCGAAGTCATCTATTCGGAAGGCTTCGCAGGCGATGCCGTCATCTACGTGATCGCAGACGGCAAAGTCGAAATCTCCACTCAATGCGACGACAAAAAGGTCATTCTCGCCACGCTGGGAAAGGGCGAGTTTTTTGGCGAAGTGTCCTTGTTGCCGGCCGAACCGCGCGCACACACCGCGAAAGCCATTAGCTTCTGTCAGTTGACCGTGATCGCGGCAAGCGTCGTGGAAGAGGAGCTCGAACGCGTATCGCCGCTGCTGCGCCATATCGTGCGCACCATGATCCGCCGCGTGAAGAAGAAGGACGATATCCTCGCCACCAATACGCATGCCGATTTTCTGCCAGGTGTTCTCTCGTACGCGCATGTTCTGTCGCTGATGGCAGGCACTGAGAACGCAGACCGGGTGGACGGACGCACGCGTCGCGCTCAAGGGGAGGAATTCTCGCTGCCCCTGCCTGAAGTCATCAAGAAGTGCCATGCGATTGCGGGCCATTCCCGTCCGCATGTGATGGCGATGCTCAAGCGCATGGAAAAGCTCAACCTCGTGACGCTCGAACCGGGCCGCTCCGATCGCGTCAGCACGATGTCTGCGCGCTATTCGACGCAAGACGGCGCAGCCGGGCGGCAGCTCGTGACCTTCGATCCCGTGCGGATCACGGAACGGGCGCAGCAGGTGGCGGACCACGATCTCGATGTCTCGATCAATAGCGAACTGGAACTGATCGAGCTCGCGGACCTGGAAGCGCTGATCGGCGTCGAGAAGAATCTGATTCTCAACAAGCTCTCGAATGGGGAAATTGCGGAAGACATCTTCGCGTTTCGCAAGACCCGGGTACTGAACTACGTCGAGGAAAAGGGCATCACGTATTTTTCCCGGCGCAATCCTCGTGGCACAAGCGAAATCAAGTCTCTGGCCGACCTGGAGTTTGTCGACCAGCGAACCTTGTTCGAAGCCGTGAGCGCCTTCGACACCTATGACCTCGCAAAATTGCTCGCCGCGGTGACGGGCGAGCCGGTCGCCGATCGTTTGTTCTCGGTGATGACCGAGGCGCGAAAGAAGGAGGTGTCGTGGGTCATGCGTCGTGAAATCAAGATCGATCCGCTCGAGATTGCCGAGATCGAAGAGCGATTCATCGAGACCGTACGCGCGATCAAATCGTCGGCCGCCTCTGCGGCGCCGCTTTCCAATGTGGATGTCTGACGCCTGGTGGTCGGACAACAGGCCGCGTTCAGGTCCGGTCCGATGACCGGGGCAGCCATTCGAGAGGATGTATGGATCTTTTGACGCTATTTGGCGCCCTGTTTGGCGTGACGGCCATCGTGGCCGGATTTTCGCTCGAGGGCGGGCACTTCACCTCGCTGTTTCAGCTGGAGGCGTTCGTGATCGTTTTGGGCGGCACCTTTGGTGCGGTGATGATCCAGAACACGTGGGCCAGGTTTTATGACGGCGTGAAGCAACTGCGGCTCGCCTTTGTGAAAGCGCGGCAGGTCGACCGGGAAAGCTTGTCGGTCCTGCTCGAGTGGGGCGATCAGGCGAAGCTGAACGGCATGCTCGTGTTCGAGTCGATCGAGGCTGCCGGCATCAATCCGTTTGCCAAACGAGGCCTGGAGCTGCTGGCCAACGGGGTCTCGACTGCCGTGCTCGAAGACGCCTTGCAACGGGAACTGGATGCCTATGAGCGCAATCACATGGCGGCCGCGCGGATCTGGCAGCAGGCGGGTGGCTATGCGCCGACGTTCGGCATTCTGGGCGCGGTGCTTGGCCTGATCCAGGTGACCGGCCATATGCTCGAGCCGGCGCAACTCGGGCAAGGTATTGCCGTCGCGTTTGTCGCGACCCTGTACGGTCTCGCGTTGGCGAATCTGGTCTTTCTGCCGTTGTACGGAAAGATCAGGGCGCAGGTGGATAGCGAATTGCGCTTTAGACGCTTATACCTCGATGGCTTGCTCGCGATTTCGCGCAAGGAGTCGCCCCACACGATCGAAACCCGGCTGGCGGGCGACATCCGGGAAAGATCGGCTGAGTTGCTGGGCTAAGCGGCCTCGAAGCCGGCCTCGAGCGGTTGGCGGCAGCGCGCCAGGCGCCCATTCAAACGCAATTCGGAAGCAGACGTTTCGAGCATGAGCACCTCTTCGGGTAACAAGCGCCTTGCGGCGGACAGAACCGGCTATCAGCACGACGACCACGACGGCGACGGCGAGGCGCAGTCCGGGCGCTGGCTGATTTCCTATGCGGACCTCATCACCACGCTGATGGTGCTGTTCCTCGCGCTTTACGTGCTGCAGTTGGCGAAAAACCGCGAGCTCGAAGTAAAGGCGCTCGCGCACCGCGAGGTGAACGGGCAGACGCCTGCCGGCAGCGCTCGCGCGCCAGTCGCCGTGGCTGGCGTGCCCGATGCCGCGAGGCGGCAGCTTCTTTCGTTGCTGGCGCCGCTTCAGGACAACCGCCAGATCACGATTTCGAATGCCTCACAGGGTGTGGAAATCGCCATCAACGCGAAAGTGCTCTTCAACTCGGGCGACGCGCATTTGTTGCCGGAATCTTTCGGGGTGTTGGATCAGATCGCCGGGGTACTGCGCGACCGTTCGAAAAACAATATCCTCGTCGAGGGACACACGGACAGTGTGCCGATATCGACCGCGAAGTACGAATCCAACTGGGAACTGTCGTCGGCACGCGCCGGTGCCGTGGTTCGATTCTTTGCCGATAAGGGAATCGAACCTCACAGAATGGCCGCTATCGGCAGGGCGGACAACTTTCCGCTGATCATCGGCGACGATGCGGCAGCGCGAGCTGCGAATCGCCGCGTCACTATTCTTGTGGAATATTGAGGCGCGAGAAGAGTGAGCTCGCTGCGAATCAACACGTGTCTCTCTGCCGTCCACATGAATCAAAACAGGTCAGTTCACGCGGCTTCTCATGCAGCGGTGAACCAAGCCGGACGCCATATGCTTCGCGAGCATCCACGGTGCCATGTGACGTGCGAGGCGCGATGCTTTTCTGTCGGCCGCTCGCAAAACAATATCGCTTGAAACACACCGTTTCGCCGCGTGGCGCGCTACCAGTAAGGCGCGGCGCTTAATGCGAGGCGAAGCGGGCGCATCGCGTGCGCCACTCAAAAAAATGCACGCGGTGCGCCGCTTGTCACACGTTCAAGCGATTCATAAATCCTCCGTCAATCCGCGTAGTGCGGGCCAGCGCACATAGCGATGTAAGCGCCGGCCGCGTCGACTCTGCGACACATCGGACAAAACGACGGCTCGCCGTCTCAAACTTGCGACAGTCCGGTCCGCGAACTGAAAAAGCTCCCTCATTGATTTACGGTTCGGCATATTTGACCTGAGCATTCGTCAAATCATTACCAGTCCTTGTGGCCAAGGGTTTTCCCGCCCTCCGGAAATGACGCGAGGCACATGGCGGCCATCCGCAGCGACGGCCATCCACGGTGTATCAGACGCGAATCAACGTGCGATGCGACCCCCCTTGCGGCAGGGTATGACGAATCGCTCATCACCGCCTGGCAAGGCGTTGAAGGCACCTGGCACAGCCCGTGCAATAAGCGAGTCACAAAGCGAAACACGTTGCAGCCGGGAAGCAGAAAACGAGTGGCAGCACAGAGCACATCCCAGCAGCAGCAAAAGTCTTCGTAAAACGCGTCGGGGAGTTCAACGCGCTTTACGAGGTGCGGCGGGGCCAACGAAAACGGATGTCGAGCAAGCACGGCGCGATTGATCGATACGGGGTATCGGCCATTCGCGATCGGGACGACGTGAAGCGCTGACCTCGCCACTTTTTCCGTCTCTAAGGGCGGACCTTGAAAGCCGCGCCAGTGGACCTGTTTTCAGGCAGCTGTGACGGTACAAACCGAAGTCAACTTTCACTCTTACGGGGGTTAGCATGAAGAACACGATCCAACAATTCCTGCGCGAAGAAGACGGTGTTGCAGCGATCGAATATGGCCTGCTGGCCGGGCTGATTGCGGTGGCGATCATTGCGACTGTGACGACCCTGGGTGGTCGACTCAACGCCGTGTTTGGGTACGTTTCGACGGCATTGAACATCACCGCCCCGGCCTGACGCATCACGCAGCAACAAGCGCATACCCGATCGCCCGCCCTGTTTCGACGGTCTTTCGAAACAGGGTAGCGACGGCCCTCACGCTTAAAAGAAACGACTCCAGAAGGGCAATTCGATCATTGAAACGGAGCAGACAATGAACGGGGTTCCTTTTCCGGTTGGGCCGTGCGTGATGACGTTGGCTCTCCTCGCGGCTTTGTGGGACATGCAAACACGCCGGATTCCTAACTGGTTGGTAGCGACAGGATTGATCGTGGCGATACCGGCGCAATGGTTCACGCAAGGCGTTATCGACGGAATGCAGATGTGGTTGGGCGGCATGCTCGTGGGCGGCGTGTTTTTCCTGCCGGGCTACGCGATGCGGCTGATGGGCGCGGGCGACGTGAAGCTGATGGCAGCGATCGGCGCTTTCTGCGGCGCTTACGGCGCACTCGAGATTGGGTTGGCGACCTGCGTGATCGGCGGGATCGGGTCGCTGACGATATTGTTCCGGCGGCGCCAGATGCGCGCCGGACTGAGCGGGGCGGCGGCATTGCTGATGAGTTGCACGACGCCGGGGAACGGCGCAATGCAGCGGCAAGGCAGTGTGGCCGAAAGTAGTGCGACGGGGTCCATGCCATACGGAGTGGCCATTGCAATAGGCAGCGCACTCGTGTTGTTCTACAGCGTGTGACGCAGACCAGCAGGCCAAAAAAATCGGGGGTTGAAAATGAAAAACGCGCGCGCTGTAACGATGCTGCTGATCGCGACGCTGGCCGGCCTAACCGCGGTCGTGTTCGCTTCGCGGTGGATGGTCTCGCAGGCGTCGAATGCCACCACCAAGGTAGTGGTGGCCGCAACCGATATCAATCTGGGTCAACGGATTGGACCTGACTTTCTGAAGCTCACCGACTGGCCGTCGAACAGCGTGCCGCCGGGTGCGTTCACCGACGTCCAGAAACTCGACGGCCGCGTGCTCAAAGAAAGCCTGCTGCACGGCGAGCCGATCGTCGAAGCGAAGCTGACGCCGGTCGGCACGCTCGGCGGCTTGTCGGCGGTGATTGGCGAAGGCAAGCGGGCCATCACGGTGCGCGTGAACGACGTGATCGGCGTAGCGGGCTTCGCGCTGCCGGGCAACTACGTCGACATCATCGTCAACACGCAGAAAGACACTCGCGATCCCGGCGCTCAGCGCGACCAGAACATCTCGAAGATCGTGCTCGAAAAGATTCTCGTGCTGGCCGTCGCACAGGAAGTCGGCCGCGACGAAACCAAACCGAAGGTGGTCGATGCGGTGACGCTCGAAGTGTCGCCGGAACAGGCCGAGAAGATCGACCTGGCGCGCAGCATCGGCACGCTCTCGCTGGTGTTGCGCAACCAGATCGATCCGCAGGCGATCGACACCGCCGGCGCGACCAAGGCAACGCTGCTGAAGATGCCAGTTGCCGTGGTCGCTGCGTCTGAACCGAAACCGGTGCACATCGTACGGAAAGTGGCGGTACGCGCACCGGGCAACTGCGTGCGCGTGCTCGACGGCTCGGACGTGAGACAAGAATGTTTTTGACAGGCCTTAGCCTGCAAGCCGTGACCGATGCGTGACTGACCTCCAGGTACAGCACGTAAAAAAGCGGCACATAACGGGGGTAGGACATGAACGCCAGAACCAATCAGCGCGCTCGCGCGCCGCAGGACCCGCTCGGCCCGCACA
This sequence comes from Paraburkholderia sp. GAS348, assembly GCF_050434205.1. Classification (NCBI taxonomy): domain Bacteria; kingdom Pseudomonadati; phylum Pseudomonadota; class Betaproteobacteria; order Burkholderiales; family Burkholderiaceae; genus Paraburkholderia; species Paraburkholderia sp. GAS348. The sequence goes on from NZ_JBNPVT010000003.1 coordinate 352,751, forward strand.
AAGCGAATTCGTGCTCGCCACGCGGCCGGACCCGGATCGCCGGAGCTTGCACCTGCGTGGTGGTCGGACTGTATCTGTCGATGCTGCCGGTGGCGCAAGCGGCCGGCCAGAATGCGGCAGACAACGTGCCCGTCCTGCCGGACATGCCGCTCAGCGTGGCGTCAAACGGAGCCGTGCATCTGACCATCGCCGCCACAAGCATGGGCGGCGCTGCATCTTCCGGCGGCGCGGCGCAAGCCAGCCGCGGACCCAACTGCAGCGGCCCGGTCGCCGAACATAGCTCGGTCACGATCCCGGTCGGCAAGTCGGCGATGGTCGACGTGCGCGAACCCGTGCGCAGCCGCACCGTCGGCAATCCTTCCATCGTGCAGGCGATGCTGGTGTCGCCGCAAACGCTTTATCTGCTCGGGTCGGACGTCGGCACTACCAACATGATCGTGCAGGGCCGAAGCGGCTCCTGCACGATCATTGACGTGAGCGTCGGCGCGGACCCGGGCGGGCTGCAACAGACGCTCGCCGCGTTGATGCCGGAGGAAACTGGCATTCAGGTCAAAACAGCCGCCGATACGCTGGTGCTGACCGGCACGGTCACTGATGCAGTCAAGGCCGAGCGCGTGATGGAACTGGCACGCGCCTTCGTGGCCCGGCCGACTACCGCGTTGCAAGGCGGTGCGCCGATGGGAAGCGGCCCGCTGCCGATCGGCACGCCGCCGCGCGCAATGGGGGCGCCGGCGCCGTCGCTCGGCGGGGCGAACGGCGAACGCATCATCAACATGATGCGTGTGGCCGCGCCGCAGCAGGTGATGCTCGAAGTGAAGGTTGCCGAAGTATCGAAGACGCTGATCGACCAACTGGGCGTCGCGGCCAACATCCAGGGTGGCATCGGCAGCTGGAGTTTCGGTTTGCTGGCGAATTACCTGTCCGGCGGATTGAGCGCGTTGACCGCTTCGAAAGCGAACAATCGACCGCTCAATCTCGCGGTCGACGCGCAGAAAACCGATCAGCTCGTGAAGATCCTCGCCGAGCCGAATCTGATGGCGATCAGCGGGCAGGAAGCGAGCTTCCTCGCGGGCGGCAAGGTTTACATTCCGGTACCGCAAAGCAACGGCTCGGGCGGCACGACGATCGTTCTCCAAGAAGAGCAATACGGTGTCGGCCTGACCTTCACGCCGACGGTGCTCGAAGGCGGCCGCATCAACCTGAAGGTGTCGCCGGAAGTGTCCGAGCTGTCGTCGACCGGCGTGGTGGTGAGCGCGGGCAATTCGAACACGACGACGATCCTGCCGCTGATCACGACGCGGCGCGCCTCTACCACGCTGCAGGTGTTCGACGGGCAGAGCTTCGCGATCGGCGGCCTCCTGAAGAGCAATGTGACCGGCTCGATCAAAGGCCTGCCCGGCGCGGCCGAACTGCCGGTGCTCGGCGCGCTGTTTCGCAGCACCAGCTACGAGCAGGACAAGACCGAACTGGTGTTCGTCGTGACGCCGCGTCTCGCCAAGCCGCTGCCGCAGCACTATCCGATGCCGACCGATGGCTTTAGCGATGCCAGTGAAGCGAACGTGTATCTGACCGGTCATATGGAAGGCACGAAGCGCGCCGCGCCGGCAGCGGGGGCCTCGGCACCGGTTGCACCGAATTCGCCCTCGACACCGGCCGCGCCTGACACGCCCGCGGCAATCAGCCAGGCACCGGTGGTGACCACGCCTGTCGCAACGCCGCCCACGTCCACGCAACCGTTGTCACCCACGCAACCCAAGCCAGGCCAGGAGGATCATACGCCGGCTCCGGTGGCGGCCACCCCGGCCCTGCCATCGACGGCAACGGACGGCGGCGCGCCGCAATTGCTTACGGTCGTGAAACCCGACCCGGCTCACGACGCCGCGCTCGTCAGCCAGGCATCGGCGGCCGGCGCCGACTCACACGCCGCGCGCTGAATCGCGGCTCATCGGAGATCGACATGACATCCACCAAGACACTGATTCGTGCCGCCGTGTGCGCCGGCCTGAGCGCCGCACTCGCCGGCTGCCTGACTTCGACGCCGCACTGGGACGCAACGTTCGGCGACTCGGTCAACCAGATCAAGGAAATGCAGACGCTCAATCCGCAAGGCTCGGCCAACACCGATCCGGTAGCGGGCATTGACGGCACGGCGGCGGCCGCGGCGCAGAAGAGCTACGCCAAATCGTTCACGGCGCCGCCCGCGCCGACCAACAGCTTCACGATCGGCATTGGTTCGTCGAGCAATTACTGAAACGGCGTAGCCCGGCGGCTCGGGCTCAAGCCAACGGAGACTCACCATGATCGATACCCTCCTGATTTCGTCCAGCGCCGAGCGCGCGCCGCAGATCGCCGCGCGTCTCGAAGCAAGCGGCATCGCATTCCGGCTGCACACGCTGTACGGCACCGTGAGGCAGTTGCGCGTGCACGCCGCGGCGATCAAGAGCGCCGATCTGCTGATCATCGACGACGCCGAACTGACGCCGCGCGAACTGAGCAGCGTCGAGGAGGCGCTGTCTCCCACGCCGAATCTGCACTGCATGCTGGTGACGTCCGCGCCTTCGACCACCCTTTTGATGGCGGCCATGCGCGTCGGCGTGCGGCACGTACTGTCCTGGCCGCTCGACGAGGCGGAACTCGTCGACGCGCTCGCCCATGTCTCGGCCAAGAAACACGCGGGCGTACGCCGTGATGGCCGTGTGGTCTCGTTCACATCGTGCAAGGGCGGCAGCGGCACGACGCTGATCGCCGTGAATCTCGCATACACCCTCGCCGCGCAGCGTGACAAGCGCGTGCTGCTGATCGATCTGAACCAGCAGTTCGCTGACGCTAGTCTGCTGGTCGCCGACAAACCTCCGCCGGCGACACTCGCCGACCTGTGCGCGCAGATCGACCGGCTCGACGCCGCCTTCTTCGAAGCCTGCGTGATGCACGTTCATGCGAACCTCGATGTGCTGGCTGGTGCGGGCGACCCGGTCAAGTCGGGCGAGCTGCGCGCCGCGCATCTGGAGCGGATCCTGACGCTGGTACGCGAGCAATACGACGCGGTGCTGATCGACGTCGGCCAGAACATCAATCCGCTTGCCATTCATGCGCTCGATCACAGCGACGCGATCTGCATGGTGGTGCGGCAGAACATCCTGTATCTGCATGCAGGCCGCCGCATGCTCGACATCTTCAAGGAACTCGGTTATCCGGCAAACAAGGTGAGGTTGATCGTCAACCAGTACGACAAGAATGCACGCATCGATCTGCCGACGCTCGAAGAAACGCTCGGCGCGAAGATCGCGCATCACTTGCCGCGCGACGAAAAGCAGGCCACCGAGGCGCTCAACCACGGCGTGCCGCTTGTCACGTCGGCGAAGGGCGGCGCGCTCGCTCAAGGCATCGCGCAACTGGCTGACATGCTGTGGCCGCGGCCCGTCGAGGCACGTAAGAGCGTGCTCGGCCGGCTGTTCCAGGGCCGGCCGACTTCGCCGCCGCAACTGAAGGCCGGACACTGAACCGGGCCAGGACTAACCAGACCCGGCTGCCATTGAAAAGAAAGCGGAGAGCACCATGTCATTGCGCGAACAGTTAATGATGCAAAACGGCACCGTGCCGTTCGACAGCACGGACGGCGGCACCGCGGCGGCAGCTGGCATCGCGGCCGAAAGCCTCGCGGCGCGCCGCGCGTACCAGCAACTGAAGATGAGCATTCATCAGGCGATCATCGACCGGGTCGAGCTCGACAAGCTGCAACGCCTGTCGCCCGAACAGATCAAACGCGAACTGGCGCAACTAGTGGAACGGATCATCGACGAGGACAAGATTCCGATGAACGAACTCGAGCGCCGCCGTCTCGCGCAGGACGTCCACGACGAAATGGTCGGGCTCGGTCCGCTCGAACCGCTGCTCAACGACCCGACCATCTCCGACATTCTCGTCAACACGTCGCAGCACGTGTACGTGGAGCGGCGCGGCCGCCTCGAACATACCGACGTGACTTTCTACGACGACGCCCATCTGATGAAGATCATCGAGCGCATCGTCTCGCGCGTGGGGCGCCGGATCGACGAATCCACGCCGATGGTCGATGCGCGCCTGCCCGACGGTTCCCGTGTCAACGCGATCATTCCGCCGTCGGCGATCGACGGTCCGCTGGTCTCGATTCGCCGCTTCGCGGTGAATCCGCTGACTGTCACCGACATGGTGAACAACCAGAGTTTTACGCCCGCGATGGCGCAACTGCTCGAAGCGCTCATCAAGGCGAAGCTGAACGTGCTGATCTCCGGCGGCACGGGTAGCGGCAAGACCACGCTGCTCAATCTCCTGTCGGGGTTCATTCCGAACGACGAACGCGTCGTGACGATCGAGGACGCGGCCGAATTGCAGATGCGTCAGGAGCATGTGCTGCGACTCGAAACACGGCCGCCGAACATTGAAGGCAAGGGTGAAATCTCGCAACGCTCGCTGGTGCGTAACGCGCTGCGGATGCGCCCCGACCGTATCGTACTCGGCGAAGTGCGTGGCGCCGAAGCGCTCGATATGCTGCACGCGATGAACACCGGCCACGAAGGCTCGATGGCCACATTGCATGCGAACACGCCGCGCGACGCGCTGACGCGGCTTGAGAACATGGTCGGCATGGCCGGCCTGACGATGCCGATCAAAGCAATCCGTCAGCAGATCGCCTCCGCGATCACGGTGGTGGTGCAAGCCTCGCGTCTGACCGACGGCCGCCGCAAGCTGATGAGCATTCAGGAAGTCACCGGCATGGAAGGCGACATCATCAACATGCAGGAGATTTTCACTTTCAAGCGCACCGGCGTCGACGAAAACGGCATGATCAAAGGGCATTTCTGCGCGACCGGCGTACGGCCGAAGTTCTGTGACCGGATGGCAGGCTTCGGCATTACGCTGCCGGACCAGATGTTCGATCCGGCGCGGCGCCTGGAGGTGTGAGCATGCAGCGCGCAATGGCTTCGGGGAGACGGACATGAACACATCGTTTATTGGTTTTGCGGTGCTCGCATTTCTCGCAATCGTGCTGCTGATCGAAGCCGTCTATCTGTTCTGGAGCAGCCGGCATGGCACGGCCGTCAAGCGCATGGACGAGCGCCTGCGGGCGCTCTCGGCGGGCGGCAATGTCAGCGACGAGCAACTGTCGATCCTCAAGCAGCGACTCCTGAGCGAATCGCCGTTCATTACGCGGCTGCTGCTGCACGTGCCGCGTGTGCATGCGCTCGACCGGCAGTTGCAGCAGTCCGGGTTGCGTTGGTCGGTGGCGCGGTTTTCCACCTATACGCTGCTGTGCGCACTCGCCGGTGCCGTGCTGGGTTTCCTGATGCATACGCCCGCTTTGGTGTCGGCGGTTCTGGCGGCGGTACTGGGCCTGCTGCCCGCGACGATCCTGCGCCGCAAGCGCGCGAAGCGCGTGCTGCAACTCGAACGCCAGTTGCCCGACGCCGCCGACCTGATTGCCCGGGCGCTGCGCGCCGGCCACTCGTTTCCCGCCGCGCTCGGCATGGTCGGCGAAGAACTGCCCGACCCGCTCGGCGGCGAATTCGCGCTGGTGTTCGACGAGATCAACTACGGCGTGTCGATGAACGATGCGCTCCTGAACATGGTGAGCCGCGTGCCGGTCGACGATCTGCGCTACTTCGTGATCGCCGTGCTGATTCAGCGTGAAGCGGGCGGCAATCTGGCGGAGATTCTCGCCAGCATCAGCGGCATCATTCGTGAGCGCCTGAAGCTGCTCGGCAAGGTGCGCGTGCTGTCCGCCGAAGGACGTCTGTCCGCGTGGATTCTCGGCGTCCTGCCGTTCGCGATTCTCGGCTTGTTGTCGGTGCTCAATCCGGGCTACATCAGCGTGTTCTGGAAAGACCCGGCGGGCGTGCAGCTCGCCACGGTCGCGCTCACGATGATGCTGTTGGGCATCTTGTGGATGCGCAAGGTCGTGCGCATTCATATCTAGACCGCTGATTCCATCGGTTCGAAAAAGAGGAGCGCGGGCCCCGCCCGCAGACCATGAAAACAGAACAGATCGTCATGCTGGGGGTGATGTTCCTGATCGTGTTCGGCGCCGCGCTGAAGGCGATGATGCTGCTGAAGCCCGATCCGGTGCAACGGCGTATCGAGGAAATTGGACAGTCCGGCGGTATGAATCATGCCGATGCGGAAGGCGACGCTGGTGCACAGAAGAGCTGGATCGAAACTGTCACCAAGGTATCCGAACATGTCGCCAAGCTTTCGCTTCCGAAAGACGACTGGGACAAGTCGGCGCTGCGCCGGCGCTTTGCGAACGCGGGCATTCGCACGCCGGCCGCGCCGGCCGTCTATTTTTCCGCCAAGACGCTATTGGCGCTCGTGCTGCCGGCCGTCGCGCTGATCTTCCTCGGCAACTGCTTCGATGCCGACAAGCGGATGGTGTTGCTGCTGGTGGAACTAGCGGTGTCGGCGGTCGGCTTCTATTTGCCGAACCTGGTGCTCACGCGTCTGATCGACAGCCGCCAGCGCAAGCTGTTCGAAGACCTGCCTGACGCGCTCGATCTGATGACTGTCTGCGTGGAAGCGGGCCTCGGGATCGACGCGGCGATGATGCGCGTCACCCAGGAAATCGGCGTCAAAAGCCGCGCACTGAAGGACGAGTTCGAGATGGTGCTGCTGGAATTGCGTGCCGGCTCGGGGCGCGACAAAGCGCTGCGCAACCTGTCGCTGCGCACCGGCGTTGAAGATATCGACACGCTCGCCGCGATGCTGATCCAGGCAGACCGCTTCGGCACCAGCGTCGGCGATTCGCTACGCGTTTATACCGACAATCTGCGCACCAAACGGCGCTTGCGCGCAGAAGAACAGGCTGCGAAGATCGCGTTAAAGCTGCTGTTTCCTCTGATGTTTTTCATTTTTCCGACGCTTCTGACCGTGCTGGTTGGCCCTTCGGTGATCCAGGTCGTACGTCAGCTGTTCCCGACCATGACCGCCATGTCGGGTGGCTGAGCGGCCGAGCGCACCGTACTTACCGGGGGGTTACATGTTTGCGTCGAGCCCGTTTCCTGAACTGCTGAACCACGCACGGCACTGGCTGGGCGGCTTCGTGCTCGCACTGGTGATGATGGCCGTGGGCGCGGCGCTGGAGCGGCGCTGGCCGGCCGAGTTATTGCAATCGCGCGCCGGGATGCGCTTTAACGTCGTCTACTCGGCACTGTATATGGCGCTTGCCGAAGCAATGCGGCCGCTGATGGCGGTGGCCAGCGTCGCGGTCATCAATGCGCTCGGCGGCGGCTGGGTCGTGCTGGTCTCGCGGGGGTGGGGCGCGTTGGCTTCCATCGTGATCGTGCTGTTGGCGTTCGATCTGCTGGAGTATGCGTTTCACCGCCTGCAGCATGCGTGGCCCGTGCTATGGAAGCTGCATTCGTTGCACCACAGTGCAGCCGAGTTCAATGTCACAGTGACGTTCCGGCATCACTGGTTCGAAGTGCTCATCAAGGGTTGCCTGCTTTATCCGGTGGTGGGCGTGCTGTTCAAGGTCGAGCCGTGGATCGTCGGTGTGACCGTGATTATTTTCATGTTCGGCAATTACTTCGCGCATATGAACCTGCGTGTCGACTTGGGCCGCTTCACGGCGTGGGTCAACAATCCGCAATATCACCGTCTGCATCACTCAATCCGCCCGGAGCATTTCGATCACAACTTCACGCAACTGCTGCCGCTGTGGGACCACGTGTTCGGCACGTTGTGGGTGCCGGCGAAGCACGAATGGCCGGCCACCGGTCTGGATGACGGCGCGCAACCGCGTTCGCTGCTTGGGGCGTTGAGCTGGCCGCTGCGCTCGCAGGCCGGCCTTAGCGCCGGTTTGGACGGCAGGCGTGTCGAGATTCTGGACAAGGAGGCGAAATGAAAGCTACCCGGAGTGCCAGCGGCCTGAAATCTGCCCAAAGAGACAATACGCGCAAGCAGTGCGGCGTAGCGACGATCGAATTCGCGCTGCTCGCGCCGCTGCTGTTCCTGATTCTGTGCGTTGCGATGGACCTGGGCATCGCGCTATGGGTCAATCTCACGATGCAATATGCAGTGCGGGAAGGCGCGCGTTACTCGGTGACCGGGCAAAGCAACCTCGATCCGAACGCGACCAATCAGCAGCGTTATCTGGCGATCGTGCAAGAAATCAAGAACAGCTCGATGGGTCTCTACACGCTCGTTTCGCCGAGCTATGTGATCACGATCAACGGCGCGACCCAAACCTACACCACGCAGACGAGTTACAGCACGGGCATGTTCGGCAATCCAGGCGACATCGTCGTGTTGCAGATCAATTGCATCTGGCCGCTGCTGACGCCGCTGGTCAAGCCGTTCTTCGCCAACGGCAAGTTCAGTTTCAGCGTCGCCGCGACGATGCGTAACGAGGGCTTCTGACATGCGCACACGTTCCTCTCCAGGAAGCCGCCGCGCAGCCAGAGGTATCGTCAGCGTGGAAATGGCGTTGTTGCTGCCCATGCTGGTTGCGCTCGCGCTGCCGGTGTACGACATCGCGCGCAACATTCAGGCGCAAATGATTCTGATCAACGTGAGCCGTGAAGGTGCGAACCTGTCGTCGCGGGCGGCGCTCACGTATCCGATGCAGACCATCATGTCGTCGCTGACCTTGACCACACCGCCGCTGAACATGAACGCCCACGGGATGATCTACATCACCGAGATCATGGGGAACAACAACTGCGATAGCAGCGGCAACAACTGCACGGGCGTCGTGGTCGCCCAGTACCGCTGGAACGGCGGAAATTATGCTCCGGCGAGCCGGCTGTGGAACTGCGGCAGTAGCGGCACGAACTGGGCGACGGACGGTAGCGGCAGTTGCAGCGGGATTCCGGCGGCAGGGACCACGTCGCCGGTGGTGAACCTGCTGCAAGGCAAGCTCTATAGCGGCCAGATCGCCTATGCGGTCGAGGCGTTTTATCTGCAAACACCGCTGCTCGGGTCACTGAATCTGGGTGGCGGCATTAAAACACCGGCGCTCTCGCCGAATCTCTATGCGATGACGGTGTTCTGATTCAAGCAGGTGTTGACGCAAATAAGAAAACGCAAGTCGGGGGATTCAATGAAAAGAATAGCAACACCTAAAAGGCAGAAGGGCTCGGTCAGCGTCATCGTCGCTGTGTCGCTGATTGCGCTGCTGGGCATTATCGGGCTCGCGGTGGACTCCGGCCTCGGCTACATGATCAAGGCGCGGCTCGACGCCGCCACCGACGGCGCGGTGATCGCGGCGGGCGAAGCGGTCACACGCGGCAACAACCAGACTGAGCAGACCACGAACGCGCAGCAGGCGGCGTCCGCATTCTTTACGGCGAATTATCCGGCGGGTTTCCTCGGCTCCAACGCGACGGCGGGTACGCCGTCGGTCGTGTTCAACGCCGGCACGGTCACGATCGGCATGACGGCGCAGGCGAGCGTGCCGGTTACGTTCATGCAGACGCTCGGCTTCAAGGTGCTGAACGTGAGCGCCTCGTCGCAGGCGATCCGCAAGACGCTGGACATGGCGTTCGTGATCGATAACACCGGCTCGCTGAACTCGCCCGGCGTGCCGGCCGCCGTGCGCTCGAATGCGATTGCGTTCCTGAACAATTTCGACGTTACGAACGATCGCGTGGCGTTGATGCACTTCGCGTTCGGCACCGTGGTGGACGTACCATTCAACGGCAATACACGGGGCTTCGATCGCGCGACGATGGCCGCCGATATCAACAATTACACCTTCAACGGCAACACCAATTCGGCTGAAGCAATCTGGAATGCGCGCAACCAGTTGAATACGGTGATCACGCAGCCGTCCAGTCTGCGGGTGATCGTGTTCTTCTCGGACGGCGCACCGAATAGCTTCTCGTCGTTCTTCCCGACTAATCAGAGTGCCTGCAACAATAATAAAGCCGGCACGATCGCAAGCGGCGACGCCACGAACGGCTTCCTGTCAGGGCTGGACAGCATAAGTGCCCTAAGTCAGCCGTTCCCATCGCCGTGCTATAAGAACGGCCTGACGAAGACCAACGACGCGGGTACTCTCGTGACCGCGTTGCCGAAGTGGTACAACGCACACAACATCAACGAACAGATCTTCCCCATCTGGCCCGTGACCGCGCCGCGCGCCGTGCCGAACGGCAATGTCACGTATGTGAACGTTAACCGCGTGTCGCGCAATCTGCTTGAAGCGATGGCGGCGCAGGCGCGCATCGAGGGCACCTATGTGTTCACGCTGGGTTATGGACCCGAACTCGTCGCGCCGGCAGGCCCGGACAACGAAATAGGCGAGGACGTCCTCAAATGCATGGCCAACACGCCGGATTCGCTGCCCCGTTGCTACAACCCGCAACAGCCGGTCGGCGTGTTCTGCTACGCTGCGACGCCGGCCGATCTATTGCCGTGCTTTACGCAACTGGCCTCGCAAATCCTCCGCATTTCCAAGTGAGCGCGCCATGACACCGACGACACCTTTGCAAGATCTGCCGCTCGCGATCAGCCCTATGGACGCGGCGGCCGAACCTCCTGCATCCGCATCCGCATCCGCATCCGCATCCGCATCCGCATCCGCATCCGCATCCGCTGCCGATACGGGCGCGTCCTCCGGCCTGCGCTACGCGCTGGTGGAAATCGCCGCCCGGCTCGGCGCCGCGACGATGCTGAGCCTGTTCGCCTACGCCGCGATCACGCAATGGCGCGCGGCGCCGTCGCGGATCACGTTGCTGTTGCTGGTGGTGGCCGCGTGCGTGACGGTCGGTTTGTCGCTGTTCTCGCGTGTGCCAATGAAGCGCGACTGGCGGCCGTTCGCGTTCATCTGTTCGATGGGCGGCACGTATTATTTTCTGGCCGTGCGCCTCGCCCCCGGCGCGCAACTCGTGCCGGAGACGGGCGGCGCGGCGTTGCAACTGCTGGGGATTTTCTGGCAATTATTCGCGAAGGCATCGCTGCGGCGCTCGTTCGGCATTTTGCCCGCCAACCGTGGCGTCGTATCCCGCGGCGCATATCGCCTCGTGCGTCATCCGATGTATCTCGGCTACTTTGTCACCGACGTCGGCTTTCTGCTGGTGAACTTCGGCCTGCAAAACCTGCTGGTGTACGGCTGCCAGTTTGCCTTGCAGGTGGGGCGGATCGTGCGGGAAGAGCAGCTTCTGTCGGCGGACGAAGGTTATCGCACGTACAAAGGCCGGGTGCGCTATCGGGTGATTCCGGGCGTGTTCTAGGCAAGGCTCGCACGGTGCACCGCTTTGCCGCCCGGCAGGCAGACGATCAGCGTAGCCACGACGAGCACGCGCGGAAAGGCCGGCCCCCACTGCACACCCTGTCCATCCCTATCGGCCGATTTCCAGATCGTCGAATTTTTTCGCGCGATAGATCAGTACGGAGGCCACCCAGCTCAGCACAAAAATGCCGATGATCAGATAACCGAGCATGCCGAAGTGACCGTTCAGCGCGCCGACCGCATCCCACACCGGCCCTTGCAAATTCAGTTTGTCGGAAATCAGGCCCAGCGCTTCGATACTGCCGATCACAATGGCCACGATCACCGACACCAGTGTGATCGTCATGTTGTAGTAGATCTTGCGGATCGGCTTCAGATAAGCCCAGCCGTAGGCAGCGAGCATCAGGTGCCCGTCCAGCGTGTCGATCAGCGACATGCCGGCGCTGAACAGCACCGGGAAGACCATGATCGCCCAGGGCGACAGTCCCTGAGACGCCTGGGCGGCGGCGATGCCGAGCAGGGCGATTTCGGTGGCAGTGTCGAAGCCGAGGCCAAACAGAAAACCGAGCGGGTACATATGCCAGCTGCGCGTGAGCATGCGGAACAGCGGCTTGAACAGGCGGGAGAAAAAGCCGCGGTTGGCCAGCAGCAGATCGAAATCGTCGTCGACATAGCGGCCGCCATTTTTCACATTGCGCCAGGCCTGATAGATCGAGTTCAGGATGACCAGATTCATCAGGGCAATCGCAAACAGGAACAGCGCGGAGACGAGTGTCCCGATCACACCGCCAATTTCCTTGTAGTGGTTAAAGCGCCCCTGCATGACGGACGTGGCCGCTGCGACCGCGAGCGAGGCCAGCACCACCACGGTCGAATGGCCGAGCGAAAAGAAGAAGCCGACGGTCACCGGGCGCTTGTTCTCCTGCATCAGCTTGCGCGTGACGTTGTCGATGGCGGCGATGTGGTCCGCGTCGACGGCATGGCGCAAGCCGAAACCATACGCCAGCAGCGCGGTGCCCAATAGAAGGGGATGGTGGCGAAACGCCGCGAGTGCCCAGGCCCACGCGAGCACGTTGGTGGCGATCAGCACGCCGTAGATGCCGAAAAGCCGGCTCCGAACGCCAGTGTTCGAATCACTGAAAATCTGTTTCAGCTGCGAAATCATCAACTGTTCCTTGGGATACCGCGTCCCGAACGAGATTGAACGATGGCGAAGCGAGGTCTGACTCCCAGCTTGGATTCAACAGGGCTTACATGCTGGATACAGTGGCGCGACCGCGCCGGATTCTCACCGGCTTCCCGCTTCGCCAGGTGGGACGATGCCTGCAAAGCTTATACACGCGCCCAGACGGGTTGTCGATGCAATCGAAATTCTTCTGAATAGACAGCATCGGCAGCTCGTCAAGGCGCTATCCGGTATGTTACTGGCTCATCGTACTCGCACTTTTCACGGGAATGAAGCGCACAGCAAGGCGGCGGGTAGAAGTTCGCGTGATGTCTTCAAGAGGTGCTCCTTGATTTTGACAGCGGGAATGAAGCCTTAAGCAGGTTGCCGCGCGACGCGGCCAAAAATCGTGCGGTCGGCGAGCCACACCGCGAGCAGCGTGGCGCCCATCAACGGGAAGACGATGCCGAGCAGAACGAGGCCGGTTTTCCAGCCACGCATTGGCGGCGCAGCGCGCTCGCGCGAGGGTGCGCCGAGCGAGCGCTGCGGCCGCCGCTTCCACCACATCACACAGCCGGTTACGGCCATGCCCGCTAGTCCAAGTGAAATCGCGGCGCAGAGAATCTGATTGGCGACGCCGAAATAGCGGCCCATATGCAGCGACGTGCCGTACGACACGGCCTTCGACACCGCACCGTAGTGGCCGTAACGGATGTCTTTCAGCACCGCGCCGCTGTATTGGTCGATGTACAGCGTGCGCTCGTCTTTCGGGTCGGCGGGAAAGTACGAGACGGTGTAGACGCCCGTAGCGGAGGTGGGCAGCACGATGTCGTAACCGCCCGGGACACCGAGCGATGCGACGAGAGCAACGATGCGTCCAAGCGGCAGCGCCTGCGCTGCGTGTGCATCGGCGGATTGCGGTACTGGAGTGTTGCCGACGGCCCATGGCGTAAGTGGCAAGGGCAGGTCGTCCATCACCATGCCCGGCATCGCGGAGCGCAACGGCAGGCCACCCCACGATCCCGGCGGTGCGCCGAGATTGGCCGCGCTCGCGAGTGCCTTGAACTGCTTACCCCATGAGCCTGTCCACGGCAGACCGCTCAGCACGAATGCCAGCGTGCCGAGCGCGAGCCAGATGCCCATCACGGTGTGAAGGTTTTTCCAAAGCGCGCGCCCTCGCAGCGAGAAGCGCGGCAGCAACGCCGCGCGTGCAGTGGTTTTTTCGCGCGGCCACCAGAGCGCGACACCGGTGCCGATCATCACCAGCGTCCAGCACGCGGCCAGCTCCATCAGCAACTCGCCTGGTTTGCCGAGCAGCAGCTTGCGGTGAAGCATGCGGCCCACCTGCATGAAGCGGCGCTCGACGCTGAGCGTGCCCAATACTTCGCCGTTGTATGGGTTCAGATAGACGCTCTGCTTTTCGCCGTTGGCGAGACGAAAGATGAACTCGGTGCTGCGCTCCGGTGCATTCGCGATGGGAGCCGTCACCGCGCGCGCATCGGCCGGCATCGCCGCGCGCGCTTTGGCAAGCAACGCATCTTCAGTCAGCCTGGGCGTGGCTTGCGGTGCGACGATCAGGTGGTGCGGGTAAAGCAGCGGCTCGATTTGCGGCTGGAAGCAATACAGCGTGCCGGTGATTGCGAGCACCACCAGAAACGGCATCACAAAGAGGCCCGCGTAAAAGTGCCAGCGCCACAGCGTCCGGTAGCCGGCGCTCGTGGCGCTCGTTGCGGAGGTCGTGCGTTGAGCGGTGGTGGTGGACATTCAATCCTCCTGAAGCAAATAGTGGGTCGATCGGTTTGCACAGCGATGCACGCGCTGGTTTGCATCGCGCGAACGCATCGAGCGCATCGAGCGCATCGAGTAGCGGACAAGCACGACACGAGCACAAGCCGTGCATGCCAATCGCGTGTTCACATGCGCAGCTTCGCTTCGACGTAAAACGTACGGCCCGGATACGGGTGATAGACGAAATAGCGCGCGTCGAACAGGTTGTCGACGCCAATGCCGACTTCACTCACTTTGGTAGGCTTGAACGTGAACTTCGCGTCCGCCACCGTGTACGAACTGGTGCCGCCGAATACATCGGGATTCGTGTCGGTATTGGTGAGCGTGTTGTATTCGCGGCCGGAGTAGCGCGCGGCGAGCGTAAGCGCTGCGCGTTCGTCGATGTGATACGTCGCGGCGAGATTGGCGCGCCACAGCGGAATCCGATAGAAGTACTTGCCGACGGTCGTCGGGTTCTGCGCGTTCGCGATGATCTTCGACTGCGTGTACGCCACACTCGCCAACAGATCGAGCCCGCGTACGAACACATCCTGTCCCGAGTAGCTCGTTTCGACGCCACGCGAGCGCACCTTGCCGATGTTCTGGAAGTTCGTCACGTTCGGAATCACGGTGGTATCGGTCTGACTGAAGATCGTGTTCTTCACGTCGTCCTGAAACAGCGAGAAGCGGAATATGCCATTCCAGTGCGCCCATTCGGCGGTCAGCTCTTTCGAGAGATCGTCTTCGGGCTTCAGGTTCGGATTATTGTTGATGATCGACGAGCCGTTGATTTGCCCCTGGAACATCTCGCCCACAGTCGGAAACCGATAGGCGCGGCCGACGGAAGCGCGCAAGCTCAGATCGTCGGTGACATCGAACGACAACGCGGCTTTCGGCGAGAAGCGATGCTGGTTCGCGTCGCTGTACGGAATGGCTTTGCCGGGGAGCGACTGCGAACCGCCGTAGGCTTGCCAGTCTTCGTACCGCACACCGTAGACCAATTTCCAGCGTGGCAGAAAGTGCCATGCATCCTGCGCGTACAGCGCCTGAGTCTGCGTCTTGCCGGCGAACGCATTGGCAAACGACGCGGCCGCGCCGTCACGCCAGTTCAGCGTGTTGTAACTCTCGTTGGCGAGGAAGTAGTTGTCGTAGTGATAGCCGAAGCTCAGCGCGTGGTTTGTCAACCCCGCTTGCGGCGTGACGGGTGTGTAAGTGGTGCGCAGATCGAGCGTTTTCCAGCCGGTGCCGTCGCCGAAGATCACCGTGCCGGGGCCGTTGCCCGGCGCACCGGAACTGGCAGTACGCGCCACGCTATTGCCGATGTCGTAGTACGAAGCAATCGCTTCGCCGTTCCAGCCGGTGGCGTTGCGAGTCTTCAGCGTGAGCCCGTATAGCCAGTTCTCACTATGCCCGAGACTCGGGGCGAGGGTGGCCGCCGGAATCGTGTATTCATAGCCGCCGATCGCAACCTTGCCGCTGTATACGGGGTTGCCGTTCGCGTCGCGCAGGAAGCTCGAGGTCTCGCTGTTATAGGTCTGGTGCCAGTAGCCGAGCGTGAAGGCGCCCTGCAATGTCGGCGTGAAGTCGTACTGCATCTTCAGCTTGAACTGGTCTTGCACCGTGTGTTCGATCCCTTCGCCGTTCACGCCGAGCACCGCGGTCGGCGTATTGGTCTGGTTGTTGTAGAAGTACGCGCCGGTCACGGGCGTGTCGCCGGCCTTCGCGGGTGTGCTGGACTTGGCGAGCGTGGCGAATTGCAGCGGCTGGCTCGTGTTCTCCAGATGATTCACGCCCAGCAAATACGAGAACTTCCCGATCTGGTTGCCGATCGACGCACTCGCCTCGCTGCCATTGAAATTCTGATTCACGCCGAACAGGCTGAAATGCTGGGTGAAGGCTTTGACGTCCG
Organism: Paraburkholderia sp. GAS348; assembly: GCF_050434205.1. Lineage (NCBI taxonomy): Bacteria > Pseudomonadati > Pseudomonadota > Betaproteobacteria > Burkholderiales > Burkholderiaceae > Paraburkholderia > Paraburkholderia sp. GAS348. The sequence goes on from NZ_JBNPVT010000003.1 coordinate 368,798, forward strand.
CGTCGGCTTCGAACTGCTTCGGCATGCGGGTGCTGATGAGCACCGTAGCGCCCAGCGAATTGCCCGGATAGAGCGCGGAAAATGGCCCGTAGATCACGTCGGCCTGCTGGATCTCGTCGGGAAACACCATCGACCAGCGTGGCGGAAACGAATAGCTGTTGCCGAGCAGATTGCTGAGCAGAAGGCCGTCCGCATAGACGAGACCGCGCGCGCTCTGCGTGTTGCTGGTGCCGCGTACGGCGATGATCGAATTCAGATCGCCGATAAAGCGCTTGCGCACGGCGAGGTTCGGCATGGTCTTCAACACGTCTTCCGTATTGACGACGTTCCAGTTGTCGAACTGTTCGCGAGTCACGGTCTCGACCGAGGCCGGCAGGTTAGGGTCGACGGCGCGCGGGGTCGCGACGGCGTTCGCGGTGACGCTGACGGCAGGCAGCGTGGCGTCGGCGGGTGCGCTCTCCGCGTGAGCCGGAGAGGCGATCAATGCCGGTACGAACGCCGGAACTAACGCTGGAAAACATGCCGGAAAATACGACAGCGGCCGCCGGCCGGATGGAATGCGCCGGGCGCCGCGGCGGGCGCAAAACGGCAGCCTTCGCAGAGCGAAGTTGAACATGAACGTTTCCTTGATGCATTGAACAGGCGATCGCGCGCCCCCTCAGCGGGTGCGGCAAGATGCGCGATCAGGAACAACAGCGTTCAGGAAACGGCAGGCGGGTCTCTTGGGCGCCCGGACGGGAACGCACCGAGCGGCGTGAAGCGGGTGGAGAGTGCAGGCGGCGCGGTGCCGGCAAGGGCGAGCGCGGCCGGCGGCTCGACTGCCGCGACGCTCGGTAGGGCGAGGTGATGTTGGAGCAGATGGCAGTAGCCGCATGCGCCGAAGGCGTCGTCGTGGCTGAGGTGGACCGGCGCCGGGCTGGCCTGCGTGGACTGGCTCGCGAGACTCTGGCTGCCCGGCTGCAGCGCCGAACAGAGTGCGGCGAAGGGCTCGTGCGCGCGGTTCGATACCAGCATCTGACTCGCGACCGGCGCGAACACGACGAGCCACATGGCGATCAGGCCAAGCCATGCGGTCATGCGGTTGCGCGAGCGTGGAGTCATGAGGGTGAACATAAGGACGCGGGCGATTCTAGCATTGCCGCGCGTTCTTTTCTTGCTGCTCAAACCGCTCGGGCGGCTGTCGGCTGTCGGTGGCGACGGCGCTCACTACGCCTGCGTCACCTGTATCTGGTACAGGCCCCACGGCGACAACACGAAGCGGTCTTTTAGCGGTTTGCCCGCGAGTTCGGGGATGTGGTCGGGGTCGTAGACCGCCCATAGCGGCCCCAATCCGCCGAGGGGGAGCGGCTTGCCGTCCATATGCGTCGCCACGATCATGCGGTAGTCGTGCACTTTGTCGAGCGTCGTCATCACGGCATAGCCGTCGACCGCGCGCATGACGATTTGAGTGCTTCCCGCGGCCGGTGCGCCGACGTGGTCGAGCACATCGCCGAGCAAGGGGCCGCTCAGGGTGTGCGGCCGGGCATCGTATTCGATGGTGGGCTTGATCGTCACCACCGGCATGCTTGCGATGAACGGAAGATCGACCCCATACGCCTGCGAAAACTTTACCTGATGCTTTGCCAGCAATGGGTCGAACGCCGGGTCGAGGGCGCCGCGATTGCTGCGCTTGATCGCACCCGCGATGGTCAGGATAACGGGGGACGCCGCGCAAGCGGCATTGCCGGCACGCTTGCTGGCGAACGCAGGCACTGCGGTGGCGCCCAACGCGGCCGTGCTGGCTAGAAATTGACGCTTATCCATTTGCGGTTGCTCCCGGATTCGTAAGACGGGCGGACGTGGGTGATGAATTCTTCGCGCCCCCATTCTTGCAGAAAACCGCCGGGCCAGTGCTGCGCCGACACCTGCCGATAAATATATTAGATGCCGTTGCACGCTCCTTTAGGGGCTTCCAGACCGCGCAGCTTCATTGCGCATCGCTGCCATGCGTCGGTCGGCGTCCTTCTGGTTATTCGAAAACTCATTCGCGCTGTAATAAATATTTCGCAATTCCCGTGTAAGGGTGGTCGAGCTGAGTTCCGCCTGTAAATAGAATATTCAAATATAAACAAGCCAAATGAAATCAAAGTGAACTGATTTCGTTAATTAAGTAAACAGTGCAAACACGGTAGGTTGGCCGGATCGACTCACGGCCATGCCAGACGGGTGTCTGCGCGGGCGGAGACGGTGTTGTGGGTTGGCGATGTGTGGCGTTTTGAGGCGAAAATATTCAATAGACGAAAGCACTTTCAACAGACAAAACGGCTGCCACAATAAAACGCATTCGGCATATTGCATTTGAAAATTGAGCAGTTATGATGGCGTCTCCGTAAGGTGATTTCTCGCATGATTGCTTTACGGAGGCGGCAGAAATATTTGCCGGGCATTCATGTTGGAGGGGGTAATTAATACTTTTCGCGCAGATAGATTAAATCGAGGAGACGATATGCTGAGTCCCCATGAATTCGCTACCCTAATGCTCATCAAGAACGCGCCGGATCAGATTGAACTGGGCCGCGCCGAGCTTGACGCCCTGTTCGAGCGCCAACTCATATCACTGGAAAACCTTGCGTCGGGACGCTCACGTCCACGGATCACAAGCGACGGCGATTCCATTCTCAAGGCAATTGCCCGGATGCGCTAGGCATCTGCGACATCCGTTTCGATTTATTCACCACCGCGATCCGCCGCAACACACCCGTCCGATTGGGGCTTCGCGCGCCGGACCGTATTTTGAGGAATTCAACCATGACTCTATTGAGTCCCGATCAGGTTGCTGGCGCAAAGACCAACGTCGACGCGTTCTTCGGGTTGGCTGGAAAGATATTTGAAGGCGTCGAAAAACTGGCCGCTCTGAACCTGCAGGTCATCAGGGCCGCGTTGGCCGAGGCGCAGGAGAACATGGCGAAGGTGTCCGGCACGACGGAGCCGCCGCAATGGTTCACGCTGCAAGCAGGTTTCACCGGACCTTTCGCGGAAAAATCGCTGTCCTACGGCCGGCAAGTGTTCGATATTGCATCGACCACCCAGGCTGAGATCGCGCAACTCGCACAGACGCAGTACGAGCGGTATAGCAATCGCGTGCAGGCACTCGTCGATGAAGCGGCGAAGAGCAGCCCCGCGGGTTCCGAAGCAGCGATCGCTGCGTGGAAATCCACGATTGCCGCCACCACGACCCTGTATGAAACGCTGCAGAAAACGGGGCAACAGGCCGTGCAGGCGGTCGAGAGTAATTTTGAAGCAGTCACAGCCACAGCATCAAAGGCCTTGCGAAGCAACGCCGAGCAAGCTCCCGTAGCCGGGGGCGCGAAGCGATAGAGCCGACGCGGGCAGCGATGCCCGTGGTGAGGTTCATGCACCATAGGTAGGATTCCTCATGTGGAAGGATTCGAGTTTCAAATTGGTGGACTGAACATAGTGTTGCTCCAGATGAGCATGGCGACGACTTTTTAGGAGGACGATTCGATGGCAAAGCAGATCGCGGTGGTGACGGGTGGAATGGGCGGACTTGGCGAAGCGATCAGCATCAAGCTGCATGACGCCGGGTATGCGGTCGTGGTCACCTGCTCGCCGGGCAACACCGGTGCGAACGAGTGGCTCGCCCGAATGGAAGCGCAGGGACGGCAATTCCTTGCCTACACGGTCGACGTCGCCGACTACGACTCGTGTGAAAAATGCATGGCGCAAATCAGAACTGAGGTCGGAGCGGTCGACATTCTGATCAACAACGCCGGCATCACGCGGGACGCCAGCTTCAAGAAGCTCGACAAGATCAATTGGGACGCGGTAATCCGCGCCAACCTCGATTCGGTGTTCAACATGACAAAGCCGGTGTGCGACAGCATGGTCGAGCGTGGCTGGGGTCGCATCATCAACGTCTCGTCGATCATCGGCTCCAAGGGCGGCTTCGGCCAGACCAACTATGCGGCGGCGAAGGCCGGCATGCATGGCTTCACGAAATCGCTGGCGCTCGAGGTGGCGAAGAAAGGCGTCACCGTCAACACGATCTCGCCGGGTTATATCGCAACGAAGATGGTGATGGCGGTGCCTGAGGACATCCGCGAGACGAAGATCATTCCGCAGATTCCGGTCGGCCGGCTCGGAGAGCCCGACGAAGTCGCCGCACTCGTGCTGTACCTGTGCTCGCGAGAAGCGGGTTTCGTGACTGGAGCCAACATTGCAATCAACGGGGGGCAGCACCTGCAGTGAAGCCGATGGTTCTGCAATGGAGGTTGCAATGAGTGAATCAGTGGGAATCGTTATGGGTTGGTTCGTGCTGGCGATGGCACCCGTGTTCGTCGCCGCTCATTATTATCTGGAGCAGATGCGTCGAAAGCGGCTTAGGCAGCTGGATCACCGTCACTACTGGCCGCACTGGCGCAACGCCCGGCATGGCGATGCGCCAGGCGAGTCCACGCACGCAAAGACTATTTAGCAGCGGTACTGATCGTGCGAGTCACGACGACAACCGACAGCCGGATCGCGTCGGTCAACGCACGCGCGGCAGGTGAGGGTGTGCCGGCTGCTCGCATGGTCAGTCTTATGTCGCGCCGGGTGTTGTGCAACTGCAGGGACTTGTCGTTCAACGCGGGTGTCTCACAGCGGCATGTCAGTTTTATCGAAAGCGGCCGCTGCGTGCCTATCCGGATGTGCAAGCTGACTCGAAGTCTTCTCAGTGCACCTTCCCGGACCCATCAGAACCGGTGCCGCAAGCCAATACTCACGATCGCCTGCGACTGTGTGTCCGACGAGTGGCTGTTGCCCTTGTCGCTGACTGACGCGGTGGCCGCGACCGGATTGCCGAGCGCATCCAGCGTGACGCCGGACGCGTGCTGATAGCCACCTATCAGATAGACCGTGGAGCGCTTCGAGACGTTGTACTGCGCGCCGAGCGTCACGTTGTGATATTGCGCGCGCTCATCCACACCCTCCACTTCGCCGCCACGTGTGTAGCTATAGCCCGCGAACAATTGCACGGACGGCCGGATCGTCCACTGGCCGAACACGCCCGCGATGTTGAACGTCGCATGTCCGTTGAACAACGAATCGGCGCCCGAGCGATATTGCACGTTGCTGTAGTTCACCCCGACGATAGCCGGACCGAAATCATACGTCGCGCCTGTGGCGATGATCTGCTGCGATTGCGCGCTCGCGTAGCCCTCATTGATCGACGAATTGAACAGGCCATCGTCCGTGCCGTTCCATTTGCCGTATGTCGAGTCCTTCGTGCCGCTCTTGCTGTTGTCTGAACGCTCGTAGCCGACGCCCACATGCAGCGGCCCGTTGCCGTACGCCGCGCCCACACTCCACGTGTTCTGCTGCTTCAGGCTGCCCGGTTGACCACCGAAGCCATACAGCGCGCCGAACGTAAAGCCCGAGTAGTTCGCGCTCGTGTACTTGACCGAGTTGTTGACCCGCGCGGTCTGATCGAGATCGTCGATATCGCCCGGATGCGCACCGTAGCCGCCGACCACGGCGACCGGCGCAACCGGCGAGACGAAGTCGTTCAGCGAGGTGTACTGGCGGCCAAGCGTGACCGTGCCGTATTGCTGGCTGCCGATGCCGACGAACGCCTGACGGCCAAACAGCCCGCCGTTCTGGCCGGTCTTGCCGTTCGTGATGTCGAAACCGTCTTCAAGCAGGAACATCGCATTCCAGCCGCCGCCGAGGTCTTCCTGGCCCTTGATGCCAAAGCGGCTGCCGGAGAGGTTGCCGCTCGTCAACGCGACGTTCGAGTGTCCTGTGTAAGCGCCCGTGGTGCCGGTGCGCTCGTTGCTGCGATACGTGATACCCGCATCGACGATGCCGTACAGTACGACGGAACTCTGCGCGGACGCGATGCCGGCGAAAGACAACAGCAGGGGTGCAGCAATCAATTGCTTTTTCATCGTAGTTATAGCTTGGTTGAATCGTCTATCTCAGGTCGCCTGAATGGCGATCTCTCTTTGTTCCGCGTGCACGCAGTCCACTCTTGAACAACGGAGCAGACCGCGTGAAGCGGGGGAAGCGGCGTGCGCGATCCTTGCCACGCGCTCTGATTGCGGACGCGTTGCAAGGTGTTCTTTATCGCGAGATGGGAGCGCGCCATGGCGCCCACGGGCAGTCGTCGGATCGCGGCGCCATGGTAAATGGAACCGGTTCCGAAGTGTTTCTACTTTTTTACAAAAAGCCGTTTCATGAAGTGACGAAGTCTCGTTTTGCAAGAAATATCGCTTTTAAATCATAGGTATTTTTTAGGCGATGTGGCCCTCGGCGGGGTTGACGCCACGCAGATGAAACTGACGCGAAAAAGCGACGTTTCGGGATGCGCCCTCGAAGGGATGCCTTTCCGGCGACAGGCCCGGCGCCGCTCGCCGATACGCGGGGGCTTTTCCGAACGGTGCTTTTGCGGATCACCCAAGGCACGTCACAATCGAGGTATTCACCGTCAGGCGACACCATGGAAAACCTCCTCAAGCGACTCGACCTCACCTCATTGCGCCTGTTCGTCGCCGTCTGCCAGGAGCAGAACATTGCGCGCGCCGCCGAGCGCGAGTTCATCGCGTCTTCCGCCGTGAGCCGGCGCATTGCGGAGATCGAGGCGCTGATCGGCTTGCCGGTGATTCAGCGCCAGTCGCGCGGCATTACGGTGACGCCGGTCGGCGAGACCGTGCTGCGCCATGCGCTGGCGATCATCGGCAACATCGAGCAGATGAGCGCCGAGTTGTCGCGCTTTTCGTCGGGGGCGAAGGGGCGGGTGCGGGTGGTCGCGAATCTTTCGTCGATCGTGCAGTTTTTGCCCGAAGACATGGCGGCATTCGGGCGCGTGTTCCCGGAGGTGTCGATCGAACTCGAAGAGGAGAACAGCGCGGAGGTGCTGCGTATCGTCGACGAACACGGCGCGGACTTCGGCATCTGCAATCCGGTGGCGGGCAGTGAAGCCTTCGAGCAGGCGCCGTATCGGGAAGACCGCCTGGCGGTGCTGGTGCCGGGCGGCCATCGTCTGGCTTCCGCTTCACGCGTGGTCTTCGACGAGTTGCTCGGCGATAGCTTCGTCGGCCTGCGCAGCGAGAGCGCGCTGACGAAGCTGCTTGCGCAGCAGGCGGCCGGTGCGGGACGGCAGCTCGACGTCAAGATCCGCGTCAGCAGCCTCGATGCGCTGTGCCGGATGGTCCACGCTGGTCTGGGCATCGCGATCGTGCCCGAACAGGTGGGGCTGCTCTACGTGAATGCACTCGACGTGCGGTTACTGTCCTTGAGCGACGCCTGGGCGGTGCGGCATCTCATCATGATCTTCAAGTCGCGCGATCAGTTAAGCGCCAGCGCGGCGGCGCTGGTGGGGTTCCTCGGCAGCAAGCCCTAGCGCGCGGGTCGCCTCGCATCGTTCTCCAAACAAGACGTCTGCGTTGCTGGACCGGCACTTCGGCATCGCCGGCGCGAGCCGTATAGTGAGCGCAAGGAGAGTGCATATGAGCGATACGATTCGTCTGGACGGCCGCGTGCTGTACCTGTCCCAGGACCCCGCGGTGATCGAGGCACAACTCGCCGGTGAAAATTTCACGCGCGCCACGGCAGGCCCGCTGCGCGATGACGTCTCCACCGACGAAATCACGCCGGTCACCGTCATGCTTACCTATGACGAACGCCTCGGCCAGTATCCGTACGTCGGTTTCAAGGCGGGCGAGCGTCTGCCGATCGGCCGCAATGCGGTCAAGGACGGCGGCTTCCAGGTGGCGGTGGCGGGCAAGCGCTACGGCAAGGGTTCGTCGCGCGAATCGAGTCCGTTGGCGGAGTTGTCGGCGGGCATCCGCCTGATCGTTGCCGAGAGTTTCGAGCGGATCTATCAGCAGAATTGCGACAACATCGGCATTCTCACGACCACCGATTTCTCCGTGCTCGATCGTTTGATTGCGGGAGAGGCGGTGCCGATCGACGCGTTTCTCAAAGGCCGCGATGCGCTTACGCAGCAGATCATTCGCAGCGGCGGATTGCTCGCGTACAGCAAGTTCGCGGACTGGCCCGCGCCGCGTGTGCGGGAGATGGCTAACGCCGCGAATGCGGTAACCGCTGCAAGCGTCGCCGAGCCGAAGACGCTGGTCGAGAAGATCATCGAACGCCATCTTCATCCGGGCATTGACAGCGCGCGGCGCGGCGAAGGCGTCTTCATCGCCGCCGACTGGCGCTTTAGCCACGATTACTTCACCGGCATGTGCGCGCATCTGATGCATCGCGCGTTCGGCAAGCCCGCGCCGCTGCACGCGCCGGATCACATCATCGCGTTCCAGGATCACCTGGTGCTCGCTTCGCAAAGTATTCCGCACGTCCGCGACGGATTGCTGCCGGGCGTTGCCAATCTGATGGAAGGGCACATGTCGTTCTCGCGCGACTATCCGGTGCGCTCGCATGGCGCGCTCGACAACGCGCCGGGTTCCGAAGGCATCTGTCATGCGCTGATGGCCGAGCAGTACGCGTTGCCGGGGCAGGTTGCGTGCGGCACCGATTCGCACACGCCGCATTCCGGCGCGCTTGGCTGCCTCGCATTCGGTGCGGGCGCAACGGAAATCGCCAATAGCTGGGTGACGGGCTACGTGCGCTGCAAAGTGCCAGAAACGTTGCGCATTGAAATCGACGGCGCGTTGCGCGATGGCGTCACCGCGAAGGACGTCGTGCTGCATCTGTTGCAGATGGACGCGATCCGCTCGGGTGGCGCAATCGGCCTCGTGTTCGAATACGGCGGCGCGGCAGTGCGCGCGATGTCGATCGACGAACGCGCCACGCTGACCAATATGGTCGCCGAGCTGGGCGGCTTCACGGGCATCGTGGCACCGGACGAACGCACGGTGGCGTTTCTGAAGGAGCGGCGCGGCGTCGATTTCGCCCTTGAAGACTGGATGAAAAGCGATTCCGGCGCCACGTATCGCGACACGATTCGCATCAATGCGAGCGCCATCGAACCGATGCTCGCGCGGCCGGGCGATCCGGGCAACGGCGTGCCGGCACCGCAACTGGAGCAGGACGTCGCGATCGATATTGCGTATGGCGGCTCATGTACGGCGGGTAAGCGCGAAGACTTCGACTTCTATCACGAGGTATTGCGCTGGGGTGTGGAGCAGGGCATGCGTGTGCCCGAGGGCACGCGTCTCTTCCTGCAATTCGGCACGATGGCGGTGCGCTCGTATTGCGAGGAGCAAGGCTATTTACCGGTCTTCGAGCGCGCGGGTGTGACGCTCGTGATGCCCGGTTGCGGTTCGTGTGCGAATTGCGGACCGGGCCAATCGGCCAATGCGAACGAGGTGACGATCAGCGCGATCAACCGTAATTTCCCCGGCCGTTCAGGCCCGGGCAAGGTGTGGCTCGCGAGTCCGTACACCGTTGCGGCGAGCGCGCTGGCCGGGAAAATCACCACCTTCGAACAATTGAAGCGCGCCCGCGGCTAGAATGCTGGCCGGACCTTGCGGCCCGGCATCTCAGTGCGCGTGACGCGCGAAAGTACCCAAGGCTGGCGCAAGACCGGCACCGGCGAGCATCATCGTGCATCGCCCGTATGACCCGCATCACCAGGAGACAAACCCTATGGCATCCCCCGACCACGCCGGGTCCGTCGCGCGCAATGCCGGCGGCGCGGCGTCTTCCGCAACAGCTGCGGCGTCCCCGGCGTCCGTTCTGCTCGACGCCGGCAGCATCTCCGCGCGCCTCGACCGGCTGCCCGCCACGCGTTCCATCTGGAAGCTCGTGGTGCTGCTGAGCCTCGGCTTCTTCTTCGAACTGTACGACCTGCTGTACTCGGGCTACGTCGCGCCCGGCCTCGTCAAAAGCGGCCTGCTGACCGCGACGACGCACGGCCTGTTCGGCTCGACCGGCGTCGCGAGTTTCATCGCCGCGCTGTTCAGCGGGCTGTTCATCGGCACGATCGCGTGCGGCTTTCTGGCGGATCGCTTCGGACGCCGTGCCGTGTTCACGTATTCGCTGCTGTGGTACACGGCGGCCAACGTCGTGATGGCGTTTCAGGAAACGGCGACGGGATTGAACTTCTGGCGCTTCGTGGCGGGGATCGGCATCGGCGTCGAGCTCGTGACGATCGGCACGTATATCTCGGAGCTGGTGCCCAAGCAGATTCGCGGCCGCGCTTTCGCGTGCGAGCAGGCTGTCGGTTTTACGGCGGTGCCGGTGGTCGCGTTTCTGTCCTATCTGCTGGTGCCGCGCACGCTGTTCGGACTCGACGGCTGGCGCTGGGTGGTGCTGATCGGCGCGCACGGTGCGCTGTTCGTGTGGTGGATCCGGCGCGCGTTGCCGGAAAGCCCGCGTTGGCTCGCGCAACAAGGGCGTCTCGCCGAAGCCGAGCGCGTGATGAATGAACTCGAGGCGAAAGTGCGCAGCGAATACGGCCGTGAACTGCCGCCGCCCGCACCGCCCGTGCCGGTTGCGCCGCGCGGCCGCTTCCGCGATATGTGGGTGCCGCCGTACCGCCGCCGCACGCTGATGATGACGATCTTCAATATCTTCCAGACAGTCGGCTTCTACGGCTTCGCGAACTGGGTGCCGACGCTGCTGATCAAGCAGGGCATAACGATCACCACGAGCCTGATGTACTCGAGCGTCATTGCGCTGGCCGCGCCAATCGGTCCGGTGATCGGCCTCTTTATCGGCGACCGCTTCGAGCGCAAGACGGTGATCGTGGCGATGGCGGCCGTGAATATCGTGTGCGGTCTGTGGTTTAGCCAGGCGTCCGGCGCGGTGTTGCTGGTGAGCCTCGGCGTGTGTCTGACGCTCGCGGGCAATATCATTTCGTACAGCTACCATGCGTATCAAACCGAGCTTTTTCCGACCAGCATCCGTGCACGCGCGGTGGGCTTTGTCTACTCGTGGAGCCGTTTTTCGGCGATTTTCACAGCGTTTCTGATTGCGGCGGTGCTGAAGCACTTCGGCACGACCGGCGTGTTCGTGTTTATCGCCGGTGCGATGCTGGTCGTCATGCTGGCGATCGGTCTGATGGGACCGCGGACGAAGGGCATTGAACTGGAGAAAATCTCTCAGTAGCCCACGGACTCTGAGTGGTGCCGAAAGCTGTCGACCCCGTGCGGCCCGCAAAGAAGCTAGTCAGAGCGCGCGTTTTGAAGAGCCCGGGCTATCTCTGCCACGAGCTGATGCTGTTGATACGGTTTGCGCAGCCTTGGGATGTCCAGGCTCGCCCCCTGTGGCAGATCGGCGTAGCCTGTGGCGAGGAGAATCGGAAGGTTCGGTCGCAACTCGCGTGCAGCGATGGCCAACTGCACTCCGGTCATCTTTGGCATCGAGTAGTCGGTAATGAGGAGATCCACCTTCTGCCCGTTCTTCAGTACTTCGAGTGCCTTTGCGCCGGAGTCCGCTTCAATGACCTCGTGCCCCATGTCCTCAAGCAGGTACGCCGTGCTTGTGGCAATCAAGGCGTCGTCATCGACGACGAGGATGGTGGCATGTATGGAATCGATAGGATTGCCTTGAGGCTTAGGTTCTGTCAGCCGTGGCGCAATCGGCTCCTGTGAAGTAACCGGCAGCCATAACGATGCCCGGGTGCCACGCCCCAATTCACTTTCGAGCCGTAGCGAGCCGTTCAATTGCAGCGCCAGTCCGTGAATCATCGACAGGCCCAGTCCGGTGCCCTTGCCGAGTTCCTTGGTCGTAAAGAAAGGCTCCGTCGCCTTGGCGAGCGTTGCGGCGTCCATGCCTTTTCCCGTGTCGCTAACGGTAAGGCACAGATAGTCACCGGCTGTAAGTTCATCTCGCCCCGGCGAATTAGCCACGTCAACGCTAATTGATAATGTCCCCCCGTCCGGCATCGCGTCGCGGGCGTTGACGACAAGATTGAGCAACGCGAGCTCGATCTGGTTTGCGTCCACCAAGGTAAGCGGCAACGTATCGGGTAGGTCGAGCTTGAGTTCTATCTGCGACCCGATCGACCGTTCCAGCAAGTCAGTTATCCCGCGAATCAGGTGGGAGAGATGCGTCGGTTCAATCTTGAGGTCCTGTTGCCTTGCGAAAGCCAGAAGACGTTGCGTCAGGGCGGCACCCCGTTGCGCTCCCTTAAGGGCGCCGTCGATCAAACGCCCCGTCTTCGGATCGTCCGGAATCTGCTTGCGCAACAGTTCAAGATTGCCCATCACCGCCATCAGCAGGTTGTTGAAGTCGTGGGCCACACCTCCGGTTATCTGGCCAATCATTTCCATCTTTTGACCCTGGCGCAGAAGTTCTTCTGTGCGCTCGCGTTGCCGGATCTCATCCAGGACAACCTGATGGGCACGTTCGAGTTCCGCGGTCCGCTCGGCAACTTTCGTTTCAAGCGTCTCATTGACACGGCGCAGGCTGTCTTCGGTGGTTTTGCGCGCGGTGACATCGGATGCCACGCCGACAAGCCGCATACCATTCCGTGATCCGTCGCGTACCAGGCGGGCGCGAAGTTCAGCCCAATGCAGGGTTGCATCGGGCCAGACGGTGCGGCATTCAATCGTGAAATCGCAGGCTGTTGCGTAGCTCTCGTTCACGGCGTTCCGCATCCGGTCACGATCGTCGGGATGGACGCTCGCGATGAGTTGCCCATATGAGAAATCCGCGTTCGGCACACGTCCGAAGACTGCCTTGCAGGTGGCCGACGTGATGAGGCCGGAGGTCGACAGATCCAGCTCCCAGGAACCCAGTTGGCCAGCCGTGAGCGCGGTGTGCAGGCGCGCCTCGCCCTCATGCAACTCTTCAATGCGGGAGCGGGCCTCGAACTGTCGAAACCGGCCGCGCAATGCGGTGCCTACCACGCTGATAAATGTCGTCGGGTGAAACGGACGCTCGAGAAAGGTCACGTTCCCGAGCATCGTCGATAGCTCGGCGAGTTGCCCATCTCCATCCGGCGTGCCTCGATGCTGGGTCAGCACGATAAACGGGAAGTCTGACCATGCGGGTTGCGCCGCTACCCAGGCCGCTAGCGCACGGAGGTCACCACCGCGGAGCGCTTCTTCGGTGACGACCGCGCAACTGATCTCGTCGCTCAGCATGGCAGAGAAACGCACGAGGTCCGGGCACACAATCGCTTCCGCTCTCGCTTCGCGCAGAAGGGCAAGCGCCACGGAGGCGTCCCGCCCTGCCGGCGTGAACACTAATACCGGGCAGAGGGTGCGGTCAGTGGGGTTCATTGCCGGCCGCACCCGGGGTCAGCAGCGGTCCGGTAGTGCCGACAAAAGTCGGCACGCCGCGCAGCACCCCCTGAAAATCGTCCAGAGGTGCGCCAAGGATCAGGCCGCTCTGGCCGATGCGAAACTCCCGGATGGATTCTTCGTGGTGACCGGTGCGTTTCTTGATGATGGAGACCGCGCGCCGCACCCGGCCCAAGGCCTCGAAATAACGCAGCAGGATGACTGTATCCGCGAGATAAGTCACATCCACCGGCGCCTTCATATCGCCGACCAGGCCGTGCTGCGCCACGGTCAGAAAAGTGGTCGCGCCTTGCCTGTTCAGATATTGGAGCAACTCATGAATATGCAGCACCAGCGCGTTTTCCTGGGGCATCGCAGCCTGGTAGCCGTTCAGGCTGTCGATGGCCACGGTCTTTGCCTGCGCATGGTCGACGCGCTCGCGTACGCGATGAGCGAACTCGCCAGGAGACAGTTCCGCGGCATCGACCTGCTCGATAAGCAGGTTGCCCGCGTCGCGCATGGCTTCCAGATCAAAACCCATTGCGAGGGTTCGGTCAAACAGCAGTCCGAGTTCCTCGTCAAAGACGAATAGCGCCGCTTTCTCGCCTCGTGCGATCGCTGCGGCAATAAACTGGAGCACGAAGGTGCTCTTGCCTGTACCAGCTGGACCAAGAACCAGCGTGCTGGACCCTTGCTCCACACCACCGCCAAGGAGCGCGTCCAGTTCGGCGACGCCGCTGGCTATCTGCCGGCGCTCGAACTTCGTCCGATGTTCTGACGCGACGAGGCGCGGGAACACTGAAATGCCGCCCTTCTTGATCGAGAAGTCGTGATATCCGCCACGAATCGCGTGGCCGCGGTACTTCGCGACTCTGAGCCTGCGCCGCTCGGCCCCATAGTCGGGCGCAAGCTCCTCAAGCTTGATGACACCGTGGGCGACGCTATGAACGGTTTTGTCCGCAGCGTCCGAGGTCAGATCATCCAGCAACAGGACTGTCGCACCATGGCGCGAAAAGTAATGCTTGAACGCGAGAACCTGGCGGCGATATCGCAAAGAGCTTTGAGCGAGCAGACGTATTTCCGACAAACTGTCGAGGACTACGCGCTTTGGCTTCACCCGTTCGAAAGCGCCCAGAATCAGCCTGGTGGTCTCACCGAGTTCGAGGTCTGAGGAATACAACAGGCTTTGCTGCTGGTCGGCGTCAAGCAGGCTTTCCGGCGGCACGACCTCGAACACCTCGATTTTGTCGTTCAGACGCCAGCCGTGAGAAGCCGCACCGCTGCGCAACTCCTGTTCTGTTTCGGACAAGGTGATGTAAAGACCTTGCTCGCCGGTCTCCGCGCCCGCCAGCAGGAAACGCAGAGCGATAGTGGTTTTCCCGGTCCCAGGTTCGCCTTCGAGAAGGAAAAGATTTCCTTGAGTCAGGCCGCCGCTCAGAACGTCGTCCAATCCCGGCACGCCGGTTGGGGCCATGGGTCTCGTACCTGTGATGCCTGTCTCAGCGTCCATTGAGCGCTCCCAGTTCCTTCATGATTTTGTGGGGAAGAGTGCGTCTTGGGATTCGGAGCAGAGCGTCCGCCAGTGAAACGCGAGCTCGCTGGAGGTCGTACTCGCACTGAATACGCAGCCAGAAGATAGGGGGTAACCCGGCGAGCACCCCAAGGCGCGTGGCCATCTCCGGGGTGATCGCAGTGCTGCCGTCGAGGATCCGATGCAACGTTTGGCGCGAAATTCCGAGATCGCGAGCGGCCTGGCTCACCGAAAGCGTCAAGCCAGGTAAAACATGGTCGCGCAGGAAGGTGCCCGGGTGGGGTGTTTCGACGAGTCTTGAAGACCCTTTAGCGGCCGCCGCTTTCATATCGCGCTGTCAACTCCCGTATGACACTCGGTCCAGAGTATCACAGGATGTTCTGCCGTAAGCGCGCGCTATTTATGCGTCACGGTTCCTCATGAGACTACGGCCTCGTGTCGACGGACATTTCGCCCTGCCTATGCCAGAGCTTCTGCTCTGAGAGCGGGGCGCCCACGTATCGGTGTGACGCGATCCTCTGATTGCGTCGCTGTCCGGTTTGACCCACGGTCGCAAACGATCCTGCCTACGCAAGCGGTGCCCCGGCCCAGACTCCCGAAGCAGACTACACTTCCGTTAACAAGGCCAAAGCGGCCTGCAGGCCACGGTGACCGGAGGAGACAGCATGGACCTGTTCATGTCGATGGAGGCGTTCGTACGAGCCGCGGAAGCGCAGAGCTTCGCCGGCGCCGCGCGCCAGCTGGGTGTCGCCAAATCGGTGGTGACCTCGCGCGTCAAGCAGCTCGAAGACCATTTCGGCGTGCCGCTGTTTCATCGTTCGACGCGGGCAGTGCGCCTGTCGGAGCTCGGCGAGACGTACTACCGCGAATGCGCCGAACTGGTCAACAAGGTCCACGATCTGTCCGGACGCTCGCGCGGCGATCCGCAAGCGCTCGCCGGCACGCTCAATATTCACGTTCTGCCGGGTTTCGCGCTTGGCCATTTTTCGCAAACGCTGATCGAATTCCGCGCCGCTTACCCACGCGTCGAGTTCGTCGTGACCGTCAACGACCGGGTGATCGATCCGGTGCAGGAAGGCTTCGACCTGGCCTTGCAGATCTATCCGCCGGCGTCGAATCTGCTGGTGGAGCGGCGTCTGTTTCCCGTGCGTGGCGTGCTGTGCGCCGCACCCGGTTATCTGAAGGAAGAGCCGGTGATCGAGACGCCGCTCGACCTGCTGCGGCACGATTTCGCCCGTTACTCGTACTATCCTTGGGGCGACAAGTGGCCGCTGATGCGCGGCAGCGAGTGCTTCGAAATCGCACTGAATCCCGTGCTCAAAACCAATAGCGTGCACCTGCTGCTCGAGTTCGCGCGGGCCGGTGCGGGCGTCGTCTATCTGCCGACCATGGTCGCCGCGGCCGATCTGCTCGAGCGGCGCCTTGAACGGGTGCTGCCGGAGTACGCGGCGCCGCCGCTGTGGCTGTCGGCGGTCTATCCCGCCTCACACCGCTCGACCACCAAGGTCAAGGCTTTCGTCGACTTCCTGCGCACCCGCTATCTGCGCGAACCGCAGTGGGACAGGGCGCTCGGCATCACGCCGCCGGACGACGAGACCAAAAGCGTCGGCGAGGAGCTGGCCGAGGACTGAGAACCCCCCGCAGGGCTCTCGGGGTTCGCCACCAGGTAGTTTCCCTGGCGCGATTTTGAAGCACCCAGGGTTCGCGTTTCCCGACCCTCAGAACATTGCTGTTGCGCCTGCCGCAACTTAATCTTCGATCCAGGCAACGCATTCGTGGATTCGTAGATTAACTGGAGGCAGACATGCAACAGACCTGGTTCGGCAGCCTGGACAATTTCCGCAAAGGCTCCATCGAAATCATCAAGGGCAAACCGGAGCATTACGCGATGTCGAACGTGTTCGACGTAGCGAGCCGTGCAGCGCCCTACGAGAAAATCGTCGTCGGCAAGAATCTCAAGTACGTGATCGAGACACTGCGCGCGGAAGGCTCATCGCCGTGGTTCGCTGCGTCGCACGATGAATTCGCGGTCGTGCTCGACGGCGAGATCGATATCTATTTCATCAAACCGTCGGACGGACCGCTGGTCGACGCGCAGACCGAAGGCAGCGTGCGGCTCGACGGCCAGCCGTCGGGCCAGTCGATGGGTTTTGTGCGGCTGCGCCGCGGCCATCAGGCGCTGCTGCCCGCGGGCGCCGCATATCGCTTCGAAGCGAAGACGAAGGGCGTGCTGCTGGTGCAGACGATCCTCGGACGTTATTCGGTCGAGAAGTGGGCCGACATCTGCATCCACTGATTCCCTCTACACGATCGATCTTCTCCTGGAGCCCATCATGGACAAAAGCACCCTGCAAAACGTCACCGCGAGCGAGGCCGACGCGGTGTCCGGTTATCGCACGTTCCGCCTCGGTGATTTCGAATTCAGCCGCGATGCTTATTTCGCTACCGTCAAATGGCCGGCCAAAGGCGAGACCCGCTCGCACCAGATGCATGCCGACGACTTCCTGCGCGCGATGATGCGCGACGTGGCCTGGGGCTTCTTCTACGGCTGGGTCAATTTCGACGAAGTGATCGGCACGCGCAATCACTACGGCAAGGTCGACATGTACGCCGGTGCGTACAACGCGAGCTTCAAGGAAGCGGGTATCGATCACGCGCAGCAGTTCGATACGCCGCTCATCATGGCGACCTTCAAGGCCATTCTGAGGGACTGGGTCAACGAAGGCTTCGACCCGTTCGCCGCACCCGAAGAAACCGGCTCCGCGTTCGGCACGAAACATGGCGACAACATCGCCGCGATCGAGCGCACGCGGATCGCCACCAAGCGTATGCCGGGTCTCGAAGGCGATTCGCCGTTGCGCGACGACTTGCCGGTCAACCGCCAGTTTGCGGACGTCGGCCAGGACGAACCGGAGATTCACGCGGAGCCCGGCTTTGAAGGCGCACTGCATGCGTTCAGTCTCTTCAAGTACCTGTCGCGCTCGGACGTGACGTGGAATCCGTCGGTTACGTCGGTCTGCCAGCAGAGCCTGTTCTGCCCGACCACCGAGGAATTCGTGCTGCCGGTGTTTCATGGCAACGACCGTGTGGAGTGGTTCTTGCAACTGTCCGACCAGATCATCTGGGACGTCGCCGACAAGGACAGCGGCGAGCCGCGCGCACGCATCACGATGAACGCGGGCGATATCGCCGCCATGCCGGCTGACATCCGCCACAAGGGCTATTCGCAGAAGCGCTCGATGCTGCTGGTGTGGGAGAACGCCACGCCCGATCTGCCGAAGCGCTACGAAAGCGGCGAACTGCCGCCGTATCCGATCCAGATGTAACGCCCCGGCATTCCCTCCGATCGTCGATCGAACGGCGCCAGACCGCTGGCGCCGCGGGGAATGTCACGCCCCGCTTTTACTTGCATAGGACTGACATGCAAACGCAACTCTTCATCGGCGGCCGCTTCGTGCCGGCTGCAAACGGCGAGACCCTCGCTTCCCTCAATCCGCACGACAACTCGGTGATTGCCGACGTCGCGATGGCCGGACCCGCCGATGTCGATCGCGCCGTGGCGGCGGCGAAAGCGGCGTTTCCGAAGTGGAGCAATCTCGCCGCGATGGAGCGGGGGCGCTTGCTGCTCAAGCTAGCCGACGCAATCGAGGCGAACGCCGACGCGCTGGCACGTCTCGAATCGCTCGACACCGGCCACCCGATTCGCGACACGCGCAATCTCGACGTGCCGCGCACGGCGGCTACGTTCCGCTATTTCGGCGGCATGGCCGACAAGTTCGAGGGCTCGGTGATTCCGGTCGAGCAGGGCTTTCTCAACTACATGACGCGCGAGCCGGTCGGCATTGTCGGACAGGTGGTGCCGTGGAATTTTCCGCTGATGTTCACGAGCTGGAAGATGGCGCCCGCGCTCGCCGCAGGCAACTGCGTGATCATGAAACCCGCCGAACTCACGCCGTTGTCGAGTCTCGCCATCGCGGAACTGATGGCCGAAGTTGGATTTCCGGACGGTGTCGTCAATATCCTGCCGGGCCTGGGTCATGTCGCCGGCCAGTACATTGCCGAGCATCCGGAGATCAGCAAGGTCGCCTTTACCGGCTCGACTGCGATCGGCCGCAAGATCGTGCAGGCGTCGAGCGGCAATCTGAAGAAGGTACAGCTCGAACTCGGCGGCAAGGGCGCGAACATCGTATTCGGCGACGCGAATATCGATGCCGTCGTGCAAGGCTCCGCATTCGCGATCTTCCATAACCAGGGGCAGGCGTGCATTGCCGGCTCGCGGATGATCGTTCACGAATCGATCGCTGACGAAGTGCTCGAGAAGTTCACCGCGTTGAGCCGCACGATCCGGATCGGCAATCCGCTCGATCCACTGACCGAAATGGGCCCGCTTACCTCGCGTCAGCATCGCGACCGCGTGCTGTCGTTCGTCGACGTCGCACGCGAACAGGGTGGCCGCGTGCTGGCGGGCGGCAAGGCGCCGGACGATGCCGCGCTGGCGAATGGCTGCTATGTCGAGCCGACCATCGTTGAGGCAAAGCCGGAGCATCGGGTATCGCAGGAAGAGGTGTTCGGTCCGTTCATGACCGTCACCACATTCCGCACGGACGAAGAAGCGCTCGCGATTGCGAACGGCACCGAGTACGGTCTCGGCGCGGGTCTCTGGACCCGCGACCTGCAACGCGCGCATCTCGTGGCACGTGAGATTCGTGCCGGCATGGTGTGGATCAACTGCTACAAGCGCGTAAGCCCCGCGTCCCCGTTCGGCGGCGTCGGCGCGAGCGGCTATGGCCGCGAGATGGGTTTCGAAGCGATGCGCGAATACACGCAGCCCAAGTCGGTCTGGGTCAACGTGGATGCGCAGATTCCCCCTTACTACCCGCGCTGAACCACCATGGAACCGTTTATCTATAACGGCCTGCCGTCCCGCGTGATCTTCGGCGCGGGCAGTCTCGACCAGCTCGATCGCGAGATCGGTTTGCTCGGCGCAACGCGGGCGATCGTGCTGTCCACGCCGCAACAGCGCGCCCAGGCCGAAGCGCTGGCTGCAAGCCTTGGCTCGCGGGCCGCGGGCGTCTATGCCGAAGCCGTGATGCACGTGCCGATCGAAACCGCTCGCGCGGCCCGCGACTTTGCCACGCAGGTCGGCGCCGATTGCGCGATCGCGATAGGCGGTGGCTCGACAACCGGACTCGGCAAGGCGATCGCGCTCGAAACCTCGTTGCCGATCATCGCGATTCCGACCACCTATGCCGGCTCCGAAATGACGCCGATATACGGCCTGACCGAAGACGGCGTCAAAAAGACCGGCCGTGATCTGCGTGTGCTGCCGAAGACGGTGATCTACGACCCGTCATTGACCACCTCGCTGCCGCCCGCGTTATCGCTGACGAGCGGCATCAACGCAATCGCGCACGCGGCGGAAGGGCTTTACGCGCAGGACACGAACCCGATCGTCGCGCTGATGGCGGAAGACGGGATCCGCGCGCTCGGCCAGGGCCTGCCTCGCGTGATGCAGCAGCCGGACGATCTCGCTGCACGTGGCGAGTGCCTGTATGGCGCATGGCTGTGCGGCGCGGTACTCGGCAGCGTCGGCATGGCGCTGCACCACAAGCTGTGCCATACGCTCGGCGGCACGTTCAATCTGCCGCATGCGCAGACGCACACGATCGTGTTGCCGCACGTGCTTGCCTATAACCGCGCGGCCGCACCCGAGGCGATGAAGCGCATTGCTCGCGCGCTGCATGCCGACGACGCCGCGCAAGGCGTTTTCGATCTGGCACGCGATCACGGCGCGCCGACCGCACTGAAAGACATCGGTGTGAGCGCAACCGATCTCGACGTCGCGCTCGATCTCGCGCTGAAGAATCCGTACTGGAATCCGCGGCCAGTCGAACGAACGCCGCTACGCACGCTGCTGGAAGCTGCCTTCGAAGGCAGACGGCCGGATTAGCGCGAACGACCCCACTCATACAAAAAAATTCAGGAGACGATCATGGACGCACATTCCTTCGATGCCAAACGCCGCCGCTTCGTCACGCTCGCAGCGGGCGGCGCTGCCGTCGCCGATCGTCACGTTCGGATTGTCGATCGTGATCCAGAACGTGTTGCAACAGGTGTTCTCCGCGGATCCGCGTTCGGTCGCCACCGGCAGCTTCGAGTCGCAGAGCATCACGCTTGTCGAAGCGCCGTCGACTCCCCACCGTGCATGAGGTCGGCCATGAACGCGGCGAATCCCGAACCTCTGGCGGTCTTCCTGTGCGCGCTCGACGACATTCCTGACGGCGGTGCGCTTGAAATTCCGGCTCAGCAAAGCGGCGCGCCAGGCATCGTCGTTGTGCGCCGCGGCGACGACGCATGGGCCTACCGCAACGTATGCCCGCACTTTTCGATTCCGCTCAATTACGAACCGAATACTTTCTGGGCCTACGACGCGGAATTGCTGATGTGCGCGCATCACAGCGCGATGTTCCGCTTCGAAGACGGTCAGTGCATCGACGGCCCATGCGAGGGCGCGGCGCTCACGCGCGTTGCGATCCGTATCGAGCAGCGAAAGATATTCAATGACGAGTGAAGAAGACGGGCATGAAGAAGACGAAATCGAAGCGCACCACCGGTTACGTCGAAGCGATTTATCAGCGCGCGGGGGGGCGATGCGGCGGTGACGCGGGCGTGGATCAACGGCTTGTTGCAGCCGGACGGCGCGGCGAGCAACCGGTCGCAGACGCTCGCGCGCATTGGTTTGCGCACGAGTTTTTGAGCGGGAAGCCATTCGTGCGCAATCGGTTGCGTAACTCGCGAATGTCTGAATCGCCCTGCCTGACTGAGTAATCAGGGTTAACTATGGCATCTTTAGGCTTTGACATCGGCAAATTTGCAATTTATTATGCAAACGATTGCACTGATGGAGATGCCCCGTGGAAGATTCAAACCATCTGAAGAACATCGTCGACGACGCCGCTTCGATCACCGCGGTTGTCAAGGCGGCCATGAGCCAGACTGACAATCCCCGGCTCAAGGAGCTCCTCGACGCGCTGGTGGAGCATGGCCACGCGTTCCTGAAGCAGGTCAAGCTGACTGACGAGGAATTCGAGAAGGGCCTTGATTTCGTGAGGGCGGTCGGCCTGGCTTGCAACGACAAGCACAACGAGGTCGTTCTGCTCGCCGACGTGCTGGGTCTTTCAACCCTGGTTACGTTGCTGAACAACTCGGACGCAAGCGGTCGCACACCGGGCGCCCTGCTGGGGCCGTTCTACCGGGGTGATTCGCCGCAATACGCGAATGGTGAAAGCATCGCATGCGAGAACTCGCCCGGCTCCCCGCTCATCGTGAGCGGACGCGTGCTCAACACCAAAGGCGAGCCTGTTGCCAACGCCAAAGTCGACGTCTGGCAGGCCTCGCCAGTCGGCTTGTACGAAAACCAGGATTCGAGCCAGCCCGACAAGAACCTGCGCGGTCACTTCTACACCGACAGCGAAGGGCGGTTCACCTGCAAGAGCGTGCGCCCCGCCGGCTATCCTGTGCCCACTGACGGGCCGGTAGGCGTGCTGCTTGAACAGCAGAATCGCCACCCGTTCCGGCCAGCGCATCTGCACTTCGTGATCATCGCGCAAGGCTACGCAACGCTGGTCTCGCAAGTGTTCGCCGATGACTCGGAGCATCTGAATTCCGACGTCGTGTTCGGTGTCAACCGCCGTCTCGTCGGCACGTTCCAGCGCCACGATTCCAGCACGGGTCCGAGGCAGGACATAGACAGGCTGTACTACACGCTCGACTACGACTTCGTTCTTGCCGAAGGAACGCCGACCTACCCAACTCCCCCCATCAAGTAAAGAAGAGGTCTCACGTGTCGAACACACTTTCAGGGAAGGTTGCGGTCATCCTCGGCGGAACCGGCGGTATCGGCGCTGCTGCGGCTCACCGTCTTGGGCAAGCCGGCGCCCGCGTCGTGGTGGTCGGTCAGCGTGACCTCGCCAAAGCGCAGCGGGTAGCCGACGATCTGCCGGGTGAGGGCCATACCGCGGCGCTCGCTGCCATTACCGAGAGCGAGAGCCTGAACGCGCTGGCCGGGTTGGTGCGCGACCGGTATGGCCGCGCCGATATTCTCGTGAACACGGCGGGTTTCACCCAGCCCGTCAAGCATTCCGACCTCAATGCGCTCACCGACGAATTGATCGATGAGATTCTGAAGGTCAACTGGCGCGGGCAATTCGCGGCCATCCGCGCTTTCCGCGAACTGCTCGATGCGTCGGGGGACGGCCTGGTCGTCAACGTTTCCTCGATTTCCGGCACCACGGGCAATGGCAGCAACATCGCCTACTGCGCGGCCAAAGCCGGGCTTGATGTGATGGCGGCCTCGCTTGGCCGTGCGCTTGCACCTCGCATTCGTGTCCTGAACGTGTCCCCGGGGGTGGTCGACACCTCGTTCGTTCCGGGGCGTGGCGATGACTTCAACGACAAGGTCGCGGCCACCACGCCGCTAGGCCGCATCGCGACGCCGGACGATATCGCGGCGGCCATCGAGGCCTGTGCCACACATCTGAAATTCAGCACCGGGGTGACCATCGTCGTCGACGGTGGCCGTCGCCTGAACTAGTTGCAGCGAGGCCCACCATGCATTCCCGCAAGACCATCATCACCTGTGCTGTAACAGGCAATATCACCAAACCGGAGCAGCACCCGGGGCTGCCGGTCACCCCCGGGCAGATTGCGACCGCCTCGCTCGATGCGGCACGCGCCGGTGCGGCCGCCGTTCACATCCACGTGCGCGATCCCGAGACGGGGCGGCCCTCGATGGAGGTGGCGCTTTACCGGGAAGTCATCGAGCGCATCCGCGCGGTGAATGCCGACCTCATCATTAATCTCACCACAGGCCCGGGCGGCCGCTTCATCCCGAGCGACGACGACCCCAGGGTCGCGGCGCCAGGCACCACCTTGCTGCCACCGGAAAGGCGCGTCGAGCACATTCTCGAACTCAAGCCGGACATCTGCAGCCTCGACCTGAATACGATGAACTCCGGCGGCGACGTTGTCATCAATACACCTAAGAATGTCACGCGCATGGCTAACGTCATCCGCGAGGCGGGTGTCAAGCCTGAACTTGAGATTTTCGACTCCGGCGACTTGCACCTCGCGTTGGACCTGATCAAGGAGGGCGTTCTCGACGGGCCGGGGCTTTGGACCCTGGTGATGGGCGTCAAATACGGCTTCTCGGCCAGTCCGGAAACGCTTCTCTACGCGCGTAACCTGCTACCCCGTCAGGCCGTCTGGTCGGCCTTCGGTGTCGGCCGTTCCGAATTCCCGATCGTCGCCCAGGCATGGCTGGCGGGCGGCCATGTCCGGGTCGGACTTGAAGACAACATTTACATCGCCAAAGGCGTGCTCGCCGAAAGCAATGCGGAGCTGGTCACGCGTGCGCGCGACATCGTGCATTCGCTGGGCGGCGAACTGGCGAGCAGCCAGGAGGCGCGCGAGCTGCTGGGGCTGAAACGATGAGCGCGCTTCAGGACGCGTCGGTATTTGGCGCGCCACAGGTGGATCCGAGCGTCTACATCGGCCATGGCACGACACTAGTCGGCGACGTGAGCATCGGCCGCCAGTCGTCCGTTTGGTACAACTGCGTGCTGCGCGGCGACGTCCAGAAAATTGTGGTCGGCATGCGCACGAACATCCAGGACGGCACGGTCATCCACGGCACGACCAACGGTCTGCCAGTGATCATCGGGGATGACGTGACCGTTGGCCATGGCGCGATTTTGCACGCCTGCACCATAGAAAACATGGGGTTTGTCGGGTTCGGGGCGCGCGTACTCGATGGGGCCGTCGTCAGGTCGGGCGGCATGCTGGCCGCAGGGGCGGTCCTCACGCCGCGCAAGGTGG
Organism: Paraburkholderia sp. GAS348; assembly: GCF_050434205.1. Taxonomy (NCBI): domain Bacteria; kingdom Pseudomonadati; phylum Pseudomonadota; class Betaproteobacteria; order Burkholderiales; family Burkholderiaceae; genus Paraburkholderia; species Paraburkholderia sp. GAS348. The sequence continues at coordinate 393,380 of NZ_JBNPVT010000003.1, forward strand.
TAGGGGCGGGTGAGTTGTGGGCGGGAAACCCGGCGCGGCTGTTGCGCACGCTGAGTGATGAAGAATTCGAGGGCATGGCAGCGTCAGCTGTCCGCTACGCGACACTTGCCGAGCGTTATAAAACCGCTCGACCTGTCATCTTGACCTTTTAGGAAATCAAACAATGAAAACAGTTCGTGTATTGGAAAAGAGCGCCGACATCGAATCGCTCGATCTGCAGATTGGCGCGCAAGATGCGCCGGACGTCGACTTTGCCGAGTGTCTCGTGCGCGTGGTGAGCGCCGCGGTGAATCCGAGCGACGTGAAGGCGGTGCTGGGCTTCATGCCGCATGCGGTCTGGCCGCGCACGCCGGGCCGGGATTACGCCGGCGTTGTTGTCGAGGGGCCGCAGGAGATGCTCGGCAAGGAAGTGTGGGGCAGCGGCGGCGAACTGGGTATCCGGCGCGACGGCACGCATGCCGGCTATCTCGCTGTGCCCGTGGGCAGTGTGCGCGCCAAGCCGGCCAATCTGAGCATGGAGGAGGCGGGCGCGATCGGCGTCCCCTTCGTGACCGCTTTCGAAGGACTGCAACGAGCGGGCGGCGTGAAGGAGAGCGACGTCGTCCTCGTGCTGGGCGCAAACGGGAAGGTGGGGCAGGCAGCGATCCAGCTTGCGACCCAGGCCGGGGCGAAGGTGTTGGGTGTCGAGCGCACGAATGAACCGTACATCGGCCATGCGAACGCCGACGTCACCATGATCGACGCCTCGTCGCAAAACCTCGACGAGGTGGTGCGTCAATTGACAGACGGCCACGGCGCGGACATCGTGTACAACACGGTTGGCAGTCCATACTTCGAAAAAGCCAACAAGGCCATGGCGGTGCGAGGGACGCAGATTTTCATCTCTACCATCGAACGTCCGGTGCCATTTGACATCTTCACGTTCTATCGGGGGCAGCACACCTATGTCGGCATCGATACGCTCGCGCTCGACAGCACGGAAGGCGCACTCATTCTCGACGCGTTGCTGCCGGAATTCGAACGTGGCACGTTAAAGCCGTTTCCGATCGTTGATGATTTTGTCTTCGATCTCTCCGACGCGGCGCTCGCGTATCAGGCCGTTTTCCGCGGCGCGGCTAACCGGGTTCTGCTCAAGCCATGAACGTAACCCGCTTCGAAGAGGCGCCGGAATATTTTCCGCCCAACCACTTTTCAATGCGGTGCGTCCGGCTTCAAGGCCATGAAGCCGGACCGGCGGAATCGCTGTGGCTAGGCGTTTCGGCGATCGAGCCGGGCGGCTACACCACATCGGATGCGTCGCCCGTTGAAAAACATTATGTGGTGCTGGAAGGTGAGGTCGTCGTGGTGACCGATGAAGGTGAGGCTATTCTCACGGCCTTCGATTCGTGCCGCATTGCACCGGGAGAACGGCGCGCATTGCACAACCGTTCCCGCAGCCCGGCGAAGATTCTGCTGGCGATGCCGTTTCTGCGGCCTGAGCAATGCTGATACGGCGACGGCAGCGATGACCGCCCGCATGCTTTCCATGGCGGCCCGCAAAGGTTGCGCATGATGCATTCCAGCTGTGTTGCGACAGATATGCGGCTTGGCGCGGGTGAACAGCGGCATGCCCAGGCCGCCGCTGCCGGCTGCTTTCTCTATGTGCGGCAAGGCGGCGCATGGATAACGGCGGGCCGGCGCGCGTACTGTGTGACCCAAGGCAATGGCATCTGGCTTCCGCAGGCTGTCACCTATTGCGTCCTGGCCGTGTACAAAGCCGATATTTGCGCGCTGCGAATCGATACCGTCCCGAGTGCCGATTTTGTACCGGCGGCGCGCGTTCTGAATTGCTCCGACGTATTGATCGCGATTTTCTCGGCGACGCAACGATCGACTATCGAACGCTCATATGCAGCGGTCGTGGCCCTGTTAGCCGACGAGCTGCGCGCGGTGCCTGAAACCGCGGGGCATTTTGCTGTCCGCATGCCGTCATCCGGAAGCCGTGTCGCGGCGCTATGCGAGGTGCTGCTCATGCATCCAACCAGGGATTTGGCGCTCAAGGACGCGGCAAACCGGGCGGCAGTCAGCTGCCGCACCTTGAGCCGGATTTTTACCAGGGAACTGGGCGCCAGTGTCGGCCGATGGCGCCGGGAGGTGCAGATAGGGGCGGCGATGTGCGCCCTTGTACATGGGATTTCCGTGGCGGAGACGGCCCGTGTTCTTGGCTTCACATCGAGCGCGTTTTCGACGCTCTTTAAATTGCGGATCGGCCATTCACCACGCGAGTGGCTCGCGCTTCAGTGCATCCGCTTGCCTGAACGAAGCGCTTCAGGCTGAACCTGAGCGCTTCTATGCTCACTCGGCAGAAGCGGGCGCGGTTTTCGATGTTCTCGTTCGCAACGGCGTGTTGCGCGGCGCGGCGGTCGAGCCGCGCACCATCAGTTCGGGGGGGAGCGTAATGCGGTGTGGGGCCGCGCCGGGTGCGGCAATCATCCCGAGCAGCAGTCTGGCGGCCTGGCGGCCCATTTCCCGGTGCTGGATGCGCAGCGAGGTGAGCGGCGGATGGAGCATGTCGAGAAGCGGCATGTCGTTGTGGCCGATGAGCGAAATATCGTTTGGGCACGTCAGATGTTGTGCTGCAAACACGTCATAGCACCCCAGCGCGATCAGGTCATTCGCGGCAATGATCGCAGTCACGCTTTTGTGCTCTTTCAGCAGCTGGTCGCAGGCCACCCGGCCCGCTTCCCGCGTGAATTCGGCGGCTTCGAGGATGACTGTCCCGCTCAGGCGATGCTGCTGCGTCGCCATCTGGAAGCCCTGGATTCGCGAGAGGCCGGTTGCGAGGCGCTCAGGGCCGGCGAGATGCGCAATCCGCTTGTGCCCTAGCTCCACCAGGTGATCGACCGCAAGCCTCATGGAGAGGAAGTCGTCGTTAATCACTTCCGGCACCTGTCCGCCTTCCTCCGCGCGATTCACCAGCACGACGGGTATGCCGTCGAGAATGCAGCGGCGCACCAGGGGGTCGTGACGGGCCGCGGTTGCGAGGACCAGGCCGTCCACCTGGCGCTCGAGCATCTGCTCAAGCATGCGTTCCTGGTCTTTCAACGTGCCGACGGTGTTGGCGATCAGGACGCCATAGCCAACGGCTGCGAGTTCTTCTTCGATGCCACAGACAATTGGCGGGAATACCGGGTTCTCGATATCGGGCAGGCACACCCCGACCACCCTCGACTGGCCCCCGCGAAGCGCCGACGCGAGCTTGTTCTGACGGTAGCCCAGCGATTTCGCGGACGCCAGCACCCGGCGGACGACTTCGTCTCCGATCAGGTGACGGGTTGCAGGATTGAGGGCGCGCGAGACCGTCGACGCGTTGACAGATGCATGCAGCGCGACTTCGCGAATCGTGACGCGGCTCGTTGCCCGGGATTCTGATGTTTTGGCCATGGAAGTCATTGTATAGGTGCAAAGGGTTGCTCTCAATGTTGCAGGTACAAACCCTATGTGCTGGGCGTCATAAATGAATTGACAAGTGTATCTATCGGGATAGTATATGCATACGTTTGCATAAAGATTGTTGCATAGTAAAAAGGTAAAAACTGCATTCGTGACACAGTAAAAGATTACTAATTGATTTGCTTTAAAGCAAACGATTGCATTGATTGTGCGCAAGATTGAATGTGCTTCCCGGGATGCATTCCTGCAACCGGGCTGGCGTACCGGGCACTCGCTTGAGGGCCGCCGAAAAACAGTTAAACGGAGACGACCTTGAAACTGACGACAAAACTCACGAGCCGACTGGCGAAAAAACGCATTCTCATCACCTGTGCGTTCGCACTGGGCATGGCCGCGGGACCCAACGCGTTTGCAACAGGCGAGACCGTTGCGGCCTTTTACAAGAATCAGGTCGATCCGCATTTCGCGCTCGTCCACGCCGGCGTGGACGCAGCAGCGAAGGATCTCGGCGTTTCGGTAACCCATTACGCGCCGACGCGTCCCAATGATCTTGGCGAGCAGCTCAGCGAGCTCGAGGACGTCAGTGTCAAGAAACCCAGCGTCGTGCTGTTCATGGGCGTCAACCCTCATGGCGTCGTTCCGGAGATCGAGAAGGTCAATGCGATCGGCATCCCCATCATCAACTACAACGATCGGGTCGCAGGCGGAAAATTCGCCTCCGTCGTCGTTGCCGATGACTTCAATCTGGGGCTGGACGTCGGCCGTTATCTGCTGAAGAGCATGGGCGGGACAGGCAATGTCGTCATTCTCGAAGGTGTGAAGGGTTCCACCACGAGTGACGAACGGGTGCGCGGTTTTCACAAGGCGCTGGAGGAATTTCCGAACGTCAAGCTGCTCGCCTCCCAGCCGGCGAACTATCAGCGTTTGCAGGCGCTTCAGGTGATGGAGAACCTGATTCAGTCGAATCCGAAGATCGACGGTGTTCTGGCGGCGGCGGACGTGATGGCGATGGGGGCCATCGAGGCATTGGAGGCGGCCGGCCAGAAGCAGGTCAAGGTGGTGGGTATCGGGGGCGTGCCGGAGTCGGTCAAAGCGATCAAGGACGGCCGGCTGCTGGCGACCGCCGAATTCAACGGCTACAAGATGGGCTGCATTGCCACGATGGCTGCCGTGAAGACGGTGCGTAAGGAGCCCGTTCCGCAGACCATTCTGATCAAAGGCATCGTCATCGACAAAACGAACTATGCGCCATTCGAAGTGCCGGGCGACAAACGGCAGTGCCCGAAATGGGGCGATGTCGTGAGTAACTAACGCGCCACGCGTTCGCGCTGCCGCGCTGCCGGATATCGCTCGAACGATACGCCGGCACCGCCAGTGACTGCTCAAGCCACACAATGAAGGCAAACATGGAAACAACGATTCCGACCCTCGGCGTGCCTCTTCTGGAATTGCGCAAGATCTGCAAGAGCTTCCCGGGCGTGCGCGCCCTGACTGACGTCGACCTTCAGCTGTATGCCGGTGAAGTGCATATGCTTCTCGGGGAGAACGGCGCAGGGAAGTCGTCCTTGATGAAGGTACTGTTCGGCGCGTATCGAGCCGACTCCGGCGAGTTCTTCAGCAACGGCCAGCCGATCACAATCGAGTCGCCCGCCGACGCCAAACGACTCGGCATTGCGGTGATCTTCCAGGAGTTCTCCCTCGTACCGCATCTGAACATCGCGCAGAACATCTACCTGGGGCGTGAACCGCGCAATCGCTTTGGCCTGATCGATCATCGCAAGATGCATCTCGACGCGAGAGCCGCGCTCGAAGAACTCGGACTTGCCTACGATACCTACGCGTACGCGGCCGACCTCGGCGTTGCGCAGCAGCAGATGGTGGAGATCGCGAAGGCGCTCTCGCACCATGCCCGCGTGGTGGTCATGGACGAGCCGACGGCAGCGATTTCCGATCGCGAGGCCGAGGCGCTGTTCAGCGTCGTCAGGAAGCTGCGCGAGTCCGGCGCTGCGATTGTCTATATCTCCCATCGCATGAAGGAGGTGTTCGACCTCGGCGATCGCGTCACGGTATTGCGTGACGGCCGTCTGGTCCAGTCGATGCTGGCCACCGCGGCGACACCCGATGAACTGATCGCATTGATGGTGGGCCGGTCAGTCGGGACGGTGTACAAGCGCCAATATTTCGGCGAGCCGGGCAAGGTCGCGCTCGACGTGCGCCAGCTGACCACCACCACCGGCGTTCGCGGTGTCGACCTGCAGGTCCGGTGCGGCGAGATCGTCGGACTCTCGGGACTTGTCGGCGCCGGGCGCACGGAGGTCGTGCGGGCGGTCTTCGGCGCGGACCCGATTGAAACCGGCCAGGTCACCGTTTTTGGGGAGGCGGTGACCGGCGGTCCTCACAAAGTCGCGGCGATGGGCGTGGGGCTGATTCCTGAGAACCGGAAGCAGGAGGGGCTGGCGCTGAAGCGCTCCGTGCATGAAAACCTGCTCACTGCCAGCCTGTGGAAACTTTTCCCGAGAGGATGGTATCAAGCGGAGAAAGCAAGGAGTGCGACTAAAGCGCTCATTGATTCCTTGCGGATCGCACCTGGTGACCCCGGTAAGAGCGCTCGTGTCCTCAGCGGCGGCAATCAGCAGAAGATCGTGATTGGCAAATGGCTCAGCGCCGGCTGCAAGCTGTTCATATTTGATGAGCCGACGCGCGGCATTGATATAGGCGCAAAGACGGAAATTTTCAATCTGATCGAGAAACTGATCAAAGACGGTGCCGCCGTTCTGCTCATCAGTTCTGAATTGTCGGAGATTGTTCATGTTTGCGATCGCGCATACGTCATGCGCGAAGGCGTGGTCTCGGGTGAATTGCCCAGAGAAAGCCTGAGCGAACAGAACATTCTTCGCCTGGCGATGCACGGGAGCTAAATCATGGAAGCAACTGTTGAACGAGTCGGTGTGATACGAAAGCGGCGGCCTGTGCCGTCGATTGTCGCGGCGAGCGGCATACTCGTGGTGGCGGCGATGCTCGGTGTGCCCGGGTTTGCATCGAGTGGCAACATCGTCAACATCGGACTGCAGGTCTCGATCCTGCTCATGATTGCCATGCCGATGACGCTGGTCATTTTGAGCGAGGGGCTCGACCTCTCCGTGGGTGCGCTCCTCAGTCTCTGTGCGGTCGTTTTCGCCCAGGCTCTGGGGTTGGGGTGGGGCATCGCGCTAGCGTTATGTGCTTCAGTAGCGGTGGGGATGCTGACCGGTCTCTTCAACGGCGCACTCATCGCGAAGCTGGGGCTTCCTCCCTTTGTTGTCACACTCGGTACGCTCGGTATTGCCCACGGTGTAGCGCTCGTTCTGACGGACGGCAACGCGGTTGTCGTCGCGAACCCCAGCGTCGCTCAGCTCTACGCGTGGACCCTTCTCGGCATTCCGCTTCCGGTGATCTTTGCGCTCCTCGCGTATGCGTTCACGCATCTCCTGCTGTATCACACCCGGTTCGGCACCTATGTGTTCGCCATCGGCGGTAATCGGGATGCGTTGCTTCTCGCCGGTATCAAGGCCAAAGTCTTTCACATTGCGATCTATGTCTTCGGCGGATTGATGGTCGGATTGGCGGCATTGGTGCTGGTCGGCCGGATGAATTCTGCCGAGCCTAACTCGGCAATCGGCATGGAGTTCGATGCGATTGCGGCCGTGGTCCTCGGTGGCACGTCTTTCGAGCGTGGCGAAGGATGGTTGTTCGGCACGGTCATGGGCGTATTGACGATCGGCGTTTTGCGCAATGCGTTGAACCTCCTTGGCATTGAGTCTTCTCTTCAGGTGGTGTCCGTCGGCATGCTGGTACTCCTTGTCGTTGTCATCGATAGTGTGCGCAAGTCCAGAGTCAATGGAGCGAAAGCATGAGTATTCTGAACAACTCCCGCTTCGTATGGTCCCGCGTCAGCCAGCTGGATGTGCGTCATCATGTCCGCGAGGAAACGGCCACGCTGATCTATCGCGGCGTACTCATCGTTCTGATTGCGATGGCACTGGCTCTCGCGACGTCTGCGTTCTCCACAGCCCCCAATCTGCTCAACGTTCTGCGTCAGGCCAGCCTGATGTTCCTGCTCGCTTCCGGCCTCACGCTGGTGATCCTGTCCGGCGGCTTCGATCTCTCGATCGCGGCCAATCTTACGCTGTCGGCCTGTCTCGCGGCGGGCGTCATGAAGACCGGCGGGTCGCCGATTCTGGCGGCCGCAACCGCGCTTTCATGCAGTACGCTGATCGGCCTGCTCAATGGTCTCGCCGTGACGTTGCTGCGGCTTCCACCGTTTCTCGCCACCTACGGGATGCTGTGGGTCATTCAGGGGCTCGCGTTCCATTACATGGGCGGTAACGAAATCTACGGCTTTCCGACGGGGTTCAGAACACTGGGCACAGGCTTCCTCGGCGGCATACCGTTGCCCGTGTACATGATGGTGTTCGTGCTGGTTGGCGCGACGATCGTCACGGGAGGGCTCAATTTCGGCCGGGAAATCTATGCGATTGGCGCCAATAGCGAGGTTGCGAGGCTCTCAGGCATACCGGTGCGCCGCCGCAAAATTGCTGTTTATACGATCAGTGGCTTGATGTCCGGGATTGCCGCGCTCATCTATCTGGCGCGGGTCAACGCAGCGGATTCGGCCATGGGCGAGCCGCTTCTGCTTCCCGTTATCGCGGCCATATTGATTGGCGGCACGTCCCTGTTCGGTGGCGCGGGGAGCTTGCTGGGCACTCTGTCCGGGTGCCTCATTCTTGCGCTCGTGATCGACGGGATGAACCTCCTCAACCTCAACGCAAACTGGCAGCCACTGATCATTGGCGCCGTTCTGCTGATTGCCGTGCTCGCGGACGTGCTGGGACGGGGCAGAAAAGAGCGGATCGGCTGACTCTGCCGGTGCCGGGCGGCAAACGACCTCAGGGTTGTTTGCCGCCTGTTGTTTTTTCGTCTTGCATACACCTTTGCCGCCGTTGCCGCTATGTCAAGTAACCGTTAGTCACGAAAACGGACTCTTTGATAAGCGGCGAGACTTCGAGGTCAAGGACTTTAAGACGATGTTCCGTATTATCTGCATAACGATCCGGTCGACACAAATGCAATCGATAGCCAGATCGGTCTGATTGAAATGCCAGGGGAAAACGTGAGTCGATAAATTCTTTGGCCAGCGAGGATCGCGTAATACAATGCAAACGATTGCATATGTATTGCAGAAGTAGGGCTTGAGGAAGGATTTGGCGTGGTGGTGGGGGGAGAGCTGGCTAAGGCGACGACCGCGGCAATCTGGTTGTCTTGCAGGTGCGTCGTGCGTTTTTTTTAGCCTGTCTTTCCTGCCTGGACGATTCGTAGAACGAATATATAAATGCGAGCTGCGGAGTCGGAAGCGGCTGGCTGTGAATCCATTACTAAGAGCGAGTGAGGAAGACATGAAACGAAGGACGATTGCCGCAGTCATTGGCGCGGGGCTGTGCAGCGCTGGTCTGAGCTGTGCGAGCTTTGCGCAGAGTAGCATCACGATGGCGGGCAAGCTGGACGACGGTATCACGTTCGTCGACAACGATGGCGGTCACCACAATTACAGGGCCGACAGCGGCGTGCTGTTTCCCAATCTGTGGATATTGACGGGCGTAGAGGATCTGGGCGGTGGCGTCAAGACAGTGTTCAAGTTGTCGACTTTGTTCAACCTGAACAACGGCCAGCTCAATCAGCCGAATACCTTGTTTGGCCAGCAGGCATGGGTGGGTCTGCAAACCGACTACGGTACGCTGACCATGGGCAATCAGTTCGATTTCAGCGCGGATTTCTTTGGCCAGTTCAACGTGGGCGCTTCCGGCAGCGGCTACGCGATCCACCAGGGCGACTTTGACCACACCAACAATGACCGCATAAAGAACTCCATCAAGTACACGAGTCCTGTATGGGGCGGCTTCACGTTTGGCGCGATGTACGGCTTTAGCAACGTGGCGGGAAGCTTCCATGACGGCAGCGGTTGGAGTGCCGGTCTGCAGTACGCCAACGGACCTTTGACTGTGGGGGCGGCTTACACCTACCAGGCCAAGCCCACGCTGGACCCCTATGCGCAAATCGGTGTCCATTCGTTCTTCAATGTGCCTGTCGCCACTGTGTCGAACAATACCGCGACCGATCTGATGCCCGAGTTCCAGATCAGTTCTCTGGGAACGTTCGGAATCGGCGCATCGTACGCGATTGGAGACTTCACGCTCTATGGCGACTTCAGCGACACGGTTCTGAAGTACCAGGCCCAGACCTCGGTCATGCATGTCTATGAAACCGGCGCGACTTACCAGGTCACGCCTGCCACGCAGCTGGTTCTCGGTTATCAGCACACCGGCTTCGAAGGCCACACGTGGAACCAGGTGACTGCAGCGGCGCTTTATTCGCTGTCGAAACGTACCCAGGTCTACATCTCCTCGGACTACCTGAAGGCGTCATCCGGTGTGGATGCCGTTATCGGCGGAAGTTTCGCGCCCTCGCTGGCGGGTCAGCAGACTGACGTGCGAGTCGGTATCTATCACGCTTTCTAACCCCGTCCATTTCGCAGATTCGTCTGCGTTGCGATAACCGAATTGGGGAAGTGCTCCCCGCCCCAGCTGCGGCTGGACATTTTAACGACTGATTGGAGGAGTCAACACATGAAACGTACCTACCTTGGACTGGCTTTAGCGGGTACTTTGGCGGCCGGCGCTTATGCGTGGGCGAGCGACGCGGCTGAGACCGCGCCCAAATGGCTTGCGAATATTCCGGTGACGAGCGCCAAGCCGTTCGGCTTCGATATCAGCGCGTCGGCGGACGGCAAGTACTACCTTGCGGACGGTGCGAACGCCACGCTGGACGTATTCGACACGAAGACGGCCACGCTGCTCGACCAGATTAAGGCGGACTTCGCCGGCATTGGACCCAACCATGACAAATCGGGCCCGTCGGGGGTCACCCCGTTGCCGGGCACGTCGCTGGTGTACGTGGGGGACGTCAATGCGGTCAAGGTGATCGACGTCGCCACCAAAAAGCTGGTTAAGACCATTACCGTCAGCAGTTCCGGCATTCGCGCCGACGAGAGCTGTCTGGACCCTGAGCATCACGTCGTGATGTTCTCGAGTGGCGCGGAGGAACCGCCGTTTGCCACCTTCATCAATACGGATAGCCAGGAGGTGATCGGGAAACTCACGTTGAAGGACTCGACTGGTCTGGAGGCGTGTGGGTACGACCCGAAGGGCAAGAACTTCGTGTTGAACAACGACGGTACGAAAGCCAACCCGAAAGGCGAGGTCGATGTGATTCCGGTCGCGTCGGTTCTCGAAGGCAAGCCTGCCATTGCGAACGTATTCACACTGAAGGGTTGTGAAGGTCCGACCGGTCTCGCAATGGGCCCGGGCAACGATGCCCTGATCGGATGCGATCCGGACGAAGGTGGCAAGCAGACCTCGGTGATCATCGACCGTACGAACGGCAAGACCCTGGCCGAGTTGCCGTTCGGCGGCGCGGACGAAGTCGTGTACGACCCGGTGTCCAACCGCTACTTCCTGGCCGCCGGCCACCGTTCGGCCGACAACGTCTCGCAGGTTGGCAGCAAGACGGCTAAGTTCGACCCGGCGCTCGGCATTGTCGACGCCGCTTCGCGCAGCATCGTCGCGATTGTTCCGACCACGGCGGGTGCCCACTCGGTGGCGGTGGACGGCGAGTCTCATCGTGTCTTCGTGCCGCACGGCCCGGGCCACTCGGAGCAGTTCGCAGGCGCCGGCGTAGCGGTATTCGCAACGCAGTAAGCGACCTGGTAAGCGACCCGGCAGTCGTCCGGCGCGATCGCGCGCGCCGGACGGCGAGACTTCACGGCACCACGATCCATCTATCCTCAGTCATTCAACTTCCAAAGAGACTCAATCATGGTCCAGTTTCGTGCAGTTTCAGCTGCACTCGTCGCATCGCTTGGCTTGATGCTTGTCGACGCGCCTGTGGCGATGGCTCAACAACCGGCCAGCGGGGATCAGGCGTCCGCATCCATCAGCGCCTCAACGCCAAAGCAGGTCGCCAAAGCGCAGCGTAAGGCGGCGCGCAAGGCGCGGCGGGAAAAGAAGAACGCCGAGTTGAAGGCGCTCGAAAAGAACGGCTATCGAGAGTCGGGCAATCAGGATAACTATCCGCAGAACCTCATGGACGCGGAGCGCAAGGCAGCTGCATCGAAACAGGCTGCGCCGGCGTCCGCATCGGGTCAATAACGCGACTGAGGGTGGCGCTGGGGCCGCGTCCTCAGCGATAAGCCCGATCAAAGATTATCGGACTTGTTGGTAAGCGCGCAATCTTTCTGGTTATAGCGACGCGCCCCCCCCGGCATAAGCTTCATCTATCGAGCGTTGCTCGATATGTCATGAAGGAGATCAGCTTGAAATTCTGTCGTTCAACGCCGTCAAAAAAGGCCGTACTGGCCGCACTACTTGGTTCGGCTTGCCTCGCTTTTGTGGCCAACGTTTGCGCCGCCGACACGACCGCGGCGCAACAGGCGGCGTCCCCGCTTGCCAGCTATTCGCTGAGCATGAAGCAGGCAATGAAGCTCGTTGAGATCGCAACGGCAACCGCGCAAAGCCGCCATCTTGCAATGAGTTTCGCCGTGCTCGACCCGGGCGGCCACCTCATCATGGCCGTACGCATGGACGGCGCGCCCTTTGTCAGCGTTGATTTCGCACGCGGCAAAGCCTTCGCCTCCGTTGCGCTCGGCGGTCAGTCCGGCGCGACGCTGGAGCAGCGCTTCAGGGACGATCCTTCGGAGTACAGCAATGTTTCTGGGGCAGGGTATTTCGCCCCGTTTCTGCCGGCACGGGGTGTGTTTCCTGTCTTTGCCGGCGGGCATCTCTTAGGCGCCGTTGGCGCGAGCGGTGCGCCCTCCGAGATCGATGATCAGGTCATCAAGGGTGCAATTGAAGCAATCGGTGCGACGACTGTGCGATGACACGTCGTGTCCTATAGAAACGATATCAGGAAGATATTCATGAAACGCGAAACAGAACAACGCGATGCCGTGGGTGTAACTGGCGCCACGGACGACAGGCATGCTTCGACTAGCGATGCTACCGACGCTTGCCGCCGATCGATTCTGAAACTGGGTTTCGGTGCGTTTGCGGCGGGCGCTTTGGGCTTGTCCGGCGCAGCGCGCGCGCAAAGCGGCACGTCGCAGGAGGCGGCGGTTGCGGCAGCCTCGCGCGAAGGTCAGACCATCAAACTGGCGCCGTCGCTGGACACGGTCAGGGTCGGGCAGATCGAGCCCAGCGCGCCGACGGCGGTCACGATCAAGTCGGGCGATACGGTGTGGTATGACGGTACATGGACCAATTGGGGCAATGAAGCAAAGTACGGGCTGACCTTCAAGGAGCGCGAACCGATCCGCAAGAAGTACCCGAACGGTCCCTTCTCGCTGATTGGGCCCGTTTCGATCATCGGTGCCGAAGCGGGCGATCTGGTCGAGTGCCGTATGTTGAAGATGCGGCCGATCGACTGGGGCTGGAACTCCGCGCCTCCCGGCGTCGGCGCATTGCCGCACGATTTCAAGCCTTATCTGCGCTATCTGAAATTCGACAAGGAAAGGACCGCCGCCGCGTACGTGCCCGGCGTCAATATTCCGCTGAAGCCATTCCAGGCGTATATCGCCGCGCAACCGGCCGGCGAGAAACCCATCAGTGCGAATCTGGCCGGCAATTACGGCGGCAATCTGGACTGTGCCGTGCTGGGTGTGGACACGTCGATCTTCCTGCCTGTGCAGGTGAGCGGCGCGCGGGTGTGGACGGGCGGCTCCATGGGGGCCTCGGGTGAAGGTAACGTCGATCAGACCTCGATTGAGACAGCCTTCGAAGAGATGCGTATCCAGTACATCCTGCACAAGGGCGCTGCACTGAATGTGCCGATGGCAGAGACGCCTGATCACTGGATCGGCTTCGGGTTTTCCGACTCCCTCGAGAATTCACTGGTTGCCTGCCTGCGCCAGATGATCAGCTGGCTGTCCGCCGCCACCGGCATTGCACCGGAAGATTGCTACGGCATCTATAGCGTGGCAGGCAGCTTCCGTGTGACGCAATACGCCAATCAGACCGGGACGGTCTACTCGACCATTCCGCCCAAGGGTATTCACTGCATGCTGCCCAAGCGCATTTTTACCCCCGCGCTGCAGCAGCGCATCGCAGCGTCTATACGGGCCTGAGTCCATGGTGGTGCGTCAGTTCAAGAGGCGTGTGCTCACGCCTGGCTACAGCATGTCAGCCGGGCCGCGTGCCCGCGCTAGAGTTGCAAAGGAGATGATTCGATGATTGCGAAAGACCCAAAACCGTCCATGGAAGGCGGCCTGGCCAAAACACGCCGCATGGGGCCCGTGCTGGCCCTGCTGGTGTGCTTCCTGGTGATCGTTCTGGACGGATTCAACACCACGTCGATCTCCTTTGTCGTGCCGAGGCTCGCTCATGAATGGCATCTGGCGCCGGCGCTCTTCACCACCGTTTTCGTCGCGACGAACATTGGCGCGGCGATTGGTTTCATGATTTCCGGTCCGCTCGCTCAACGTTTCGGACACCGTTGCATTGGCGTAGCGAGTGTTGTGCTGTTCGCCGGGAGCACGCTCGTGACGGCGTACGCGAGCAATATCGCCAGCTTGTCCGTCATGCGCCTTGCCGCGACCGTCGGCTTGGGCGCGGCGTTGCCGATCGCCATTACGGCGGCGGCCGGCATCATTGGCGCGAAGCATAAGGTGGCGGCTTCCTTGCTCGTTACGACCGGCATGTCCGTGGGCGCGGTCGCTGGCGGCATGACCGGTGGTCCTCTGATGAGTCACTTCGGCTGGCAATCCATCTTTGTGACCGGCGGTGTCCTGCCTTTCCTGCTGGTTGTCGCGTTCTTTCGCATCCTCCCCGCGCGCAGCCCGGTGGTCGCGAATGCCGCCGCCGTGCGTGCGTCAAACCCGCTTAAGGCGCTGTTCGAAAATGGTCTGGGCGCCTATACGTGCCTGCTGTGGCTGTTTTCATTCCTGATCTTCATGGACGTCTATGCGTTGCTGTTCTGGGTGCCGACGCTGCTGGTCGACTTCGGCTTCTCCGCGGACCATGCGTCCGTCGGCATGGCGGCCTTCAGTATCGGTGGCCTGAGTGGCAACGTCCTGATGACGCTGGCTGTCACGATGATGACGCTTGCTGGCAGGCTCAGGGTGAAATCGGCGCTGGTTGTGGGCTTGTTGCTGGTGATTATCAGCGTCGGCAGCCTTAGCCAGGTAGCGGTGACGCCGGCCATCGTGCTGCTGTGCATCGGTGTGATCGGTGCCGGGCTGGTCAACGGCATCATGGGCCAAACCGCGCTCGCAGTCGCCTTCTATCCGCCGGAGATTCGTGCAACCGGAGTGGGCTGGGGGCATGCGATCGGGCGGGTCGGTTCCTTCGTTGGGCCGGCGATTGGCGGAGGCTTGCTGTCGCTCGGTTGGCCGGTGCGCGAGATTCTCCTCACCTCCGTTGCGCCGGCTGGCGCCGCGATCCTCGTACTCGGCGCCCTGTCGCTGGTCGGTCGCAGAGCGGTGCAAAAGTTTCCCGATAGCGCCGTGGCGGAGAACTGAGACTCGCCACGTCACGCTTGCTCACTGACACATCGTCAATTGGACTCACGAACGCTCGAAAACGCCAGCGCGCTGCTGGCGCCAACGAGGCACATGGGACCGCGCGCCTACATTCAGACTGCGCATCCAGCTTCTTAATCCAACGCAAAGACATTTTCGATCATGAAGATTATTGCTTACGCCGACGGTGGCCGCATCGCACTCGGCATCGTCACCAGCCCGACTCATTTCGTTGCCGTCTCCGACATTGCGCCGGACCTGCCGTCCAGCCTCATTTCAATCCTGGAGCAGGAGGATGGGCTAACGCGCCTGCAACAAGCAGCACACGGACGGCAAGGCGATCGGGCCCTCGCCGACGTCACACTTAAGCCCTTCCTGGACCGCCCGAACGCGATGTGGGCCCTGGCGTTGAACTTCAAAAGCCATATCGCGGAAACGGGACTGCAAACGTCGATGGAGTATCCGCACCTTTTCATGCGTACGGCTGCGTCTTATGTCGGCGCCGGCGAACCGATTCTGGCGCCGCTCGAATCCGTGGCGCGCGCGTTCGACTATGAGGGCGAACTGGGTGTCGTCATCGGCGCGCCTGGACGTTATATTCCGGTGGAGCGAGCGCTGGAACATGTGGCGGGTTACACCTGCCTCAACGAAGGATCGGTTCGCGAGTTCCAGATGCACAATCGCCAATTCGGCCTCGGCAAGAATTTCGAGGCATCCGGGTCCTATGGGCCGTGGCTGATGACCCCAGACGAATTTGGCGATCCTGCCAGTCACACGATCAAGACTCGCGTCAACGGTGTCGTTCGTCAGAGCGCACCGCTCGACGATATGCTGTTGAGCGTTGCGCAAGTGATCAGCTATCTGAGTCAGGGTTATCGTTTGCGGCCTGGCGACCTGATTGCGATGGGCACGCCGGGTGCGTTGAAGCCTCAGCCGGATGATCTCGAAGGCAACGACCTCTCGCGTCAATACGGTCCCTTTCCGACACCGGGTCTGGTGCATATGCGGGCGGGAGACTGGGTCGAGGTGGAGATCGACGGACTGGGCGTGCTCGGCAATCGCGTAGCCACCGATACGGCCATTAGTGAAAGCGGTCACGCAGTAGCGAAGTCCGCGGCCTGATTGCAGTTACGGCAATCCTTGCTTTCAGGTGGTGTGGGGTCATTCGAGGCCCCACATCCCCGCTCAGCCGTGCTGATTGGCCAGCGTCACCGAATGCCTGCGAAACTCACTGGGTGGCACACCCATGTGTTGTGCGAAGAAACGGGTGAAGTGGCTGTGCTCTTCGAACCCCAGTTCTTCGGCTACATTGGAAAGCGGCTTATCACTAGCTCCAAGCAGCTGGATCGCATGAGACATGCGGACCCAATCGATATAGTGCTGCGGCGAAATGCCCATGCATAGCCGGAATTGCTGGAAGAATCTCGACCTGGACAGGCCGACTTGAGCCGCGACCTGAGCGACGGTGGGATTCGTCACCGACGCATGCTTGATGAAATCCACCGCTTTGCGGATGCGAAAATCGATCGGCCGGCCTGACGGGATGATGCCGGCCGTCAAAGCCGGATCGGCAAAATCCCGACCGAGTGCGGTCACCAGATCCGCAAGAATGGGCATGCAATCGTCGTCCTGGGCGACCAGGTGGTTGGTGATCGCCGCGGCGATACGATCCACGTGATGCCGCACGTCCGGCGTGACGACAACTCCAGCCTTCGGGAAGATGCTCGCGGTGCCGTTTTCAGCAAGTTTCAATTGCTGGCGCAGCCAGGGGGCTTCGATGACGAGGGAAAGGATCAGGGAAGGTTCGTCGTCGCTGCAGCTTTTCGAGTGTTCGATCCACGGATTCAGGCAGATTGCCCGCTCCGCTGTCAGCGCGCAATCGTCTGCGCCGATGCGGAAATTACAGTTGCTTCCGCCAAGATTGAAAAGGAACTGGTATTGGGCGTGAGCGTGAGCGACAAGCGGACGGCTAATCAAGTTCACCGTTGCTCGCCCGAAACTTCCTTGCAAAATCCAGACGGGCTTGTCTCCATCAATTGGTACTGTCGTCATACCCAACATTTCTCCACGTGGAACGAGGCAGTGCATTGCGCTTTGCCGGATTCCATGAATACAAAAAAGACGCTTCGGTAAGCGGCGAGATCTTGCGGCGAGCCAGTCGATTGAACATTCGCGTAGGCGCTACTTAATCAAAAGTAAGGAGTGCAGTCAATGGGTAGAAACCTGCGCTGACATGAAAGGAAGTTTATAAAGTCAGGACGATTTGACAAGCAATCGGCGCTTTTGGTCAGGTGTTCCGGCGCAGCTCGGCTTATATTGAATCCACCGTGTTATTCGAAAGTAGGGATCGGCATGCCGTTTTTTGAACGAGAAGGGATACGCTTCGCATACGATGAGTTCGGCCCTTCCGGGGCGCCCGTCGTTGTCTTTAGCCATGGTTTTCTGATGGACGGCGACATGTTCCAGCCGAACATTGCGGACCTCCAGAGCGAGTTCCGCTGCGTCGTTTGGGACCAGCGCGGTTTCGGGGCAACGGGAGCCACGACCCGGCCCTTTAGCTACTGGGACTCCGCGCAGGATCTGATTGCCTTGCTCGATCATCTGGAGGTTGCCTCGGCTTCGCTTGTGGGCATGTCTCAAGGCGGCTTTATATCGATGCGCGCGGCCTTGCTGGAGCCGGATCGCTTTCGGGCGATCGCCCTGATATCGACACGCAGCGATGTCGATTCCGACGCAGTCAAGCAGTCTTTCGAAGAACTGAAAGCGGAATGGGCACGCAATGGGGCGAAAAATGTCGCGCAGAATCTGTCGGCGTTTCTGTTCGGCCCCGAGTACGCGGCATCGGCGTGGATCCGGAAATGGTTGAACGCTAGCGCGGATCACTTCGAACATCCGGTCAATGCCCTTGTCTCCAGGGACGACATCACGCCGCGCCTTGGCGAGATTACCCATACGTCGATCGTATTCCATGGACGCGACGACGCCGCCATCAGCCCTGACTGCGCAGAGGCGCTCGCCGCCCAGTTGCCGAACTGCAAAGATCTCATCCTGGTGGACCGGGCGGGACACACGCCGAATTTGACGCATGCCGATATGGTGAATCCGCCGTTACGGGATTTCCTGCTTCGCTATGCGCGCTAAGTAGAGACACCCGCTCCTCGATTTCACTTGCTGCCCGGCACGCCCGGACTGTTGTCCTGTGGCGCCTGAACCGGTGTATTTTGATCCGAGCCGCCCTGGTTCGCGCCGGGCGGTTGATAGCGGGTGTGTTCGTGGTCGTGATTCACATGCATATGCTCACTGGCAAAAGCCGGCGTAAAAAGGGACATGCTTAAAACCACAACCGCAAAAAACGCAGTGACTTTCATGATGATCCTCTCCGCTTGATCTGAAGCGCGTCGGTTTAACGCTCTATCCATTCTAGTCACGGTGAGAATCAGTGGAAACCCGTGGGTGGCTCGATCTGAGCGATCGCATGTACATTATTCGTTTTATGGACAACAACTTGGCCCTATCGTCGTTATTGGCGTAACCTCGTCGGCACGCACGGCGAAAAAGCGTTTCATGAAGCATGGTCGAGCGGCCCAGGCTCGGACCATTTTTCAATAACGTTGGATATGAGCCTGCATCCTCGCAATTGTTCGAAGGGGAATGGGGCGTTGCCATCGGCACATGACCTGAGCGGATCGCTGTTTCCCAGACATCGTGGTCTGGGATCCACGCTTGACATGTTGAGGCCGGAAATGATTCAGATCGGCAAACTGCAGTTTTTTATCGAACAGCGGGAGCTAAGGCGCGATGGCGCCCCCCTGCACATCGGCTCCCGTGCTCTCGACATTCTCGAACTGTTGGTCAACGCAAAGGGTTCACTCGTCTCCAAAGACCAGATCATGCGCGCTGTCTGGCCGGATACAGTCGTCGAAGAAAACAATCTGCAGGTCCATATCGTCGCGTTGCGCAAGGCTCTGGGTGAAGACCGCGAACTGATCAGGACGATACCCGGCCGAGGCTATCGGCTCCTGTTTGCAGAGGGAACGCAGAACGCGGAGCCGCACTGTGAGCCGCGCAGTCCCCCGGATGAAACCGCTATTGCTTTGCCCGTGCGCGATTTTGCGGTGCCGTCGAGTGCTTCGGTATTGATCGGCCGGCAGGACGACGTACTGGAGGTGACAGCCGCGCTCGAGCGCTCACAGATTGTCACGCTGGTGGGTGCTGGCGGAATTGGCAAGACCCGGCTGGCTGCGGAGGTGGCGAAGGGTCTGGCCGCAAAGTTTCCCGGCGGCATCGTATTTGTCCCGCTTGCGGCCGTGACCGATGCGCGATTCGTGCTGGACGCGCTCGCGACCGCGTTGGGCATGAAGCTGTCGGCAGGCCGCCTGTCGCTCGCGCATATCGCGGACGAAATGCAAGGCAGGCACGCGCTGATTGTTCTGGACAATTGCGAACATGTGATCGAAGCAGCAGCCGAAGCGGCCGTGGTGCTGGAAGGCGTAAGCGGCACCGTGCGTATCCTTGCGACCAGTCGCGAGGCGCTGAGAGTGCAGAACGAAGTGCTGTATCAGGTTCCCGCACTGCAGGTGCCCGACCAGCAGAGCCTGACTGACGAGGTTCTTCAGACCAGCGGGGTCCAGTTGTTTCTTGCGCGCGCTCATGCGCTCGATCCTCGTTTCTCTTCTGACGAGCGCAGCATTTTCCTGACCGGTCAGGTTTGCCGGTGTCTTGACGGCATCCCGCTGGCGATCGAACTGGCTGCCGCCCGCGCGGCCGTACTGGGCATCGACGTGTTGGCGGATCATCTCGGCGACCGCTTCCGGATCCTCACCGGCGGCTGCCGGACTGCGCTGCCGCGGCATCAGACGCTGAAGGCGACGATGGACTGGAGCTACCGGCTGCTCGATGACAAAGAGCGGACGATCCTGCGTTACCTGGGTGTGTTTGTGAACGGCTTCACGTTCGATGCAGTGAACCATGTCATTGCGGACAATCACTGGACGCCTGTCGAAATCATGGACGCACTGGGCGGACTGGTGAGCAAGTCGATGGTGATCCTGGAGTGCGGCGGATCGCTGCCGAGATTTCGTCTGCTGGAAACGACGCGCGCCTACGCGCTGCAACAACTGACCGACAACGGCGAGCGCAAGCGTGCCGCGCTGGCGCACGCCACCTATTTCTGCGAGCTGTTTGACCGCGTACGCAAGCACTGGGCCGAGCGGCCCGTGTCGGACTCGCTCGCGGATTTCTGTCACGAACTGGGCAATTTGCGCACAGCGCTGGACTGGGCGTTTTCGCCGTCAGGCGAACGCTCCGTTGGGATCGAGCTTTCAGCGGTGGCCGTGCCGTATCTGTTCGAGCTCTCGCTGGTCGAGGAGTGTTGCGAACGGGCGCGGCAGGCACTGGACGCGGCACAGGACGAGGCGGCGTACGCCGTCTCGCCGATGACGAGACTGAGGCTCGGCGTCGCGCTTGCGTCGGGTCTCGTCTATACCGTCGGACCCACGAAGGATACGCATGACAGGTGGTCCGATGTATTGTCGCTGGCGATCGCCGTCGGCGATGCGCACTTCGAATCCCAAGCCGTGTGGGGGCTCTGGAATGCGCACCAGTACGGTGGTGAAGCGCACGAGGCACTGCTGCTTGCCCGCCGCTTCAATGCGCTTGCACAGCAGCACGGCGATACGACCAATAGGGTGATCGGGCGCCGTATTGAAGGAATCGCGCTGCATTACGCGGGAGAACAGGCCGCGGCCCGCGAGCAGCTTGAAGGAATGCTTAACACTTATGTGCCTGCGGTGCACCGCTGGAACGCACTCGGTTTCCGGATCGATCATGGCATTGTCGCGCGCGCGACACTGGCGCGGGTCCTGTGGGTTCAAGGGGAAACTGAGCGGGCATTGCGGCTGGCTGAGATTGCCGCCGAGGCGGCTCAGGACTACGCACATGAGATGGTGACGTGTTATGTGCTGGTCGAAGCGCTCGTGCCGATCGCGCTCATGATGGGCGAACGCGATATCGCGGCCCGAGCACTCGCGATGCTGCGGGACATTGCTTCCCGCGTGGGGTTTTCGATCTGGCTGAGTGCCTGTTCCTGTTACGAGGAGTATCTGTTTTCCGTCGTGCCCGGTGAGCATCGGCAACGGCTTGCCCTGTTTCGTTTAGCGATCGACAAACTGCACGAGACGGGTTTTCTGGCGCCTTTGACGTTCCTTCTTTGCCGCTTCGCACAGGCACAGGCGGACTACGGACGTTTTGACGAGGCGATGACGGCGATCAACGAGGCGTTGCGGCATTGCGAGCGGACCGGGGAGCGTTGGTACTACGCGGAGATTTGCCGGGTCAAGGGTGCGATCGTCCAGATGACAGGCGGGGGCGGCGATGCAGGGACGTGGTTTCTGGCCGGCTTGGAATCGGCCAGCCGACAAGGCGCGGGGGCGCTCGAGGTACGCGCCGCGAGCAGCCTCGCGAACTGGCTTGCCATGCAGGGCCGGCGAGCCGAAGCCCTGTCGCTTCTTTCGCCTGTGTGCACGCGCTTTCCCGAGCATCGGGGTTGGGGCGACGTGCACGACGCGCACGAACTTTTGCGCTCGCTGAAGGCGCCCACCCTGGCTGATGACAGCCAGCCTTTGACCGGTCCGAACGTCGCCGGCTATTGCAATTAGGAAGTGGCTGTTGTCGCGAGCGGTTCGTTGCCACTAGCCGACGGCGCCACCTCTTGCTGCCTGCATCACGGATGCTGCGCGGCGGCACCGGAGGCGTCGGCCGCCTCCTGCCAGCCGCCACCCAGCGCTTTGTAAAGCGCCACGAGCGCAAGCGCCGTATCACGATCGCTTTGCGCCAGTTTGTCGTCGGCGGCGTACAGCGAGCGTTCGGCGTCCAGCACCGACAGGAAGTCATTGAGTCCTTGCCGGTAGAGCCGCGTCGCGATAGACACCGCCTCCCGGTCGGCGGCGACCTCGGCAGCCAGCCGCTCATGCCGCACTTGTGACTGCGCGTACGACACGAGCGCAGTCTCGACATCGCGCAATGCCCCTAGAACAGTCCGCTGATACACCGCCGTGGCCTCAGCAGTCCGCGCTTCTTCGGCGCGCATTTCGAAGCGGACCTTACCCGCATCGAAGATGAGCCAGCTGATGTTCGGACCGATCGAGAAATAGCGGCTCGGCGTGGTGAGAAACGTCGACGCGTTCAGGCTCTCCAGGCCCGCCACGCCAGTCAGCGAGAAGTGCGGATAGAGATCGGCCTGAGCGACGCCGATACGGGCGTTCGCGGCGGCAATCCGGTGGTCGGCCGCACGGATATCCGGCCGGCGGCGCAGAAGGTCGGACGGAAGGCCGACAGGCACGTCCGCCACGGCCAACGGAATCGCCTGCGGGGTATCCAGTTGGGCCAGCAGCTGTTCCGGCGGATGCCCAATCAGCGCGCCAATGCGATAAATGGATGCGCGTTCGTCCGCCTCGAATGTCGGGATGGCGGCTTCAGTATCGGAGACTTGAGCCTGCGCGCGCAGGACATCGAGACGCGAGGCGAGGCCGGCGTCGAACTGCGAGCGGGTTAGCGACAGCGAGTCCCGCTGGATGGACAAATTGCTGCGCGCGACGGCGAGTTGCCGCTGCACGCCGCGTAACTCGATGTAGTTGCGCGCAACCTCCGCGAGCAGCGTCAGCTCGACATCGCCGAGGTCCGCGACGGCGGCCTGATACGACGCGTC
Source organism: Paraburkholderia sp. GAS348 (assembly GCF_050434205.1). Lineage (NCBI taxonomy): Bacteria > Pseudomonadati > Pseudomonadota > Betaproteobacteria > Burkholderiales > Burkholderiaceae > Paraburkholderia > Paraburkholderia sp. GAS348. Next base: position 416,119 of record NZ_JBNPVT010000003.1, read on the forward strand.
AGCCGCCTCGACGCCGCGACGCTTGCCGCCGAACACGTCGATCTCCCACGAAGCATCGAACCCCGCCTGCCATAGATTGCCGTTCGCGCCCGGACCGAGGCCGCCGGGCGGTACGCCGACCGGCACGTTTGCGCTGCCATGCGTGCGATCGTATTTCGCGCCGACGTCGACGGTAGGATATTGGTCTGCTCCGGCGATGCCACGCAAGGCGCGCGCTTCGCGTATGCGCGCCTCGGCAACGGCGAGCTCGGGCGCGGATTGCAGCGCGTCCGCCATCAGCGAATCGAGCGTGGCGTCGCCAAAGCCTTTCCACCAGGCGTCGTCCGAGGGTTGCGGTGCTTTCGCCGCGCCGCTTGCCGCGCCGGTTTGTTCGGTAAAGCTCGCCGGCATCGCTGGCTTGGGCGGCACATAGTCGGGGCCCACGGTGCAAGCCGCGAGGAGTCCAGCCGATGCAGTCACGCTAGCGGCAAGGCTGACGACAGAAGTGAAACGGCGCCGCAGGCCATGCTGGAGGCTCGCCGGCTGCGCCGCCGCTAGTTCCCGAAGCCGAGCCATGCCGGGCGCTCCCTGACGAAGATTTCCGTTTCGACAGACATGCCCGGCGAGATCAATTTAAGCGCTTGCCCAGGGTTGTCGAGTTCGATTTTCACCGGCACGCGCTGCACCACCTTCACGAAATTGCCGGTTGCGTTTTCCGGCGGCAGAAGCGCGAAGTGCGAGCCGGTCCCGCGCTGGATGCTGTCGACGTGGCCGCGCAGCCGCAAGTCCGGAAACGCGTCGACGCGGATCGTGACGTACTGGCCCGGCCTAACATGGGTCAATTGCGTTTCCTTGTAGTTCGCGATCACATAGAGTTTGTCCGGGACCACTGACAATAGCGTTTGTCCAGGCTGCACAAAGTTGCCCTGTTCGACGCTCTTGTTGGCGACGCTGCCGGACTCGGTCGCGTAGATCTTCGTGTACGAGAGGTTGAGCGTCGCCTGCGCGAGCAGGGCTTGCGCCTGAGCGACCGAAGCCTCCGCCGTTTTCACCTGGGCGCGGGCAAGCGTCGCCTGCGCCTGCAATGCGTCGACCTTGACCTGGGCCGAGGTCACGGAAGCCCGCGTGCCGTCGGCGGCCGCCTTGCCCTCATCGACGCGCTCCGATGACACGGCGCGCACATCGGAGACGGATTGCAGCCGCGCCAGATTGGCGACGGCCAGTTTCGCATTGGCGCGGGCAACGTCAAGTTCCGCCCTTTGCTGGCCGATATTGGCGTCGGCCACCGCGACCTGATTGCGCGCCTCCTCCAGCTTGCCAACGGTCGCTGCGACATTGGCGCGCGCCAGATCCACCTGAACGACATAGTCGCGCGGGTCGAGTTCGACGAGGAGATCGCCGGCTGTGACCTTGCTGTTGTCGTTGACATGAAGAGTTTGCACATAAGCCGGGACCTTCGGAATGACCGAGACCAGATGCGCGTCGACATAGGCGTCGTCGGTCTCTGTCTCGTACAGGCCTGGCACCAGAAAATACGCGGCGATCGCCAGCAGGACGATCAGCGCAAGCAGGCCGAGGATCAGCCAGCGTCGATTGTCGGGCAGCGGGGGCGGTGCAGGCGCAATGGCGGAGGGCGGCGTGGTGGCCGGTTTTTGAACCGGTGGCGTTTCGCTCATCGCTGCCTCCGGCCGAGCGAATGGATCGGGTTTGGAACAGACAGGGTTTGCATGGCCGCGCTCCTTATTTTTTGGCTACCGGGGTCGGCGGAATGATGGGGACGAGGCACAGTGCGATTACGCCGACCGCCGCCATGAAGGCGAAAGCGTCCGCGTAGGCGAGCGTGGCGGCCTGGTGCGCGCCTGCTTCGGCGAGCATCCTGACTGCTGCGCGCTGGCTCTCGATTGGAGAATAACCGCCGCGCGCGACCAGCGTCGTGCTCACCGACGCGAGCCAGTCTTGCGTGACCGGATTGTCGTGGCGCAGGTGTTCGAACAGGCGCGATGAATGAAGTGTCTCGCGGTGCCCGATGAGAATGGTCAGCAGCGCGACTCCGAGCGACGCGCCGAACTGCCTGAAAGTCATGTAAAGGGAGACGCCGTCGAGCAGCTTGTTCTGCTCGATCCTCGCCACCGTGCCGCTGCCCACGGCGGGCAGCAAGGGCGACAGGCAGCAGGCGTAAAGAATCAGCGGAATGACGTAGTAGTAGCCGGGGGTGTCCGTCGTCAGCAGGCGATTGAACAGGACCATCGACGCAATCAGCATGACGAGCGCGATCACGATCGTTTTGCGTTGGCCGAGTCGCGCGATAAGACCGACCATGAGCGGCCGGATGGCCGCCGCGGTCAACGCATAGACGCATAGGATCTGTCCGGTCTGAGTCGCGCTATGGGTATGGGTTGAAAGATTGCGCAGAAACTCGGGCAGAACGAACAGGCTGCCCGACAGGATCATGCCGGTGAAGACACCGATCAGCGCTGACGATAGCACGTAGCGGTCGCGCAGCAGGCCGAGCCAGAGGAGCGGCGTTCGATTCGCGGGACTCGCCTGCCAGACCACGAAGAGCAGCAGGGCCGCGCCGCTCGTCCAGGCCAGCAGGCGAATGTGAAAGGACCCGAACCAGTCGTCGATTTCACCGCGATTGAGGATGATCTGCAGCGAAATCAGCGCCGTGGCGAGGAGGACAATGCCGAGCCAGTCGGTCCGGATCACGCGGTCGGAGGCGGGGGGCGGAAGGGTCGGAAAGTAGCGGGCCAGCAGCCATATCGCGGCGGCCGCGTACAACAGGTTCGGCAGAAAGATCAGCCGCCAGTTGAAATGGTCCGTGATATAGCCGCTGACCAGGAGGCCCGCGGCGCTTGACAGATAGAGCAGCGTGGAAGCCTTCATCAACGAAGGGCTGCGCTGCGGTTTGGGCATCAGCACGTAGATGCTCGCGCGCCACCATACAACCAGGCCGGCCCCGGCCAGCCCCTGGATGGCGCGCCAGATCAGCATCGAATTCAGATCGGGGGATATCGCACAGCCTATGGAGGCGATCGCGAACGCGACAATGGTCGAGATCAGGAAGCGCTTGTAGCCATAGTGCCCGGCCATCCAGACCGAAACCGGCACGCCGAGAAACAGCGCGCAGCTATAGACGGTCAGCAGCCAGCTCGCTTCGTCCGCCGATACGCCCAGCGTGCCGGTCAGATCGGCCAGCACCAGGTTCATGCTGTCGAATGTGTAGAACTCCATCCCGGTCGCGAGACCCAGGCCCATGAGCAGAAGGCGCGTATGCGCCGGCGGCATGGTGAGCGCCGCCATGGGCGGAGGCGCATTCGGCACCGAGGTGGGCAGGGCCGTGTCACTCATTGCGGCGCGATCCCGCGACCACGCTGGCGATGGGCGAAAACGAGCCGTGCGGCATGGGAGACTCCTGGGTGAATGGGCGCTGCCGGTACCGCAAATGACGCGCATGAGTATGTGGATGGTGGCGCAAGACGACCTTAAAAGTCCTGAAGGGACAATAAAAACGTCCTGCGGTGCCGGTGCGGCGTTGCTGCCGCCGATGTTTCGGCAGCGCGGCGCCCCCGTCAGAACAACTGTTTCTGCCCGGACATCAAGGTCGTAAAGTCGTCGCGCAAGAGCGGCAGGATCGCGTCGGCGACCGGTTGCAACTGCCGTGTCAGATAGTGTTCGTAGTCGATCGCCGAGCGCAAGGTTTCGAGCGGTTCGGGGCCGGCGGTCGTCATCACAAAGCTGATCCAGCCGCCGTTCTGGTATTGCAGCGGACGCCCCTGTTGCCGGTTGAACTCGTCGGCCACGCGTGCCGCGCGCACGTGCGGCGGCACGTTGCGCTCGTAGTCGCCGAGCGAGCGGCGCAGCCGCTTGCGGTACACGAGCTGATCGTCCAGTTTTCCTTTCAGGGTATCGCGCACGTAGTCGCGCACATAGTCCTGATACGGCTGTTGCCTGAAGATTCGCCCATAGAGTTCCTGCTGGAACTGCTGGGCGAGCGGCGTCCAATCGGTCCGCACCGTTTCGAGCCCTTTGTAGACGATCTCCTCGCTGCCGTCCTGCAAAACAGTCAGCCCGGCATAGCGTTTCTTGCTGCCTTCCTCGGCGCCGCGAATCGTCGGCATGAAGAAGCGCTTGTAGTGCCGCTCGAATTGCAACTCGAGCGCGCTCTCGAGGCCGAAACGCGCTTGCAGATTTTGCCGCCACCACGCATTGATATGCTCGACGAGCGCGCGGCCGATGCGGCTCGCTTCTTCTTCGCTATGGGCGTGCTTCAGCCACACGAAAGTCGAATCCGTGTCGCCGTAAATGACCTCGTAGCCTTGCGCCTCGATCAGCTCACGCGTGGTATGCATGATTTCATGACCGCGCATGGTGATCGACGACGCGAGACGCGGGTCGAAGAACCGGCAGCCGGTGGATCCGAGCACGCCGTAAAAGGCGTTCATGATGATCTTCAACGCCTGCGAAAGCGGTTTGTTGTGCTCACGTTTGGCGGCTTCGCGCCCTTGCCATACCTGGCCGACGATCGACGGCAAACAATGGCGGGTGCGCGAGAAGCGTGCGCCGAGAAAGCCCGGCACCGATCGATCGTCGCTGGGATTCAGCATGCCTTCCACGAGCCCCACCGGGTCGATCAGAAACGTACGGATGATCGACGGGTACAGGCTCTTGTAGTCGAGCACTAGCACGGAATCGTAAAGGCCGGGCCGTGAATCCATCACGAAACCACCGGGGCTCGCGGCACCGGCGACGTCGCCGAGATTCGGCGCGACGTAGCCTTGCCGATGCATCCGCGGCATGTACAGATGCGTGAACGCGGCGACCGATCCGCCGCTGCGGTCCGCGGGCAGGCCGGTGACCGTCGCGCGCTCCAACAGAAACGGCAGCAACTCGGTCTTCGCAAAGATGCGCGTGACCAGCTCGCAGTCTTTCAGGTTGTACTGCGCAAGGGCGGGCTTGTCTTCGTCGAAGCGGCGCTGGATTTCATCCATGCGCTGATAGGGATTGTCGATCGCCTTGCCTTCGCCCAGCACGGAACGCGCTACATATTCGAGGCTGAACGAAGGGAAACTCCACGTTGCGGAGCGCAACGCTTCGATACCGTCGATGATCAATCTTCCTGCCGCACCCGCGAAGAAATGGTTCTGTTTATGGCCGTGCTCGCGCCATTCCATCACTGCGCCGCCGCGGCCGAGCCGCAGCGGCACGCGATATTGTTCGGCGTGCTGCTGCAGCACACGCAAATCGAACTGCACCAGGTTCCAGCCGATGATCGCGTCGGGGTCGTGCCGTTCCAGCCATGTGTTCAATTTTTCGAGCAACTGGGCGCGGGTTTCGCAGTATTCGAGGTCGAAGTCGACACCGCTGGCGTCGCCGTTCGGCGGTCCCAGCATATAGACCTGACGCTGTCCGCACCCTTCGAGCGCGATGGAATAGAGCTCGGCGTGCGCGCTGGTTTCGATATCGAGCGACACCAGCTTCAAGGGCGGCCGGTAGTTCGTAGCCGGCTTCAATTCGCTGTTCAGCAGCGGGCCGGCATGCTGTGCGTCGCCACCGAACCACACCGGCGCCGTGATGAAGCGTTCCATCATGTAGCGCTCGGGCGGGAAAATGTCGGCCTCGTAGACATCGACACCGCCTTGTTTCAGGCGTTTCTCGAAGCCCGTCAATTGCCGGTACTGCAGACAGTAAAGCCCCATCACCGGCCGATGCTGGAAATCGCGGAGTTCGAGCGGGCGCAGATCGAGCGGCGCCTCACGGCGCAGGATCGTTGCCGCGCGCTCCCGGTGCTCGGCCGGAATGAAGGCCACCGAAGGCTGAGGGCGCAGGCGGATGTGACGGGGCCCGCCGTCGGTTGCCAGCCAGAACTCCACTTCCGTGCCGGCGGGTGTATCCCGCCAATGTCGGGTCAGAATGAAACCCTGTTCAAGCTCAGTCAAACTTGCACCTCTAAACGGGCGTCAGCGCCTGGCTCGATTTTACCGGTATGCGGTTGTGGCCGTTGCCTGTCTGGATGCAGACGCGCCGCGCAGTCTGTATGATCGTTTTGCAGCGCTTCCTGCGGCGCGGGCCTTGCGCCGGTCAAGTCCACCAAGAACGGAGTGAACGATATGACGTTGAGCAAACTTGTTGTTGTGGTCGCCGTAGCTGCAGCCAGCTTTGGTGCGCAGGCGCAAGTTGCCGGTACGCAACCCTTGAGCGTCACGGTCGAGCAGTCGAATGCGCTGCTGAGCGGCTGGAGCGTGAAGAAGAGCATTCTCGGCAAGGCTGTGTACAACGACCAGAACGAAAAGATCGGTTCGATCCGCGATCTGGTGGTGGCTCCCGATGGCTCGCTGTCCGCCGCAATCGTCGCCGCCGGCGGATTTCTGGGCGTGGCGTCGCATGACGTAGCGGTACCTGTCGCTGCGCTGGATATTCGTTCTGGGAATTTCTATCTGGCTGGCGCGACCAAGGATGCCTTGAGGGCGACCCCCGAGTTTCAGTACAACAAGGTTCAGACGCCGCCGAAGCCTAAAAAGCTGACCGGCGAGTAAGGCACGGAGCCGGCGGATTCGCGGGCCCAGTCGCAACAGGCGGTTCCCGACTCGCGCGGTAAAACAAAACGGCAGAAAACGGCGCTCGCGGCGCGAATCGGTAGATTGCTAAAACCGTTTCACGCTTGCGGCGCCGTTTTTGCATTCGTATTTTGCCTTCAATGAGGGCCCTGTCCGGCCACCGTTCACGCTTCCAAAGCGAGCGTGGCGAACGTGCCCAGCCAGTGTTCGCCCATATAGTCGCCGGCCACGTGCGGCAGGGCGCTTTGCAGATGACGCTCGGCCGAATCGAACAATACGGTCCGGCGCACGTCGCCCGCGGGCAGCGCGCGCGCCAGCGACCGCTGGCACCATGCGCGGCTCAGATTCAGGCCATCCAGGTGGGCAATCTTGCCGTCGGTGCGGTCGGTCACGGTGACGGGTTCGAACAGCGTGGCGGGCTTCTTCGCGCCGAGATCCGGCAGAAAACGCCTGAACCATTCGACGAACTGTGCGGGCGGCAACACGCGCCGCATCAACTCCGCCTCCATTAGCGAAGGCGACAGGAACTCGTCGCCGGCGGGCTCCCATGCCTGACAGGCGACATCGTTCAGAAACCAGCGCTCCGCCGTATTCACCAGCAGCGCCTCAAGCGATTCACGCGACGTTTGCCGCGCGAAATCGAGCGTGAGCGCCAGCGCGAATGCCATGTTGAAGTGCGTCCCGACGCGCAACGGGTAGGTCGCTTTCGGCAGAAATTCCTCGAAGCGCCCGACAAAGGCCTCGGTAAGCGGCGCAAAAGTCCTGGACCAGCGCGCGGCTTCCGATAGCTTCAGCGAATGGAGTTGCGCGCTCAGCGCGAGCAGCCACGCCCACCCATACGGGCGCTCGAAGCCGCGGTTATGCGGCAGATCGAGATACGCCAGTTCGCCGGCCACATTCGCTTCGGTGAAATGCGCGTCGACCACCGCGACGATGCGCGCCGCTTCAGGCAGATCGGGAAAGCGGTCGAGCAGATGCAGGATCAGCCAGTAGCCATGCACGCACGAATGCCAGTCGTAGCTGCCGTAAAAAATCGGATGCAATGCGCGCGGGCCTTGCACGTCTTGCGGGCCGGCAAGCGAATGGGTCAGCTTGTTTGGATACTCGCGCGTGAGGTGAGCGAGTGCGAGATTGGCGAATCTGGACGCGAATTCGGGCGTGAGTTGAATGGTCATCGGCGCCTCCTCAAAAGCGGCATACGAACAGGTACGACAGTATGGTATCGACGATCGGCAATAGTAAAGTGGTCGGCCACTGTGCCTTGAGCGCGCCGTTCTGGTCGTTCCGTTCCAGCAGCGCGGCCGTTAGCCGTGCTCGATCAGCACGTCGACCGGTTGCTTATCGTTCATATACGGATTTTTCTAATGAGGTGCTCGCGCACGGTTATACAGCGTCGACCAGCTCGCCGTCGCGCGCGACGATGCGTCCGTTCGCCATGACCAGCTTGCGCTTCGGCCGGGCAGCCACGGCATGCGCGACGCATTCCGCATCCACTAGCACGAGGTCCGCGCGTGCGCCGACCCGCAGGCCATAGTCGGCGAAACCGCAACATCGAGCGGCAGCGTCGCTCACACAGTCGAATGCAATCGCGAGGTCGTCGTCGCGCCGCAAGTCGTAGCGCATGCCGATCAGCATCGCGCGCTCGAGCATGTCCGGGACGCCATACGGCGACCAGGTGTCGCGAATGCCGTCGTTGCCGCCGAAGATCGTGATGCCTTTGTCCCTGCAAAGCTTGAGCGGCGGAACAGGGCAAGACGGCGGCGCGCTGGTCAGCAGCGCCACGCGCAGATGTGCGATCCGCTCGAGCAGCGCGTCGCGCTCACGTTCTGGTAATGCGCCGAGGCAAAATGCGTGGCTAACGACGACCTGACCCTGCATGCCCATCGCCTCGACGCGATCGAGCAGCAGTTTCAGCGTGAATGCGCCAACTTCGCCGGGTTCGTGCAGATGAATATCGATCGGCTTGCGGTAGCGTTCCGCGAGTCCAAAGGTCGCGTTCAGCGACGCGACGGGGTCGCCGTCGATCAAGGCTGGATCGAGTGCGCCGAGTACGTCGGCGCCTGCGGCGAGCGCGCTGCCGAGCAGTTCGACCGTGCCGGGACGGATCAACATCCCCGATTGGGGAAACGCGACGATCTGCATGTCCAGCACATCGCGCATCGATTGGCGCGTGTTGAGCACACCTTCGATGTAGCGCAGCCGCGCGTCGGTATCGACGTCGACATGGGTGCGCAGGCGCGTCGTGCCTGCCTGCACGAATGCCCGCGCTAGCGCGAGCGAGTGGACGGCCGCATCGTGTCCCGACGTCTTGCGCCATTCGCGCTCGTTATTGATCCGGTCGATCAGTGCGGGTCCGACCTCGTTGCGATACCACGACCGGCCCCAGTGGCTTTTGTCGAGGTGCGTGTGCCCTTCGACGAAACCCGGCAGCAGCAACGCGCCGCCGCCGTCCTCGGCCAGCGCGCCGGGTTGCGCGTCGACCTGCGGCCCGAGCGCCGCGATGCGACCGTCGGCGATGGATACGGAAACCGTCTGGCCGTCAGCCAGCCGGACATTGGAGAGCAGAAGAGAGCGAGTCATGTTGGTCATGCCGATTCGACGGAAGTGGCAATACGGGCCCGCAGCGCGCGCAGCGCGGCGCTGACGACAATGCTTGATGTTATCCATCTCGCCCGGCATTCGAAAATTAAATGTTCAACTGCCAGTCAGTTAGAAACCGAATACTATTGGTCAGATGTATGCCGTTGTCAGGCGCAGCGTTGCCTGACTGCAGCGGAGCAGCGATGTGCCGTTCATGAGGCCCGCGCGCGATTGCCGGCCTGCCTGATGCGTGATAGAAATCGGCGTCCGCATTCAAGGATCAAATGGTTCGATGAAACACAACGCCAAAGCACGTACACCGTTGTTCGATCTGGATCTGCTGAAGGCCATTGTCATGGTGGCCGATTGCGGCACGTTTACTGCGGCTTCCGCACGGCTTCATTCCACCCAGTCCACCGTGAGCCAGAAAGTGCGGCGCCTGGAGGACATGGCAGGACACAAGCTTCTCGAGCGAGGCAGTCGCGACGTAACGCCGACCGATGCCGGCGAAACCTTGCTCGCCTATGCACGCCGGATGCTGGCCCTCAACGATGAAATGATCGAGGCGCTGTCGGGCGCGACGGTGGGGCTAACTGTCCGGCTGGGCGTGCCGGAAGATTTCGTCGGCGGCCCGACAACCCATATGCTCGCCGCGTTCAACCGCAAGCATCCGCAGGTCAAGCTGGAAGTGACCAGCGGATTGAGCCGCGACCTGAGCAACAGCTACGATCGCGGCGACCTCGATCTGATCCTCGTGAAGCAGCGGCGCAACAGCCGCGAGGCGGTCGCGTGCTGGCCGGAGCAATTGAGGTGGATCGACAGTGCGAAGAGCCCTTCGATCCAGCTTGATCCGATTCCCATCGTCGCGTTTCCGCCGCGCGGGCTGTACCGTGACGACATGACCAATGCGATCGAAGGGCTCGGACGCCGCTGGCGGATGAGCTTCATCAGTTCGAGTTTGAGCGGAATCCAGGCGGCCGTTGCCGATGGTCTCGGCATCAGTCTCCTGCCCGCGCGCGCGGTGACAGCGGACCACGTCGTGCTGACACCGAAAAGCGGGCTGCCTGCAATCGAAACCATGGATATCGCGCTGCTTCACCGCCCGACAGCCGATGCCGCCGTCAAGGAACTCGCGCGTGCGTTGGCGCGTATGTTCGGGCCGCAGCGCCGATGAGGCACGCGAACATTGGCGGCCGTGGTCGTAGTCGTGGTTCTGGGTGTGCAGCATGTGCGGGGGATGCACATGCACAATGGGCGGGCGCTAATAAAGGCACTCAACTCGTTGCCGGAAGAGCCGCCTAGAACAACTCGAGAATCCGGTGATACATCATCCCGAGTTCTAGCGCCGGCCCACGCAGTGCCGGACCGCCCGGAAAGCGCGCATGCCGCAACTGTGCGAACAGATCGAAGGCCGCCGTCTCGCCGGCCATGGCTTTCGCAATCACGCGTCCGGCGATGCCGGTCAACGCGACGCCGTGCCCGGAAAAGCCTTGCACGTAGAAATAGTTCGGATCGATCGAGCCGAAATCGGGTGCGCGATTGCGCGTCACGTCGACAAAACCGCCCCACGCATAGTCGATTCGCACATCGCCGAGTTGCGGGAACACGCCGATCATGCGCTTGCGAATCTCTTCGCCGAGTTGCACGGGCGACGCGCCGGTCGAACTCGCGCGCCCGCCGAACAGCACGCGATGATCAGCCGACAGACGGAAGTAATCGAGAAAGAAGTTGTTGTCGCAAATCGCCTCGCGCCCTTTGATCAGGGCGTCCGCACGCGCTTTGCCTAGCGGCTCCGTGGCGACGATATACGACGCAATCGGCGCGATGCGCGCGGCCACCGGCGCGGGCAATACATCGCCGATCGTCGCATTGCCGCACGCCGCGACGAAGCGGCAGCGCACCTCGCCGCTAGCGGTACGCACTACAGGCCGCGCACCGCGCACGACTTCGATTACCGGCGAATGCGCGAACAGTTGGGCGCCTTCACGGCGTGCCGCATCGGCGAGGCCGAGGCAGTATTTGAGCGGATGCAGATGGCCGGAAAACGGATCGTAGACGCCGGCCAGATAGCGTTGCGAAGCGACGCGTGAACGCACTTCATCGGTATCGAGCCACGAGAGTTTCGTATAGCCCCAGCGTTGCGAGGCCGACTCCATCCACGAACGCAAATCCGGTACGCGCTTCGGTTTGGTCGCCACCGTCAGATAGCCGGCGGTGAAATCGCAATCGATGCCGTAACGCTCGATGCGCTCGCGCACCAAAGCGACACCCTCCACCGACATCGCCCACGCAGCACGCGCGCCGTCGAGACCGAGCTGACGTTCGATGATCTCGTCTTTCGCGAAGCCGACCAGGGTCTGGCCGCCGTTGCGGCCCGATGCGCCCCAACCCGGACGGTGCGCGTCGAGTACGACCACCGATAACCCGCGCGCCCGGCATTCCAAGGCCACCGACAAACCGGAGAAGCCCGCGCCGATCACACAGACGTCGGCCTCCAGGGCGCCGTCGAGCGTCGGATCGTCGGCAAACAGACGCGTGGCGCTCGCTTCGTAGTAGGAGTTGGCGATCAGCGCATCGGCGCGGCGGTCGAGGGTGTTAAAGCCAGGCGTCGGAGCATTCATCAAAGCAGGTCCTTCATTCGGTACCAGGCCATCGCAAGCACGAGGGCAGGGGTGCGCAGTGTAGCGCCGCCGGGGAAGTCGCGGTGACGAATCTTGCCGAACAGATCGAAGCGCGACGCCTGGCCGTCGATCGCCTCGGCGATCAGCTTGCCCGCGAGGCCGGTGGTGTTCACGCCGTGGCCGGAGAAGCCCTGCGCGAAATACATAGTGGGCGACAGCCGGCCGAAATGCGGCGCGCGATTCATTGTAATGTCGACGAAACCGCCCCACGCATAGTCGATTTTGACATCGTCGAGTTGCGGGAAGGTCTTCAGCATATCGCGGCGCATCGCCTCGGCGAGGTTGCGCGGCTCGAAGGTCGAATAGCTGACTTTGCCGCCCCACAGCAGGCGGTTGTCCGGGGCTGGCCGGAAATAGTCCAGCACGAAGCGGCTGTCGCACACGGCCGCTTTTGCCGGCATCAGCGCTTCGGCGCGATCGGGGTCGAGCGGTTCGGTGGCGATCACGTAGGTGCCGACCGGCATGATCTTGCTGGCGAGATCCGGTGCGAGTTCGCCGAGATAGGTATTGCAGGCGAGCACGACGAATTGCGCGTTCACCTTGCCGCGCGCGGTTTCGGCCACATGCCGGCCGTTTTCCTGGCGCAGCGCGGTGACGCAGCTGTCTTCGAAAATCTGTACGCCGGCGGCGCGTGCCGCGCGCGCCAGGCCGAGCGTGTAGTTCAGCGGATGCAGATGGCCGCTGTCCGCATCGAACAGGCCGCCGAGGTAGCGTTGCGATTGAACATAGTCGCAGACGCCATCGGCGTCGACATAACTGAAGCGGTCATAGCCGAAGCGCCGTTGCGCTTCGTCGCGCCATTTTTGCAGCGCATCCGTATCGCGCGGCTTGTTCGCCGCGGTTAGATAGCCGATGGTCAGGTCGCAGTCGATCTGATGCTTCGCGACGCGCTCCTTGACGATATCCAGGGTTTCAAGCCCCATGTTCCAAACTCGCTTCACGTCATCCGCGGGCATGAACTTCGCGAATGTGTCGATATCGCAGGCAAAGCCGCCGATCAACTGGCCACCGTTGCGGCCGCTCGCGGCCCAGCCGACTTTCGATGCTTCGAGCACCGCGACCGAATGACCGCGTTCGGCGAGATTCAACGCGGTCGAGATGCCGGTGAGGCCCGCGCCGATCACGCAAACGTCGACGTTGAGCGTTTCTTCGAGCGGGGGATGGCGGGTGGTGTCGTTAGCGGTTGCTGCGTAATACGAGGTGACGTGAGGCTGGTTTGAGAATCGGAGCATAGGCAGAGCATGCGGAAGAGACCTTGGCGCGTGGCCCGCGGTCAAACCGGGCCACGCGATGAGGCGGGTCGTTTTAGAACGAGTAGATGAACTGCGTCGCGAGCAGGTCGTTGGACTTGCCGTACGAACCGTCGTTCTTCAGGAACACCTGTTTGTTCGCCCAGTCGTGACGGTATTCCACTTTGACCGTGATCTGCTGGGTCGGGTAGAACAACAGATCGAGCGCGGCGTCCTGATGGATTGCGCCCCTGCACTCGAAGCCGAGGCCGCCGTTCGTCTTCGAATTGGCGAGGCAGTCCGCGCCGATGCCGAAGCCGTCAGCCGTGTCCATGCCGTTCGCATTCAGCGCAACGCCGCCGCCGCCGCCGCCGTTCTTGCTGTCGACCAGCAGGTCATAGCGAGCGGTCAAGCCCATGCGGCCCACCACCGGCATGCTGAACTTGCGGTGCGCGAGCAGCGACAGGCCGTACCATTGTGCCTGGCCGCCGTTGAATGCGGCGTTCTGCTGCTGGCCGTAGTCGACTTCGGCGTTGTACTGGACGTCGGCCTGCGTGTAGGCCAGATCCGCTTCACCGAAGAAGAACGTGCCGAAGGCGTTGGATGCCTGACCGCCCACGCCGTAGACGAACGAGCCCGGAATCGGGTTGCCGTTGGCGTCGGTTGCCTGTGCGCTAGCCAAAGTCTGACGGCCGATATTGAACGAGCCGCCAATATCCAGCGCGCTCGACCACGTGTAGTCGACGCGAGCCGTGAAGGTCGGGATCTTGTTGCTGCTGCTGATCGGGTCGCCCAGCGCATTGGTGCCCGTCTGCACCACCGAGCCATACGTGCGGTACTGTTCGTTGCCCAGCATGAACTTCCATGCCCAGTTGCTGCCGTCGCCCGTGTAGTTCACGCCGACGCCGACATAGCTGCCCGGATCGGAGAAGTCATACAGCAGGTTGTGCGTGAGCGTCAGCATCTGGTTTGACTGCTGCACTTCATAGCCGCCGAAGCTCGGCATCAAACCGGCCACGAAGGTCGTCGTTGCCGTCACCGGGACGGTCACGACAGCCGTATTCAGAATGTTGTTGCCGATATTGCCGTGCTCGTTGGCCAGCAACGTGATGCCGTTGCCGCGGTTCGGCATCAACGTGACCTCGGCGGAAGGCGCCATCGGGCCGACACCGAAGGTCTTCTTGATGTCGAGGTACAGATCGCCGAACGTACTGTTGAAGTAGTTGTAGCTGCTTTCGTGGTTCGCGAACAGGAACGACGAGCTGCTAGCCGCGCGGTTGTAGATATAGGTCGGATCGATATAGCCCGTCACCGACAGACCCGCGAGAGGGCCGGTATTCTGCGCGTCCACCAGCGAATCGACCTTCAGCTGCTGGTTGGCGAGCTGCTGCTTCATCGAATCGACCTGGTCGTTGGTCAGCGTCGCGCGTGCCTTGCCGTAGTCCGGCGAAGAGATGTCCACCGGCGCTTCCGCGACGGCCGGCGCCGGGGCCGGTGTGGCCGCAGCCGCAGCCGTAGCCGCTTTAGGCTTGGATGCTACCTCCGAGCGCAGCTGCTTCACCTCCTTCTGCAGTGCGTTGAGCTGGGCCTGGAGCGCCTTGATCTGGTCGCTGGTGGCGTCCGCCATGGCAAAGCCAGGCAGACTCCCCGCCACCAACAGACAGATGAGCTTCTTTCTCATGCAAAATTCTCCTTATTAGTCGTATTGCAAAAAGACTTCTTATGCGCTGGCCGTATCGAGCGACTTCCGTACGGCGGCTTGTTGTGGTGCTGACGGCAAGGGGTCGGCGGCTTCGGCGAGTGCGAAAGCCATCTGCATGTCGCGGTTGCGCTTGCGTTCACGCAGCTGCATCCAGCGGTTGACGGCGATTACGCCGATCGTCACCGTGGTGATGAAGATAGTTGCCAGCGCATTCATTTCCGGATTCAAACCGAGGCGCACGCGCGAGAATACGACGAGCGGCAGCGTGGTCGAGCCGGGACCCGACAGGAACGCGGACAGCACGAGGTCGTCGAAAGACAGCGTGAACGACAGCAGCCAGCCGGACATCAGCGCCTGCGAGATCAGCGGCAGCGTGATCAGGAAGAACACCTTGAGGGGCGTGGCGCCGAGATCGAGCGCGGCTTCTTCGAGCGACTTGTTGAGCTCCTTCACCCGCGATTGCACGATGATCGCCACGTAGGACACGCACAGCATCACGTGGCCGATCCAGATCGTGAAGAGACCGCGGCCCTTCGGCCAGCCGAGCATCTGTTCGAGCGCGACGAACAGCAACAGCAGCGAGATGCCCTGAATCACTTCGGGAATCACGAGCGGCGCGTTGATCATGCCGGCGAACAGCGTAAAGCCGCGAAAGCGTCCGAAGCGGGCCAGCACGAACCCTGCCCACGTACCGATCACGACGGAGGCGAACGCGGTCAGCAGGCCGATCTTCAGCGACAGCCACGCGGCATTGAGCAGTTCGTCGTCCTGCAGCAGCGCGCCATACCATTTCAGCGAGAAGCCGGACCAGACCGTGACGAGCTTCGACTCGTTGAACGAATACACCACCAGGCTGATGATCGGGATATACAGAAACAGAAACCCGATGGTGAGTACAGTCGTGGACAGCGTTTTATTAGGCTTGATCATTTCGCGCCCTCCAGTTCCTTGACCTGGTAGTACTGGAACACGGCCATCGGCACGAGCAGCAGTAGAACCATGGCGACGGTGACGGCGGATGCCATCGGCCAGTCCATATCGTTGAAGAATTCATCCCACATCACACGGCCGATCATCAGCGTGTCGGCGCCGCCCAGCAGTTCAGGAATCACGTACTCGCCGACCGCCGGAATGAACACCAGCAGACTGCCGGCGATGATGCCGTTCTTCGACAGCGGCAACGTGATGCGCGTGAAGGCGGTCCACGGTTTGCAGCCGAGGTCGTAGGCCGCTTCGAGCAGCGTCAGATCCATCTTCACCAGGTGCGCATACAGCGGCATCACCATGAACGGCAAGTACGAATAGACCATGCCGATATAGACGCCAATATCCGTGTGGTAGAGGCGCAACGGCGAATGAATCATGCCGATGGCCATCAGCGTGTGATTGAGCAGGCCGTCGTCCTTCAGGATGCCGATCCATGCATAAACGCGGATCAGGAACGACGTCCAGAACGGCAGCATCACGCCCATCATCAGCAGGTTGCGCCTGGTGGGTTCCGAGCGGGCGATGTAGTACGCAATCGGATAGCCGATCAGCAGGCAGAAGAAGGTCGAGATCCCGGCCATCTTCAACGAGCTGATATACGTCGCGACGTACAGATCGTCCTGAAGAAGGAACGCGTAGTGGCCGAGCTGCATCGCCAAATGCACCATGCCGTCCTTGACCGTCACGAGATCCGTGTACGGCGGAATGCCCAGGCGCAGATCGGCGAAGCTGATCTTCAGCACCAGCACGAACGGCAACGCGAAGAACACGAAGAGCCACAGGAACGGCACGCCGATCACGGTCGTGCGGCCCGACGGCAGCAGCATGGAAAGGCGTTGTTTCAGCGAGCCGAGCAGACGGCTGCCGGACGGCGCGCCGAGCGCCGCGGGGGAGGAGGTAGTGGGATTGCTCATTGCGTCAGCACCACGCCGCTAGCCGGCGACCAGTAGACGAACACGTCGTCGTTATAGGAAGGGGCACCTTCGCTCATCAGGTGCGAGCTGGAGAGATTCGACACGATCGTCTTGCCGCTCGGCAGGCGCACGTGATACAGCGAATAGCTGCCCATGTACGCGACGTCCGAGACCACGCCGCGCGCCCAGTTGTGCGGCGTAGAAGGCTTGTCGAGCGAGACCTTCACGCGTTCCGGACGCACCGAGATGCCTACCGGCATGCCGAGCGGGCCGGTAATGCCGTGGCTCACATAGATGCGCGATTCGAGGTCCTCGCTTTCGACAAAGATGTGATCCGGTTCATCCGCGACCACTGTGCCTTCGAACAGGTTGGTCGAGCCGATGAACTCCGCCGAGAAGCGGCTATTCGGAAACTCGTAGACCTGGCTGGGCGAGCCGATCTGCACGATGCGGCCTTCGCTCATCACCGCGAGGCGCCCGGCCATCGTCATGGCTTCTTCCTGATCGTGCGTGACCATCACGCAGGTCACGTCGACCTTCTCGATGATGTTGACCAGTTCGAGCTGGGTTTTCTGGCGGATCTTTTTATCGAGCGCCGACATCGGTTCGTCGAGCAGCAGCAGCTTGGGGCGCTTGACGAGCGAGCGGGCCAGCGCCACACGCTGCTGCTGTCCACCGGACAACTGATGCGGCTTGCGCTGCGCGTATTTGCTCATCTGCACGAGATTGAGCGCGTCGCCGACGCGTTCCTTGATCTCGTTCTTCGGCACGCCTTCCTGCTTGAGGCCGAACGCGATATTCGCTTCGACGCTCATGTGCGGGAACAGCGCGTACGACTGGAACATCATGTTGACCGGCCGCTTGTACGGCGGCATCGCGGCGAGATCTTCGCCGTCGACAAAAATGCGCCCGGACGTCACCGTCTCGAGCCCTGCGAGCATGCGCAGAAGCGTGGACTTGCCGCAGCCGGAGCTGCCGAGCAGCGCGAACAGCTCATTCTTCGCAATGCTCAGGTTGACGTTGTCGACAGCGGTGCTGTCGCCGAATTTTTTCACGACGTTTTCGATGCGAACGAATTCGTCTGGTTTCGATTTTGTCGTCGATGCGGGGCGGGCCATCTGGGTGGCGCCGGCTGCGCTTTTTTGTGTCGTCGAGTTCATGATGTAACCATTCCTTGCGGATCACGGGCGCAAGTGTCTCCATACGAGGCGCGGAAAGCGGCTCACAAATGCGCTGCGATCGGAAAACATGGGACTGCGCGCAGGTGGGACGCTGGAAGCGCGCAGGCTGACTACCGTTACTGCCATTCATGCGCTCAGGGTTCGAGCGATCCCTGAGCGCGGGATCGATTCTTTTTAATTTGGCTTAATCAATGGCCGGTTTTAAGCTGCGCCCAAAGACGATTTTCAAGGCGCAGAACATCGGTCGGCATCGGCTTCATCAGTGTCATCTTGCTCAACACTTCGTCGCCCGGATAAACGGTCTTGTCCTGACCGACCGCCGGTGTGACGAACTGGCGCGCGGCCTTGTTCGCGGTCGGGTAGAACACTTCGTTGGTGATGGCAGCGTTGACCTTCGGATCTTCGATGTAGTTGATCCACTTCAGTGCGGCTTCAGGATGCGGGGCGTCTTTCGGGATCACCATCACGTCGAACCACAGCAGGCCGCCTTCCTTGACGTTCGAGAATTTCACTTCGTATGAACGCTTGGCTTCTGCAGCGCGGCGGCTGGCGATGCCGACGTCGCCCGACCATGCCACCGCGACGCAGACGTCGTTGTTGGCGAGGTCGTTGATGTAGCCCGACGAGTTGAACTGGGTGATATACGGGCGGACTTTCTTCAGCAGTTCGAACGCTGCCTGATAGTCAGCGGGGTTTGTGCTGTTCGGGTCCTTATGCATGTATTGCAGCGCGGCAGCGAAGACGTCGACGGGCTGATCGAGGAACGACACGCCGCAGCCCTTCAACTTCGACAGATTGGCCGGGTCGAACACCAGTGCCCAGCTATCCACCGGGGCATTGGCGCCGAGCGCCTTCTGCACGGCTTGCACGTTGTAGCCGACACCGTCAGTGCCGTAAGCCCAGGGCACACCGTACTGGTTGCCCGGATCGGCATCGGTAATCATCTTCATCAACACGGGGTCGAGGTTCGCGAGGTTCGGCAGCTTCGACTTGTCGAGCTTCTGATACACGCCGGCCTGAATCTGCTTGGCCATGTAGTTCGACGTCGGGACCACGATATCGTAACCGGAGCTGCCCGCGAGCAGTTTGGCCTGCAACGTATCGTCACTATCGTAGTTGTCGTATTTGACGTGAATGCCGTCCTGCTTCTCGAAGTTCGGAATCGTGTCCTTGGCGATGTAGTCCGACCAGTTGTAGACATTCAGTTCCGTGTCGGCCGCAAGGGCCGGCGTAACCGACAACGCCGCAAAACCCGTGAAGGCGAGAAGCGCGGCCCCCGCGACCGCATGACGAAGATGACAAACGCTCATGGTTTTTTCCCTTGATATGAAGAACCGGCATGAGCGTGATTTGTGGGTGTGCCCATGCCGGAACAAACTGCCGTTACGAAATTCCGAGTTGTTGTGCGGTCGCATCGACGGCTTTTTTGGCCTTCGAAACGATCTCGTCGATTTCCAGCTTATTGATCACGAGCGGCGGTGAGAGCAGCATCCGGTCGCCGGTGGCGCGCATGATCAGGTTGCCATTAAAGCAGAAGTCGCGGCAGATCGTACCGACGTCACCGCCATTGGCGAAACGCTTGCGCGCTTTCGGGTCTTCTGCGAGTTGCAGACCGGCCACCAGACCCGCGCCGGAGATTTCGCCGACGATCGGGTGATTGGCGAAGGTGTCGCGCAGCTTCTTCTGGAAGTACGGACCCGTGTCGGTTTTGACGCGCTCGATGATCTTCTCGTCGCGCAGCAGTTTCAGATTGGCCACCGCCACGGCTGCCGCCACCGGGTGACCGGAGTAGGTGAGGCCGTGATTGAAGTCGCCGTGCTCGATGATCGCTTTGGCCACGCGATCATGCAGACCGACTGCGCCCATCGGCACATAGCCGCTCGTCAGGCCCTTGGCCAGTGTGATCAGATCCGGCTCGAAACCGAAGTGCTGATGCGCGAACCATTCGCCGGTCCGGCCGAAGCCGCCGATTACTTCGTCGGCGACCAGCAGGATGTCGTACTTGCGGCAGATGCGCTGGATTTCCGGCCAATAAGTTGAAGCCGGGAAGATCACGCCGCCCGCGCCCTGGAAGGGCTCACCAATAAACGCGGCGACATTGTCCGCGCCGATTTCGAGGATCTTCGCTTCGAGTTGCTGCGCACGGGCCAGCGCGAATTCTTCCGGCGTCAGATTGCCTTCTGCTTCGCCGAAGAAATACGGCTGGTCGATATGCACGATGTTCTCGACCTTCGAGGGCATCTGTTCGTGCATGTAGCCCATGCCGCCCAGCGTGCCGCCGGCGATCGTCGAACCGTGATAGCCGTTCTTGCGCGAGATGACAAACTTCTTCGAATGCTTGCCTTGCGTCGCCCAGTATTGATGGACGATGCGCAGCACGGTGTCGTTGCCTTCCGAACCGCTGTTGCAATAGAAGAAGTGGTTGAACGGTTCCGGTGCCAGTTCCGCGAGCAAGGCCGACAGTTCGATCACCGGCGGATGCGTCGTCTTGAAGAAGGTGTTGTAGAAGGGCAGTTCCTGCATTTGCCGGTACGCGGCGTCGGCCAGTTCCTTGCGGCCATAACCGACGTTCACGCACCACAAGCCGGCCATGCCGTCGATGATCTTGTTGCCTTCCGAATCCCACAGGTACACGCCTTGCGCCTTGACGATCACGCGGCTGCCGGCGCGATTGAGCGAACCCATATCCGAAAACGGATGGATGTGGTGCGCGGCGTCGAGTGCGCGGTATTCGGCGGTGCTGCGTTGTTGCGTGGCTTGTACGCTTGCGGCGGCGCTGGGTTGCGCCGGTTGCACGTAAGCGACTTCTTCTGTTCTGTAGCTCATACTGCCTCCAATTTTTTCGCGTTTGCGGGCGACGTCGTGAATAGAGACCCTGGATCCGGTCTTAAACGTGCAGCAGCAAATGCCGGCGTTCCCACGAGCTGATCACGCGGAAAAACGCTTCGTATTCGGTTTCTTTCAGTGCGAGGTAAGCCTTGACGAATTTTTCGCCGAGAATCTCGGCCATCGGTTCGCACGCGCCCATCAGCGTCAGCCCCTCTTCCAGATTGCGCGGCAACTGGTAGGGCAGTTCGTAACCGTCGCTGAGCAGCGGCTCGGTCGGTTCGAGCTTTTGCGTCATGCCAAGATACCCGGCAGCCAGCGTCGCTGCGATCGCCAGATACGGATTGCAGTCCACACCCGGAATGCGGTTTTCGATGCGGCGCGCGGCCGGGCCCGAATGCGGAATCCGGAAGCCCACCGTGCGGTTGTCGTAACCCCATGCCACGTTGATCGGCGCGGCCATGAAGCGCGACAGGCGGCGATACGAGTTGATGTACGGCGCGAAGATCGGCATCAGCGCCGGTGTGTATTTCTGCAGGCCGGCGATATAGCCGGTGAACATCGACGTGGGCTTGCCGTCCGGACCGGTGAACAGGTTCTGGCCGGTTTCTTCGTCCACGAGGCTCTGGTGCATGTGCATCGCCGAGCCCGGTTCGCCTTCCATCGGCTTGGCCATGAAGGTCGCGTACATCTTGTGACGCAGCGCGGCTTCACGCACCGTGCGCTTGAACAGGAACACGCTGTCGGCGAGTTTCAGCGGATCGCCGTGCATGAAGTTGATTTCCATCTGCGCGGCGCCGACTTCGTGAATCAGCGTGTCGACTTCCAGTTCCTGCACTTCGCAGTATTCATAGATGTCTTCGAACAGCGGATCGAATTCGTTGACCGCTTCGATCGAATACGCCTGGCGGCCGGTCTCCGGACGGCCCGTCCGGCCGATCGGCGGTTGCAGCGGCAGATCCGGGTCCTTGTTCATGTCGACCAGGTAGAACTCCAGTTCGGGCGCGATAACCGGCTTCCAGCCTTTGGCCTTATAGAGTTCGAGCACGCGGCGCAGCACACGGCGCGGCGAGATCGCGACGGGCGTGCCGTCGAAGTGAACGCAATCGTGAATCACCTGGGCGGTCGGATCGACGGCCCACGGAATCATGCGGATGGTGCTGGCGTCGGGCACGCACACCATGTCCGGATCGGTGACGCCGGTGAGCGTGCCGTCTTCCGGATAGTCCCCTGTGACGGTCTGGATCATCACCGCCTGCGGCAAGCGCATGGACTCGCCCGATTCGAACTTGCTGCGCGGAATGATCTTGCCGCGTGCGATCCCGGCCATATCCGGAATGATCGCTTCGATTTCGGTGACGCGGTTCTTCTTCAGGAATTCGTCGATTTCATGCATGGTTATTCTCTCAGTTTTGGTGCGCGACCGGCTCAGGCATGCGTGGCAGCGGCGGATGCCGCGCCATAGCCGGCCTTGGTGCGCATTCGATCGCGGCAGGCATCGCCGAAGGCGCGAAAGATCGCGGTGGAAAGCGCGTCGTTGGCATGCTTCCATTCCGGGTGCCACTGCACACCCAGCGCGAAGGCACGCGCATCTTTCACACTCACCGCTTCGATCAATCCGTCCGGCGCGGTGGCTTCAGCCACCAGTCCCACGCCCAACCGCTCGACGCCCTGACCGTGCAATGAATTCACACGCGCTTCATTCGTGCCGCCCGCGAGGCGCTGCAACAAGCCGCCCTGCGTCAGCGCGATCGAATGCGACGGTGCGTATTGCACGTCGAGGTCGTCTTCCTTGTTCTCGCGATGGTCGTTCAAGCCGGCCACCGCGTGAACGCTTTGATGCAACGTCCCGCCGAACACCACGTTCATTTCCTGAAAGCCCCGGCATACCGCCAGCACCGGCACGCCGGCGGCGATCGCCGCGCGCAGAAGCGGCAGCGTCGTCGCATCGCGTGCGGCGTCGTGCAGCGTGCCCGGCGCGCTGGGATGACCACCGTAGCGATGCGGCTCGACATTCGAATAGCTGCCGGTAAACAGTAAGCCGTCGACGGCGTCCAGCACGTCCTCGGTGGACTGACGCTCGCCGAGCGCCGGCAACAACATGGCCAGCGCCTGGGAGCCGTCCACGATCGCGGCGATGTACTTCTCGCCGGTGACGTGCGACGGGTGGACTCCCATCATCGTTCTGTCGGCGCTGATGCCGACGAGAGGTTTGTTTCGCATATCGGATAGACGTGTATGTTCCCCGCGGGACGCGGCATGAACAACGTTAAACACAGCGCGACACGATTCCGCAACCGGACGTAAGGCGTCAGGCCACCGGCGTAGTGCAGGCGTCCGTCGTCAACAGAACGCGCCGCGCGTGGTAGTCGGGGGTGGCCGTTCGATTCGATCCGCTGCGACGCGCAACTGATCTGATCCGTATGAGGCGCATAGGAATCCCTATGAGGCGCATAGGCGGCAGACGGCGCCGCACATGCACGAACGCCTGACTCAAGAGAGCGCGCTCACGCAACCGGACAAATCGAACGGCAAAGAAAAGGGGGGAGGCGCTACGGCAGCAGCGAGGCGACTTCGTCCGTGCGTACGGCAATGAAGGCGCGCGCGGAGATGGAGTTGTGACGTCGAACTGAACGGCGGGACAGGATCGTGAAGACGGACAGGAAGCGGCGGAACGCAAGGCTGCCGTTGCTGCCGTCGGCGATGGCGCCGTCAGCGCGAGGACAACTCGCCTGACTACGATTCCATCTCACCAAAGGGCCTCGGACTCTCACGATTACACTCGACTAGCGACGTTGAAAGTATTGAACGCTTGCTCGAAAAACGCACGGGGCGTTTAAAGAAACATCACGCTGGGATGATCGCCTTTGACCTATGCGAACCGGGTTCGCTGCATCAAAAAACACCCTTTCGTGCTTCGTGACGTCGGCATGACGATCGCCTGAGAACCATCGTATACGAGCCAATAATGCCGTCAAATCATTTTTATAAAAGATTTATCAGGGCTTTCCCGGGGGTGTCGTCAGAATCTCAGCCTGTGGGAACATTCATTGCGCACGTCATATTTCGGAATCCTTTCAGGGTTTTCCCCAGCGGCGCGACGATTAAAGTGATTAGAATATTCAACACTCGCGGGTGCAGGTTGCCCGAGCTCACGCGCCTCGATCGTCTCCCATGTCAGAGAACCTAGCGATGTCCATAGAAGTAGCGACCCGCCTGCAGTACATCCGTAAGAAGAATGGCCTGTCCCAGCGTGAACTGGCCAAACGGGCAGGGGTGACCAACGGCACGATCTCGCTGATTGAGCAGAACCGCGTGAGTCCGTCGGTTGGGTCACTGAAGAAGCTGCTCGAATGCATACCGATGAGTCTTGCCGAGTTCTTCACCTTTGAGGTCGAAGTGGAGCGCTGTGTCGTGTCGCGCCGCGCCGACATGCCGAATCTCGGCAATGAGTCGATCGAGTTCTATCTCGCGGGCTCCAGTGTGAAAGACCGCAACATGGGCATTCTGCGCGAGGTCTATCAGCCTCTGTCGGATACGGGGCCGGAAATGCTGGCGCACGAGGGGCACGAGGGCGGGGTGGTGGTTCGCGGTCAGATCGAACTGACGGTGGATGGCGTCACGTGGCTGCTCGACCCTGGTGACAGCTATTACTTCGAAAGCCGTCTACCGCATCGTTTTCGCAATCCCAGCGCGGAGCATCTCTGCGAGATCGTGTCGGCCAATTCGCCGCCCACGTTCTAAAGACTCCGCGCCAACGCGCCGCGACGCAGTTCCAGGCAGCTCGAAATCGGAGCCGGCGTGCGTCGAGCGCATAACATTGAGGCATCCTGATGGACAAGAAATCTCTCGCTTTCTGGCAAGACAAAGCCGCTACGCTTTCGATCGAAGGCCGTGCGTTTATCGACGGCGAGTACCGTGACGCCGCAGGCGGCCGCACCTTCGACTGCCTGAGCCCGATCGACGGCAAGCTGCTTGCCAAGGTGGCCGATAGCGGTGCGGCGGATGTCGACGCCGCCGTGGCAGCCGCACGCCGCGCGTTCGATTCCGGCGTGTGGTCCGGCCTCAATCCACGCAAGCGCAAGGCGATTCTCCTGCGGTGGGCCGCGTCGATCCGCGAGCATAGGGACGAACTCGCGCTGCTCGAAACGCTGGACGCAGGCAAGCCGATCGCCGACACCACCTCGGTGGACGTGCCGGGCGCGGCCTATTGCGTCGAGTGGTTCGCTGAAGCGATCGACAAGGTCGGCGGCGAGGTCGCGCCGGCCGATCATCATCTGGTGGGCCTCGTGACGCGCGAGCCGATCGGTGTGGTCGCCGCGGTGGTGCCGTGGAATTTCCCGATCCTGATGGCGTCGTGGAAGTTCGGCCCAGCGCTCGCCGCGGGTAACAGTGTCGTGTTGAAGCCTTCGGAGAAGTCGCCGCTTACAGCGATTCGCCTCGCTCAGCTCGCGCTGGATGCGGGCATCCCCGACGGCGTGTTCAACGTGGTGCCGGGAGCAGGCGAACCGGGCAAGCTGCTGGCGCTGCATCAGGACGTGGACTGTCTCGCCTTCACGGGCTCGACCAACGTCGGCAAGCTGATCATGCAATACGCCGGCCAGTCGAACCTGAAGCGCGTCTGGCTCGAACTCGGCGGCAAGTCGCCGAACATCGTGATGCCCGATTGCCCCGACCTCGACCGCGCGGCCAATGCGGCGGCCGGCGCGATCTTCTACAACATGGGCGAAATGTGCACCGCCGGTTCGCGCCTGCTCGTGCATCGCGATATCAAGGACGTGTTCCTCGACAAGCTGATCGCCGCCGCGCGCAGCTATACGCCGGGCAACCCGCTGGATCCGCAAACCTCGATGGGCGCGATCGTCGACAACGTGCAACTCGAACGCGTGCTCGGTTATGTCGAAGCGGGCCGCGCCGAAGCGAAGCTGTTGCTGGGTGGATCGCGCGTCAAGCAGGAGACCGGTGGTTTTTATATCGAACCTACCATCTTCGATATCCCGGCTTCCGGGGCGAAGGTTGCGCGTGAGGAGATCTTTGGGCCGGTGTTGTCGGTGATTACTTTCGACACGGTTGAGGAAGCGATCAGGATCGCTAACGACAGCGAATACGGTCTCGCCGCTGCCGTGTGGACCTCGAACCTGACCACCGCGCATGAGGTGTCGCGCAAGCTGCGTGCCGGTACGGTATGGGTCAATTGCTACGACGAAGGCGGGGACATGAATTTCCCGTTCGGCGGTTACAAGCAATCGGGCAACGGCCGTGACAAGTCGTTGCACGCGCTGGAGAAGTACACCGAGCTGAAGTCCACGCTCGTTCGGCTGCGCTAAAGGATTCGCAAGCCAGCGCGGCGACGCGCAGCAGGGCGCCGTCGCGTTCCCAATGAATCCGAAGCCGGACGCCGTACGCATCACCAGGAAGCCCCGCGTGCGGCTCCGGCATGTTTATCAGGTATCAGGTCATCTATGACTGAACTCGTTTATGGCGACGGCGCGATCCGTCGTTCGTCGCTTTATGGCTCGTCGATCGAAAACACCTATGCGGGTGTGTTGTCGTTCATGCGCCGCAAATACACCCGCGAACTCGACGGCGTCGACGTCGTGGTCTCCGGCGTGCCGCTCGATCTGGCTACCACGTTCCGCTCAGGCGCGCGTCTCGGCCCCGCGGCGGTGCGCGCGGCGAGCGTGCAGTTGTCGGAGTTGCACCCGTATCCGTGGGGCTTCAATCCGTTCGACGATCTTGCCGTGACCGATTACGGCGATTGCTGGTTCGACGCGCACAATCCCATGACGATCAAGGAGTCGATCGTCGATCATGCGCGCACGATCCTGCGCTCGGACGCGAAGATGCTGACGCTCGGCGGCGATCACTACATTACGTATCCGCTGCTGATTGCGCATGCGGAGAAGTATGGCAAGCCGCTCTCGCTGATCCATTTCGACGCCCACTGCGATACCTGGGCCGACGACAGCCCGGACAGCCTGAATCACGGCTCGATGTTCTACAAGGCAGTGAAAGACGGGTTGATCGACCCGAAGACCTCGGTGCAGGTCGGCATTCGCACGTGGAACGACGATTTTATGGGGATCAATATCCTCGACGCCGCGTGGGTCCACGAACATGGCGCACGAGCCGCGGTGGAGCGGATCACGTCGATTGTCGGCAAGCGGCCCGCGTATCTGACCTTCGATATCGACTGTCTCGATCCGGCGTTCGCGCCCGGCACGGGTACGCCGGTGGCGGGCGGTTTGTCGTCGGCACAGGGGCTGGCCATTGTGCGTGGGCTCGGTGCGTTGAATCTGGTGGGCGCGGATGTGGTGGAAGTGGCGCCCGCGTATGACCAGAGCGAGATCACGGCGATTGCGGCCGCGCATATTGCGTGCGATCTGTTGTGTCTTTGGCGGCAGCGGAAGGTGGCTGAACGCCAGGTGTAGCGGCTTGCATTTGAAAGCAGCCGTGCTTGCATTCGACGCGTGTTTTTGCTCGTAATAGCGGCAACCAGCGGCGCGGCGCATCCGGCACATGTCGATACGGATTGCGCTTGCCCGCTGGCCTCGATAGCGGTCGCGCGGGTTCTCTGTCACGTTATCGACGACACGCCCGCTCACCGGGCAACGCAGCTAGGTCGCAGCGGCATTGCCAGGTTGGCGGATGCCGCGATTGTTGGCCTGGTAGCTGGATTGGTCGCAATGAATGCCGCGCGGGTCGTACAACGCGCACGGCCACGACGTGAAGTGCGCCACTGAATCATGCACGTATTCCGCCAGCAATCCGTCCACCGCGGATGGCACTGCGTTTTGCTCATCCCACGCAGCAAGAATCTGTTCTTCATAGGCGCTTCGTGGACGCGGTGCCGGTGGCGGCCAGTCGCGGCTGCCGGCGCGCGGATCGACGGGGTTGCGCAGAAACGCGACCCGCTGCACGAGGCGGCGCTGCTCGGCAAGCAGTTGCCGCGCCTGTTCTTCAGGACGGGGCGGGACGTCATAGACCCACCTGTTGGGCGAGCAGGCGGGATGATCGCTATCGGTGGCGGGTGGCACGCTCGCGCAGGCTGTCCGACTGACCTTGCCATAGAGCTGCCCGAGTACGCGCGTGTCGGTGGACTGCCGGGCTATCATGCTGCGCCACTGAAAGTTCAGACGGCGATGGGCCTGGATCAGTGATTCCACGTCGCTGCCGCTCGCAGCAGGCAGGGCCGCCATGTAGCCGCGATACAGGCTCACCACCGGATCGTCGTCACCTAGCTCATAATCTGCGCGTAGTTTTGTATCCATCTGCTCCGGCAGTTGCAGCGGTACGCCAGCACGCAGCGCCTCGGCAAGCATATGGCGCAGCGGGATGCGCGACAGCCGGTTGCTGCGGCCCTGCTCGTCGGGCGCGTAGCCGCCGCCCACGTCCGAATGCACGCCGGGGTAGACGACTTCCTCGCAGTTGGCGGGATAGGCGCGGTCTACCCGCACGGAGTCGAGTGGAAACGCCTGTCTTACCTCGTGTGCGGCGACGTAATGCACGCACCGCTCCACTTCGGGCGGGATCGCCAGTTCCGCACCCCAATCGAGATGCAGTGCGGGTCCGCCGACCGACGCGACCGTATCGAACAGCCCCATGAACCTGATACGCAGCGGCACGCGCTCGCCATCCGGCGCTTTCCACCTCAAGCCACCATCGGTGCGCTCGCACCGGGTTTCAATCAGTTTTCGCACGAAGGCACGCGCCTCAGTAGCTCCACGCGAGAAGCCGAAGATGGCGAGGCTGATGAACTGCATGTATTTCCATGAAGGTGGACTCCATTCGCGTTCGAGGATTTGGGAAAACTCGGCGAGCGCAAACTTGATGCGCATGTCGCCACCGGCGCCCAACCCGAGTCCTAGCATGCCGCCCTGATCATCCCCGAGTGCGTCGGTGTAGCCCATGATCTTACGAATCTTGAACGGTGTGCCAACGCCTGGGATGTAGCGAGCGGATATCCCTCGTTTCTTCCGGTCATCGATCGCAGCCCTGAAGAGTTTGGCGACGTTCGACAGACGGTTAAGCGGGGTGTCCCGGTCCAGATTATTGTTGGTGCCGTCGAAGAAGAAGCTGAGCTTGGGATACAGGCGGCATTTGGCGTCTTTGAAAGAGTGCGGGCCGTCTTTGTTATCCGGGCGAAAGAGCTCACCAATGAGCTTGTCTCCGCCCTGACGGGCGGCCAGCTTGAATTCCTGGTCGGCAATTGGTGCGCCGGCTTGGCGAACGGTCATCTGTTTCCCCTTAAACGCTTTTGATTTGAGAGTTACTGATCGGCGCAGCCTGAAGCAGTAGGCGAAAACGCAAGTTCTGCCTTGTCGAGGTCACGCAGAATCACGCAGACGTAAGCGTCGTCCTTCATCGGATCGTGATCGCTGTGCGGGCCGCTTGCCGGGAAACGGGCGACAACCGTGCGCTGTTCGTCTGGTTTCAGAACTGCTTTTGTCTTGGGATCTTCTTCCCAGCCCCACGTCCACGTGACCGTAACGGGTTGACTCCAATCCTCAAGACCCGGGTAGCAGCAGGCAGCCTTGCCTCCTCCTGATTGCCTCGTTGCATCTCCCGCCCAGTACTTGTCGATAAAGATGTTAACGGCGTAACGGTCCGTATGATTGATCGGCACCATCGCCATCGCCGCGCCCTCTCCGGCGAATGGGTCATCGGGCAGTCCGGTTCCCGCGCAAGCCGACAGGGTCAGCAATGCACCAACGGCCAAACCGCTCACGCACCGTGAAAGTGCGCCTCCGTTGCCATAACGGATGCTGCGATGTCGGGAAATCGTCTTCAGTTGGGTTGTCATTCACCGTCCGGCCAATAAACAAAGGTTTATCGGATGCTGACCGGGCACGGATCAGATATCACCGCGAGCCCCATAAAAGTCATCCAGTATCAGCGTCCATCTTTCAACGCCCGAATATATAGAGGACTTCTATCGCAAAAAAGCGAATTCGTATGTTGATGAGGTACGCTCGCGCCTCGACGATTCTGGCGCTCTCATGCACGCGCGGCTGGTTGAATGCAAACCGCTCCAGGCAGGCTTGTTCAATCGGCTTGAAACGCAACCGTCTCACTTGAGGCGTCAGCCCATCGACGACGATCGATCGGGTTGACGCCGGCCTTCGCGTAAGCCGAGCGTATAGGCAACGAGCGCGCCGCTCATGATCGCCAGTTGCAACATCAGCATGTCGCTCGCGCGCCGTTTGCAGGCGTTTGGCTTCGCGCTTGCCGGAAGCGGTCAAAGCAAGCGCGACGGAACGTTTATCCGTGCCGGATTTCTTTTCGACGAGACCCGCGTCCACCAGACCCGCAACGGCGCGGACCGCGGCCGGATGCGAAAGATCGACCGCCTCGCGCAATACTTCAATGGATGAATCGGGATATTGACCGACCGCGTTGAGCATGGCGCGGGTTCAAGCGCCCGCGCTTCCCATCATCACTTCGCCAATCGCGCCCGCACGGTGTACTCGCCCTCGTGGCCCTCGTCTTCCGCCATATGGGCCATCGCCGTCTCGAAGTCGGACGGCAACGGCTCGACCGGATATCCGCGTTTTTCCCACGCGTCGAGGCCGCCCTTGAGCGCGCGGACGTGATGGATATTCTTTCGATGCAACTGAGTGACGATCTGCTTGGCCGTCGCTTCGTTAGGACAGACGCAGTAAACGACAATCCGCCGCTTCAGTAACTCGGGCTGCAGGGGCTCCGGCGAATCGAGATCCAGCAACTGCGCGCCGGCAATCCGGTGTGATTCTTGCGCGCGTATGCTGCGCGGCCGCGCATCGAGGATCAGCGGCGGCTCATTGGATTTCATCAGTTCATCGAGCTGCTCCGGCGAGATGCGTACATGCGCGAGCCAGCGGCGAAATTGCCAGCGGCGCACCCAGCGATAGAGGAGTGCGGCAACGAAGATCGCCGCGAACGCGTCGAAAATCGTGCCGCCGTTATGGCGCACGAGCAGAACGAGCTGCACGATCTGATCGTCAAGCGCCGCACCGCCGATCACCCATACGCTGGCCCACAGCGCCGCGCCGACAAAATCCCACAGCAGAAACACGCCGACTTTGATTGGCGTGGTGCCGAGCAGCGGCGCCGAAATCAGACCGAGGCCGGGCAGGAACTTCGCGATGGTGAGAATCGGCGCGCCGTAGCGTTCATAGGTATTGCGTGCGACGCGCACGGTGGTGTCGAGCGAGAGCGAGAAGCGCACCAGATGATTCAGCAAGCGCCGGCCGTACGCCCGTCCGGTGAAAAACCACAGCGAGTCCGCTATCAGCGTTGCGCAGACGGCGGCGCCAATGATGCTGGCGTAAGAGGTCTGTCCCATAGCGGCCATGGTTCCACCGAGGATCAGCATCGGCGCCGCTGGAACCGGCAGGCCGAGTTGCGTGACGAGCACGCTCATGAATACGGCCCAGACGCCCAGCGAGGGTGGAATCGCAACCGGAAAATGCCACACAACCACGCTCCTTTTGATGCAATGAAGGATTTGAAACCGTCGGTGCCCAGTCCGTGCCCAGTCGGCGTGCGTTGCGAACACGTCATACATGGTCGGTTCCTGCCGGACAGCGGGAGACCGCACTGCTCGTTCAGCCGGCCGGCACGAACACAGCAGCGCAACGTTCGGATTTAAGCACAAGTTGGCAAAAGGGCGCTGCGAGGCGGGCTGAATGCCTGCAAAGATTCAAGTGGGCGGGACGCACCCGCGCTGCTGTCTTACGCCGTTGCGCGTATGAGAGGCTTTCACGTTCCCCACCAGATGATCCTGCCGACCGGGCCGGATGCCGCGGATTGAGAGGAGGTGCGGCAGTGCGCGGCCAGGCTCTCGCCGCATAGCCCTATGCGAGCGACGCTTGTAGATAGTCAGTGACGGCGTTCGCCCGCATCGGCTTGCCGAACAGATAGCCTTGCACCGCACGCGCGCCCAGCGCTTTGACAACCTCCGCTTGCGACGACGTCTCGAGTCCTTCCACGACACACTCGAGTCCGAGGTTCCGGCACAGATCGAGCACCGACTTGACGATCTTCTTCGACGCGCTGTTGGAATCCACGTCGCTCATGAAGCTGCGATCGATCTTGATCGTATCGAAGGGCAGGCGATGCACATAGCTGAGGCTCGAATAACCGGTGCCGAAATCGTCGAGCGAAACACGGCAGCCGGCTTGCTTGATCATCGTGAGCGAGCAGTGGGCCTGCTCGAAATCGCGCGTGACCGCGGTTTCCGTGATCTCGAAGTTGACGTGATGCGCGGGCACGCCGCTGCCCAGCACGATATCGACCAGGCGGCGAGCGCGCGGCGAAGTCGAGATATCGATAGCGGAGAGATTGAACGACAGATAGAGGTCGGACGGCCAGCGCGATGCTTCCTCAAGCGCTTTGCGCAGCAGCACTTCAGTGACGCGCAGAATCAGTTCGGTACGCTCGGCAATCCGGATGAATTCCTCCGGTCTGACCGCGCCTAGCCGCGCATTGTGCCATCGACCGAGCGCTTCCATGCCGATGGTGCGTTGCGTGAGCACATCGTAAATCGGCTGAAACTCGAGGAACAGTTCGGACTCCAGGTCCGCATGGCGGAGTTCCTGGGCGACGAGACTCGAGCGCCGGATCCGCGTCTCATGTTCTCTCGAGAAGATCACAGGCGTGCCGCGGCAGCCTTCCTTGCCGACATACAAGGCCGCGTCGGCACGTTCGAAAACTTGCTGGACCGTCGTGCCTGCTTCCGGAAACGTTGCCCAGCCGATCGTTCCTGTCAGTTCGGCGACATTGCCGGCCACCCGGTACGGCTGGCTGAGTGCTTCGCAGATGCGCTCACCCAACTCGACGAGCGTCTCGTTTTCCAGTTTGTGCTGGGCCAGCACGCCGAATTCGTCGCCGCCCAGGCGCGCGAAGAAGATGCCAGGCTCGGCGAGCGCCAGCAGCCGCACGCCGACTTCCTGCAGCACGAGATCGCCGCTTGCATGTCCATAGATGTCGTTGACCTGTTTGAAGCCGTCGAGATCGATCAGCCCGACATTGAAGCCGCCACCGGTTCCGGGCGCGTGTTCCGATAGCGCGTGCAGCGAGGCGAAGAAGCTGCGCCGGTTGGGCAGGTCGGTCAGGCTGTCGATGCTCGCGAGCCGGAAGTTGTCGTCGCTGAGTCTTTGCGTATTCTGCTGGCTTGCCTGCAATTCGCGCTGCGCATGCACAACGCCGGTGAACGTCCGGTAATACAGTTCAATGATGAAGGCGAGTGCGACGCCGACCAGCGTCATGTCGATCGCCATCGCGATGAAGACAGGAGAGCGCGTGGAAACCAGAAATGTCGAAAAGCTCAGGACGACGATCGAAAGCAGAAGCAGGGCGGCCGCGCGCAGATGCATGAGGCAGAACACGCAACCGACCAACGTCGTCGCCATGTAAAACGCGACTTGTGCCTGCTCGTAGGCCGTGCCGTAGGGAAACAGTAGTAGCGACCAGGTGCTGAAGGCGACGGCGAAGAGGCCCGCGAGCCAGATCAGCTTGCGCAGTTCGGGCACGGCCTGTTCGTGCGTCAGAGGCCGGCGCCGGACGCGCCACCAGCGCGCGCAACGGATGACGCACAGCGTGCAGAGCGCCCCGGGGAAATATAGGGACAACCATGCCGGCGCCAATTCCAGATGCGTGACAGCCACAGCCATCGTGTTGACGATCAGGATGAAATAAAGCAGCGGTATCTGGTAGCCGAATGCCTGGAGTTGCGAGCGCACGAGTTCAGGGTCGCCTTCCGCGACCGATAGCGCTTCTCTCAATCTGGCTAACCGATCCATTCCCGTCCTTGTAACATTTGCAGCGCAGTCGCAAATTTGTATATCGGCCGCTCCGGAGGGACCTTGAGGGCGCTTTCAGTGGAAATAAAGCATGCGCGGTGAGCGAACGGTAAATACGCCCGGCGAGTGACTCGGCCGCGAGTCATTTGTGCCGCGCCAGCTTGCACGAGATTTGCCGACCGGCGACGCAAAGGCGCGTCCCGCTTTGCGGTGCCGACCAACGTCGCACAGTCAATATCGCAGGCCGCGGCGGTGGCGCAAGACCATGCGGAGGGCATCGCGCATGTTGCATTTGGGAGAATTTTCGTTGTTTTACTTTTCCCGGATTTTTAATTGCTGAACACGGTGCGGGGCTGAATGCCGAATCTTTGCGATCCGCCCTAAGATAAGAAAAAAGCCTGACTGCAGCTGGTTTTTCACCGCTAAATCACTGAAATTGCAACGGATTGTGATAAGCCAAGGGCAGCCCTAAAGCGGGAGAAATGCGTAAGCGCGCGATTCTTATGGCACTTTGGAACAAAAAAACGTCAAATTGCCGCTGGGCGGGCGATACAAGGCTTACATCCAAGGTTTGCGCGAATACGCGCCTATGCGTTAGTGTGTCGGTCCCGGCGCAACAGATGTGGCGCCGGTTCCATGATTACCATACGGGAAGTGCTATGAACAAACAGGAACTGATTGATGCAGTCGCCGCAGCGACGGGCGAAAGCAAAGCGGCCACCGGCCAAACCATCGACGCTATCGTCGAAGCGGTGACCAAAGCCGTGGTGGGTGGTGATACGGTGCAACTGGTCGGTTTCGGTTCTTTCTCGACCGGCGCGCGCGCAGCACGCGTGGGCCGCAATCCGTCGACCGGTGCCGAGATCCAGATCGCCGCAGCCAAGACGGTGAAGTTCACCGCCGGCAAGGCATTCAAGGAAGCCGTCAACGCGTCGTAATGCAACGCGCCTCGCGCTGGAGCATCCACGCGCGTGGCTGTAGCGCGCGGCGCCCGATGCATCGGGCGTGAGGAATCACGCGCTGCCCAACCCCGGTGATGGTGTCGAATCGCTGGTTGGTGCGGCGCGTGGGGTGCTTATGACGGTGTTGTTTGCTTCAGTTTTGCTTCAGTTTTGCCTCATGCACGCTCGCGGTCCGGCCGTTGGTGACGGTTGGCGACGGTCATTGGATGCGCGAGATCGTGCAGGCCGCGCCGGCGAGTTCAGCCCGCGCGCCGTTTTCGGGTCGCTTCGGCGAGAGTATCGAGTGCCGGTTCGGTTTGCGCCCAGCTTACGCAGGCGTCCGTAATCGAGACGCCGTAACGCAGCGGCGCACCGGCTTTCAGATCCTGACGGCCTTCTTCCAGATGGCTTTCGAGCATGACGCCGATGATGCGGTGCTCGCGCTGCGCAAGTTGCTGCGCCAGATCCTGCACCACCTCCAGTTGACGCAAATGCGATTTGCCTGAGTTCGCATGCGAACAGTCGATCATGACCTGCTCGCGCAGGCCTGCCGATTTGAGCGCCGCGCAGGTTGCTTCTACGGATGCGCTGTCGTAATTCGGCCCTTTCTTGCCGCCGCGCAAGATGACGTGGGCGTCGTCATTGCCACGCGTCTCGAAGATCGCCGCCATCCCCATCTTTGTCATACCCATGAACGCGTGACTCGCGCGCGCCGCGACGATTGCGTCCGCGGCGATTTGCACACCGCCGTCCGTGCCGTTCTTGAAACCGATCGGGCAGCTCAATCCCGATGCAAGCTGCCGGTGACTCTGGCTCTCCGTCGTGCGCGCGCCGATCGCTCCCCACGCGATCAGATCCGCGATGTATTGCGGACTGAGCAAGTCGAGAAATTCGGTGGCCGTGGGCAGGCCGAGGCCGTTGATGTCGAGCAGCAGTTGCCGTGCGAGACGCAGACCTTCATTGATG
Source organism: Paraburkholderia sp. GAS348 (assembly GCF_050434205.1). NCBI lineage: Bacteria > Pseudomonadati > Pseudomonadota > Betaproteobacteria > Burkholderiales > Burkholderiaceae > Paraburkholderia > Paraburkholderia sp. GAS348. The sequence continues at coordinate 451,444 of NZ_JBNPVT010000003.1, forward strand.
CGGAAGCTGCCGTCGAGGCGCGGGTCGTTGATATAGCCTTTCCAGCCTACCGTTGTGCGCGGTTTTTCGAAGTAGACCCGCATGATGATCAGCAGATCGTCCTTGTAGGTCTGCGCCGCGACCTTGAGCTTATGGGCGTATTCGATTGCCTGGTCGTGGTCGTGAATCGAACACGGGCCGACGATCATCACGAGCCGGTCGTCACGGCCGTGCAGAATGTCGGCGATTTCCGCGCGGGTTTTCTCGACGAGCGTCTGCACCGAAGGCGGCACAGTCAATTCGTCCTGCAGCAGGGCAGGGGAAATCAGCGGACGTACGGCGCCGATACGAACGTCGTCGATGCGCGTGGTGTCCTGGGTGGCGTCGGCCGAGCCAACTTCCTGATCGTGCAAAGGATTGTCGATGGCACTCAAAATATTCTCCCGGACCTTGGATGTTGAGGGGGCCTCACGGCCTGAATGTGTGAGTGTTGGTGCGTCGGTGCATGGGTTAGCTGCCGGGATTATGACACTCGCGCGTGCGGGCCGGATGATCGTTATTCGAGGCGCTTGATCAGTGCCATGGCGGCTGCCGGATTGCGTTCCTTGAAGCCGCTGATGACATAGAGGTAGACGTCGCGCGCCGTGGTTTTTGCGGGGGCCGCGGCCGAGGTTTCCAGGTCGTCCGGCGTCGTGCCCGCGGCGAGTTGGCGGGCGCGTTCGACCCAGGCGTCTAGGGCTTCGGTCGAATAGCCTTTGGCTTCTTTGTCGCTTGTACCCATGATGCGGGCGTAGACGAATGGCGCGGTAATGTCGGCGATTTGCGGGTATTCGCCGTCGGCTGCCAGCACGATGGCGACTTTGTACTTTCTGGCTAGCGCGATGAATTCGGGGGTTTTGAAGGTGTCGTTGCGGACTTCGATTGCGTGTCTTAGTTTTTGGCCTTCTATGCTGGCGGGCAGCAGTTTCAGAAAGGCTTCGAAGTCTTCGGGGTCGAATTTTTTGGTGGTGGCGAATTGCCAGTTGATCGGGCCTAGCTTTTGTTTTAGCAGTAGCACGCCGCTGGCGAAGAAGCGTTCGATGGTTTCATTGGCGTCTGCCAGGATTTTTCTGTTTGTTGCGTAGCGGGGGGCTTTTAGCGAGAAGACGAAATCTTCCGGGGTTTCCTGATACCACTTTTCGTAGCTTGCTGGTTTTTGCAAGCCGTAGAAGGTGCCGTTGATTTCTATCGATGTGAGGTGTTGGCTCGCGTGTTGGAGTTCGCGATTTTGCGTGAGGTCTGGTGGGTAGAAGGTGCCTCGCCAAGGGGCATAGGTCCATCCGCCTATGCCGATTCGGATTTTGCCGGTTTTCGGGGATGGCATTTGTGCCTCTTTTTGTTGTGGCTTCGCCGGGAGAGGTAGATTAGCGTATTTGGATGGTTTGGTTGTCTTCGAAATCAAGGAAGGCCCAACCCTGCGGGCATACAGACAAAATTTATGACAGGCCCAAAGCGCCATGCAGGCAAAAAAACCAAAAAACCACTATCCGCCGCGAGGCGCCCGAGCCGCCTCCTCAAACCGCCGGTTCGCCTCGGCCACCTCGGCCCTGAACTGCTGCAGAGCGCTCACCGACACATCGGGCGGCGTCAGAGCCGCCCACAGAACATCGATCAACTGATCCGCGGTAGCGTCGATGTCGATATGGCGGTTCGCCAGCGTGGCGTCCCACAACACATGTTCCATCGGCCCGAACACCATCGAGCGCAGCAGCCTCAATGGCATATCAGCCCGAATCTGCCCGGTTTCCTGACCCTGCGCCAACACCCGCATCAAGGGCGCCGTGTACTGCCGCTGCAATTCGGTCAAAGCCTCACTCAACTCATGATGCCGAGCCCGCCCTTCAGACAACACCAAAGCACACAGGTCCGTGCCATTGACCAGCATCAACCGCAAATGCGTGCGCACAATAAAAGCAAATTGCTGCCGCACATTGCCATCGCGCGGCAACCCGGATTCGATCGCTTCAATGATTTCGTCATACCAGTCGCCGATCACCCGCGCGCATAACTCGCGCTTGCCGCGGAAATAACTGAATACGGTCGCCTCGGAAATGCCCAGGCGCTGCGCAATTTCCGCCGTCGTCGCGCGCTCGTAACCCTTCTCGGAGAATACGTCGCGGCCCGCCTGCAAGATCTCCTTCACGCGCTGCTGCGACTTGCGCCCGGCCGGCTGGCGGCGCGAGGCAGGTAACTCAGCCTTCAAGACAACCGTCATATGAGTTCAGTTCAGTTTTGTGGGGTCCACAACCCCGATGACAGCGATCCTATCACGGTATGGCAGCGTCTGAGCTACGCCGAATGGTTTCTGAGTTACACTCAAAAATACCTATTGACGCTTACGTAAATCTGGCGTGAGAATGCGCCTTGAACGTTTCGCGCCTCGTGCGGGATGGTGAAGGCGGCCCACAAGGCCGTCGCCGTCCGCTGAGCCGCACTCAGACGAGCTGGTGGCCACTCAGGCCTCGGCCCGCCAACAAACTCTGGAGACACAGCAATGAGCAACCTGCCCGGTTTGCAATTCCCGCTCGGCGAAGAAATCGAAATGCTGCGTGACAGCATCGCAGGATTCGCTGCCAAAGAAATCGCCCCGCGTGCCGCGGAAATCGATCGGTCGGATCAGTTTCCCATGGACCTGTGGCGCAAATTCGGCGACCTGGGCGTGCTCGGCATGACCGTTTCGGAGGAATACGGCGGCGCGAATATGGGCTACACGGCGCACATGGTCGCGATGGAAGAAATCTCGCGCGCGTCGGCATCGGTCGGTCTCTCGTACGGCGCGCACTCGAATCTGTGCGTCAACCAGATTCATCGCAACGGCACGGCTGCGCAAAAGGAAAAGTATCTGCCCAAGCTGGTTTCCGGTGAGCACATTGGCGCACTCGCCATGAGCGAACCGAACGCGGGCTCGGACGTCGTCAGTATGAAACTGCGCGCGGACAAGAAGGGCGATCACTATGTGCTGAACGGCACGAAAATGTGGATCACCAATGGCCCGGATTGCGACACGCTCGTCGTCTATGCAAAAACCGATCTCGAAGCGAATTCGCGGGGCATTACCGCGTTTATCGTCGAGAAGGGCATGAAAGGTTTCTCGGTCGCGCAAAAGCTCGACAAGCTCGGCATGCGCGGCTCCCATACCGGTGAACTGGTGTTCGAGAATGTGGAAGTGCCGGAAGAAAATATTCTCGGCCAGTTGAACGGCGGCGTGAAGGTGCTGATGAGCGGCCTCGATTACGAACGCGCCGTGCTCGCCGGCGGCCCGACCGGCATCATGGTCGCGGTCATGGACGCAGTCGTGCCGTATATCCACGACCGCAAGCAGTTCGGCCAGCCGATCGGCGAATTCCAGCTGATTCAAGGCAAGGTCGCCGATCTGTACACCACGCTGCAAGCGTGCCGCGCGTACCTCTACGCAGTGGGCCGGCAACTCGACACGCTCGGCAAGGAACACGTGCGCCAGGTGCGTAAGGACTGCGCGGGCGTGATTCTGTACACCGCTGAAAAAGCGACGTGGATGGCCGGCGAGGCGATCCAGATTCTCGGCGGCAATGGCTATATCAACGAGTATCCGGTCGGCCGTCTGTGGCGCGATGCCAAGCTCTATGAAATCGGCGCGGGCACGAGCGAAATCCGTCGCATGCTGATTGGCCGCGAACTGTTCGCCGAGACGGCTTGAGCCACAGCAGTGCGCATTGTGCTGCCTGACAGATCACTGCGGACCACTGCAGCACAAGGCGCGCAACTGCGCACAACCCAATGCAGTGCGTCACTGCAGGCCGACAAAAAGCGGCGAACCGGAGAAGCCACGCAATGCCGATCATCGAATCAAAGCTGAATCCGCGCTCGGACGACTTCCGCACCAACGCGGCGGCGCTCGAAGCGCTAGTCGCCGATCTTCGCGCGAAGATCGAGAAACTCGCGCTGGGCGGCGGGAAAGCGGCGCGCGACAAACACACGGGCCGCGGCAAATTGCTGCCGCGCGATCGTATCGAGAAACTCCTCGATCCGGGCACGCCATTTCTCGAGTTCTCGCAACTCGCGGCCTATGGCATGTACCACAACGATGCACCCGGCGCAGGCGTCATCACCGGCATTGGCCGCATCGCAGGGCAGGAGTGCGTGATCGTCTGCAATGATGCGACGGTCAAAGGCGGCACTTACTATCCCGTCACCGTGAAAAAGCACGTGCGGGCGCAGGAAATCGCCGCCGAAAACCATTTGCCGTGCGTCTATCTGGTCGACTCGGGCGGTGCGAATCTGCCGAATCAGGACGACGTGTTCCCCGATCGCGATCACTTCGGCCGCATCTTCTTCAATCAGGCGAATCTGTCCGCGGCCGGCATTCCGCAAATCGCCGTCGTGATGGGCTCGTGCACGGCGGGCGGCGCCTATGTGCCGGCCATGAGCGATGAATCGATCATCGTCAAGAATCAGGGGACGATTTTTCTCGGCGGACCGCCGCTCGTCAAAGCCGCAACCGGTGAAGTGGTGAGCGCGGAAGACCTCGGCGGCGGCGACGTGCATACGCGTCTGTCGGGCGTGGTCGATCATCTCGCGCAGAACGACGCGCATGCGTTGGGCATTGCGCGCAGCATCGTCGGCAATCTGAATCGCTCGAAGCAGGTGCCGGTGGCATTGCAGGAGCCGAAGCCGCCGCGCTATGACGTGAAGAGCATGTACGGCGTGATTCCCGTCGATACGCGCAAGCCGTTCGATATCCGCGAGGTGATCGCGCGTATCGTCGACGATTCCGCGTTCGACGAATTCAAGGCCCGTTACGGCACCACGCTCGTGTGCGGCTTCGCGCATATCTGGGGGCATCCGGTCGGCATCATCGCGAACAACGGCATTCTGTTTTCGGAGTCGGCGCTCAAGGGCGCGCATTTCATCGAACTGTGCTGCCAGCGCAAGATTCCGCTCGTGTTCCTGCAGAACATCACGGGTTTCATGGTGGGCCGCAAGTACGAAAACGAAGGCATCGCCCGCAATGGCGCGAAGATGGTGACGGCCGTGGCCACGGCGAAGGTGCCGAAGTTCACGGTGATCATCGGCGGTTCGTTCGGGGCCGGCAACTATGGCATGTGCGGCCGCGCGTATTCGCCGCGCTTCCTGTGGATGTGGCCGAACGCGCGCATTTCGGTGATGGGCGGCGAGCAGGCGGCGTCGGTGCTGGCCACGGTCAAGCGCGACGGCATCGAAGGCAAAGGCGGTTCGTGGAGCGCCGAAGAAGAGGATGCGTTCAAGCAGCCGATCCGCGAGCAATACGAGCATCAGGGGCACCCGTACTACGCGAGCGCGCGTCTATGGGACGACGGTGTGATCGACCCGGCGCAAACGCGCGACGTGCTCGGTCTCGGCCTCTCGGCGACGATGAATGCGCCGATCGAAGACACGCGTTTCGGCGTGTTCAGAATGTGACAGAGCGCTACGGGAGAGGAGCTGCAACGATGCAATACGATACGCTGAATGTCGCATTCGCCGGTCAGATCGCCACGGTTACGCTGAACCGGCCGGACGTGCGCAACGCGTTCAACGAAACGATGATCGCCGAGGTGACCTCGGCCTTCATCGCCTTGAGCGCGCGCGACGACGTGCGCGCGGTGGTGCTTGCCGCGAACGGCAAGGCGTTCTGTGCAGGCGCCGACCTGAACTGGATGAAGAAGATGGCCGGCTATTCGGACGACGAGAACCGCGCCGACGCAATGCTGCTCGCGAACATGCTGTCGTCGATCTATCGCTGCGCCAAACCGGTGATCGCGCGCGTGAATGGCGACGCGTACGCGGGCGGCATGGGTTTGATCTCGGCGTGCGATATCGTCGTCGCGGTGGAGGGCGCGCGGTTTTGCCTCTCGGAAGCGCGTCTCGGCCTGATCCCGGCCACCATCGCGCCGTACGTGATCCGCGCGTTGGGCGAGCAGGCCTCGCGCCGCTACTTCGCGACCGCCGAGCAGTTCGATTGCGCGACGGCGTACCGCCTCGGCCTCGTCAGCGAAGCGGTGGGCATGGAGCAACTCGACGCCACCGTGCAGCAGATCGCTGAGACGCTGTGCGCAAACGGCCCGCAAGCGGTGCGTGCCTGCAAGCAACTCGTGCAGGACATCGCTGGCCACGAGTTGAACGAGGTCATGATCGAGGACACGGCGGCGCGCATCGCGCGTACGCGAGCGGGTGCGGAAGGCCGTGAAGGCGTCGCGTCGTTCCTCGAAAAGCGCACACCTTCCTGGCGCAGTTGAAGCGTCACAAAGGCACCTATCCCGAGGCGCATGCTGGCCTCCACCAGAACAACACAGCCCCGAACGGGACCATCACCGAGATACCTCATGTTCAACAAGATCCTGATTGCCAACCGCGGCGAGATTGCGTGCCGTGTCGCCGCGACCTGCAAGCGGCTCGGTATTGCGAGCGTGGCCGTGTATTCCGATGCGGACGCCAACGCGAAACACGTGGCCGCCTGTGACGAGGCGGTGCATATCGGCGGCTCGACCGCGGCGGAAAGCTATCTGCGCGTCGAGCGCATTATCGAAGCCGCTCGTGCAACCGGCGCACAGGCGGTGCATCCGGGCTACGGCTTCCTGTCGGAAAACGAAGACTTCGCGCATGCCTGCGAAGCGGCCGGCATCGTATTCATCGGACCGCCGGTCGAAGCGATCGCCGCGATGGGTTCGAAGGCGGCCGCGAAGGCGCTGATGCATGCGGCCGCCGTGCCGCTCGTGCCGGGCTATCACGGCGACGACCAGGATCCGCAGTTACTGCACCGCGAAGCGGATGCCATCGGTTATCCGGTCTTGCTGAAGGCGAGCGCGGGTGGCGGCGGCAAAGGCATGCGCGTCGTCGAGCGCACGGAAGATTTCGCGGCGGCACTGGCATCGTGCAAACGCGAAGCGGCCAGCAGTTTCGGCAACGATCGCGTGCTGATCGAAAAGTATCTGACGCGGCCGCGTCACGTGGAAGTGCAGGTGTTCGCGGACCGTCATGGCGGCGCGGTGTATCTGTTCGACCGCGACTGCTCGGTGCAGCGGCGTCACCAGAAAGTGCTGGAAGAAGCGCCGGCACCGGGCTTGTCCGAGGACATCAAGCGCGAGATGGGCGAAGCGGCCGTGGCCGCCGCGCGTGCGGTGAATTACGTCGGTGCGGGCACGGTCGAGTTCATCATGACCGGCACGGGCGATTTCTACTTCATGGAGATGAACACGCGCCTGCAGGTCGAGCATCCGGTCACGGAAATGGTGACGGGGCAGGACCTGGTGGAATGGCAACTGCGCGTCGCTGCGGACGAACCGCTGCCGCTCACGCAGCAACAGCTGAAAATCGACGGCCACGCGATCGAAGCGCGTATCTACGCCGAGCATCCTGCACGCGGCTTCCTGCCGTCGACGGGCACGCTCAAGCATTTGCGCATGCCGGAAGGCGTCGAATTCTCCATCGGCGCGGCCGGCCTGGGCGAGCCCGGCCGCAAGGCGCCGGTACGCATCGACAGCGGCGTGCGCGAAGGCGACACCATCACGCCGTTCTACGATCCGATGATCGCCAAGCTGATCGTTCACGGCGCGACGCGTGAAGAGGCGCTCGCGCGTATGAGTCGTGCGCTGCGGGCCTGCGAAGTGGTCGGCCCGCATACCAACGTCGAGTTCCTGCAACGCATCGTCACGAGCGAACCGTTCGCGACCGGCGATCTGGATACGGGTTTGATCGAGCGTCATCACGATGCCCTGTTCGCGCCCGTGAAGAAGCCCTTCAAGGAGGCGTTGGCGCTCGCCTGCGCCGCGTTGCTGACGCGCGAAGGCGGCACCGCCCATGGCGCGTCGCCGTGGGATGCGCTGTCTCACTGGCGCCTTAACAGCGGCTATACACAAACGCTCGGCTGGCGCGATGTCGAGAACGACGCGGCTTTCGAAGTCACGTTTGCCCGCGACGGCGCCACACAAACCCTCGAACGCGATGGCGTGCGCGAGGACTTCACATGGTCGGCTGGCACGGGCGAGCACGAATACCGCGCGACGATCGGCGACGCGCGGGTAACGGGGCGCGTGTTCATCGACGTCGATACGTTCCACGTATTCTGCCTTGGCGAGGCGCTGGCGTTCGAGTGGCAGAACCTGCTCGCGCATGCCGCGGATGCTGAAGGTGGCGAAGGCCGCTTGACCGCGCCGATGCCGGGCAAGGTGATCGCGGTGCTGGTCGAACCGGGCACGGTGGTGGAGAAGGGCACGCCGCTGATCGTGATGGAAGCGATGAAGATGGAGCACACGATCGGCGCGCCGGCGGCAGGCACGGTGTCGGAAGTGCTCTATGCGGTCGGCGATCAGGTCGCCGATGGGGCACAGCTTCTGGTGCTGAATGTGGGCTGACCGCGAGTCTTAAGCGAGGCGCGCGTAGCCTGAGGCACGTGCCTCGTTTTCGAGTTGCTCGATCCGCTCGTAGTCCGTGAGCGGCAACGCGGAAAAGCCCTTCAAACGCAGGCGTTTGGCGCGCTCGGGCTGTGCAAGGTGCGCCTCGCTCAGTGCCTCGCGCAGCGTCTCGATTGTCGCGGCCGGCACGTTGTTGGAGGCAATCAAGGGCAAACCCGGAGAGGCTGCCGTCACGCCGATTTGCCGAACCTGCCGTGCCAGTTCCGGCAATTCATCGCAGACAAACGCGAACGTCACGCAGTCGATGGCGGCGACGTCCGCGCGATTTTCGACCACCGCTCGCAATGATCCAAGATGCGAACCGGTGCGCAGGACCGCGCTGAAAAACGCACCGCCGCGCGCAAGCGGCGCCACCGCATGGCGAAACACGTTCATGCCGCTGTTCGAATCGTCCTGATTGTAGGCGGCACGTGCGCCACGGCACGCCGCGAGCGAATCGAACTGCGCCTCTGCCCGCGTGACCAGTACGCTCGAATACTCCGCGCCTTTGCAGCCGGGCGCGTCGAAGCGCGGCGTGGCGATCAACTGAACCTGTTCGTTCAAACCATGCATCAAGGGATAGCCGCAGGTTTGCGAGAGCAGTACGTTGGGGCGCCGCCAGAAGCCATGCAGTTCCTCGTCGGGTTCGACGACGCGGCACGCCGGCTTCACCATGCGCAAGACGTCGTCCAGCCACTCGCGCCACGCAGTGGCGAGCGTGGGCGTCACGTTGTACATCGGCAGGGCGGCGATCCAGGTCATGGACGCGATTCTGGCATGCCTAATGTCTGACCATTCGGAATTCGTCGAGCCCCAGCCGCACGGGCTCGATCTGTTTGAACGGCCATTTACACACCACCACCTTCAATATTTCCAGTTGCGCGTTTTCGAACGCGATGAGCAAATCGCGGCGCCGCTTGCTGGCGGCTCCGCAATAGGTCATCAGTGCCTCGGCGCTGACCTCGAAGATCTGCACCCGTTCGTCAAAACAGACCCGGAAGGCGACCGTTGCGCATTCCGTGACACAGGGCCTGAATCCTTCATCGACATATACCGACATGGCTTTCTCCTGCCGCCCGCCCGAGTAATCAGGATAACCGGCCGTCAGTTTTCGGTATGTGGGAAAGCCGGCATTCGGTGTGAAAATGCCTGACACCCGCTTCACCTTGCTGACCTTGCCGGTCGGAAACAGAACTCGCCCGCGTGGAGGCGTGCGTAATCCGATTTTGCGCTAGGATGCCGGGCCCGTCATTCAGCGTTCGAGCGACAGTCCGTCCGGCGCGGCAACGTCCTCGGCAACCGGTGGCCCCATGCAGAAGAGCGCATGGCCTTCGTCGATGGTGGCGTCTGCGGGTTCTTCGTGCACGGCGGCGAGCCTGAGCTTCTTACACCGCGACTTGATCGGTGCAGTCGGCAAGGAGGCGGCCAATGCAGCAGGCAATCAGGCGGGTGTCGCGAACCGTGGCGCATAGGCGACGTCAGACCAGCGAAACGGCAACGCCTCGCGACTGCGCCGCACTTCGGTAATACGAAAGCGCACCAGGCGCTCGGCCAGGGGGAATCGATGTGATCAGGAAAAGGCTTGAATCGCCGGTGGACGGCTAGCGTCTGCCAGACCATCGTCTTTAAAGCGAGTCGGATCGATCTTCCCTGAAACCCGGCAGTAGTGCGGGATATCTCAACTGTTCTTCGCGCGTGCGGATACGCGGGTCCGATTGCCGGACTTGCGCGAACGTGATTCGACCGTGTCCGAACGTTGCGTCTCCGGTTGCTTGCTAAAGACGAGTGCCTCGACCATCTGCCAATACGCCTCAACGACCTTGGGATCGGACGCAGAAACATTGCTGGTGGCGAGCATTTCCGGGCCGAATCCAGAAAGCGTTGATGTCAGGCTGATCATGAGATAGTGCAGGAGGATCGGTTCGACTTGGGGCAAGGTGTGTTCATCCTGCGCCTCGCGAATCTGCGGAATGATCCAGCTGATCAATGGCTTGAGCACCGTGTCGGCGAGCCACTGTAACCGAGGGCTGTACACCAGGAACTCCTGGAGCATGAAGCGATGAAACTCGGGGAAATCAACCGTGAAGCGAAACAAAGACCGATACACAAGTTTTACGCGGTCCGCCGCCATGGCAGGGGGCGTATCGGTCAGATAGGCATCCCACTCATGGCGAATGCGTTCGAACACATACTCCGCTACCGCCTGCCAGAGATCGTCCTTGGATCGGTAATGGTATGTGATAAGCGGATGTTGCAATCCGATGCGATCCGCGATGCTACGAATACTCGCAGCCTCAAAGCCCTTCGAGGCGAATTCGGCAAGTGCCGCGTTCAGGATCGCGGAGCGGGTTTCCTGCGACCGCTGCTGCTCTGCGCGTTTGAGTTCGGTTGGTCTGCTTTTGTTACCAACGCTCCTGGAACCTGTGCTGTCCGCCATTTGGTTTCTCGATTCGGAATTTCGTTATTCAGTTGCGTCCGTGCTCCAGTGCCGTTCGCCTTCCGACAGACCAACACCGTGCAGGCGTTGCAGGATCCGCGATCGTCAACAAAGGTATCACACACTCGCACCGGATCTTGAGCGCCGCTGAACCCGTTGAGCGCAGTCGATTTGCGCCGGCACAGTAACACACTATTTGCATCGCACATGCCGCATGCCCAGTCGATCCGCCGTCCCATGCTGTCCATTTTCCTTTTAAATTTACTGTTCGTAAAGTATAATATGCGTAAGTTGCCGGCTCCTGGTGTTCCGCCCGGCCCACGACAGAACTGAGTCCGACTACAGATTTACAGATTTGATTCACGGATCAAGGGCACATGGAAAGCAAAATCACGCTGACGTCAAATAACGACATCGCCTTCGTTACGATGGTGAACGAAACACGCGCGAACTCGATCGACAAGGCGTTCTGCGATGAGCTGCTGGGCGCCTTCGAGGATATTGAGGCGTCGTCCACGTATCGCGCAGTGATACTTCAAGCCAGAGGCAGAATATTTTCAGCCGGCGGAGATCTTCGTCAAATTCTTGACGGGCTGCAGCGTTCCGATTCCTCCCTCGAATCGTTGATTAGCGCACTGAACACCACGATCATGGCGATGCGGCGCTTGCCAATACCTGTGATCGCTAGCGTTCAGGGAGCGGCGGCAGGTGCGGGTTTTTCGCTGGCAATGGCGTGCGACCTGGTGGTGGCGTCGAGCGCTGCCCGCTTCGTCGTCGGCTATGCCAAGCTAGGAACATCCAGCGACGGTGGTCTGTCTTTTCATCTGGCGCGTCGATTGGGGGCCGCGAGGGCATTGGAGATCATGCTGACGCGGGACTCGTTGAGTGCCGACGAGGCTAGCCTGCTAGGACTCGTCCAGCGTATTGCCGAACCCGCTTCCTTGCAGGACGCCACCCTGGCGCTCGCGCGGAAAGTCATGGATGTACCCGCGGCGGCGGTTAGAGAAACAAAATCGCTGGTTGGAATGGCAGCCGAAGATGGCCTTGAGCGCCAGCTTGAAGAAGAAAAACGTGCGTTCCTGAGATGCGCGTCGACGAAAGCGTTTTCCCAGCGAGTCGCACAATTCGTCGCGGACTCTGCTTCGCCCAGAAGCGCATCGACCTGACGATAAAAACCTGGTCTCAAGGAAGGTCAGCAAACGTCCTGACCTGATGGCGCTTTTGTCCGATGCCGGCGTGCCGGGTTGGACGGCCGCGTGACGCTTAAGTTGGTCGAATGCACGATCCTGTGTGCAAGCCGATGCGGGATAACAACGCGTTGGCGTCCTCGTAACGTCGCTACCACACGACGCCACCATCGGCTTCCGATCCGTTGGACTGCCAGATTCAATCCCCTTCTCGTGGTGTCACGCACCCGTTCTCTTCATCATCAGGCGAAATATACCTGGGGATACTCCTATCCAAATTAAACTATACGACTGGAAAATTTAGACCTATCCTTCTTTCAGCGCCTCTGATGTACCGGTTGGTAGTGAATTCAAAATTGCAGGGGAGACTGGAGATGAAGAGATTGTCCTGGGCCGCGGCGCTGCTTTGTATCACGCCTGCGGTGGTGTACGCCCAAAGTTCCGTGACACTGTACGGTCTGCTGGATGAAGGCTTGACCTACTCAAGCAATCAAAACGGACATTCTGCGTGGTTGCTTCAGAGCGGAGGTGGATCGTTGTCCAGATGGGGACTGCGCGGTGCCGAAGACCTGGGGGGCGGTTACAAAGCGGTTTTCACATTAGAAAACGGCTTTGATCTGTCTAGCGGAAACCTCTCGAACAATGGGCGTCTGTTTGGACGGCAGGCGTACGTTGGCATTTCAAGTCCGTATGGGACGATTACCCTGGGTCGTCAGTACGAGGAAGTGGCCGAAATGCTCTCCACCGTCGCTGCCGGGTTGAACTGGGCGGTCTACTTCGCTCATGCCGGCGACGTTGACAACGCTGGAGGGAGCATACGAATCAACAACTCGGTCAAATACGCCAGTCCGAAAATCGGCGGCTTCACATTCGGTGCGCTCTATAGCTTTGGTGGGCAGCCCGGACAATTCTCCACGAATAGCGTGACGTCGGTGGGACTGAGCTACACGGGAATAAACCTCCCGCTGTATATAGCGGCCGCCTATACGATCATCAAGAATCCGTACGCCGCCGCATTCGATAGCACCGCGCCGCGAAACATCATTTACGCCCCGTACGTGCAGAGCGCGGAGAGCGAATCCATCGCAGGGGTAGGTACATCGTACAAGATCGGCAGTGCTTCAGTTGCCTTTGAGTACACAACGACGCGATTCAAGAAAGGCTTCCTTGGCAGTGACGTGCGGTTTGACAACTACGAGGCAAACGTCGGTTATTTCATTACACCCTTTCTGTTCGCAGGTGCGGCGTACATCTACACGCACGGCAAAGTGGGGGCGACCTCCGCGAGCCCAATCTATCGGGCAATCGATCTCTACACCAATTATTTCCTGTCGAAGCGGACGGATATTTACTTTGCCGCCGAACTGCTGAAAGCGGCGGGCTCGGCGACTCAGGCGCAGATCACGCTGATTCCTTCACCGTCGAGCGGACAGACTCAGGGCTTGTTGCGAGTCGGAATCCGTCACCGGTTTTAACGGCCCTGTGATGTCGGTGCTGTCGAGCGACAAGTGAAACCCGGTCGACCCCGGAACCCGGTGGTCGATCATCAAGGATGATGCGATGAAAAGCATAGGCTATGCCCAGCGGGATGTGCGCAAGATTTTTAACGATATGCCCGTGGGGCGAAAGCAGTGGACGGTGCTCCTCATCTGCTTCGCCGCAACGGCAATCGAGGGTTTCGACACGATCGTGATCAGTTTTATCGCGCCTGCAATAAGCCAGCACTGGCAGCTTTCGAGCGCGGCGCTCTCGCCTCTGGTGGCCTTTGGATTAACCGGACTGCTGATTGGCTCGATCGTTGGAGGAACAATGGCTGACCGTGTCGGTCGTCGAACGGTAAGCATCGTGGCCATCGCCTGGTTTGGAATCGCGGGTGTGATGTCGAGCGAAGCGCAGTCGATATTTCAGCTGGTTGCCTGGCGTTTTATAACCGGCCTCGGCATCGGGGCAGCGATGCCCGCTACGTCAGCGATCGTCGCGGAATATAGCCCCGACCGTTCACGGTCAGCGATGCTCGCATCGACATACTGTGGATTTCTTTTCGGTGCGGCAGCCGCTGGTTTCGTGACGTCGTCGGCTATTGGGACGTTGGGTTGGCGAGGCATGCTTGTATTGAGTGGTCTTATGCCGCTTGGCGTTGCCGCGTTATTCGCATGGCAAGTACCGGAGTCACCGCTCTACATCGTGGCCAGCCGGAAGTCCAGCGAGCAGGCGAAACGAATTCTTGGCAAAGTGTTTCCGGCCTTAGACCTTTCTGGAATGCATTTATTCATCGCCGAAACGCGCGAATCGTTCAGCGGAAGCGGGGCGCTATTGAGCGGTGAATACCGGCTCGGCACCGTGTTGACGTGGTTTACCGAGTTTGCCGGTTATCTGGCGTTCTTTCTGATTGGGAGCTGGTTGCCGACGCACCTGAAGCAGGTGGGGCTATCGATGCACGACGCCTCGCAGGTATCGTCGATGTTCCAGTTCGGTGCGCTTGGCGGGGCGGTTCTTTTCGCTATCCTCGTGCGTCGCTATAACGTGGCGTCGGTCATTTCAGTGGCTTTCGGCGCAGGCTCCCTGCTTGTCATCGCTTTAGGCATGTCCGAAACCAATCAGTGGCATACGGGCGTGGTCTTCTTGTCCGGGATAGCTGTTGGGGGCCCGCTGATCTGTGTCAACACCATTCCGGGCATCTTCTATCCCACTGCGCTCCGTGCCTCCGGTGGGGGCTGGAACGTTGCGATCGGACGGCTGGGATCAATTGTCGGTACGTCGTTGATTGGCTTGATAGTCATATCGGGCTTTCCATATCTGTTCACCTGTGTGCTGTTGTCGATACCGCTCTTGATGGCTTGCGTATGCATGACCGTCATGGCGCGAGTTCTCTCTGCGCAACGGCGAAAACTGAACGAACACGCACTGAACATCAGTACGGTATCGGCAGGGGATCCACCGTTGCCGAACACCACCATGCAGTGACGTAGGGCACCGGCAGGAGCGGCCGATTGTGCTCCTGTTTTTCCGGCACTTTGACGGCACATGGCACGTTTTTCCCCAGGAGAGTCGCGGTCCAACAACGCGGATCTCCTGAACGGGAAAATGCTGCCCGGTTGCTCGCACGTTAGGTGTACGGGCATTCAGTCCACCAAGCTTTACAAAATTGCAGACGAAGATGCTCTTTGGACTTGAAGAGGCACGTAGTTCGTCTTGCATACTTTACGAACGTGAAGTATAGTGAATTGCGGAACCTGCTTGATCGTGCGACTTTCCCAAAGAGCGAACACGAAAGCGCATGTCGGCAGGTAAGGAATATTTTCAGACCGGACACGGCTGTCTGTCGAGGCCATACGTGCCAACGAAACAGGAGGAGAGATGATTGAGCAACGCGACGTTATCGTAACGATGCGGGACGGCACCCGTCTTGCGGTAGACGTCTATCGGCCGGATGCGGATGGTAAGTATCCCGTACTGTACGCTTCGGCTCTGCACAACAAGGATCTTCAAGGTCCGGATATTGCGGATGTCTTGCCCCCGCAGCCCGCGCATGCTCCGCTCTGGTTCGGACCTATCGAAGCAGGGGACACGCGCCGCTTTCTTGCGAATGGTTATATACACGTTATTGCGCAACCGCGCGGCTCAGCCAAGTCGGAAGGCCACTATGGCGAGGAGAATACCGACCATTACGACATGATCGAATGGATCACGCAGCAGCCGTGGTCAGACGGCAAGGTCGGGATGGTGGGTATCTCGGGCTTTGCCGGTGAACAATGGCGTGCGGCGGCGCAAGGCCACCCCGCGCTCAAGGCGATCTTTCCGTACGACGCTTGTAGTGCGTACGGCGGTATGTTCGGGTTTCGGGACTTCAATCCTGGTGGTGTCGTCCACACATTCCCTTACTTGCTCGACGTTTTCAGTACTGTGCACGAGCCGCGCGGTGTGCCGGGTACGTTACCCGATGCGCAGGAGGAGCTCTGGCGCGCAGCCATGCGCAATCCCGACTACAAGATGTACATCAACCTGTACAACATCCTGACGCAGAAGGGGCAGAGAACGGGGGTGATGTACCACATCATGACGAACCCGTGGGAGCCGGACGGGACAGTTGAGCGAGCCGAAGAAGTCTTCAAGTCGATCAAGGTGCCGTTCTATACGGGTTCCGGCGCCTATGCCTACACCTACAAATTGCACTGGCTTGGCGCCCAGCATTACTTCAAGAATGTCAAACAGCCGCGTAAGCTGATCTTTACGGGTCCCGCGCATCTGGAACGGCCATTCCATCAATACCACGACGAGGTCATTCGCTGGTACGACTATTGGTTGAAGGGTATCGATACGGGCATCATGGATGAGCCCCCGGTCCGCTACTGGGTCATGGGCGCCAACGAATGGCGAACAGGTAGTGACTGGCCGTTGCCTGAAACGCAATGGGCGAAGTACTACCTCGCAGGCTGGGAGCAGCTTTCTACAGACGCCCCTCGGCCTTCGGCGGAGGTCGGCAATGCACATCGGGAGCCGGATGTCTTCACGCAAATGCCGCTCAAAAAGACATCCAGGGTTGAGCGCCTGCGCTACATGACCGATCCGCTTGCGCAAGACGTATTGGTAGCGGGGCCGATTTCGCTGACGCTTTACGCAGAGATTGACCAGCCAGACACGAACTGGATCGTCGTCCTCAAGGACGTGGGTCCGGACGTATCGGTCGTTACCGCACGCGTCGGCGAACGGACGGTTGCGGAGACGTTGCCGGAGCGTGAACTTACCCGCGGCTGGTTGAAAGCGTCATATCGCGCAACGGATCCTGACCGATCTACGCCTGCGGAACCGTTCCACAAATTGACGAAAGGTTCGATCGAGCCGGTCACACCAGGCGAGATCGTCAAATATGAAATCCAGGTGCTCGCGACGGCAAACCAGTTTAAGGCCGGACATCGAATCTGTATCGAGATATGTAGTCTCGACGTGCCTACGGGAACGGGCGCGATGACCGACGTCGAGTACATTCCGTATCACGTTACCAGCAGCAATACGGTCACTCACAAGATTTACCGGGACGCGGATCGCCCCTCACATTTGCTGCTTCCAATCATTCCCTTGAATGGACAGTAATCCTGCATTGCGAATTCCAGCGGGGCGTCATGGACGCGTGGTGACTTTGACTGAAAAACGAGGTTAGACGATGAAAAGCATACGTTTTGAACGCGACGGGAAAGTTGGGAATATCGTCCTGGCGAATCCGCCCTACAACCGGCTCGATACGCGGTTTGCACAGTGTCTCCGGGAGGCGGTTCACGAAGCTAGCGAAAGCGACATTCGGGTGCTGGTGATCCGGGCAGAGGGGCCGAACTTCAGTCTCGGTGGAGAAGTTCGCGAATGGCCAGATAAGGATCTGAACTGGTTCCGCACATTCGTCGCGGAAATCAACAGTTCGTATCGTGCAATCGAAGCGCTTCGCGTCCCGACGGTAGCGGTGGTGCAGGGCCTGGCTTTCGGCGGTGGCTTCGAACTCGCATTGAACTGTGACTTCATTGTGGCGGCGACCGACGCGGTGTTCCGATGCGTCGAGGTAACGACGGCGATGCTTCCTATTGCGGGAGCGCTGCAGCGGTTGGCCGAGCGAGTAGGGCGTAGCAACGCGTCCCGCTTCGCGATGCTGGGCGAACCGATTCCCGGCAGCGTGGCCGGAGAGCTCGGGATTGCGACGTACGTGGCTGAACCGGATGCGCTCGAACGTGTTGCTGCGGAGCTGGTTACGCGGCTTTCCGACGGCCCCACGCTGTCGTACGCAGCTACCCGCACACTGCTCAAGGTGTGGTCAAGCGGTGGCGTCAATGGTGCGGATGCCGCCATGCTGGATGTTTGCATGGACTTATACAACACCGAGGACGCCACGCGGGGTTTCATCAACTCGGCCAAGGCATTCGACGTCGACCAGGAGCCAGCGGAGATGGTCTTTCACGGGAAATAGGCTAACGTTTCCCAGTCATCAAGTTACGAAATCGTAACAATGATCAGCAATCCTGACCGTGAAATCGACCTACGCGTCTTTGCCGTGCAGCGTTCGGTAAAGTCCGGCGGCATTGCAAACACGACATAGCCTCGGTTCCACGGACTCCTGGTTAGAAACGTGTAGCAACGATTGGAGGATGGTTTCATGCATACTTTACCCGGTTCCCTTACGCTCGATGCGCCTGCCGATGGCGTTGCCTACGTAAGGGGTTCGACGGACGTTCCGTTGAGCGAGTCTACAGTCGGCCAGTTTTTAAGGGAAACAGCACGCCGGTTGCCTGATCAGCAAGCCGTGGTATTCCGCGAGCAACAGGTGCGGTGGACATGGAGGAAATTTGACGATCATGTCGATCAACTCGCCGCAGGTTTCCTGTCATTGGGAATAGGAACGGGGGATCGGGTCGGCATCTGGTCTCCGAACCGGTTCGAATGGTTGCTCACGCAGTTTGCGACGGCACGCATCGGCGCTGTATTGGTCAACATCAACCCTGCCTATCGCGTAGCGGAACTCGAGTACGCGCTGCGGAAAGTAGGATGTAAAGCGCTCGTCACTGCCGAGAGTTTCAAAACGTCGAACTACATTTCGATGTTGCTCGACATAGCGCCTGAACTGGCGTCGCAGAACCCGGACGAGTTGAGGGCCGCACGCCTGCCCGACCTTCGTGCGGTGATTTCCATGGGTGATTGGCGCGTGTCGGGCGTCATGTCATTCCACGCGGTGATGCAGCACGGAGAGGAGATTCTTCGAGACAAAGGGCGTGAGGCAATCGATAAAATCGAGCAAACACTTTCGCCCTACGACCCGATCAATGTCCAGTTCACGAGTGGCACCACCGGTAGCCCGAAGGGTGCAACGCTGACACATCGGAACATCGTCAACAACGCGCGTTTTGTCGCTATGGCGATGAAGCTGTCCGAAGCCGACTCACTTTGTATTCCTGTCCCGCTATACCATTGTTTCGGAATGGTGCTCGGCGTACTTGCGTGCGTGTCGGTTGGCGCGCAGATGGTCTTCCCGGGCGAAGGATTCGACGCAGGTGCGACTCTCGCGGCAGTCTCGGAAGAGCGTTGTACCGCGCTTCACGGGGTGCCGACCATGTTTATCGCTGAGCTTGGGCATCCGGACTTTTCATCGTTCGACCTGAGCAGTCTCAGGACCGGCATC
The DNA here is from genome assembly GCF_050434205.1 of Paraburkholderia sp. GAS348. Taxonomy (NCBI): domain Bacteria; kingdom Pseudomonadati; phylum Pseudomonadota; class Betaproteobacteria; order Burkholderiales; family Burkholderiaceae; genus Paraburkholderia; species Paraburkholderia sp. GAS348. The sequence goes on from NZ_JBNPVT010000003.1 coordinate 470,629, forward strand.
ATGGCGGGATCGCCTTGTCCTATCGAAACAATGAATCAGGTTGTGGCCAAAATGCATATGCGGGAGGTCACCATTGCGTATGGAATGACAGAGACCAGCCCCGTGTCGTTTCAGAGTGCAACCATGGATCCGCTAGATAAGCGCACCACAACAGTCGGGCGGATTCAACCTCATCTCGAGGTCAAGATCGTTGATTTCGATGGCAATACTGTACCTGTCGGTGAAACCGGGGAACTCTGTACAAGAGGATACTCTGTGATGCTGGGGTACTGGGAAGACGAAACGAAAACGCGCGAAAGCATCGTTGACGGATGGATGCATACAGGCGATCTCGCAACGATCGACGCCGATGGCTATTGCAATATCGTCGGTAGGCTGAAGGACATGGTGATTCGAGGGGGAGAGAACATCTATCCCCGCGAAGTTGAGGAATACCTCTTCAGGCATCCAAAGATACAGAACGTGCAGGTGTTTGGCGTGCCGGACGAAAAGAACGGCGAGGAGTTGTGTGCCTGGGTCGTGCTTCGGCAAGGTGAGGGTTCCACCGAGGAGGACATCAAAGACTTTTGCCGAGGGCAGATCGCTCACTATAAGGTGCCTAAATATATTCGCTTCGTGAGCGAATTGCCGATGACTGTTACCGGAAAAGTACAGAAGTTCGCAATGCGTGAGGAAATGATCCGCTATCTTAATCTGACCGAGCACAAGACCGCCTGACAGGTTCGCGAAAACCGAGCAGGTTCGCAAAAATCGAGACTCGTAAACTCGCTATGGATTAGGTATCCGAAATATATGGGCGCGGCGGGGTGCGAAAGTTTGAAAAATGGAGGTGTCGAATGTATGAAATAACCACGGATGTACTCATCGTCGGGACGGGGCCAGCCGGCTCCGCCTCTGCCGCGCTGCTTTCGACGTACGGTATCGATAACCTGGTCATCAACCAATATCGTTGGTTGGCCAACACGCCCCGAGCGCACATCACAAACCTGCGCACTATGGAAGTCCTGCGCGACCTCGGCCAGCAAGTGGAGCAGGAGGCTTACCTGCACGCGACCGATCAGGATCTGATGGGCGGGACGGTTTTCTGCGAAAGTCTGACCGGTGAGGAGATTGGCAGGGTGCCCAGTTGGGGACTGCATCCGCTGTCACGAGCGGAACGTCAATTGTCGAGTCCGACAAAGATGAACGATTTGCCGCAGACGTTCATGGAGCCGCTGCTGTTCAAGACGGCCTGCGCACGCGGTACTGAGGCGCGGATGAGCACGGAATATCTGAGTCATACGCAGACCGGAGACGGTGTGATCACGCTGTGTCGCGATCGCTTGTCGGGGGAGGAATTCACGGTCAGATCAAAATACCTGATCGGCGCAGACGGAGGAAATTCCAAGGTCGCAAAGGACGCGGCTCTGCCTTTCGAAGGGCAGATGGGTGTGCGGGGGTCGATGAACATCTGGTTCCGCGCGGACCTGTCTGAATTCGTTGCGCACCGCCCTGCAGTGTTGTACCCGATCATGCAACCGGGCGCGGAAGTGGGCGGTATCGGAATGGGCCTGATCCGGATGGTTCGGCCTTGGCACGAGTGGTTGATTGTTTGGGGTTATGACATCAATGAGCCTGCTCCGGTTGTGGACGAGGCAAAGGCCACCACGATCGCACGCCAACTGGTGGGCAAGCCGGATCTCGAAATCGAACTGTTGGGCGCGAATACCTGGACAGTGAACAACATGTACGCAACCCGCATGCAGGCGGGGAGAGTGTTCTGCATGGGCGATGCGACTCACCGACACCCACCTTCCGGCGGATTGGGCTCCAACACATCGATTCAGGACGCATTTAACCTCGCGTGGAAGCTTGCAGCAGTCATCAAGGGTCACGCAGGCGAAGCGCTTCTGGATACCTATACGGCTGAGCGTGCGCCGATCGCCAGGCAGGTCGTCACCCGCGCGAACCAATCGATTGCCGAATTCGCCCCGCTCTATAGCGCGCTTGGCATCGACAAATCGAACGACGCGGAAGTCTTGCAAGCGAATATGCATGCTCGAAGCGCGAGCACGGAGGCGGCGGAAAAGCAGCGGGAAGCCATTCGGGAAGCGTTGGCGTTCAAGCGATATGAACTGGACGCCCATGGCGTGGAGATGAATCAGCGCTATCAATCGAGCGCTGCGGTGACCGACGGGCAAGCCGAACCGACGTTCACGCGTGACCGTGAGCTGTATTACCACGCCACGACATGGCCCGGTGCGCGTCTGCCGCATGCCTGGATTTCCGACTCCCGTGGACGGCCGCACTCCACGCTTGACCTCGCGGGACATGGGCGATTCGTGCTGTTCACCGGGCTTGGAGGCGAAGCATGGGTTGAAGCTGCCTCAAGAGTTGGCGAGGAGCTGGGGTTGAAGGTCGACGTACACGTTATTGGTCCGCGGCAGCCCTATGCGGACCACACTGGCGACTGGGCTCGCGTGCGCGAAATCAGCGACAGTGGTTGCGTATTGACCCGCCCCGACCATCATGTGGCGTGGCGTAGCCTCACGTTGCCGAATGATCCGGCAGCGGAGCTTCGCCGGGTATTGGCGCAGGTGCTTTCGAGGTAAATGCTGAAGGCGAGCGTCTCGCCTGGATTCGTGTGATGACCAATCCACGGCGAGACGTATACACAATTCGAGCACCGTCGGTCCTGCTAGTGGCAGGCATGCGGTCTCATTCTTTCACGGAGCTGCTTCTGCGGTGTCGCAATCGTGCCCCATGTCGCGGGTGTTGCTCCTTGCCACGAAATGGAGTCCAAAATGAATCAACAGGAGCCTTTGAGCGCCGGCACGGTTAGTGGTCTTCCACGGCACGTACGCGTTGTTGAGGTCGGCCCCAGGGACGGTCTGCAGGCGGAAAGCAAGTTCATACCAACCGACACCAAGATTGAACTGGTCAATCGGCTCGTTGGTGCCGGCGTACGACGAATCGAAGCGGCTTCCTTCGTGTCGCCAAAATGGATTCCGCAAATGGCCGACGGCGCGGCAGTCCTGGCTGGGATCGATCGCGAAGCGGGCGTCTCGTATGCCGCACTGACACCCAACATGAGAGGGCTTGAGGCCGCGCTTGAGAGCAAGGTCGACGAGGTCGTCATTTTCGGGGCGGCGAGCGAAGCATTTTCGATGCGCAACATCAATTGTTCTGTCACGGAATCCCTCGAACGCTTTTCCCCGGTGGCACGTATGGCGAAAGCAGCGGGATTGCGATTGCGCGCCAGCGTTTCATGCTCCTTCGGATGTCCGTATCAGGGGCCGGTGAGCGTTGATGCCGTCGTCGATATGGTCAGGCGCTTTCGCGATCTGGGGTGTGACGAAATCGACATTGCCGATACGATTGGGGTGGGCACGGTACACCATGTTCAGCGGGTTGTTGAGGCGGCTGCCAGAGAGTTTCCATTGGAGTGTCTCGCCGGCCACTTTCATGACACTTATGGGCAGGCATTGGCCAATATCGTCGGCGCGCTTCAGGTCGGAATGTCGATGTTCCACGCATCCGTTGGCGGACTGGGCGGTTGCCCCTATGCCAAAGGCGCCACCGGCAATGTTGCGACAGAAGATCTGCTCTACCTGCTGGACGGTCTCGGGATTGAAACGGGAATTGACCTGGACGCCATCGTTTCGATTGGCGATTGGGTGAGTCAGGAAATGGACAGGGAGAATGGCGCGCGCGCGGGTAAGGCACTGACAGCGCGCAAGGCACGCAACTGAGCTTGGTACCTGGTGTGCCAACGGGGATCGCCTAACGTGATGCAGATGCGCCAAACACGAGCTGCTCCACGGTGCACCAATATTCTTTAGCCAGCGCCGGATCGGACGGTGATAGATTACTGGTCACCGAAATTTCCGGAGCGAAGCCCGACAGGGTCGACGTCAGACTAATCAACATGTAGTGGAAAACAATCGGGTCGACGTTGGGTACCGCGTGCTCCTCCTGGACCGCGCGGATTTGCGGCAGCAGCCAATCGAGCAGTGGTTTCAAGATGATATCCGCGAGCCATTGCAGCCGCGAGCTGTAACCTAGCGATTCCTGAAGGACGAAGCGGTGAAATTCGGGAAAGTCTACAGTGAAGCGAAACAGCGCCCTATACGCCAGCTTGAGCCGATCGACTGCACTAGCTGGGCCAAAACTGAGTAGACTTGCATCGCGTTCTTGCTGGACACGTTCGAATACATATTCGGCCACCGCCTGCCACAGAATTTCTTTGGAACGAAAGTGATAGGTAATGAGCGGATGCTGCTTCCCGATTCGTTCTGCAATGCTGCGAATACTCGTGGCCTCGAAACCCTTTGATGAAAACTCGGTAAGCGCCGCATTTAAAATGGCCGAACGAGTTTCCTGCGCACGTTGCTGCTCAGTACGCTTCAGTTTCGCCGGGCGACGCGCCCGGGCGATTCTTTCATCAGGGAGTGCTCGTGACGCCATTTGCGAATACGCTGCGACATTTTGAAACGAATATCAATGAGTCACAGTAGCATAAAATTAAATAATCTACCGATTTTAAACCAGGGTCTGCTCCATAATTATCGATTGTGTCGACAGTACTTTGTATGAGCGCTGTAAATGCACTTTTGATAGAGTGACACGCAAACCGGAACTCGCTTTACAAGCCATCATTTGGCGCGCTACCGTCGAATGCCCGCTGCAACAATGCGCGAATCGCGCCGCGTTCTAGCGGACGCGGATTCCAGTAAGCGTTGTTGCACGCAATGTCGGCGGCCTGGTCGAGTTGTTCCTCGAGCATGCCGATTTCCTTCAGTGCGACGGGCGCACCGTTTGCGCGCGCGAGTTCGTATAGACCTTGCGCGGCATTGTCGTGTCCGATCGCCCGCGCGATCCGTCGCACCGCGTCGGGCACAGCGTCGGCGTTGTACGCCAATGCGTGTGGCAGCACAATGGTGTGGGTGGGTGCGTGCGGCAGATTGAAACTGCCGCCGAGCGTATGGCATAGCTTGTGATGCAACGCCATACCGACGCTTCCGAGCACTGTGCCGCAAAGCCAGGCGCCATAGAGCGCATCGGCGCGCGCAGATGGGTCGTTGGGCTGTGCGACGATTTTGGGTAAGCTGCGCGCAAGCGCCGCGATGCCCTCTTCGGCCATCAGGCTGGTAAGAGGATTTGCATCACGCGAATACAGACCTTCTGCCGCGTGTGCGATTGCATTGATGCCGCTTGTCACTGACAGGCTTACTGGCAGGGTCAGGGTCAGGTCTGGATCGTAGACTACCGTTTTGGGCAATACGCGCAAATCAGTGCCAGTCCGTTTCAGGCCTGATTCGGTCAACCCGAATATGGGCGTCATTTCACTGCCAGCGTAGGTGGTCGGCACGGCGAGAATGGGCAGGCTCGTCTCAAGGGCAAGACCCTTCGCGAGGCCAATTGCGGAGCCGCCGCCCACGGCGATGACGCAGTCGGCATTCAGCGATGCGGCAAGCGTGCGCACTTCCGTGACCAGCTCAACCGGCACGTGCATGGCAGCGCGATCAAACACACCCGCTGCGAGCGAACCTAACTGGTCGGCAACCGCTACACCCAGTGTGCGCTGCTCCTGACTACAGAGAACCAGAGCGCGCCGTACGTGCAGCGTGTGCAATTCACGTTCGATGTGGGTGCGTGAGCCGCTCCCAAAGACGACGCGTGTAGCGCGCCCGTTATAGACGAATTCAGATGTTGACATCGTGGGTCCCTTCTTCGGTGTGCCCGTTCTCTGGCACGTGCTGCGTATCGATATGCGCGCTCATGCTCCCTGCTCCGAAGGGTTAAGAACGAAGTCATAGTCGAGCGTGTAAAACCGGGTCTCCATCGCAGTGCCGTCCGGTGCGATACCCGGCGGATGCTCGACCCAGTCGACGATCAACGTTGAGCGCACGCCGAACACGGCGTCCGAGTCGAGATACTTGTCCCCATTCCGGAACACGTGTGTAATCAAAGGTTCGTACCCTGGCGCCTTGATCCAGAAGTGCAGGTGGGCCGGGCGCCACGGATGGCGTCCGAGCGCATCAAGCATTCTGCCAACCGGTCCGTCGTGCGGAATGGGATAGGCCTCGGCGAGAATCGAGCGGAAATGAAAGAGCCCGTCAGGCAGCGTCTGCAAACGACCACGGGCTTGATACTCTACCTTTTCTTCCAGAGGGTCCCCGTACTGCACGTCGTAGTACCCGTCTTCATCGGATTGCCAGACTTCGATCGCTGCCCCGGCGACAGGTTCTCCCGAAAGACCCCGAACGCTGCCGGTAACAAAACAGGGGAGGCCTGCCGCACCGTTGGAAATATCGTCTCCGTTCGCGTATTCGGGGGCGCCTGAAACAAAGAAGGGACCAAGAACGGTTGCTTCCGTGCATTCGGCCGGCTTGCGGTTGTTCTGTGTCGTAACCAGCATCGACAAACCGAGCGTATCCGACAGAAGTACGAACTCCTGACGTTTTTGATCAGTGATATGACCAACGTCGGTGAGAAAGTTAATTGCGTACAGCCATTCATTCTCGGTCAGTTTCACGTCTCTTGCGAACGAATGCAAATGCTGGACAAGGCTCGTCATCACGGTGCGCAGCCTGTCGTTGGTACAGCCGGTCATCGCCGCGAGCACCGCCTGGGTGATGGTGTCTTCGTTGATATTGCGCATGGTCTTTCCTTGAAATCCACGTTGCTGACCTCAGCCCTTGGATGGGGTCTCTTCCTACTGTAACGGCGTTCTTCGAGGAGAAATATGAGCTATAGTAAAAACATATTTCCAGTAAGCGGAAAAGTCGTCACATGGATCGCTACACGCAAATGGAGTTCTTCGTGCTGACGGCAGACCTCGGCAGCCTGTCCCAGGCGGCGGAGCGGCTTGGCATTTCAAACGCCGCGGCGAGCCGCATGTTGAGCGCGCTGGAAGACCGGTTGGGAGCGCGCCTCGTCGAGCGGACCACGCGCCGACTATGGCTAACGGATGCAGGGCGCGAGTATCAACGTCGCTGCGTGTCGATCCTTGCTGACCTTGCCGAAGCGGATATCGCAGTCAGCGACATGGCCCAGAGGCCAAGGGGCGTGTTGCGTGTGACAAGCTCGATATCGTTCGCGATGTTGCACATCGCACCGTGGCTGCCGGAATTCAATCAACGCTACCCTGAACTCGTTGTCCAGATAACGGCGGCGAACCGTTACCCGAATTTCATCGAGGCGGGCATCGATGTCGCGATCCGCACGCGTGAGCACGAGGGCGACTCGGGCATTACTGTGCGGCGGCTCGCGCATACGCGCCGCGTGCTGGCCGCGTCGCCTGCCTATCTGGCGCAGCACGGCGTGCCGGAGACGCCCGAAGACATCGCACAGCATAACTTGCTCGTCTATAGCTACGCGGCGAACCCACATCTGTTGCAATTGAAGCGGGGCCGGGAACGACGCAACATTCCGATCAGTGCGGCGCTGGAGTCAAACGAAGGGCAGGTCATTTGCGCCGCAGGGCGCGCCGGGCTGGGGATCGTCATTCAGCCGCTGTACATCGTGCATGAGGATATCGTTGCAGGCCGGCTGATACCGCTATTGAGCGACTGGGAGTTGCCGCCTCTGACGATCAACCTCGCATATCAGAGCCGGCGGAACCAGCCTGCGAAAATTCGCGTGTTTGCGGATGCATTGAGCGAGCATGTCAAGAAACAGGATCTGGAAGCTCGCTGGAACACCGTGCCGAAGATTGCCTTCAGCGCACGCACTTCGCAGACAAACCAGGCCCGCTAATGGTCCAGCGAACGTGGCAAATCCAATCGAGGTCGTCGCGGCCGCCGTGGGATGCGTCAACTGGAACCGTTGACTCCGCGCAAAAAAACCGACCACTGGAGCGAGGTTAAGGCAGATCGTCAAGCGCGCCTGAGTTTTCGTACAACCTGAGCAACATGGAGCGCAACACCTTGACGTCGCCTGCGGCGAAGCCTGAGAGAACCACCGACTCATGGCGCTTTGCGACAGGGACGATGCGCAGAGCAAGCTCTTCTCCCCTTTCCGTTAGAACGACCCTGATCGACCGTCCATCTGTCTCACTCCTCTCCCGTCGCACCAACTCCTGCCCCTCGAGACGATCGATGATTCTGGAGAGCGCCGAAATATCCGATGATGCATGGACAGACAGTTCAGACAAAGTCTGACCCGGAACATACAGAAGCGAGGCACAGACTCGCCACTCGCTGAGGTTCAGGCCAAACGGTTTAAGTGCCTTCGAGAACGCGTTTCCCATTCGGCTGGTGGCACGTGCCATCAGGAAGGGAATCGCCTTTTCCAGTTCTTCTGGTCGCTTTGGAGTGTTCACGATCGTCGCCGGGATTGAGGGTTTACGTGAGCCAATATGTTTGATAATTCAATTATACCTTGCGCCCCAGTAATTGAATAATCAAATAATACGTCACCCGACTTAACCTGTGCGGTGCGATAGCGCCAGCGTTCTCGCACAACTTGAGCACCATCGAGCGAAGCGTCCGACCATCTCCTGCGGTGAAACCTGAAGGGGCCACCGACTCATGGCGTTTCGTGGCCGCAACGATGGGGGGCGCAAATCCTTCTCCCTTTACCGCCGGGACAACCCCGATCGACCGTCTGCCAGTCGAGCTCCGCTCGCGTCTCACCGGTTCTCGACTCTCGAGACAGTTGACGATTCTGGAAAGAGGCGAACTGGCCCAGGGTTTACATGGGGTATACGTACTTGAAAAATCAAGTAAAGTTCGGCACATATAGTTGAAAAATCAAATATCTCGCCGGGCGGGACAAACCCATGTGATGCCCCTCATCGTCCTTTTCACAGATGAGGTTGCGACGCGTTGAATTGGAGCAGATCAATGAGAAACAAGATTGCGCTTGAAGAGCACTTTGCGATAGACCTCACCATTGAGCAGTCGAAAATTTATGCGCCTGGTGCTGTTTGGGAAATGCTGAAGTCCAATCTGATGGACATTGAGCAGCAGCGACTCGAGCGCATGGAGCAGGGCGGAACGGAGTATTCGATCCTGTCGCTCAACTCACCCGGCATCCAGGGTATCCCGGACGCCAAACAGGCGATTGAAGTCGCGAGGCGGGCCAATGATGTCCTCGCTGAACACGTTGCCCGTCATCCGTCTCGCCTGGGCGGATTCGCCGCGTTGCCAATGCAGGACCCCGAAGCAGCGGCACGTGAACTCGAGCGCAGCGTAAAGGATCTCGGTTTCCATGGCTTCATGGTGAATGGCTTTTCCCAGGTGGGCGATGCGGAAAATGTCGTGTACTACGACGCTCCGCAGTTCGCCGATTTCTGGGCGAGCGCAGCGGGCCTCGGCAAGCCTTTCTATATGCATCCGCGGGATCCGCTGCCATCGCGTGAACCGATTTACGACGGTTTTCCGTGGCTGACCGCGGCGACCTGGGCGTTCGCGGTGGAAACGAGTATTCACGCGCTGAGACTGATGACGTCCGGTCTGTTCGACCGCAATCCCGGGTTGCAGATGATTCTTGGCCATCTCGGCGAGGGCATTCCGTACAACGTCTGGCGCATCGACCACATTCTCAAAAAGGCGCCACGAGGGCTGCCGTGCAAGCGCAGCGTGGGCGAATATCTCCAGGAGAACGTCTACCTCACGACGAGCGGGAATTTCAGAACGCAGACGCTTCAGTCCGCGATGCTGGAGGTTGGCAGTGACCGGATCATGTATTCGGTCGACTACCCGTTCGAAACGCATGACGAGGCGTCACAGTGGTTCGACACGTGCTCGATCAGCGAAACCGATCGCGTGAAGATTGGACGGGAAAACGCACGGCGTCTGTTCGGTCTTGAATGATTCGGGAAACAGGAGAAACAGGATGTCGGTGACAGAATTGGCGCCAGCAAACGTGTGGCATAACAAAATCTATAGTGGCGGATGGAAACCTGGCGGCGCGGGTACGATCCCGGTGACCGAGAAGGCTACCGGCGCGGAAATGGGATCGATCGGCTGTGCGTCCGCCGCCGACGTGTCCGCCGCCGCCGCTATCGCGAAAGAGGCGCAGTCTGCCTGGGCCGCGAGACCAGGTCCTCAGCGTGGGGATATTCTGCGTGAGGTCGTTCGTTTGCTGCATGTTCATCGTGACGAGATTGCACTTCAGATTGTCCGCGAGACCGGGTCGATACGGCAGAAGGGGCAGATGGAGGTACAGATGGCGATTCGGGAGATCCTCGAAGGTGCCGCGTTGGGCAGCCGGCCATCGGGCGTGATTACGAGCAGCGACGTGAAGGGGCGGCATAGCGTTGCGCGCCGGATTCCCCTGGGCGTGGTCGGCGTCATTACGCCGTGGAATTCCCCCTTCATCCTGGCCGCACGAGCCATCGCGCCTGCGCTCGCAACTGGCAACGCCGTGCTGCTCAAGCCCGATCCTCAATCGCCGGTCAGCGGCGGCGTCCTGTATGCGCGGCTGTTCGAGGCTGCGGGGCTGCCCGAGGGGCTGTTGCATGTCCTTCCCGGTGGCGCGGAAACGGGTGACGCCCTGGTGCGGGATCCGTTTGTCAACATGATCAGCTTCACGGGATCCACGCGGGTTGGGCAAGCGATCGGCGCAGTAGCGGGCGGCCTGCTCAAGCGAGCGAACCTCGAACTCGGTGGCAAGAATCCCTACGTCGTACTTAGCGACGTCGATGTCGAAGCCGCGGCGAGCGCCGGGGCATGGGGATCGTTTTTGCATCAGGGTCAAATCTGCATGGCCGTGGGCCGGCATCTGGTTCACGAAAGCATTGCCGACGCCTACATTGAAAGCCTCGTCAGGCGAGCCAGGGCGCTGACGGTGGGAGATCCCTTCAAGGACAATGTTCACCTGGGCCCCATCATCAATGAACGGCAGGCCGCAAACGTCGATCGCATCGTAGCGGACTCTGTAGGCCAAGGTGCGAAGATTCTCGCCGGTGGGTCCCGCGACGGGCTGTTCTTTAAACCGACCGTCATGGTGGACGTCTCGCCGGGAATGCCTGCGTTCGAGGAAGAGATCTTCGGTCCCGTCGCCGCAGTGACCGTGTTCAAGAACGATGACGAAGCGGTAACGCTCGCCAATCAGACCCGGTATGGCCTGGTTGCGGCAGTGGCTTCCTCCGATTTGCGGCGAGCCCAGCGGATCGCGGACCGACTGCACGCCGGCATCGTCCATATCAATGACCAGACGGTCAATCACGAGGTGTTTGGCCCGATGGGCGGTCTGGGTTTGTCCGGCAACGGGCATAACTACAGCACCCTGACCAACGCGGACCAGTTCACGGAATGGCAGTGGGTGACAAGCCGCGATGATCTTCCGGCTTATCCGTTCTAGCAAGGTGCTGTGCCGGGCTCGCCGGATACGGGCAAGGATTCGCGTCACCCGGCGGCAATGTTGAGAAGACAGAAATGACCCATTGGCAGATGATTTCATGCTCAAACGGAGCGAGGTGAATAGTGACTCCTGATACTGCGCAGCGAGTGGAAGAGGCGCCTGCTTCGATCGTCGACATTGGCGCGCTGATCGATGGCCAGCCGTTGAGCACCTTTCAGAAATGGATCATGGTAATGATCGGGTGTTCGGTGGTGATGGATGGGTTCGACGTGCAGACAATGGGTTTTGTCGCACCTGCGATTGTCCGGGCGTGGGGCATCAGCGCGGCCGAGCTCGGCCCCATTTTCGGCGCCGGCTTGCTGGGGATGCTCGTGGGCTCGATCGTTCTCGGCGCCATGGCCGATCGCGCGGGGCGCCGGCCGGTGCTGATCGGCGCGACCGTCTTCTATGGCCTATGCATGCTCGGTACCACCCTGGTTCAGAGTGTGCCGGAGTTTCTTGTCATTCGTTTCTTGACCGGTTTCGGTATCGGTGGCGTGATGGGTAACGCTATCGCGCTGGTCAGCGAGTACAGTCCGCAGAAACATCGGGCGTCGCTGATGACATGGGTCTCGTGTGGCTTCACGGGTGGGGCAATCGCTGGAGGGATCCTCTGCGCGACCCTGCTCCCGTCGATGGGCTGGAGGTCGGTGTTCCTCGTTGGGGGCATATTACCGCTGGTCATTGCCGTCGCGATGGCCAGGTATCTGCCAGAATCGCTCCAGTTGCTGGTGATCAGGCAGCGCAGCCCGGAAAGGGTTGCTCGGTGGCTCGCGCGAATCGCGCCGAACGTCCAGGTCGGTCCGGCGACCCGCTTTGCCGTTCACGGGCAGCCGCAAGCGAAAACCTCAGTTGGCGAGCTCTTTCGCCATGGCCGCGGCACGATGACGCTGTTGCTCTGGGGTATCAACTTCGCGAACCTGCTTGATCTCTTTTTCCTGTCGAACTGGCTTCCGATGCTTTCCTTGCGAGTTGGCCACGAGGTGTCGACGGCTGTGCTCATCGGTACCTCATTGCAGATCGGCGGTACTGCGGGTGCGCTGCTGTTGGGCCCATTGATGGACCGCTTCGGTTTCTATCGTGTTCTGGCGCTCAGCTTTCTGGTGGCGACGTTTTCGGTTGCATCCGTCGGTCTGCCTGATCTCTCAACAGGATTGCGCTATGCCGTCGTGCTGATAAGCGGCATCTGCATTGTAGGCGGGCAGCCGGCGGTCAACGCGTTGACCGCGACGCTCTATCCAACCTCGCTGCGGGCCACCGGGGTGGGCTGGAGTCTGGGAATTGGCCGGGCGGGTTCAATTATCGGTCCTGTAGTTGCCGGGCAATTGATCAAACTGCAGTGGTCGAACACCGCGCTGTTTGTCGCGGCCGCGGTGCCCGCACTGGCATCGTGTCTGATGCTTGTTTTCCTCAGCCGTGTTTCGGCGCGAAATCGGATCGATTGCGTCGAGTGTTAGCGGGGCAAGCTCGAACTTGCGAGAATATCTCGATCATTAAATTAGTATTGCCAATATAAAAATAGTATTCGCGATAAAAGTTTCGGCGTCGGGTTTTTGATCCACAAAAAATGCATCAGGGATGAGAATTCAAGGGAGATGACATGGGCATTTCGATCGCGGTGAATGGCAAGCGACACTTTCTGACGGTGGCAGCTAATACCCCACTGCTCTACGTGCTGCGCAACGATCTCCAGTTGAACGGTCCAAAGTTCGGTTGCGGCGAGGCGCAGTGTGGTGCATGCACGGTCATGGTCGGCAACGATGCGACGCCCTCATGTGTTTTTCCGGTCGGTGCGGTAGGCGCGGCTCAGGTGACTACTGTCGAAGGCCTGGGCCATGGCGAACGGCTTCATGCGTTACAGAGGGCCTTCCTCGCTGAGCAGGCCGCACAGTGCGGCTATTGCTCGAGCGGGATGCTGATGGCCGCAAAAGCGCTGCTGGAACGAATCCCCGATCCGGACCCGGCGGCCATACGGCGCGAGTTGGCCGGCCAGAAATGCCGGTGTGGCGCGCACAACCGAATCGTCCGTGCGATTCAGCGCGCAGCGGCGGAGTTGCGCGGATGAACACCTTAAGACTTTCTCGACGCGCGTTCGGCAAGCTGGCCGGGGCGGTGGTTGCGACGTTCTCGCTGGCGCCATTTTCAGAGTTTGCGCGGGCCGAACCGGGGCTCCCGGTTGATCTTCGCGCCAATCGCAGGCTTGACGGTTGGATTCGAGTCGACGACCAGGGCACGGTCACGATCTTCACGGGAAAGGCTGAGCTGGGGCAGGGTATTCTCACCGCGCTCTTACAGATCGCCGCGGACGAACTCGATGTGGATTTGGCTAGGGTGCGCATGATTTCCGCGGATACGGCTCGCAGCCCGAACGAGACCTATACCTTCGGCAGCCAGTCGGTCGAGCAAGGCGGGGCGGCGTTGCGCGCTGCCGCGGCCCAGGCGAGGGCGGTCCTGCTTGGCGTGGCAGGCCAGCGATTCAACGCTTCGGCGGCAGATCTTCGCGTCGAGAACGGGGTGATTCTGACCGCCGACGGCCGCCGCATGACCTACGCGGAGATCGTGAGGGACGAACGCGAGCTTCTCGCGCGCGAGGTGACCGCGGACGCCACGCCGAAGCGTCCGTCGGAATACAAGCTGGTCGGCAAGTCAGTGCCGCGCATAGACTTGCCGGCAAAGTTCACCGGTGGTGCGGCATTCGTTCAGGATATGCGTCTGCCGGGCATGCTTTTCGGCCGCGTCGTGCGGCCTCCGAGGTATGGCGCGCAGCTGGTTTCGCTCGACGATGCATCGGTCAGGGCGCTCGCGGGTGTAGTTGCCATTGTTCGCAATGGCAACTTCCTCGGTGTTGTCGCCGAGCGCGAAGAGCAGGCGATAGCCGCGCGCCGTGCGTTGCAGGAGGCGGCGCAGTGGAGTGCGGATTATGTCGCGTTGCCGGACGTGGACCATCTCCAGCCGGCATTGCAACGCTGGCGAAGCGAAGATGCCGTGGTTGGCGAATCGGGACAGAATACGCCCGCGCCCGATAGCGCGACGCAACTGGACGCTACTTACTCTCGCCCCTACCTTTCCCACGCGTCAATTGGGCCGTCGTGTTCCGTTGCGCTGCTCAAGGACGGGCACATGACCGTCTGGTCTCATACGCAGGGCGCGTTTCCGCTGCGCGGCAATCTCGCTACGGTGCTTGAAATGCCCATGAACGCGGTCGACGTGGTGCACGTGCCGGGTTCGGGTTGCTACGGCCACAATGGTGCTGACGATGTGGCGCTGGACGCGGCGCTGCTTGCTCGTGAGGTGGCGGGGCGGCCGGTCAAGCTTCAATGGATGCGCGATGACGAATTCGCATGGGCGCCAATCAGTCCAGCCATGGTGATGCGGGTCAAGGCAGGCCTTTCCAGGGAAGGCCGCATTGTCGACTGGAACTATGAGGTATGGAGCAATTCGCACGCAATGCGGCCGGGCCAACCCGGTGGGGTGAATCTGCTGGCCGCGTGGCACCTCGCCAAGCCCTTTCAGCCGTCGGCGCCCGTACCGATTCCACAGCCATACGGCAATGGCGACCGCAATGCAGTGCCGCTCTACGATCTGGCGCGCAAGCGAGTGACGAACCATCTGCTGCTGGACTCGCCGATTCGCACGAGTTCGCTCCGCACGTTGGGCGCTTACGGAAACGTATTTGCGATCGAGTCGTTCATGGACGAGTTGGCGCTCGCGGCAAATGCCGATCCGGTCGCGTTTCGCCTCGCGCACCTCAGTGATCCGCGTGCGATTGCCGTGGTGCGGGAGGCGGCAGGCCAGTCCGGATGGCAGGCCGGGTTGAAGGGCGACGGGCAGCGCGGGCGCGGCTTCGCGTATGCCCGTTACAAAAACATTGGGGCGTACGCGGCGATCGTCGTCGAGGTGCACGTTGACCGCTCCACGGGATTGGTCAGTGTGACAAAGGTAAATGCGGCGATCGACGTGGGTCGCGTGATCAATCCTGACGGTGTGAAGAATCAGATCGAGGGTGGCATCGTCCAGGCATTGAGCTGGGCGCTCAAGGAGCGCGTCATGTTCAATCACACCGAAATCACTACGCGTGGTTGGCAGGACTACCCAATCCTGAGCTTCGCCGAGGTGCCCCCGATCGACGTGGTGCTGCTGGACATTCCGGATGCGGCTTCCCTGGGCGCAGGCGAATGTTCGCTCGGCCCGACGGCCGCCGCGCTAGCGAACGCGGTGGCCCATGCAAGCGGTGCCCGCATGCGCGATCTGCCTATGGTGCCGGCCAAAGTTCTCGAAAGTCTCGTCTGATGTGTGCTCGCCCCCGATCGGGGGCGAGTTGAATATGACACAGCCTTGAAGCTGCGTCTGGTAGACAAGAAATAGAAACAGGAGATCGGGTTTGGATACTCAAGTCATCATTGTCGGAGCCGGACCGGTAGGACTGACGCTTGCGATCGACCTTGACGCGTCGCTGGGATACCGCGCCTGGTTGGCCGAGGTGCGCCCGGAGATCGGAGACGATACGCCCTCTGGGGCGGCTGCTCGCGCTCACCTTGCCGAAGTGGCGAACGTGGAGCAGCGCAAGTCGAATGAAATGATCGGCGCAGAGCTGGGCTATCGCTATGTGGACTCACCCATTATTGACAACGTGCCGGGCGGCCCGCAGCACGATCTGCGTGCCTATCTTCCCACTGCCTGGCCGGGCGCGCGACTTCCCCATATGTGGCTCTGCGCGCGAAGGTGACCGGCCTTAGCAACATGAACCGCGCATCGGATTCGATCAGCCGCCGCTGATCGAGCCGGGCTGAATCGAATCGATATTCGATCGGCCCTACGTTGCAGGCCCGACGCGCGACGGCGCAGGTGTGCCGTCGCCTTGTTGGGTGCTTCACCCGGAAGCACCGCGTGACCTTGTACCTAACCGATGACGAAGGCCTCGCCTATACGTCCGGGCAGAGCGTGAGTTACGGAGATCAGTATAACTTATTAAATTGAACCAGAATTGGAGGCAGACAAATGAGTTCACAGTTGAATCGGGCCAGAGGTGGCCATTCATGGCGCCAGGTGTTTGGGTGGGCGTTCTCGTTTCTTGCGGCGTTTGCGTCGAGCGCATCGCATGCGCAGAGCTCTGTCACGCTATATGGGGTCATCGACACCGGCGTTGAATATGTGACAAACGTCGGTCCTCAAAAATCCAGTTCAGTGCACATGCCCTCTCTCACGGCGTCGCTGCCATCACTGTGGGGTCTCCGTGGCAAAGAGGATCTGGGTGGTGGTCTGAAGGCGATTTTTGTATTGGAGTCGGGCTTTGCGCCAGCACAGGGGACGCTGAATCAAGGGGGGCGTCTGTTTGGCAGGCAGGCCTATGTCGGGCTTTCCGGGCGGTGGGGGACCTTGACCCTCGGCCGTCAATATTCGCAAATCTTTTGGGCGGTATTAACGGGCGACACGCTGGCGCCGAATATCTTTGCCGCTGCCGATCTGGACCCCTACTTGACCCAGCCGCGCGTTGACAATGCGATCGCCTACACCTTCACCTCATCGGGCCTGACCGTGGCCGTGACATATTCGCTCGGACGCGACGCGGTGGATAGTGCGCCGGCCGGAGGGTGCGCCGGCCAGTCGCCGACCGACTGGCGAGCGTGCAAGGCAATGTCTGGCATGGTGAAATATGACGCGGGGAAATGGGGCGTAGCGGCGGCCGTCGATCGCAACTATGGAGGGGGCGGCACCGGCTCGCCCCTGCCGCATAGCTCGCAAACCGATACGCGCGCCGTCATCGATGGCTACGTGAAGTTTGGCAACTCGACCTTGGGCGCGGGATTCCTTCATCGGATCAATCACGGCGTGCAGACGCCGGCCATTTTCGATGCGACCAGCAACTACTGGTGGGTCGGTGGCTCCTATCTTCCCCTTCCGGATATT
This sequence comes from Paraburkholderia sp. GAS348, assembly GCF_050434205.1. Classification (NCBI taxonomy): domain Bacteria; kingdom Pseudomonadati; phylum Pseudomonadota; class Betaproteobacteria; order Burkholderiales; family Burkholderiaceae; genus Paraburkholderia; species Paraburkholderia sp. GAS348. The sequence continues at coordinate 487,867 of NZ_JBNPVT010000003.1, forward strand.
GCTCTTGACGCACAGTTCGGCCATATCACCGTGAGCGGCCACGCCGCAGGGGGCTCCGTGATCGCAGCGCGCGCGATGTACTTTTTCTCCAAGGCCACCTCGGTGTACGTCAATGCAGGGCGTGTGTTCAATCAGCGCAACGCAGCGTTCTCGATTGACGGTGGTGTGGTCCCGCCCGCTTCGACGCCGTTGCCCGGCGTGGATCAAACCGGCGCGATGGTGGGTATTCGCCACCTGTTCTAAATGGTGCGTGGCCGCTCGATACCGCTGCACAGTAGGCCTGGGCCGGTCGCCGAGGCGGCGGCCCTGCGCCTTCTGACCATGCGTCGCTAATTCCTGTGTTACGACATACCTTGACTCTATACTTTCCATATGTATAGTATTGCGCAGGGACTGGTCGGGCCTATGCCACTTGCGCGGCATAGGCGCCGATAGCGAGTTCTGAACTGCCGTCGATCATTTCGGGTCGGACCAATGCGCCGGCCTTCATGATTGGCGGCCGCGCCGCCGAACTGATCAAGGCTGTCCATTAACGCAGGAATATGACCATGTCCCTCACTATCGACGTTCACCACCACTTCCTTCCCGACGTCTTCTGGCGCGCAACGAACGACGCGCACAGCCCCGTCGGCGGCATCGTGCCCGCGCCCTGGTCGAAGGAGTCCACGCTATCGTTCATGGATGACGCCGGGATCGACGTTGCGATTACATCCATCAGCACGCCAGGCGTCCATATGGGCGATGATGCCGCCGCCCGCGATCTTGCCCGCCGCGTGAACGAACTGTCGGCAGAGTTGATCCAGGAGCGTCCCGACCGCTTCGGCGGATACGCGGCACTGCCGTTGCCCGATGTCGACGGTGCGTTGCGCGAGTTGGAATATGCTCTGGACGTTCTTAAGCTGGATGGTGTCGTCCTTTTTTCCAATGCGCGCGGCATTTATCTCGGCGATACGCGATTCCGTCCGCTGTTCGACGAGTTGGAAAGGCGCGGCGCTGTCGTCTTCGTGCACCCAACGTCGTCCCCAGACGCCGCCGCCCGCAGCCTTGGACTGCCGGATACGCTGATCGATTTCACTGCTGACACGACGCGAGCGGTGGCGCAACTCCACTATGGCAATACCTTCGCACGCACCCCGAACGTGAAGTACATTATTTCTCACGCCGGCGGCACGATTCCCTATCTGGCAGCACGTTTTTCAGTCGTCGACGAGATGAGTGTGATCCCCGGTGGTGAAGAGCGCGGGACCGCTGCGGACACGCTTCGCAGGCTCTATTGGGACACGGCGGTGTCGTGGCAGCCAGCTGTCCTGCAGATGCTTCGTTCTGTAGTCGGCATGGACCAGGTGCTTTTCGGCTCCGACTATCCGTATCTTCGCCGAGATCTAGCCGTCGCTTGCCGCCATGAGGTCGAGACAGGCGCGGGGCTGAACAGCGACGAAAGCCGGGCGGTCCTGGCCGATAATGCGCTGAAGCTGTTCCCGCGGCTGGCGGCGCTGAGGGCGACCGGGAAGGAAAGCGCCTGAACGCCGCGAACTCGGCCTTCATGGTGACGGTCTGCGAGCGCGGAGAGGGGACTTCGGCTAGCGCGCTTGCGGAACTGGAAATGATGATTGATCGCGCTGCCGCGTTTCCGGTATCGCGGCAGAGTCCAGGTAGTCAAGCGCCGGTGCTATCCCACATCAGGCAGGATTTCTTTAGATCAATTGCACCCATTGGTTGCGACCGTCGATGAAGGCAACTTCCCGGCGATACGTCTTTCCAGTGAAGTCAGGACCTTGCTTCGAGCATCTGCTCGTTCGCATCAAAAAGCTTGAACGAAGACACGGTCGTTTTAAGCGTGTTTGCCTGTTCCTCAAGTAGTTGAGTAGCAGACGTAGCCTGTTCGATCAGCGCCGCGTTAGCTTGCGCGATCTTGTCCATCTGAATGACTGCCTGATTGACCTGTTCCAGGCCATGACTCTGCTCGACAGAGGCTGCCGTAATTTCGCTGACCATCTGTGATGCATGCGTAATCGCGGATTGCAACGATCGCGCCTGCCACCGTACGTCCAAAAATTGCCATGCCTTGTCTTCGACCCGGTTGTTACTCTTCCGAAGAAGTTATTTGAATAAAAGGAATGGCAAAAAAGTGTACTACTGATGAAATGAGAGGCTGAAAAATTCAGACGTTTATTCCAGCAGATCGCTTGTCCCTGATCGTCGCAGCTTGCCGGTGTTGAATTCAACAATAATGAATGAGATAATTTATGTTGAACACTATTGGGGTCACCCCTAGACGTGTCAACATGGCGACCGTCCATAGAAACCCGGGGCGGTGATTTTTTGTGACTTCCATATGGCCGAAAAATGACCAATGTGACTGCGAGGCGCGGCATTCAGTCTGTCGAGATTGCGTTCCGAATCCTCTCCGCGTTGCAGACGAGTGAGCGAGCACTCCCGCTCAAGGAGATTGCTGCCTTGTCCGAACTGTCGCCGAGCGCGACGAGCAACTACATGATTAGTCTGGTGCGAACCGGGCTTGCGTCGACGGACGAAAAGCCAGGGTGCTACAAGCTCGGGCCGGCGTCGCTTGCTTTGGGTATGAGCGCGATTAACCAGCTGGACGGATTCGATATCGTTCGCCGGGAGGTGATCGCCTTGCGGGAAGCAACACTGAGTGGCGCGGCCGTGACCGCATGGACCGAGGATGGCCCGGTTAGTCTCTTTAAGCAGGAGGGGCAGACGCGCAGTATTCTCGAGTTGAGAACCGGTCTGATTCCGCTGGTCACGACGGCGGCGGGAAAGCTGTTCATTGCCTGCCTTCAGCCCGGGCGCACCGACGATCTCATCAGCCGCGAACTGTCTGCGGAACAGGAATGGAGTCCGGCTTCCTTGCGGGGAGAAGCGATCACTGAATTGCGTACCTGTGGCTTCACAACGGTCCATCGCGGGGACATGGGTTACGTGTCTGTCGCGGCCCCGATCTGGGACAGGGACGGATATCTTCGATTTGCCATCAGTCTCATCGGATCGCCCGCAACACTGGACACGGAAATTGAAGGTAAGCAGATAAAAGCGCTACTCGATAGCGCGGTTCGAGCTACGGTTGCACTGGGCGGAAAGGTCCCCAGCAAAATTGGGTAGAAGCCGGGCGCGCGATACCGATGCGCGCCATCTGTCCCGGCGAGCGACAAGCAATGGACACATTAGGGCCTGTTATTAGCGTGAACAGGCCCTGAAGCGAGGGCAGCGGCCTGCGCCGCAGCCTCCTCATTGCATTCATCCTTCCATCAGTCTGTCCCGGCTGCGGCAGCTGCCAACACGATGGAATTGAATGCCCCCGGCGCTTCGAGCTTCGGCATGTGGCCGATTGCATCGAGTACGTGGAGTGTCGAATCGTGAGCAGCCTCGTGAATCGGCCGGGCATGGTCGTCGATGGGAGCGACGCGGTCCAGGTTGCCGATAATGACGGAGAGCGGCGCCTGGATCGAAGCAACGACGGATGGCGTATATGTGGAGAAAAGCATATCCACGGCGTGTTCCCAGCCTGTGGCGGTCACCGCGTCTCTCAGCCGTGATACGACCGCGCGAACCAGGGGACCGGCGTTCGGAGCGACCAGCGCGTTGACCACAGCGGCGCGCGCCTCGGGCGATTGTGCCGCTGCGCTTCGCATCAGGACTTCTCGCGCCTGGTCGCGCTCCGCACCGGATAGATGTCCTCGTGCAACATTGGGCGCGCTCAATACGAGAGCGCGTGTAGCCGACGGGTACCGCGCCGCAAACGTTGCAGCGATGACACTCCCCCATGAACTGCCTACGACGGTCGCACGCGCAATGCCGAGCGCGGACAGCAGGGCCATGAGCGCATCCGCATAATCCGTGGCGGCCGGCGTGCCGATCGCAAAGGGGCTGCTTTGTCCATAGCCGGGTGCATCCCAGGCAATCACCCGATGGTGCCTGCACAGTGCGGCGAGCTGCGCGCGATATCCCGCCGAGCTCGAACCAATGCCATGCAGCAGCACGATGGCGGGCGCGCGCTCGTCGCCGGCAACCCGATACGTGATGACCCGTTTGTCGCCAAGTGTCGGGAGATTCAATGCTGCCTGTTCGATGGCGGGCAGCGAGGATTCAAGTAGTTGGCTATCTGTTTCAGTCATGATGGGAGTTTGGCCGATATATTGGTCGCTTTAACTTGGGCAAATGCCAATTCACGCGTCTCCCAATGCAGCGGAGATCTCGTGTGCGGCGTCCCTGAGGGCTTCTGCACAAGGGCTGTCAGCCGCGGCATCGAAATGCTCTGCTGGGCCGATCGCCGTCAGTGCCAGCACGGCCAGTCCGCTCGGGGAAAGAATGGGCACGCTGATGGCGTTGGCGAGCACCCGGTCGTCATAAAACGGCCCGGGGCGCCTTGTCGCGACATGCGAAGCCCTGACGGATTCAAGTACGCTGGCGAATGATTCCGCGGTGAGGGTCAGTTCGCCAGACGCTTGTCGTCCGTTATCACGCAGCTCCGCCGTCACGAATCGATCGACCGCTTCAGGCGGAAGAAACGCCGCGAGAGCCAGGCCCGAAGCGGAAGTCGTCACCGGTAGCACAAGTCCCAGCGGCAGATCGGCGACCACGGGCGTGGTCGCGGCTTGCCACGCGATCACCGTGGGACCGTGATTGCCCCACGCTACCAGCGCAAGCGTCTTGTCCAGTGTATGCGCGAGCCGCAACATGGCGCGGCTGGCCAGCCGGACAGCATGCGGCTGCGATTTCATCGCACCCTCCGTTCCGACCGGTGCGCGGCCGAGGTCGTGCGGGTCGGCGACCAGATACTGCCCGCCGCCGAATACCAGTGGCCGCCGCGTGCTCTGGCGAATGCAATCCACCGATCCGACAAAAATCACATGGTCTCCGCCTGGAAAGCGGGAGACCACCTTGCACTCCAGCCATGCGCTGCAATTGCGCAGTAGCGGCAGCCCGTCGACCCCAAGGTCATAGTCGATGCCGGAGAATTTGTCCGGCGAGCGGGTCGCAAAGTGATTGGCGAGGTCGTATTGGTGCTCTGCCAGGATGTTGATGGTGAATCGTTCGGCATCCTTGAACGCAGAATGGCTTCCCGCGGAGGTCGCCTGGCTCCATAAAACGAGGGGTGGATCCAAAGAAACTGAGGAAAACGAATTTGCGGTGAGGCCGTGCATGCCTCCCTCGGCATCGCGGGTGGTGACCACGGTGACACCGGTGACAAAGGACCCTAATACGTCTCTCAACTGGCGTTTGTCGAACGTCCTGATTGGAGGACGTTCGTGGTCTACCAGAGTGCTGCCATTCATGATGGAACCTTTTGCAACTCGCTGAACGCGGGCATGACGGACTCGTGAAAAAGCCCAATAGATGTCTTGGCTTCGGCGACGGACATGTCGCCGAACATGAACGTTCCGATGAGGTAGTTGAAGTCCCCATCGTGCGCCTGCTCCAGCAGTTTTTCACGAACGGTTTCCGGGCGGCCCACTACGGCGAGGCCCGATTCCACGAGCGTTGCGATGGTCGGCGGAAGCTTCTGGTTGACCGGTTCCGTCCCGTGCTTTTTCCAGAGCTTGTAAAAGTTCGGATAGAAGACTGACCATGCCCGCGAGGCAATTTTCATGGCCTCCTGGTCCGTTTCCGCGACAACAATATAGCGATTCACGCCGATGAGCGGCTCAGCGGCGGACGGATGCCGTTTGGAGAATTCTTCGCGATATCGCTCGGTGATGGCTCTGACGCGTTGGACCGGGCCGCCGCACACGATGTTCATCTTCTCCTGGGCTGGCCATACCGTCGACTCCGGCGACGCCAGCGCGTACCAGGTCGGAGGGGGCGTCTGCAGCGGCTTGAGTTCGACCGGCATGTCGTTGAATTGCCAGAACGTCCCCTGATAGTCGAGGGTATCCGAACTGAGATACCGCTTGATGATTTCATACGACTCGATGTATCTGGCCTGAGCCGTGGCCGGATCGATACCGAGCGCCGCGATTTCGTGGGGCGAGGCGCCTCGCCCCACGCCATACTCCAGGCGGCCGCCGCTCAGATTGTCGAGCATGCAGATTTCTTCGGCAAGACGCACGGGGTGGTGGATCGGGAGAATGTAGACCAGCGGAGACAGGCGCAGTGTCCTGGTGCGCTGCGCGGCAGCGGCAAGAAACACGCTTTGCGACGGGCAAGCGCTCAGCGTGGTCGCATGGTGTTCCGACATGTGATAACAATGGAAGCCGAGCCTGTCGTAAAACTCGATAATTTCCATTCTATCTTCGTACTGCTTATGAATAGGCAGTCCATTGCGATCGTTTTGGTCAAATATACCGAATTTCATCGATTTTCCAGTAAGGTGCGAATTGAGTGGTCTTCTGACTTGGCGCGACTTAGTGCGCCGGAGATTTGCTGAATACCTGAAAGATGTTTTCTTCCGGATCCTTGTAGGTGGCAACAATGCCGTGCGTACCCATGTCGCGCTCTGCGAGTAACTGGCCGCCGGCGGACAGGATTTTCTGCCGAACCTCGTCCTGGGCCTCCCCGGCGACCTGGAAGACGGGGACGGCCCCGACGGCTCCTTGTGCCGCTTCTTCTACCGAGCACAGTGCGAATGCGCTGCGCTGCAGGCGGAATTGAGTCCACTTGTTCTCGTCGCGGAACTGGACAGGCATCCCCAGCGCCGAACCATAGAAATTTTCCAGCCGGCCAATATCCTTCGCGACGAAATAGACGGTTTGTATATCGACTTCTGCCATGGCAGCACTCCGGTAAAGTGTGACAACGGGATTGATGTGATCTCATCGCCGAGGAGCGTCACGCTGTGTGTTGTTCTTTCAGTCCAAGCTCGTCGGTCATGATTTTCCGTATCTGGTACTTCTGGATTTTTCCCGTCACGGTGGTGGGAAACGAGTCGACAAAGCGGATCTACTTGGGGACCTTGCGCAGCTGCAAGCCGGTCTTCCGCGCCATGGGCCTGTCTGATGGCTCATTTGCCGAGAAAAACGACCGGAGCCGGTTCTTCGCCGCGCGCGACGGCTTCTGCACGTGCAGTTCGCCCTTTCCTGGCGTCTTCCGTCATGTGCAGCCCCATGGTGAGATCGAGGACCAGCGCGTCGGCACCGGGCACGCCGCCGCCTGACCATGCCTTGAGGAGGGCGCGAATGGCGCCATACGAGCGCGTAGGGCCGTTGGCAAGTTTGATGGCGAGATCCTCGGCGACGTTCTCGACCTGATCTTCGCCGACGACGAAGGCGGCAACGCCGAGCTGACCGGCGGTCGCGCCGGACATGGGTTCGCTTAGCATCGCGTAGCGCGCCGCATACGCACGGCCCACTCGTTCCGCCAGGCGTTGCACGCCGCCCGCGACAGGTGCCGAGCCAACGGACGCTTCAATACACCGGAAGGTGGCGTTCTCTGCGGCGACAATGAAGTCGCAAGCGAGAGCCAGCTCGAATGCGCCGCCGAATGCCGCACCGCGCACTGCGGCAATCGTTGGAATCTGGAGGGATTCGATTGACCGATAGGTGTGGTGAATCTGCGATATGAACGTCCGCCAATCATCGAAACCTTTGTCGATGAAATCGAGGACGTCGCCGCCCTTGCTGAAGTCGGGCCCCTGTGCACGGATCAGGAGCGACCGGATATCGGCCTTGCTGGCTTCCCGGACGGCCCTCTCAAGGCAGTCGGCGAAATCAGCCGCGATGAGATTCGAGGGAGGATTGGCCAATACGATATGGCCTACGTTCTGACGACGTTCAAAATAGATGCTGTCCATTGAAAGTAATCCTTAATAAATGATGGCGATCCTGAAACTTCGATGTCTCCTGCCAGGCGCTGTGCTGTGTATTCAACAATAGTGAATGCGTACAGCATTGTTGTATATTAGGATGCCGGTGGAGGCGTGTCAACCCATTCGTCGATGACGGCATGCTTGGGACCGCATCTCGGGTCCAAGCCGGAAAGGGTCGGCGTGAAGCGATTCACTAAGTGTTGGCGTTCAAGCGACACGAATGCGGCGTCCGTGGCGTGGGCCTTTATCGTCCTACGGCGCGCAATGGTGCTTTGCGATTCGGGACATGTGCGAACTGTGGTTGTGGAGATAGCATTCCCGGCGGGTCGAACCAGCGGTAATTTCATTGGTTACCGACAGGGCAACTCTGGAGTTTCATCGTGACGAAAGCGAACACTCCGGAACGACACAATTTGCAAGGCGACGCTTCCCGGGTCGACTACGCGACATTCGCCAAAATGCTTTGTTACAAGAATCGCCACAACAGTCTTTGGAGCCAATTCGGCTGCTGTGGCTGACACAAAGGATGGCTGAACGATGTGGAAAGCAATGGTGGATGTTGCGATCGCGATCGCGAGCGCGCGCGATGGCAGGAAGCTGGACATCGATCGGGCGAAGAGCCCATCCAGTACTTGCTCGAACTCTTTATCGATGTCGCGGTTGAGCTGGCTTCAGATGGTTATCAGCGCGGGCAACCTCAATTGCCGGTGGTAGCGTTCACCGCCGAGGAGCATCCTGTCACGCTTTCGCGTACCAATCCTGGCCAGGAGTTTCGAGCACTATTGATGCGGCTGGCAGTTGCCGCAAACGCAGTGGATGCCGGGGTGCTGACGGATACGTTGGTGATGCTTTGGGAGGGTGCAACATCCAATTTCAAATCGAGCAGCGATTCCCGGCGGATCGCTCAGCGTTTGCCGGCCTTGGTCGACCACATAGTCAAGAGCTACGTCCCAGGTCCGGGAGGTGCGTAGCCGTGGCAGTCCGACAACTGGCAGATTCCGGGCGTTACCGAAACGAGTAGGCCATATAGGAACGCCGTTGCTCTAACTACGATGCTGTCAGCAAGTTCACTTCAACTAAAAACAAGGAGTAGCTAATGCGTTCATCCGTGAGCAAGGCGACTTTCGTTGCTGTAGCGCTGCTGCTGGGCCACGTCGTACTACCCGCAGAGCTTGCAGGATGCACAAAAAAAGGCTGCCGCCACAGTGTAATTAACGACTGTAATTAACGACTGTTGCGGGATGGCCGTCGCGCCGCTTTGGTTCGAGATGTTGACTCGATGTTTTCGGTGTCTTCGATTGCCGGGACGTTCAATTCCTCCATCAGGGCCAAGGTACGCAAACAGAACTCCGTACCGCTTGCCCGCTCGGTTTCCGTAAAGTGCGCCATAGCAGGTGCGATCGAAGACTCTTCCGCAAGCTTCACAATGGCTTTTTCGACAACGTCAAGGCCCTTCCTGGTCAGATGAACGATCGACCCGCCGCCGTGACTCGGGTCGGACTGGCGTTCGACCATGCCAAGGCTCGCGAGCCGATCGATCTTCTTGGTTATTGCGCCCGAAGTAACGAGCAGGGAGCGATACAGATCGGTCGGCCGCTTTGCATACGGGTGGCCGCTGCGACGCAGCGCCAGCAGGACACGCATGTCTGACCCGCTGATACCCCAACGTTCCTGGCACCTCTTGTCAAACGCGACTTCGACGAGCGTACCGATGCGCATGAAATAAACCGCGAGCAGGAAGTTCGAAAGATCCAGATTTCTGTATTCCCGCTGCCACTGCTGGGTGATGAATTCGACGTTGCTGCTGCCCGGAGAATGTGGGTTCGTGGCAGCTTCGGCGCGGCCAGCTTCGGCGCGGCCGGCTTCGGGCTGGGTCGAGACAGACTTCTTGCGGGTTCGAGCGGACGTGGCTTGCTTGCTGGCGGCTAGGCTCATTTTCGCGGCTTCCTGGGAAGGTCATGCAATCGCGACCGATTGTAACTCAGCGACAGCAATCGTCTGTAGTGACGAATGGATCCGCGAAATGGTCACCCGTGTTGGCTGATTGTTGCGGCTTTAGCAACAGAGAGTTGGGGAAATTAGTACTTACCCTAGTTATTTTTGCCCATTAGACTCGGTTCAACCGTGACAGGGAAACTCTCGTAGCGCCACTAACAAAAATCGTTGAGGTACGTCATCATGAAGTCGTTCACCAGGATGGTTCTTATCGCTGCCCTTTTTGCAGCACCGGTTGTGTCGTTCGCACAGTCCAGTCAGCCGGAAAGTCGTGCGCAGGTGCGTGCCGATCTGGTGCAGCTCGAGAAAGCGGGCTATGACCCGCACGACTGGATTCACTACCCGGAGAACATCCAGGCCGCTGAAGCAAAAGTCGCGGCTCAGAACGCCATCGCTCAAGCCCAAGCCCCCGTTTCGGGATACGGCGGTGCTGTTGACGGAACGTCTCGTTCGGGCGCGGCAAGCGGTATGTAATATTGGGCGTTAGGCGCCATTTTCGAACATCGCGCAATTTACGGCTGAGTGTTTCCCGCCTGTATCGGTAGGAAACCTCGGCCGTTTTGTTTTAGGTGCGTCTGCCGTGCGTCGTGTCCCGCACAGACGTTGGCCTGCTTATCGACGACCGGGTCCTGGTTGGGCTTCCGTGAGGCGCTGCTCCCGCGAATCGCGAGTCCTTCAAGTTCATGGCATTGAGTGCCGGCCCGCATACTGCACGCTGAAACCGCGGCGCAAGTTGCAGGACACAACGCAACGCGGGCGGCCGCTCTAGCGCTGCCGGTTCAGATCGTCGAATCCCGCAACGAGCGCATCGAGCAGGTGACGGACGGCCGGAACCATGCCTCGGCGCGTGGGGAAGATCGCATGCACAAGCCCCGGCGTGGTAGCCATGCCGGGCAGCAGGTGCTGCAGACGGCCGGCCTGAATATCGGCCTCAACCAGCTCCCTCGGCAGCATTGCCACGCCGACGCCCGATATTGCCGCAATCCGAAGGCTCGCCAGATCGTCGGTCGCCAAGCGGGGCTGATGCGCCCATGAGGTCACGCGCCCTTCAGCGTCGACCAGGTTCCAGACAAATCGCTCGCCGCTGCTGGCCATGGAGAGGGTAGGCCATGCCTTCACGGATTCGATTGAGCCGGGCGCCGGATGGCGTGCCGCCAACGCGGGACTGGCAACCAGAATGTGGATCGACAAGCCTAGCTGGCGGACCGCGAGATCGGTGTTTTCCAGCGGCGGAAGCCTGACCCGGATGGCAAAGTCCAAGCCTTCCTCGACGACATCCACGCGGCGGTTGGTTGCATCCAGCAGAACCTGGACGTCGGGGTTGTCCGCGACGTATCGCGCAATGATCGTGGAGATGCCGGACTCCAGCAGGGCCACGGGGCAGGCGATGCGGATGGTGCCCTGCGGCCTGGAACGCGTGCGGTCCACGATATCTTTGGCGGCCTTGGCTTCCGCTACCAGCGCAAGGCAATGCTGGTGGAACTGCCGCCCGGTTTCCGTCAAAGACAGGCTACGGCTCGTGCGATTGAGCAGGCGGACGCCAAGTTCTTCTTCCAAGGCACGAACGCGACGGCTGAGCTTCGAGGTCTGCAGGCCGAGGGCGCGCGCGGCCGCCGTGTAGCTTCCATGCTGGACCACCTCCGCGAAGAGCCGAAGATCATTGAGGTCAGTGATTGCGTTCATGGGCAGACTTCAATCCCCTCTAATCGTTCTACTGAGGGCAATGATACGTTTCATTGTTGGATCTATGCATGAGTTCGTTGCAAATATAGCATCCTTCCCATCACCTGCATCAGCGCCGCATTCGGTCGGTCGCACAGGCGACAGGCGCCGCATTTGCGGCGGCGGGAAACGGAGGCGGACATGCTCGCACACAGGCGTTGGGAATCATTGGACAGGGCGGAACGAAATTGGCTGCGCGCGAAATACCATTTCGCGGTTAGCGCCGATGGTAATCCCGAGCATGGAGCATTGGGTCCCCTGATCGTCTGGAACGACGACGAGATTGCTGCCGGCAGCGGGTTTCCCATGCACGGGCACCGTGACGTGGAGATCATCACCTATGTACGCCAGGGCCTGCTTGGGCATCGAGACACTGTGGGATCCGACGGAACGATTCAGGCAGGCGATGTCCAGGTCATGAGCGCCGGTACGGGCATACGCCACACCGAGTTCAACAAGGGCGAGGTGCCGCTCAAGGTCTATCAGATCTGGCTGCTGCCTCGTGAAGCCGGTGGCGAACCCGCGTGGGATACCAAGCCGTTTCCCAAAGTCGACCGGTCAGGGCGCTTCGTAGTCCTTGCCAGCGGGTTCGCCGGCGATGAAGAGGCGCTTCCCATTCGCGCCGATGCGCGTGTGCTTGGCGCAATGCTAAAGGCAGGCGAAAGCGTTCGACACGAGTTGGGTCCATCGCGTCGTGCCTATCTTGTCGTGGCCTCGGGACGCATCGAATTGAATGGCGAGCCCGTTGGGCCGCTAGACGGTGTGGCGATCACGAAAGTCGCCGCGGCGCAGATTTCCGCTCTTGAAGATTCCGAGCTGGTGATGGTGGACGCCGGCTAATTCCCTCTCTTGTACTCCACCTGCGCAAATCCATTTCAGGAGATAGTAATGGAACGTTTCAAATTTCTTCCGCTGTTGGGTCGCATTCTGATCGGGGCACCGTTTGTCATGAGCGGGCTGGGCAAGCTCGCAGCGTATGGTGCGACGGTTGGTTATATTGCAGCCATCGGCCTGCCCGTGCCGCCACTCGCGTTCGTTGTTGCCGTGCTGACCGAACTGGGCGGCGGCTTGCTGCTGTTGTCGGGCTACCGGGCTCGTGTCGTCTCGCTGGCAATGGCGGTGTTCTGCGTGGTCACGGCGATGTTCTTTCACCATAACTTCGCAGATCAAAACCAGATGATTCACTTTCTCAAGAACGTGATGATGGCCGGTGGCCTGCTGCAGATCGCCTACTTCGGTGCCGGCGCCTTCAGTCTGGATGCGCGCGCCGGTCGGTCGGGCTCGCGTGCAGCATCGCTGAGCGCGGGTTGAGAAGGCGGCTCCGCTGAGACGGCCAGGCGGAATTCCGTCTGGCCGACACCGATCTGGATATCGAAATGGACAATCTGTTCTGGTGGACCGACATCCTCCTTAACAAGCTCCGTGCGGCCAGATCGCGGCAATCAGCCTACTTCCCCAGTTGTGCAATGAAGGCGCGGGCAGCCGGTCCCGGCGGCGCGTCTTTGCGGTAAACAACCTTCATCGGCATCATCACGTCGCGCGGTAGACCTTCAAGGCGAATCTTCACCAGCGTGCCGCTTTCGAGCTCCGCCTTGACCATGTGCAGGGGCATATGGCCCCAGCCCAGGCCCGCCTTCAGAAAGGCATGCTTGGCCCCCAGATCCGCGAGCCTCCACGTCGAGGTGGCCAATACACCGAATTCGCGTCCCTGGGACAGTGCGGTTCGGTCGCTCAGGACGAGTTGCACGTGCTTCTTGATTGCGGCCGCCGAAATGACGCCTCGGAAACTGGCGAGCGGATGAGAGGGACTGACGACCGTAACCAGTTCGAGCTCGCGCAAGGATTCGACCTGCAGTTCGTCCGTCACGATCGGCAGAGTGCCAATCACGCCAATGTTGCACATCTGATCAAGCACCAGTTTCATCACACCACCCAGCGTCTCGACATAGAGCCGCAGCGGCGTGTGCGGATAATCCTTTTGGGATTGAGCCGCCGCGCTCGTCAAGCTGTCCATGGGGTACATCACGTCCATCGCAACGGAGAGCTCGGGCTCCAGACCCTCTCGCATCGCGCGCGCTCGCGCCTTGAAGCCATCGATCGTGTCCGCTACGGAACGGGCGTCAAGCAGCAAGCTCTTGCCTGCGTCGGTGAGTTGCGGGTAACGGGCAGTGCGGTCGAACAGCTTCACCTCGAGCTGTGCCTCGAGATTCGCGAGGGTCTGGCTGACCACCGATTGCGCGCGCCGGAGCTTCCGTCCGGCTGCTGAGAAGCTGCCTTCATCGACCGCCGCGATGAAGGTCCGGATCTGGTCCAGGGTAATGCCGTCGAGCATATCCATCGCTCCTGTCGATATATAGGATCTAAAAATATAGGCTTTTAAGATGGAGTACAAGCCCTTACCTTACGTGTATCGCGTTTTCTTGAGGTAGAGCCATGAACATCGACACAGCCGTACTCAACCCGATTCCTGAAACAACGCTGGCGCCGCGCCGGATCGCTTTTCGCACCCGTGGCAGTGCGCACGGCGGCATTGCTCGTCTGGCCAGTCCCTCCGATATCGGCGAGTTGATCAAGCCTTTCGTGTTCCTCGATCACGCCGTGGTCGTGCCGACTGGCAAGCCGATGTTCGGGTTCCACCCGCACTCGGGCATCGCAACCCTCACGACCGTGCTGAGTGGCGGAATCTCCTATGCGGACACGACCGGCAAGCATGGCGAACTTCCAGCCGGCGGCCTCGAATGGATGAAGGCCGGCAATGGTGTCTGGCACGACGGAAACGTATTGCAAGGCGAACCCGTACGTCTCTTTCAGCTCTGGGTCGCCCTTCCGCCCGCGCTGGAGAATTCGCCGCCGGAAAGCCAGTACATCTCGCCAGCCCAGGTCCAGCGGGATGGTCCGGTCCGCGTCATCCTCGGCCGCTACGGATCGGCGGCGAGCGATATCCGCGCGCCTGAGGGCATGAACTACTTCCATGTTGAACTGGGCGCTGGGCAGACGTGGCGATACGTGCCACCTGCCGGGCACAACGTCGCGTTCCTGGCGATCGACAAGGGCCGGCTGAACGCATCCGAGCCGATCGAGGCAGGGGATCTCGCCGTGTTCGAGGAATCCGACGGGGCGCCCATCGAGCTGCATGCGGAGGGCGCGACGTCGTTTGTCATCGGCTCCGCTATCAAGCATCCCCACCCCCTGGTGCTCGGCCACTACTCGGTGCACACGAACCCGGACGCGCTTGCACAAGGTGAGGCCGAGATCCGCCGCGTCGGTCGCGATCTGGCCGCGCAGCGTCGCACCGCTGCGGCGTGAAAAACCTGATTCGCGCTTCGTACGGAATGGTCCTGTATTCCGCGAAAGCCATGCCGCAGGGGCAGTCCGCCGACGTGTTCGCCATGATCCGTGAAAATTTATAGGCGTTGCCGGGTTAAGCGGGGCGGGCGGACGAGTCGATCGCCGTCTTTGCGATCGTGCGGAGACGAGGGATAGGTGTGCGCGAAGCGTCCTCATTTCCTGGTTTGGCTGTTTCGCACTGGCAGGAGTAGACTCGCCGGGTTTACTCCGTGATACCCCACCGATCGGCGCTTTGCGCCGATGCATGCGCGTGAACGGGAGGAGTCGAAAATACAGTTCGAGTGGCGTCGGGGAATTCGAAAATGCGTCTGTCAAAGGTTGATCTGAATCTCTTCGTGGTCTTCGAAGCTGTCTACAGAACGCGAAACCTGACGCGCGCAGCGGAGCTGCTGTTCATCACTCAGCCTGCTGTCAGCAATGCGTTGGCGCGCATGCGCAAAGCATTCGACGATCCGCTTTTTGTCAGTACGTCGGCCGGCATGATGCCGACGCCCGTTTCGGAAAACATCATCGGCCAGGTTCGCGAGGCGCTGCAGCTGCTTGACTCGAGTACTCACGTCGGGGGACGCTTCGACCCCGCCTCGTCTGAGCGTACGTTCCGGCTCAGCATGACCGACCTCACGGAGGCGCTCCTTCTGCCTGCACTGGAGGAGGTGCTGCAGCGGCTGGCGCCCGGCATCCGCATCGAAAGCTACTTCACGACGCGCAGAGAGGTTCCGGAAGCATTAGCCAGCGGTGCGGTCAATCTTGCCATCGACGCGCCGCTGATTGACGACCCCTACCTCGAGCAGGGGCCGCTGGGTCGCGACCGGTATGCGTGCATGCTGCGCCACGACCATCCGTTCAAGAGGAAGAAGCTGACGATCGACGACTACCTCGGGTTCGGTCATATTCACGTATCCAGCCGCCCCCAGGGACCTGGCCTTGTCGATGCGGAAATGAACAAGCTGGGCCTCAGGCGATCGATTCAGACGCGGGTTCAACACTATATGGTCGCTCCGTTGATCGCGATGCGAACCGATCTCGTCCTCACGGCCCCCCTCGTGCTCCTGCAGCGCTATGACGCGCGAATCCTGGAGCTGCCGTTCGATCTTCCGGATCTCGAGTCTCATTGCTACTGGCATCGAAGCGTGACCGGGGACCCGGCGCATCGCTGGTTGCGCGAGCAGATTGCCCGCCTCATGCAGGAAATGAACCAGTAGCCGGGTCTGCGGGGGCCTGGCGGCCATAGGTCCCCGGTGTCACCAAAATTTATGGCGAGCTATCACAACAATCAATTTCCTGAATGATGCGGCGCTGGGTATTCTGCTAGCCATACTGAGACGAGGATGGCATGGCAGAACTCTATCTTGTACGGCATGGCCAGGCGTCTTTCGGCGCCGAAAATTATGACGAGCTATCTCCTTCCGGCCGCACGCAATCACGTTGGCTCGGCGAGTACTTCGCGCAGGCGAAATTGCGCTTCGATCGCGTTGTCATCGGCACCATGCAGCGGCATCGGCAAACGGCCGATGCCATTCTCGCCGCAATGGGTGGCCCGCAAGTCGAGATCGCCCACGACGCGGGTCTGAACGAATACGATTTCCAGGCATTGTTCGCCGCCCTCGGCGAACAGGGCATGCCGCTGGGTTTGTCGGTCTCAAGTTCGAAGAAGGACTTTTACAAAGGGCTCCGGCACGTGCTGCAGCTGTGGGCCGATGACCGCTTGCCGGGCTCTGTTCCAGAGACATGGCATCAATTCCAGACACGTGTCCAGCGTGCGCGCCTCGATATCCAGCGGGCCGGCGGCAAGCGCGTTCTGGTGGTGAGTTCGGGCGGTCCGATCGCGGTAACCGCCCAACAGGTTCTGCAGGCGCCTGCTGCGGCCGCGATTGCACTGAACATGCAGATTCGAAACAGCAGCGTTTGCCAGTATGTCTTTAACGACGGCGCGATGTCGCTAGTCAGCTTCAATTCAGTGCCTCATCTCGAACATGCCGAGCGGCATGAATTTGTCACCTACGGCTGACCTCGATCCGGATTCTCACTCAATGAACCACCCCCACGCTCACTCACGTTCGCTGCCCCCCAAGGGGGCTGTTGCCTCCCTCGGGACGGCCCAGCGGGAGGCAACATGAACGGCAGCCTTCATTTCGACATCGAAGATCTCACACGTTATCTGACGGCGCACGTGTCCGGATTTCAAGGGCCGTTGTCCGTCGAGAAATTTCCCGGCGGACAGTCCAATCCGACGTTTCTTTTGAAGGCGCACAGCGGGCGCTACGTGCTGAGGCGTCAACCTCCCGGCGCACTGCTCAAGTCCGCCCATGCCGTTGACCGTGAGTTTCGCGTGCTGTCGGCGCTCGGCCGAACACCAGTCCCTGTCGCGCGTGCCTGGCACCTTTGCGAGGACCGCGACGTCATCGGCAGTCTGTTTTACGTCATGAGCTACGAAGATGGGCGAATCTTCTGGAATCCGGCGCTGCCCGAAGTCCCCGTCGAGGAGCGCGGCGCCATCTACGACGCACTGCTCGGCACGATGGCGGCGCTCCACGACGTGGATATCGACGATGCCGGATTGTCGGACTACGGCCGCCCGGGCAACTATTTCGCGCGTCAAATCGACATCTGGACCAGGCAATATCGCGCCGCGCAGACCGATAAATTGGAGGCGATGGAGTCGCTGATCGAGTGGCTGCCTGCGCACTGTCCGGCGGAAGCCGGAAAGCAGTCGCTCGTGCACGGCGATTTCCGTATCGACAACCTCATTTTCATGCGCGATGCGCCGCAAGTTCGCGCTGTTCTCGACTGGGAGCTATCCACGCTAGGCAATCCTCTGGCTGACATTGCGTACTTCTGCATGTGTTTGCGGCTCCCGCCCAGCAGTCATATCGCCGGACTCGAGGGCTTGAATCGAGAGGCGTTGGGGGTGCCGGACGAGGCGTCGATTGTCGAGCGGTATTGCGAGCTGCGGGGCATTTCGTCGATTGAGAACTGGAACTTTTACCTGGCGTTCAGTTTCTTCCGGCTCGCCTCTATCGCGCAGGGCGTGAAGAAGCGGGCCTTGAGCGGTAACGCATCGAATGACAAGGCGCGCCAGGTGGGGGAGATGGCTGAAGTGCTTGCGAAGATGGGCGTTGACCTGATCTGAAGACAGGCAGGAGAAGCGGAACGTAGACATATTGGAGGAGATTGTGACTACTAATTTGTTTGACCTGAAAGGAAAGATTGCGCTGGTGACGGGCGCGAGCCGCGGTATCGGTGAGGAGATCGCCAAACTGCTCGCCGAGCAGGGTGCCCATGTGATTGTGTCGAGCCGCAAGCTGGAAGATTGCGAATCGGTGGCGCGCGAGATCAAGGAAGCGGGCGGGAGCGCTGAAGCGCAACCGTGCCATGTCGGGCGTGTCGAGGACATTCTCGCGATCTTCCAGCATATTCGCGCACGGCATGGCCGGCTGGACATCCTCGTCAACAACGCGGCGACGAATCCGTATTTTGGCCACATTCTCGACACCGATCTGACGTCGTTCGAAAAGACGGTGGAAGTCAACCTGCGCGGTTACTTCTTCATGTCCGTGGAAGCGGGCAAGTTGATGCGGGAGCACGGCGGCGGCGCGATCGTCAACACGGCTTCGGTCAATGCGTTGCAGCCTGGCGACCGGCAGGGAATCTACTCGATCACCAAAGCCGCCGTTGTCAACATGACGCGGGCATTCGCGAAGGAGTGCGGGCCGTTGGGGATTCGAGTGAATGCGCTGCTCCCTGGACTGACCAAAACCCGCTTTGCGGGGGCACTGTTTGAAGACCAGGCCATGTACGAAAACTGGATGTCCAAAATCCCGCTGCGGCGTCACGCGGAACCTCGTGAGATGGCGGGTACCGTGCTTTACCTGGTGTCCAACGCTGCGAGCTATACCAATGGAGAGTGTGTCGTCGTCGACGGTGGACTGACGATCTAGTCACGTGGTCGAGGCACGCCGTTGGCTGATGCGTCGACGACATTAACCAGGAACAAGGAAGAGTAAAAATGGATTTTGCATATAGCCCGAAAGTCGAAGCGCTGCGCACCCAGGTGCGTGCGTTCATGGACGCTCACATCGTTCCGCGCATCCGCCAATGGCACGACGAAGTGAGTGCAGGTCAATATCCGGTTTCCTTTATGGAAACCTTGAAGGAGCAGGCACGTGAAGAGGGTCTCTGGAACCTGTTCCTTCCGCATCTGCGCGATGACGAGCCCGGTACCCGCCTGACGAATCTCGAGTACGCGCCGCTGGCTGAAATCATGGGGCGGGTGTCGTGGGCGTCCGAGGTGTTCAACTGCAATGCACCGGACACGGGCAATATGGAGTTGCTCCATATGTTTGCCACGCCCGCTCAGCGCGAAGCGTGGCTCAAGCCCCTTCTTGACGGCAAGATCCGCTCGGCGTTTGCGATGACGGAGCCGGCTGTGGCCTCCTCGGACGCGACCAATATCACGACGTCGATTCGTCGTGATGGAGATGACTATGTCATCGACGGCCGCAAGTGGTTCATCACGAATGCAGCGCACCCGAATTGCACGCTCTTCATCGTGATGGGCAAAACGGATCCGGACGCACCGAGCCACCGTCAGCAGAGCATGATTCTCGTGCCCCGCGATACACCCGGCGTCAAGGTGATCCGCAATATCACGGTGGTCAATCACGTGGCACCGGAAGGCCACTGCGAGATCGAGTTCAAAGGCGTGCGCGTACCTAGGGCGAATCTCCTCGGTGAAGAGGGCGGCGGCTTTGCGCTCGCGCAGGCGCGCCTTGGCCCGGGACGGATTCACCACTGCATGCGTTCGATCGGCGCCGCGGAGTTGGCGCTTGAATTGATGGTGGAACGGGCCCAGGCTCGCACGACATTCGGAAAGAAGCTGTACGAGCACGGGGCCGTCGCCGAATGGATCGCGAAGTCCAGAATCGAAATCGATCAAGCGAGGCTGTTTGTTCTCAAAGCCGCGTGGATGATCGACAACGTGGGTGCGAAGGAGGCGCGCAAGGAGATCTCGATGATCAAGGCGCTCGTACCGAGTGTTCACACCGCCGTTTGCGAGCGGGCGATGCAGGTGTTTGGCGCGATGGGGCTGAGTCCCGACACGCCATTGGCTGATAGCTGGACGTGGGGCCGTGCGTTGCGGTTCGCGGATGGCCCGGACGAAGTTCACTTGCAGAGCATTGCACGTATGGAAATCAAGGCGCAGCCCTATGAGCCGGGGAAGGATAGTCCGTACCTGACGGCGTCGGTGTAACGCATAGGGTCATTTCCAAAAAGTGGCCTTGCGGGGGGGGCTTGGGTTTCCGACGCGTGGGCGAGACGACTAGCGCTCGCCGTCAGATCCGCCTCCCAGCAGGGACCGCGTTTCCTTCGACGGTTCTGCCGCGAGTACGCTTTCAAAGCTGTCCATCAAGCTGGACACCGCGTATTGCGGCGACCAGAGCCCTCCCGAATCGCCACTGTCCCGGCTTGCTTCCCACGCTGCCAGTGCGGCATTGCCGTAGATGCTGACGAGCGACAGCCGGTGGTCGACGATGGCTGCCGGAATCTCGGCAAGCAGGTCCCGGAGCAGGGCGTTGCAACGCTGATAGCCCAGATTCCACTTGTTTTCCAGCGCTTCCCGCAAGAACGCGCGGTTGTTCAACTGCAAGTTGGCGATCATGCGGATGTACGTCGCCTGACCCGTACGATCCGCCAGCTCAAGCATCGGAAAGAGCAGCGCGCCTAATACCGCTCGCACGGTTATCCCTTCCTCCGCCTCCAGTCTGTCGAGCCGCGCCTGACGGTCTTCGTCTATCAGACGCGCGCCGTCGACGACCAGCTCACGTGCCAGTTCCAGTTTGTTGCCGAAGTAATAGCGCAGCGAGGCGCTGTTGCGCTGCCCAGCGGCGGAGATGATGTCCTGCACGGACACGCCGTCCAGTCCACGCAGCGCGAACAGGCGCTGGGCTTCTTCTTTTAAGCGAATTCGTGTCTCCGCCCCATCCGAGCGAAGGGTTTTCCCTGGCGTTGTCATTACTTTACCGTGTCGAGTTAATTAACTAAACTTGAATAACTAACCGAGAAGGAGAAACTTAGTATGAAAGTCATAGTTGTTGGAGGAGGCATTGGTGGCTTAACGACCGCTCTGGCGCTGCTGCGCCACGGCATCGAGCCGATTGTACTGGAGCGCGCGCCGCAATTGACCGAGGTCGGGGCGGGTGTCCAGATCGCTGCGAACGGCACGATTGTGCTGCGGGAATTGGGGCTCGAGCCGGCGCTGGCGAGCATTGCGACCGTGCCGGAGCGCTTTGATTACCTCGAGTTGTCAACGGGACGTCTCCTGTACGTTGCCCCGCTCGGCAAGGAGGCAGAGGCCCGTTACGGCGCGCTGCTCTACAACGTCCACCGCGCCGACCTGATCGACCTGCTCGCGAAGGCTGTGCCGCCCGGTGTGATCCGGCTGGGGGCCGAATGCGCGTCGGTTTCCCAGGATGACGAGGGCGCCTGCGTCACGCTGCAAAACGGCGAAGTGATTCGTGGCGACGCCGTGATCGGCGCGGACGGCATTCACTCTGCCGTCCGGACGGCCCTTCGGGGACCGGAGGAGAAGCAGTTCGCCAACATCCTGATGTGGCGCTCGCTGATCCCTGCCGACCGGCTCAAGGGCCTGAGGCTGCCGGTGGCGGGGAACAACTGGTTCGGCGTGGGCCGGAATATCGTCTCCTACTGGGTGCGCAAGGACCTCTACAGCATTCTCGCGTCGGTGCCGGCAACCGAAGTGAGCCGCGAGTCGTGGACGCAATCGGGCGACGTCGCGCAACTGCGGCGCTCGTTCGAGGGGGCCGAGCCGACCGTCCAGAAAATGCTGGAAGCCGTGGACTCGACGTTCATCACGGGGATGTACCACCGGGATCCGATCGAACACTGGAGTACCGGACGGATCGCGCTGCTGGGCGACGCCGCGCATGCGATGGTGCCCTACCTGGCGCAAGGCGCCTGCCAGGCGATCGAAGACGCCTGGGTGCTCGCCACCTGTCTCGCGAACCATGGCCCGGCTGGCGTTCAGGACGCGCTGCTGGAATACGAACGGCGCCGCCAGCCGCGTACGACGCGGATTCAGGCGGGCGCGCGATTTGTCGTCGATTGGGCCCACGAGCCCGACGAGGCACGGGTACGCCAGCGTAATGGACGCCTGAAGGGACTCTCGCGGATCGATCCGCTGGCCGAGGCTTCGTGGTCGTTCGCCTGGGGGCACGACGTCCTCGAGGCCGCCAGGCTGCCGCCGGGCGAGGTCGTTGGCTTGAGCGCGGCACGCGAAGGAAAGCGGATGGTGCGCCCCGAGAGCCAGCGCGCTTTCGATCTCTGGAAAGGCGTGTTCAAGCCGGATGACATTGCGCGCGGCGACCGGGGGCAGCGTGCAGCCTACGAACGGTTCCTTCTGGAGCAGTTCCCGGCGCCCGCAAGCACCGAAGCGACGGACGTCGATCTTCACGGGGTGAGCGCGTTGCGCGTGGTTGCGGCGGGAGCAGGGCACAAGGCGACCGTGTTGCACTTCCACGGCGGCGGCTACGTGCTCGGAACGGCTAAGAGCTCGGTTGAATACGCCAGCCGTCTCTCGCACGCCCTGAACGGTCCGTGCTACACGGTCGACTATCGCCTCGCGCCCGAGCATCCGTATCCGGCGGCGTTCGACGACGCATTCAGCGCTTATCGCGGCTTGCTCGCTGCGGGTGTCGATGCGTCGACGGTGTTCCTGAGCGGCGAATCGTCCGGCGGCGGCCTGGCACTCGCGCTGGCGGCTGCGTTACGTCGCGCGGGCCTGCCGTTGCCGGCCGGCGTGATTGCAATCTGCCCGCTCACCGACCTCACGCTTGGTGGCCCCTCCGTCATGGCGAATTCGGGAGACGACCCGGCCGCGAATCGCGAGACGCTTTCCAACCTCGTCGCGTCTTACTTCCAGGGCCACGAGCCGACCGATCCGATGGTGTCGCCGCTGTTCGCGGACCTCGCCGACCTTCCGCCGGTATTCCTTTCGGCCGTGAACGGAGAGGTGCTGGAAAGCGACACGACTCGCTTTGCGGAGCGGGCAAAGGCAGCCGGCGCGAACGTGCAGTTGAAGATGGTGGCCGATTCGGTTCACGTCTTCACGCTCTTCCCGTTCCTGCCGGAAACCGCTGAGACGCTCGAAGAAATCGGCCGGTGGAGCCGTCAGCTCCTTCAGAAGTAGCGCGACGCATCCGCCTCGCGAATTGCGACATGAAGTCGAAGCGCTGGCCGGATTCCTGCGGCAGCGCTGCGGCATCGCCTGGGGTGAGCGCGTGGGGCTGGCGTCGCCTTCGTCGGCGAGCACGCGACGGAACAAGAAGATGAAACGCGGAGTCGCAATGCCCAATTCGAAGGCCGCCCCTGAAACAGGGCGGGGGGAGAGGTTCTCGTTCTATGGCGCCTGTGCGATCTGCTTTGCCAGGCGCCAGGGTTATCCCGCACGCCTGTTCAACGCGGCGGAATAAGGCGTGCCGCGGTGGTCGCTGCGTTCGCAGCACGGAATGTAAATTTTCTGGCAGTTGCAGTCCCCGTTTCCGGGCAACGTGTGGTTGTGGGCACAACGCCTCGATCGGAGCCGGTGCCTCCAGAGGACGAAGTTTTCGTCGAGCCGGCAGGTTGATCAAGTCGTCTCGACCCATCGGGTCACGCAACGCGAATAAATCAAGCGCTCAAACTCCGCTGGCAATAAATCAGGTCTAGACGTTATTCATATAGTTCGTAGTACAACATAATCATAATATTGGAGTCTGTAAATGAGGAAGGTAAGGAGATTGTCCGGAAAGGTGTTGCATCGACGCAAGGCCGGCTTGTTGGCTGCCATCATGTCGACTGCGACGATGTACTCCGTCCCGGCAGCGGCGCAGTCGTCGGTAACGCTTTTCGGCCTCGTCGATCAGGGAATTCGGTACGCGACTCATGCGGATCCGCAAGGCGATTCTCGCGTCCAGCTCGCCAACGGCGCAAGCGAGAGCGCTTGGGGACTCAAGGGCGCGGAAGACATCGGCGGCGGAACGAAGGTCGTGTTCCAGCTCGAGAATCGCTTCTTCCCGAATTCCGGGGCGACCGATCCTGCTTATCCGTTCTTCAACACCGCATTTGTTGGCGTGCAGTCGAGCAGTTACGGAAAGCTGACAATGGGCCGCCAGCTCAACCCACTTGCCGACGCGGTTCTGAGCGCCTTCATCACCAATCCATGGCTGCCGACTTTCTACCAGTTTCGGCCGGAAGTCACGATGGCTCAGGGCGTGTGGACCAGCAACATGGTCAAGTACGCGGCGCGATGGCAATACTTGACGACTGAGGTGTCCTACGCGTTTGGTGGCAATGCGGGCGCATTCGGCTCGGGAAGTCAGATTGGGGCATCGATTCTCTATCTGCCCGGCGTACCATTGCGTCTGGCTGCCGCGTACCTCGACTCGCGCGATGCCGTGAACGGTTCCGCGCACTTCAAATCCTGGACGGCAGGTGGGTCCTATTCGTTCGGCGATACGACGGTCATGGCCGGCTGGGCCGTGAACAGGCAGGACGCCAAGTTCGTCGGCAATTTCCCTAACGGTCCCTTCAGCCAGCCGGAATTGTCCGCGCTGGAATTCAATACGTTCAGTGCCCGGCAGATGTTTTATGGTGGGGTCACACAGCTGATAGGGAACGCGACGCACCTTTCTGCGAACGTGTGGCGCACGATTCAGACCGGGAAGACGCAGGCAGCCAACGGGAACGCGACGCAATTCCAGCTGCTCGCGGACTATAACTGGTCGAAACGCACGGATACCTATCTGGAAGCCGATTACTCGCTGTACCGCGGCGGAATGGTTGGCGCACAGTTCCAGGGCATCAACGCCCTGAGCTCGGCGTACGGCACGACCCAGCTAGGCATCACGGCTGGCTTGCGGCATACGTTCTAGCGCCGGGACGGCGAGCGGTTCGAGAGTGCACCGGCGGGAGCGATCATTAAGAATCCTGACAGGACGCGAGGACGTCCTTCGAACATATTTCGATTCGACCATACCGGAGAGCGATCGCTCCTTTTTCGGCCAATGCCTTGAGCTCCAGCGACAGTGTCTGGCGCGTGATGCCCAACATCATGGCCAGCGTGTCCTGCGAGACGCTGACATTCTGGCGACTCTGCGGCCACATGGTCACGTCGCCCGACGCGAGCAGCAGCAGGCGGCGGGCAACGCGTGCGCGTGTCGAGTGCAGCGTGGCATCTTCGATTATGCGATAGAGCCAATTCATATGGATGGACTGCAACTCGGCGATGGCCCGGAGGAACGCCTGACTCTGCATCAGTTCGTCAAAGGCAGGTGTCCTGACCACGAAGACGGTCGATCGCTCGATCGCGACGACATCGCGCGGGCGTGGGTGGCGACCGGTCATGGAGGTCTGTCCAAACCAGTTGCCGGCCTCGATGACGGCCAGGATCGCCTCCTTGCCGTCTTCACGAAGCGTAAAGGCCTTGAGTCTGCCGTCCTTGAGACCATAGAAGCCGCTCGGCGTATCTCCCCGGCGGAACAGAAATTCGCCAGGCTGCAGCGCGATCAATTCGCTTCGTTGGATAAGCGCCTCCTGCTCGGCCGCAGGCAAGGAGCAGAACCACTGGTTTGCCCGCATTTCTTCGGACGTTTCGGTCATGAATGCCATGTTGAAGCGGTCAATGTACACATCTGCTGAAAACACGACGGAGGATCGCAAGTCCAGCGGCGAGACGCGGGAAGTACGGGACATGCGAACGCCTGTCTCCCCAGACTGTATCCCCCGGCTGTATCCGCAGCATTCCCCCATTCGGGGGGTACTTCCCGAGCCCTGACACTCGGATCATTGTGCGAACGCGATGCCACGGCAGGCAGAGAAAAATAAGTAGATCAGTATTCGCTGGCAATCCATTGTTGGACTAAAGGAGATATCGATGCAGGACGAAGTCAAGACGCAAGGGTCCACGGCCTACGCCTATCCGTTGCTGATCAAGCAGCTGTTGCTCACGCCGTTCGTTCAGGCGCAGGACGAGGAGATCGTCTACCGGGATCAGTTCCGGATGACCTATGCGACGTTGCGCGAGCGTATCGCACGCCTCGCCAACGGTTTGAGCCAGCTTGGCGTGCAGCACGGCAGCACGGTTGGGGTGATGGATTGGGACAGCCACCGCTACCTCGAGTCCTATTTCGCCGTTCCGATGATGGGCGCTGTCTTGCAGACCGTGAACGTGCGTCTGTCCCCGGCGGAAATCGCCTACACGATCAATCACGCCGGCGCTGAGGTCCTGCTGGTTCACACGGATTTTCTGCCGGTCGTCGAAGCGATCAAGGACAAACTGGAAACGGTGCGTACGTTTATCTGGATCGATGAGCCAGGTAGCGAAGCGGGTGCACACAGTATTCCCTTCTCGGCTGAATACGAGTCGATGCTGGCGGCGAACAGCACGAGCTACACGTTCCCCGATTTTGACGAGAATACGCGTGCAACGACGTTCTACACCACCGGTACGACCGGTCTTCCCAAGGGCGTCTACTTTACGCATCGGCAACTGGTGCTGCATACCATCACCCTGATGGCGGCACTGGCGAGCCCTGTCTCGGGACAGCGTTTCCATCGTGGCGACGTGTACATGCCGCTCACCCCGATGTTTCACGTCCACGCATGGGGCGTGCCGTATATCGCCACGGTCATGGGTGTGAAGCAGGTCTATCCCGGGCGTTATATGCCGGACCGGCTCGCGCGACTCGTGCGCGAAGAGGGCGTCACGTTCTCGCATTGCGTCGGCACGATCCTGCACATGCTGCTCTCGTGCGAGGAGGGCAAGGCGACGGACATGAGCAAGTGGAAGGTCATCATCGGCGGCGGCGCGTTGCCGCAAGGCCTCGCCAAGGCGGCGCTGGACCGGGGCATCGACGTGTTCGTCGGCTACGGGATGTCGGAAACCTGCCCCGTGCTCAGTCTCGCGCAACTGCCGCCCGGAGCCGAAAAACTCGACGCCGACGAGCAGCTTCGCCTGCGCTGCAAAACGGGCCGGCCCGTTCCGCTGGTTGACCTGCGTGTCGTCGACGACAACATGGACCAACTCGTCCACGACGGCAATGCCGCCGGCGAGATCGTCGTGCGCGCCCCGTGGCTCACACAGGGCTACCTGAATAATCCCGAAGCTTCCCAGCAGCTTTGGGCCGGCGGCTATCTCCATACGCAGGACATTGCCAATATCGATCCGACGGGCAACATACAAATCACCGACCGTTCGAAGGACGTGATCAAGTCCGGCGGCGAGTGGGTTTCGTCGCTCGAGATAGAAAATCTGATCTCGCAATACGCTGGTGTTTCCGAGGTGGCCGTCATCGGCATCAAGGATGAGAAGTGGGGCGAGCGGCCAGTGGCGCTGGTCGTGCTCGAGGAGGGGATAGCAGTCACGGAGGACGACATCAAGCAGCACGTACTGTCGTTCAGCACATCCGGAAAGATATCGAAATATGCGGTGCCGCAGATCGTGAAGTTCGTCGATGCACTCGGAAAGACGAGTGTCGGCAAGATCAACAAGAAGTGGCTGCGCGAGCAGTTCGCCTGATTGGCGAGCAAATTTCCGGGAGTGGAAGCGAAGAGTATGGGAAATGACTGCGTCGGGAATTACAGCGTCGCCACCATCGGCGACTTCGTGGGTCGCGAGCTGGGGGTGTCGGACTGGGTGGTGGTCGATCAGGCGCGCATCAATGCGTTCGCCGAGTGCACGGGCGACAGGCAATGGATTCACGTGGACGAGGAGCGGGCGAAGCGCGAGAGTCCGTTCGGCGGCACGATCGCACACGGTTATCTGACGCTGTCGTTGCTGGCGGCCATGGCGATCGAGATCGGCATCGTTCCAAAGGACGCTTCGGCGGGCCTCAACTACGGTCTGGACAAAGTGCGCTTCATGACGCCCGTCAAGGCAGGTGCGCGTGTGCGTGGTCGTGTCACGCTCGTGTCGGCGCAGAGCAAGGGCGGCGGCCGCATCCTCATCAAGGCAATGAACGAGTTGCAGATCGATGGCGAGGACAAGCCGGCACTGGTGGCAGAAACCCTCGCGATGCTGGTCGCGTGATCCATGACTTTTTGCGTAGCGGAAGACTTTCCCGAAGGAGCGGCAAAATGGCGGTAACGACTGAAAGCCCACGGCAAAGCGAAAAGGCTGATGATCTCGCGGCGTCGGCTGCCGAGGGAGTGCTGGGTCCCAATCCCTTTGTCGGCCTGCGGCTGTGCGATATCGTCGCAACCGCGCAGCAAATCGGCGCTCAGGCATGGCGGCAACCGGGGTTGGTCATGGAGCAGGAAGTGGCTTTCGCTCGCGAGCTTTTCGGGCTCTTCTCGGGTAGTGCGGAATCGACACCGCCCAAGGGCGACAAACGCTTCACCGACGCCGCATGGCAGAACAATTCGCTGTATCGCGTGACGCTGCAAGGCTACCTCGCGTGGCGCAATGCCCTTGCGGGTTTCGTCGAGCGCTCCGGGCTGGATCCCGATAACAAGGAGCGGGCGCGGTTTGTGATGTCGCTGATTACCGACGCGGCGTCCCCGACTAACACGCTGCTGGGCAATCCTGCGGCGCTCAAGAAGGTCATCGATACGGGTGGCGCCAGCCTGCTGGACGGCTGCAACAACATCGTAATGGACCTGCTCAAGAATCGCGGCATGCCCGCGCAGGTCAACAAGACGGCTTTCGAGGTCGGCAAGAACCTCGGTACATCCACCGGCGCGGTCGTTTTTCGCAACGAAGTGCTGGAACTGATCCAGTATGCGCCGACGACGCAGGACGTCTACAGCCGGCCGCAACTGATCGTGCCGCCGCAGATCAACAAGTTCTACATCTTCGATCTGTCCGAGGGCAAGAGCATCGTCGACTACCTGGTGAAGAACGAACTCCAGGCGTTTGTCGTCAGTTGGCGCAATCCCACCGCGGCTCAAAGCCACTGGGATCTGGACACCTATGTCAGCGCGCTCGTGGAAGCCATCGCGGCTGTGCGCGAGATCACCGGGTGCGACGACGTCAACCTGCACGGCGCCTGCTCCGGTGCGATGACCATCTCGGCTTTGCTTGGACATCTCGCGAGCCGGGGGGATACCACGGTCAATGCCACCACACTGATGGTCGCCGTACTCGACAATACCGCCGACTCGCAACTCGGCCTCTTTGCAACGCCCGAGGCCATTGCGGCGGCCAAGCAGCACAGCATTTCACGCGGGGTGCTAGCGGGCGAGGAGATGGGGCGCGTCTTCGCCTGGATGAGGCCCAACGATCTGGTATGGAACTACTGGGTCAACAATTACCTGCTGGGCAACGCACCGCCCGCCTTTGACGTCCTTTACTGGAACAACGACACGACCCGGCTTCCGGCGAAGCTGCACGGGCAATTGCTCGACATTTTCACGCAGAACTTCTTCAGCAAGCCAGGCGCGCTGACGATACTGGGCACGCCGGTCGATCTGTCCCAGGTCAAGTGCGACAAGTATGTAGTGGCAGGCATGACGGATCACATTACGCCGTGGAAGGGGGTGTACAACACCGCCACGAC
Source organism: Paraburkholderia sp. GAS348 (assembly GCF_050434205.1). NCBI lineage: Bacteria > Pseudomonadati > Pseudomonadota > Betaproteobacteria > Burkholderiales > Burkholderiaceae > Paraburkholderia > Paraburkholderia sp. GAS348. The sequence goes on from NZ_JBNPVT010000003.1 coordinate 517,249, forward strand.
GTTTGGCGGCAATACCCGTTTCGTCCTGAGTTCAAGCGGTCATATCCAGAGCCTGATCAATCCTCCCGGCAATCCGAAGGCGAAGTACTACCTCAACCCCGAGTTGCCGGCGAACGCCGATGCGTGGCTTGCCGGCGCACAGGCTGAAACGGATTCGTGGTGGGGCAACTGGAGAGACTGGCTGGTCGCCCGCTCCGGCGACAAGCGGGCAGCGCCAGCGGAACTTGGCAGCGAACGGCACCCAGCCGGTGTGAAAGCACCCGGGACTTATGTTTCGGAAGCCTAACCGGAATCATCGCCAGATAGCAAAAACGAATTTATTTGCAACTACTTTAACGGAGTCGTCATGGCAGCAACCCAACCCAGCAATATCTTTGGTGAATATACGAAGCTCATCACGCAGTTCAAGCTGCCGGGCCTCGACGTAGCCGCCATCCTCGAAACGCGCCGCAAGGACATTGAAGCGCTCGCCGAGGCGAATATGACCGCGCTCGCGGGTGTGCAGCAACTCGGTCAGAAGCAGATGGATATCGTGCGTTCGACGATGACTGAACTGCAATCGCTCGTTACCCGCTTGAGGTCCCCCGGCAGCGAATCCGCTGCGGCTACGGGCGAAGGCGTTCAAAAGACGCTGCAAAAGGCATTCGTGGACATGCAGGCGCTCACGGATGCGGCGTACCGGGCTCAAACCGACAGTATCGCTGTGGTCACGAAGCGCTTTGCGGAGCATGTCGAGGAGCTGAAAGCGCTCATGCAGCCCAAGAAGTGATCTGGCGGGCGGGTGCGAGCCGCCGCTACAACGAAGCGTCCAACCAGAGACCAACCGGATGACCGAATTACAAACAAGCGCGGAGTGTGTCGACGCCATGCAAATTCAGACGATCGATCTGGACGGCCAGGTGCTGCGTGTCGCAGTCCGGCGTGGCAGCGACGCGTCGCCGCCGCTGCTCTTATTCAATGGCATCGGCGCGAATCTCGAGCTGGTTGAGCCATTCGTTGCGGCACTGGATGATGTGACAGTCATCGTCTTCGACGTCCCCGGCGTTGGCGGCTCGCCCGTCCCCTTGATCCCGTATCGGTTCTCGACGCTTGCCGTCCTGTCCGACAAGCTCCTGACGCGGCTGGGTTACGCCGGCCCCGTCGACGTGCTCGGCGTATCGTGGGGTGGGGCGCTGGCCCAGCAGTTCGCGCACCTTTACCCCCGGCGCTGCCGCAGGCTGATTCTCGCGGCCACGTCTCCCGGGGTGATCATGGTGCCGGCAAGGCTGTCGGTGCTTTCGAAACTGATCGGGCCGCGACGCTATACCGATCCGGCCTACCTGCGGCAAATCGGGGCGGAGATATACGGGGGCGCCTACCGCCACGATTCCGCGCTGCTCGATGCACACAGCCGCCATATCCAGGCGCCACGCGGCCGTGGTTACCTCTACCAATTGCTGGCTGCCTCGGGTTGGACCAGCTTGCCCTGGCTGGGCGCGCTGCGGCAAACGACGCTCGTCATGCATGGCAACGACGACCCGATCGTGCCGCTCACGAATGCAAAGATTCTCGCGGCAAGGATTCGGAATGCGACCCTGCATGTGATCGATGACGGCCATCTATTTTTAATCACCCGTGCAGGTGAAGTCGCGCCGGTGGTGAAGCGGTTCCTGCGGCAGGAGGCGCATTGAGTTCCGTGAGCGCGCGGGACGGGAATGCCGGGCACGCGGAGCTTGACCCAACTGGGGACGAGAAGCTCGTCCGGCTGAAGCGCATGCGCACGACGGCGACCTGCTTGCTCGCAGTGATGATCGTGCTACTCCTCACGTGTGTGGCCTGGCAGGCTGCGTATCCGTGGCTGGAGTGGCCCCGTGCTTTTGCCGAGGCCGCTACAGTCGGTGCGATTGCGGACTGGTATGCCGTCGTCGCGTTGTTCCGGCACCCGTGCGGGATCCCGATCCCGCACACAGCCATCATCCCGAAGAACCAGCAGCGCATAGCCGAGAGTCTCGGCGGTTTCATCGAGGAAAACTTCCTGACCCCCGAAGTCATCGTCGGGCGGCTGAGTGGTTTCAATGCGGCACAAGCGCTGGCGGGGTGGCTCGCAGTACGAGAAAACAGCGCGCTGATCGCGGATGGGGTGGCCGGCTCGCTACCCCGCCTGCTTGAGGACATAGACGAGACGGACATCGAACATCTCTTCGAGCGACTCGTGATTCCGCGATTGCGCACGCTCCAGGTATCTCGCATGGCGGGCCAGGTCCTGAATATCCTCACCGAAGGCAACCGTCATCAGCCTTTGCTGGATCGCGGATTGAGCGCCGTGGAAACGTGGTTGAGCACCAACGTGGATCTGATCAAGGCGAAGTTCAGCGCGGCGTCAAAATTCACGCCGGCGCCGTTGGACGCATACATCGTCAACAAGTTTGTCGAAGGCATCGTCGCGCTCATCCATGAGGTCGCGGCAAATCCGGAGCACGAGCTTCGGCGTCGGTTCGACGTGGCGGTGCAAGATCTGTCCAGCAACCTGCGGACCTCAGCGGTTTATCGCCGGTTTGGTCGACTGGTGCTGCGCGACTGCATTCGGCATCTTGAAGATGGGCGCTACTATCGCGTCCTGCTCGATCACGTCCGGGCGCACGTGCTTGCCGATCTCGGAAGCGGGCGCTCGGCGGTGCGCGACATGATCGCCGGTACCTTCGTAGCCATCGGTAAAGGCGTGGCGAGCGAGCCCCCCATTCAGCACAAGTTGAACGCGTGGTGGCTCGATATTGCCAACCTGCTCGTGCTGCGCCACCGCCATCAACTGACGGCGCTGATAACCGACGTCGTGAAAGGCTGGGACGCGAAGGAGGTAAGCCGCAAGCTCGAGGCCGAGATCGGTCGGGACCTGCAGTACATTCGAATCAATGGCACGTTTGTCGGTGGCACGGTGGGCGTCCTGATTCATGCATGCGTATTGCTTGTCGCGCGGTAAGCCAGGTACTGTCCGCGCAGCGTGGGCGGCCAGCACAAGCTCGTTATGGGCGTGAACCGGCGCTAGCTATGTTTGACCAATCCGAGCGTCTGCGCGCGCGAGACGGCTTGGGCGCGTTTGTCGACTTCCAGCTTCGTAAAGATGCTCTTTACGTGGGACTTGACCGTTTCAGGTGTGATCCCGAGCGTACGCGCAATTTCCTTGTTTGACTGTCCCTGTGCGATCAACTCGACGATGCCGCGCTCTCGCGAGCTGAGGCGATCCCGCTCGCCTTCTCGCTGGGGCTGGCTGTTGGGTTCGTGCTGTCTTCGCCAGTTATCCAGCAGACGGTCTAGCCAGGTCACTATTTCCGGCGCTGTGGCCGTGGTGCGGGCGCTGTCGCGCGCCAGCTTCAATAGCGGCCCGATCTCCGGCCCGTGATCGACAATCGACTGGCAGATCCCGGCAGGCGCCCCCATCCTCGCAACTTCGCGGAATATCTCGAGTGCCCGATCGCGCTCGCCTGCATTCAGCCACGCCAGCGCGAGGAGGGTCCGCAGCCGCAGCGCGAGATAAGTGCCGTGAAGGCGTTCGAGACGCTCCAGTGCACCGCTCAATATCTCGACCGCTTCCCCGGTCTGCTGCCGTCGCATCGCGAGGCACGCAGCCCCGAGGTCCCGGTAGTTCTCGATCTCCGGCGACACCGGAGTGGACGATCCGGCGTTGGAGGCGGCCAACTGCCGCAGCTGTGCCACGCACGCGCCCGCTTCGGCAAGCCTGCCTTCTGCAAGATTCAGCCGGGTTCTTTCCGCGAGCGCGGCGGCAATCAGCCGGTTCCATCGACGTGCCTGCCCCAGCGCCTGTGCACTGTCGAGCAAGGCATGCGCGTGTGCAAAATTGGCGCGCGCCACGGCGATTCGAATGAGTATGCGATAGCTGATCAACACGCTGTCGAGAAGCACGGCAAGTTCAATGACCGGCATGAGCTCGACGAGCTGCGCTTCAGCTTCGTCCAGCCGGCCCTCCTCATAACGCAATTGGGCGATCATCGGGGCGCACAACGCCACCGCTATCGACTGCGGACCCGAATGGTGTTCGGCAAGCTCCATCGCTTCGCTGAAACGGCGCTCCGCGAGCGGAAAGCGCAGTTGCTGCATTTCCACATGGCCGAGCAGGCAAAGCCGATAAACCGTGGAGAATACGCTGCGTTGGTCTTCCTCGATCGAGTCGGGAATCCACGGTGTGGCGTGAAGGGCCTCAAGATTACCCGCTTTCCAGTGGGCGAAGCGCGCTACGTTTGAGACCGCGTTGGTGGTCCAGGAATCGCGCGACGGCCGGTCCAGATATCGTTGCGCGAGCGAGAGCGCCCTTTGCGGGTCATCCTGCAAGGCTGCAAGTGCCGAGCGAATGGCGACGCACTCCCATCTGACGCGGTCAGCGTCGATACCCTTGCCGGCGGCATCGCGTTCGATCGAATCCAGCATCGAGGCCGCGTCATCGAAGCGCATGGCGAGGACCGTGCCCCAAGCCGTCGCAAGCGTGACCGTGATCTGTGCCCGCATCAGGTCGGATGGGAATTGACGCTGCCAGCCGACCAGCGTGAGCAGATCGCCTGCTTTGAGGAGGGACATGGCGCAGTGTTCCATGAGGCGAATGGCATCGTCGGTTGCGCCGGCCGCAATGGCATGCCTGACTGCGTCGGTCCACTGGCGCTCTGCCGCGTACCATTGCCACGCGCGGCGATGCAGTTCGGTGATCTCCTCGTGGTAGCAGGCCTCCAGCCGACGCCGGAGGTACTCGGCCATCAGCGGGTGATAGCGGAAACAGTGTCCTTCCAGGTCCAGCGGTTCGAGCAGCAACTGGCGCGCGACAATGGCGTCCAGCATGGTCTGGCTCGCCTTGAGGCCGGTGAGCGCCGCGCAAAGCGGCGCGCTCAGGCGATCGAGTATTGCCGTACGCAGCATGAACTCGAACATTTCGGCCGGTAAAGAGCGAAGGATGTCTTCGAGGTAGTCTGCAAGCGGCCGCGATGCGCCGGTCGGAGCGCCTGCCTGCCAGCCTCGGGGGCGATCGTTCCGGGCCAGCACCGACGCGGAGATGCGCAGCGCGGCAGCCCAGCCTTCGGTGGTCGCGAACAGCGACTTCACCTCCGTAGTGCGGAGCTTGCCGGGGCATTCGTGCTCGACGAAGCGGCGCGTCTCGTCGAAATTGAATCTCAACGTCGACGCGTCGATTTCCAGGAGCTCGTTGCGGGCTCGCAGCCTGGCCACAGGAAGAGGGGGATCCGTTCGGGTGCACAGCACCACGTGGACCTGCGAGGGCACGTTGGCAATGAAGAGCGACATTGCTTCGTGAATCGGTGCCTCGCTTATCAAGTGGTAGTCGTCGATGAAAACGTAGACCTCGTCGTCGACGTCGACAAGCTCGTTAATCAGCGTCGACGCGAGTGAATTCGCCGGCACAAACGACGCTTCGGCGGTCAAGCCGATCACTGAGGCGCCGACGTTGCCACAGGCTTGCCGTAATGCGTGCGCAAGATGATTGAAGTATCGAGCGGGTTCGTCATCGTCGGCGTCGAGAGAGAGCCAGGCAACCCGCGCGCTGCTCGTCCCGAGCACGCTTAGCCAGGTGAGCGCGAGCGACGTCTTGCCAAATCCAGCGGGAGCCTTGATCACCGTCAGGCGCTTCATTTCTGTCTGTGCGGCAAGAGAGGCAAGGCGCGGACGATCTATCAAACCGGCGGGCAGGCGTGGCGGAAAGACCTTCGTGGCGAGGAACAGAGGTGGCCTGTTCGGGAACGTCGCTTCTGTCACGTGCATCAATTGCTCCAGGTGTTCGGGTTGACCCTGGCTGCCATCCCCGTCCATGCAATCGTGCGCCCCTTTAAGGGGGATTCTGCGTTGTGTCGCGCCCGGACACTATGGATTGCAGCGAGGAGATCGGAATTCCATAGCTGGACAACGGTGCGGCAAGCCAGCCGGTAATGGGTGATTGCCCCCGGGGGCGCGGCCTGAACCGGTGTTCTTCTCACGAAATGATACGCCCAACCACCTTGAGGGACGAGACCTGTCTGCCGCGGCGAAGCGTATTGCGGTGTACAAACCCGGGCCGCCCGAAGAACGCGATGCCGCGGGTGGACGCGCCGGTCTTGATTGCGTGCCGTTCGTGAAGTAGATTTTGATTGGGAGATGTGTCAGGCGGGAGGGACTGCCATGGAACTGAGCGTAGAACGTGTCGATGTTTGGGCCGCTGCCATCGAGGACAAACCGGGTGGGCTTGCGCAAGTGTTAAACGCTTTGCGGGATGCGGGCGTCGACTTGCAGTTCGTCATCGCACGCCGCACGCCGGAAGCATCGGGCAAGGGGGTCGTGTTTGTCGCACCGCTGCAGGGGGAGAGGGAGATTCAAGCGGCGGCACAGGTGGGGTTCACCGTCACCCCGAGCCTTCACTCCGTCCGTGTAATGGGTCTGGACCAGCTGGGGATCATCGCGCAATTGACCCAGATGCTGGCAGACGAGGGGATCAACCTCCGTGGCGTTTCCGCCGCTGTACTTGGCACGCAGTTCATTGCTTATCTCGCGGTCGACTCGTTGGCCGATGCCGAAAAGGCGATGGACACTCTACAGCGGGCCTGAAGAGCCCATGCCGGACCGCGAACTGGCCTGGTTCTTCCTGTCGAGGTGACACGCAGCCGCCGCAGTCAGGTCGTGCATGACTATTTTGTGTGGGTTGTGTGATCTTCGAACGCGGAGACGATGCCGTCAATCATTGCTGCGATGCGCGCGGTATGCCGAAGGTCCTGATGCGTGACGAGCCAGACTTCGTAGACCGCCCCACGTGCGGGTTCCGGCCATATCTGCACGAGGCCGTCGTGTTCAGCCAGATGTATCGGAAGCTCGCCGATGCCGAGGCCGGCCTTTACCGCGGTACGCAGCATGAGACTGGAATTGAAGGTCGATACGATGCGCCCCGCGTGTATCGGTTCGCCAGCAAGAGTCGGCGATCGATTCCCGGTCCAGTTTCCCTGATAGACGACAAGATCGTGGCCCGCGAATGCGGAGCCAGCGGCGGGCTTGCCGTGCTGCTCGAGATAAGCGGTCGATGCAAACAGCGCCATGGGCCAGCGAGCCAGGCGCCGCGCGACAAGATCGGGATTATCGGGCCTGACTGACCGGACCGCGATATCCGCTTCACGCTTTGCCAGATTTAGCATGCGCGTCGACGTGTCCAGCAGGACGCGCACGTCGGGATGCGCAGCATGCAGGCGTTCGATGGCGGGAAACAGGAATTCGAGCGCGATCGAGTCGGTGCTGGTGACTCTTACATCCCCCGCAAGCCGTGTATCCGTGCCTTGAGTTCGTCTGACGAGTTCATGGGCGGAGTGTTCCATGTTCTCCGCTGATCTCAGCGCGGCCTCGCCAGCGGCGGTCAACGCGTAACCCTCGGAGGTGCGCAGGAAGAGCGTGGCACGCAGGGCGTGCTCTAGTGCCGCAATCCTTCTGCCGACCGTCGCCTGATCGAGATTGAGCGTCCTGGCCGCTCCACGGAGCGTTTTTTCGCGCTCCACCGCGAGAAACACTCGCGCGTCGTCCCAGTTCATCGTGCGGTCCTCCTGATGCAAATTTGCATCTCACCATTCGAATAATGCTGCGCGGATTCATCAATGTCGAGGCCTATACTGAACGCAAGAGTTCCTCGTTAAACGATCCGCCCGGATCAATCGAGCCTCACCTGTAGAAGGAGTGGTATCCATGTCTGCTTCAACCTATCGTGTGCCGTCGTCCATGACGGCCATTGAGATCAAACAGCCCGGCGGTCCTGAGGTCCTGGTGCCGACTACCCGCCCGGTGCCGATGCCGGCCGCCGATCAGGTTCTGATCCGCCTCCACGCGGCTGCCGTGAACGGTCCAGACGTCTTCCAGCGCAAAGGGCTGTATGATCCGCCCCCCGGCGCTTCGGACATTCCAGGGTTGGAAGTGGCAGGTCAAGTGGTTGCCGTTGGCTCCGAGGTGTCCCAATTCCAGATCGGCGAACTGGTGTGTGCCTTGATTCCCGGCGGTGGCTACGCAGAATATGCAGTCGCGCACGCCTGCAACACGATGCATATCCCCAAAGGCCTGAGCTTGGTGGAAGCGGGGGCCATGCCCGAAACGTTGATGACGGTATGGCTGAACCTGTTCCAGCGCGGCAAGCTGGTTGCCGGCGAATCGGTGTTGATCCATGGCGGCGCGTCAGGTATCGGTACCACGGCGACCATGCTGGCGAAGGCATTCGGCGCTGCGAAAATCATCACGACAGTTGGCTCGCAGGCGCATCGGGAGGCCAGCCTGGCGCTAGGCGCAGACCTCGCGATCGATTACCGCGAGGACGATTTCGTCGCCGAAACGAAGCGGGTTACCGATGGAAGAGGCGTCGACGTGATTCTCGACATCATTGCCGGCGACTACGTGGCCAGAAACTATGACGCCGCAGCCATGGACGGACGGATCCTCCAGGTGGGCGTGATCAAGGGGCCGGCGAAGGACCTTAACCTCGTGCCGATGTTGACGAAACGTCTGATGCATATGGGCTCGACATTGCGCTCGCGCACATCCGCTGACAAAGCGACCATCATCGATGAACTCGAGCGGCGGGTCTGGCCGCTCATCGAGAGCGGCAAGATCAAACCGGTTGTCTACAAGACCTTTGCGCTTGCCGACGCTCGCGGCGCTCACGAGCTGATCGATTCCGGCACTCACTTTGGAAAGATTGTCCTTACGACGGGTGCCGATCTGATTGGCTGACGCCTGGCTTGCAGCCAAAGCGGCAAGCCTCTTGCCGGTTTCGTGATGGACGTGAAAAAATGCAGGCAGCAGGCTTGACCGTCAGTGTCACTCTTTCCTCGTCTTCGGTTGTTCGGGCTGCGGATCACGTCCGCGTTGCGTCGGCGCTCTCGTGCACGCATCCGGGGGCGTCACCGATATCACGTCGTTGCAGCAGCACGAATAGACCGGAAACCCATAGGAATTCGTGCGGAGTATGGTCGTTGGTCCGTGCAGCGGGCACACCGCTTTAGCGTTCATGTCACCTCCTGAACTCATGGTCAACTAGTCATATCCTACGCGCGGCTCGTCAGTTCGGTACGGCCAGTTGCCCTGGTGAACGAATTCGCCGCCGCGCGGGCACAGCAACGTGGACTCAATCTTCAGACAACTGAAAACTGGCGATTACGAGGATCAGGATCGATCTGGCTCCTCCAATAATACCGACAGGGTTCCGCGCTGCTGGCCGGGCGGTAGGCGCGACGAGCACGGTCGATCAGGGTGTCCAACGATAAATGATGACGCTGCTCCCGTTGTAATTGTCCTTCGTGATCACGTACTCCCCGGTCGACCGACGGTACGATCTAAGGCCGTACATCGAATCCACGTCATTGCCGACGTACACGGCGTTGGGGTTGCTGTTGATCAACGTGGTGTCCAGGCTGCCTGTGGTCAGATTGAAGGCATCGATGTTGGGCACGGTGTGTACGTATCCGACGAAGAGATAGTTGCCGGCCGCCGTGATCGACTTGGGATTGGCGCTGGCGAGGTTGATCACTGGATTGGGAACGGTCGTGTTGCCCGCGAGCCAGCCGTGATACACCTCGATTCGCGTTCCGATCGACGTCCAGTCCGTGCTGCCGACAACTCCCTGTGCCAGGATCATCGTGTCGCTTTCCGGCAGGTAGACGATCCGCGTCAATGGCGTGATCGTGCCCGGAATGGGCGTTGCAATTCCTGCTCCCCAGCTTGGCTGGCCGTTGGCGTCGAAGCCGGTCAGCGGGTAGTGCCAGATGGCATTCGTCTTGTCCAAACCGGCCCAGACGTCCCCTTTGCTGTCGAGGCAAAATCCGTCCCTGACCGGCGCGGTCGTATTGAACGCCGGACCTGGAAGCGTGGCGTCCGGTATGGCGATGTAGCCATTCACGGCATTGAAGTGGAAGAAGTAGAAAGTATCGGGATTCTGGCCGGACGCCACGAGGATCCGGTTGGCGCCGACGGTGGCAAGTTGACCGAAGTGCTCATCCCGTGAGCGATCGTTGATGTTGATGCGCGGGTCGGATGGATAGTCGATCGGATCGACCGTGTTCGCTACGAAGGTTCCCCCAGCGGTGCCGGTGTAGATGTTGGTGCCTCCATAGAAGTACGCGCCATCCGTACCCGGGTCCGGAGCGGCGACCCCCTCGAAGTTGAGAGACTGAAGCTTCCATTGCAGGTGGCCAAAACTGTCGTAGGAGTGAATGTCGGTGCCGCCGTCGCGGCCGAGGTCCCAGCTTCCGCCCCACGGGTTGTTGAGCACGTACACGTTGCCGGCGGCGTCTTTGCCAATGCCGGTGACGCGGGTAAATCGCTTATTGCCAACCTGGCCTTTGATTCCCGTTGTCGTATCGAGATATCCCCCCTGAATGCCAAATGTGCTGACCAGAAATGGAATGCCCAAAATGCTATAGATCTTGATGTTCATGTTGGGGCCCTCGTCGCCGATCATGAGACACCCGGTCGACGAATCGAAATACAGCGAGGACGGTCGAGAGGCGACGGACATCTGGATGGTGTTCACGAGCACGCCGGCCGGATTGAATCCGAGGATCGCGCCCGTGCTCTTCTGCGCAACCCAGATGTTTCCTGCGCTGTCCACCGCGAGCGCGCCAGGGCTTGAGACGGCGATATCCTGCCGCCAGACACCGTCGGTGGTGTAGACGCGGACGCGATTTCCAGGAAAGTCGCTCGCATAAAGGAGCGAGCCCGACGTCGCGAGTCCCGTGATGACATCAGCCCGCTGCTCAGTCGTTGTCGCGCTGACCGAGATGAGAAAGTCGCGAGCTTGAGTGGTTCGGTTGTACCGCCCCACCGTGCCGCTGCCGTAAGTGGTATTGAATTGCAGAGCGGCGAAGATCGAAGTTGCATTTCCCGTAATGGCCGAGCCCTGAAAGTCGCCGTGACCTCCTATGGACCCCAGGCTTTGGCCGTTCTGGTATATCGCGACACCCCCTTCGTTTTCGTCCCACATGGAAGCCGTGTAGATGACGCCCTCGGGCGCTATCCACATGGAGCGTGCGACGCTACCCACGCGGGTAGCATTGGTTCCAAATGTGTTCGCCACCCAGTCTGTGGTGTACTGTCCATGGCACTCCGGGGCAAGCGTAGCGATCAGCAGTGCGGCGAGGAACGTCGTGTAGATTCGTTTCATGATCGTGAAGCGTGCCCTCCTGAGGCACCTGAATTGGGGGATTGCGGGTTGGCTCATGCTCGCAGCTCCAACAAGTGTCGCGTCTGTCCAACCCAATACTGCGTTCGAGTGGTATATCGGCGAAGTGCGGAAAAAGTTGAGTTGTTCGCGTTTCCCGAGTTATTCGCGCTTCCAGTACAGGCGATAGCGGAAGAACGATTAGGCGGCGGGCTTGCCTACGAATCGCGTGCCTGTGGCGTCATCAACATGACGGCGGCGGGCCGGGTGTGGTTGAGCCAGCACGCCGCGACACAGGGAGACTTGAAATTTCATTAGGATTACTTTTTCTTATCGTTTTGGTTCCGCTGCTCGTCGGCGCTTTTCCGTCATGGCGCTACAGCAATGGATGGGGCTACGGTCCGAGCTGGAAGGCCGTGGGGTACCCCTGGGCCAGTGCCGCCTATAATTTCATGGTGGGGCTGGGGGCTGCTGCGCGCCACCGCGCAGGGTCACGCAATAAGCCGCTCCAAACGGTAGTACAACTGCGCCTGCGCCCATCTTGTTAGTCGCAATCTTACGAATACGACGCCGCTTCTTTCGGGATTTCGGGGAGTGTCTCTCATGTCGAGCATCAATCAACCTCACGACAATCATCTGCTTGCGGTGTTGCCTGAAGCAGAGTGGGTCCGCATCGGACCGCATGTGGTGCAAGTGGATATGCCGTTGGGACAGGTGGTCTATGAATCGGGTGACCGCCTCGACCATGTCTATTTCCCATCCACCGCGATCGTTTCGCTGCTGTATGTGATGGAAGACGGCGCGTCCGGCGAGATTGCGATCGTCGGCAATGAGGGGGTGGTCGGCATTGCCCTCTTCATGGGCGGCGACACCACGCCAAGCCGGGCGGTCGTGCAGAGCGCGGGAAAGGCGTACCGGCTGGAGGCCCGTATTCTTAAGGAGGAGTTTCATCGCGCCGGCCCAATGCAGCGACTGCTGTTGCGCTATACCCAGGCGCTGATCACCCAGATGGCGCAGACCGCGGTGTGCAACCGGCATCATTCGATCGACCAGCAGTTGTGCCGTTGGCTGCTGCTGAGCATCGACCGCCTGCCGTCCAACGAGTTGAAGATGACCCAGGAACTGATTGCCAACATGCTTGGGGTGCGCCGGCCCGGCGTCACCGAAGCGGCGATGAAGTTACAGGACGCCGGCATGATCCGTTACAGCTACGGCCACATCGAAGTGCTGGATCGACCGGGGCTCGAAAAGCGCGTGTGTGAATGCTACAGGGTGGTGAAACGGGAATTCGACCGCCTGCTGCCGGACTTGAGAGCGCTATAGACAACCCGTGATGTGCGCGGGAGCGCCGCGCAACCTCGTTCAAAACGGCTGTCGATGCGACCGGCGGCCCGCTGCACGCGATGACCTGACGGAGCGTCAATCTTCGCCGCAAGCGCCGGATTGATCTCCGCAGGTTGTCGTTGCTCACACCGTCTGCTCAACTAAAAATCATTGCCCGATACCGTACAGACATCTGCCTGTCGCGAGAGAGAAAGTCGTGCTCAGAAAGATAGATGCGGGCGAACCTGGGTGTCGCCATCATGAGTCTCGACTACCAAAGGATATCGCGATGAACATCAATCCTCTCGCTGGAAAACCGGCACATCATGAGATGCTGGTCAACGTCCCCCGGCTGGTCACGTCGTATTACACAGAAAGGCCCGACCCCGCGATTCCGGCGCAGCGGGTCGCATTCGGCACCTCCGGGCATCGCGGCTCGGCTTTCGCTCGCAGCTTCAATGAGTGGCATGTGCTCGCCATCACGCAGGCGATCTGCTGTTATCGGCGGCAGGCGGGTATCGACGGCCCGCTGTTTATCGGCGTCGACACGCATGCATTGTCTGAACCCGCTTACGCGAGTGCGCTCGAGGTGCTGGCCGCCAACGGCGTTGAGGTCATGATCGCGCAAAACGGTGAATACACGCCCACGCCGGCGGTGTCGCACGCCATCGTCGCGTACAACCGCGGCTGCACTGCGGGACTGGCGGACGGCATCGTGGTGACGCCGTCACACAATCCACCGGAAAGCGGCGGTTTCAAATACAACCCACCGAGTGGCGGGCCGGCTGACGAAATCGTGACCGGCTGGATCGAAGCGGCAGCGAACGGATTGCTCGAAAGCAAGCTGGACGGCGTGCTGCGGATGTGCTTATCGAAGGCGCTGCGCGCCACGACGACGCACCGGCATGACTTCCTCAACGCCTACGTTGGCGATCTCGTCAGCGTCATCGATATGGATGTGGTGCGTGGCGCGCCGATCGTCCTGGGAGTCGACCCGCTTGGCGGCGCGGGTGTGCACTACTGGGGGCCGATTGCCGAGCGATATGGCCTGAATCTGAGCGTGGTCAACGACGACGTCGATCCAACTTTCCGCTTCATGAGTGTCGACTGGGATGGGCGGATTCGCATGGATCCATCGTCGCCTTATGCGATGCAAACGCTGATCGACCAGAAGGATCGCTTCGATGTGGCCTTTGCGTGCGACACCGATCACGATCGCCATGGCATCGTTACGCGGCGCGCCGGGCTGCTGCCACCGAATCACTATCTCACGGTCCTCGTCGATTATCTGTATTCTCATCGCCCCCGGTGGCGCGCCCATGCGGCGGTGGGCAAAACCATTGTCAGCAGCCAGATGATCGATCGCGTGAGCGAGAGGCTCGGTCGTACGCTATACGAAGTGCCGGTCGGATTCAAATGGTTTGTCGACGGCCTGCTCGACGGCTCGCTCGGCTTCGGCGGGGAGGAGAGCGCGGGCGCCAGTTGTCTGCGGCTCGATGGCACGGCGTGGACGACCGACAAGGATGGCATCGTATCGGCGTTGCTGTCGGCCGAGATCACGACGCGAATTGGCCGCGATCCCGCTGAAATCTACCGGGATCTGACCCAGAGGATGGGCGAGCCGGTTGAACGTCGAGTGCAAGCCGTGGCAACGGCCCAGCAGCGCGCGCTGCTGGCGCGGCTCTCGCCGGCGCAGTTTCCCCACACCGAACTGGCCGGCGAACAGATCGAACAGGTGCTCGACCGTGCTCCAGGCAATCGCGCCGCCATCGGCGGCATCAAGGTGATCACGAAGAACGGTTGGTTCGCTGCACGTCCGTCAGGAACCGAAGATATCTACAAGATCTATGCGGAGAGCTTCCTGGGTGAAGATCACCTGACGCGCATCGTTGAGGAAGCCCAGGCGATGGTGGATGGCACGCTTGAGGAACATGCGCTTGCCCATGATTGCGCTCAGCCGTAAAGATCGGCCGCCGGTAATCTGTCTGCGCCTGATTTCGCGCCGCGCGAAAGCGATGAACGCGGCACGCCTAGTAATGATCGTGAGCCTCGTGATATTCGCCACCGCCGTGGTAGCCGCCACCGCCGTGGTAGTCGCCGCCGCCGACCGGGACGAGGATGCAGGCGCTCAGGCCGGCAATCAGCGACAGCGCAATCAGCATCCATGCACGTGTTTGGTTCTTCATCTCCATTCCCCTTTGGGTGCAATTTTTTCTTGAACATCCGCAACACCGATAGCGGGCGCCGTTTACTTGGCGTCCTCAGCGGTGTTGTGGATGGCCTGACCGCCTTTTGATATGTCCTGGCCCGCGCCCGCAACAGTGTTGCAGCCCGCGAGAAGAGCGGTACCGGCGATCATAAACAGAACGATGAGTCGCATCATGGTGTCCTCCTGCGAAACGTTCGTGTTGCCGGCAGCGGTTGCGAGCCGGATACTTTTCCATTGAGACTGGAGCGGGAGGAACAAGCTGATTCCCGGTGCCGCTTGCGGTGCATAGACAAGAGCGAATTCGATCGAATAATTCAGTAATGCCACCATTCCAGATCGACGTCTGTCCGATGGCGGACGTTTGCATGCAAGGTAGTGAGACGCTGCCCGTAGAGGCACGACATCGCCCGGACGCGGCGGAGTCTGGTACAGGATCGTACCGACATGTCCGGCGGCTGCGCACATCCTGACGTCGATCTCTCGTGATTGGTATGACGAGGCGCTCAAGATGCACGAAGTACTTGCGGTTCCATAGAAAGTGGGCCAACGTTTTTCGAACTTCACTGGCTTCTTTCTCGAACGGCTTGCTTTGCCTGCCGTGGTGGCAGTTTGTACGCTGACGTACCGCTTCCGGAGTCGATCGAGCGTAGTGTCAGCGTCACTATCAGCAGAAGTGGAGGCCATGATGCTACGAAGAAAATTTCTATTCACGACACCCGGTTCGATCCTCGTGATCGGGCTTGCGGTATCGGGTTGCACGACGACGAGTCCGTCCGACGCCAGCAGCACACAGATGGGCAAGCGTCGCAGCATCGACGCGGGTGTGGACTCGACCTTGGGGCGTCTCTACAACGCCGCAAATGGATCGCGCGAACTGGTTGCGAAGGCCCGCGGGGTGCTGGTGTTCCCGTCGGTCATCGATGCCGGCTTCGTCATAGGCGGCCAGTATGGCGAGGGCTCGCTGCGGGTCGGCGGGCGTACCGTCGGGTACTACAGCACAGCAACGGGTTCGATCGGCTGGCAAGCCGGCGCGCAGTCGAAGGCGATCGTCTTTCTGTTCATGACGGAAGAATCGTTGGCGAAATTCCGTAACAGCGATGGCTGGTCGGCGGGCGGCGATGCGTCGGTGGCATTGCTGAAGATCGGAGCGAACGGCAACGTCGATACGGGTACGGCAACTGGTCAGGTGGACGCGTTCGTGCTGACCAACAGTGGGCTAATGGCAGGCGCGACGCTCGACGGCACGAAGGTCAGCCGGCTCAAAACCCTGTAACGTGGGTGGGTCGAAGCTCGCATACGGCGCGTGCCGCGTGCGAGTGAGCGAGGAGGGAAAATCATGCATATGCTCACGAGTGCAGGTCCACTAGTTTCGTTGATCGCCGGCATCCTGATTCTTGTGGTGCCACGTCTGTTGAACTACATCGTGGCAATCTATCTGATTGTGATCGGACTGCTGGGGCTTTTCGGAAGCCACATTCACTGAACGCGCGTTTTCCACCTGGGAGACGACGCGGCGAACCCACTCTAGATTGCACGCAGATCGGGCAACAGCCGGTCGAATTCCCTTCTGACTACGCCGTAGCATTCGCAGACACGCTTTTCCAGCCCGGGCCTATCCAGTACCTCGATATGACCATAGCTATAGCGGATCAACCCTGCGTCCTGCAGCTTCGTGGCCGCCTCGGTCACGCCGGGGCGGCGCACGCCGAGCATATTGGCAATCAGTTCCTGAGTCATCTTCAACTGGTTGGACGGCAATCTATCAATGCTTAGGAGCAGCCAGCGGCACAACTGTTGATCGATCGAGTGGTGCCGGTTGCAGACGGCGGTTTGTGCCATCTGGGTGATCAGCGCCTGGGTGTAGCGAAGCAGCAGCCGCTGAACGGGACCGGCACGATGAAACTCCTCCTTCAGGATACGCGCGTCCAGCCGGTAGGCGTGCCCTGCGCTTTGCACGACGGCGCGGCTGGGCGTGGTTTCTCCACCCATAAAGAGGGCGATACCGACGAGCCCTTCGTTACCGACAATCGCTATCTCGGCGGACGCGCCATCTTCCATGACGTACAGCAGCGAGATGATGGCGGTAGTGGGGAAATAGACATGATCGAGGCGGTCGCCGGATTCGTAGACGACCTCTCCCAGCGGCATATCGACCGGCACGAGATGCGGCTCGATGCGCTTCCACTCCGCTTCCGGCAGGACCGATAGCAGGTGATTCTCTTTGGGATGATGCGATTTTGACATCGCCACTCCTCGACATTCTGTTGAAAAACGGCGTCGTCTTCAAACAATTACGCTGAAAAATCGACTGTTGAGGCCAGACTTCAACTGAGGTGCGACGTGAAGCTGGCTGAACGGTGTTGTCGTGCCTCTGCGGAACGACCTCAAGGTGAGGCGAGCCGGGCGGCTCTTACCCCATTATACGGCGCGCTACCACGGTGCGCGGAGGTGGCGAAACCTGTTTCAGTACGGTGTCGTACCGGGCCAGTCCCGAATGCCTGTGCGGCGCGAGAATTTCCCGAGGGCCGCGTAGCCGTGGTCAAAAGCCGATGAAACAACGAGCAGACGCGGATTTCTCGCGCCGGTACGCCACCGTACCGACTTCCGGCCACTGCGCGCGCACCGTCAAAACAAGCCCTCGTGTTTCTCAATCACAGCGATCGAAACAGTTTCGTGTGACAGGGCGTCCCTGACCGAATTGCGTGCCATCCCCATTGCGCCTGGCGCCGGCGCCGCGAGAACGATCTGGGCATGCGGGTCGGTTTGTCACGCCCGGCGCAGCGGGGCTCGCGGTAATCGCGCTGCGCACAATATCCGATTTCCGGACAGTCATGTGCGTGTTCAAGTTGCTCTTTTCACGCCCGCGCGCCGCGTTGCGGTGGCGTGGCGACTAACCGGGAAGCACCATCAAGCACGCATGAAAGCGTGCAAGGGACATAAAATGTCAACCAGCGATTCGATTCTGGAGGAGCCGCAAGCCTTCCTTCCTCACGCCAGCGTGGCGGCTTATGCCGCGATCTCCGGCATGGATGCCTACCGCGCGTTGGTCGCCGAGGCTGAACGCGATTACGCGGGATTCTGGGCGCGGCGCGCGCGAGAGATTCTGCATTGGAAAACGCCGTTCTCTTCGGTTCTCGACGAATCTCGCGCGCCGTTCTATGAATGGTTCAACGACGGCACCCTCAATGCGTCCTACAACTGCCTCGATCGCCACGTCGAAGCCGGCAACGGTGACCATGTTGCCGTGATTTTCGAGGCCGACGACGGCACCGTCACGCACGTCACATACCGTCAGATGCTCGAGCGCGTGAGCCGGTTTGCTAACGCATTGCGAACCCGTGGCGTGAAGAAGGGCGACCGCGTGGTGATCTACATGCCGATGTCGATCGAGGGCATTGTGGCGATGCAGGCCTGCGCGCGGATTGGCGCAACGCATTCCGTCGTGTTTGGCGGCTTCTCCTCGAAGTCGCTCAATGAGCGGGTTGTCAACGTGGGCGCGATCGCGTTGGTCACCTGCGATGAACAGATGCGTGGCGGCAAAGCGCTTCCGTTGAAGAGCATCGCGGACGAAGCCCTCGCGATGGGCGGCTGTGAAGCGGTGAAAAGCGTCATCGTCTATCGGCGCACGGGCGGCAAGGTCGCGTGGCACGAAGGACGCGACCTGTGGATGCACGAGCTCACGCAAGCCGCAGCAGACACGTGCGAGCCGGAATGGGTTGGCGCTGAACATCCGCTCTTCATTCTCTATACGTCCGGTTCGACAGGTGTGCCGAAGGGTGTGCAGCACAGCACGGGCGGCTTCCTGATGTGGGCAGCGCAGACCATGAAGTGGACTTTCGACGCGAAGCGCAGCGACGTTTTCTGGTGTACCGCCGACATCGGCTGGATTACCGGCCACAGCTATATCGCGTACGGTCCGACAGCGATCGGCGCGACTCAGGTCGTGTTCGAAGGCGTGCCGACCTATCCGAATGCCGGCCGCTTCTGGGAGATGATCGCGAAACACCGCGTGACGGTGTTTTATACCGCGCCGACCGCGATCCGTTCGCTCATCAAGCTTGCCGAATCCGATCCCAAAGTTCATCCGGACCGTTACGACCTGTCGACGTTGCGTCTGCTCGGCACAGTCGGCGAGCCGATCAACCCGGCCGCGTGGACGTGGTTCTACGAACACGTCGGCCATAGCCATTGCCCTGTCATCGACACCTGGTGGCAAACGGAAACGGGTGGCCACATGATCGCGCCGATGCCGGGCGCCACACCTTTGGTACCGGGATCGTGCACGCTGCCGCTGCCTGGCATCATGGCCGCGGTCGTCGATGAAACCGGGCAGGACGTGCCGAACGGGCAGGGCGGCATTCTCGTCGTCAAACGTCCATGGCCGTCGATGCTGCGCGGCGTCTGGGGCGATCCGGAGCGCTATAAGAAGAGTTACTTCCCTGAAGAGCTTGGCGGCAAGCTGTACCTCGCCGGCGACGGTGCGGTGCGTGACGAGGACACCGGCTACTTCACGATTACGGGTCGCATCGACGATGTGCTCAACGTATCGGGCCACCGGCTCGGCACGATGGAGATCGAGTCGGCACTCGTAGCGAACCCGCTGGTGGCGGAAGCCGCGGTCGTCGGCCGTGCCGACGAGACGACTGGCGAAGTCGTCGTCGCGTTCGTGGTGTTGAAGGGCGAGCGGCCCACCGGCGACGTGGCGATCAAAATCGCGACCGAATTGCGCAATTGGGTCGGCAAGGAGATCGGGCCGATCGCGAAGCCCAAAGAAATCCGCTTCGGCGAGAATCTGCCGAAAACACGCTCGGGCAAGATCATGCGCCGCTTGCTGCGTTCGCTGGCCGCCGGCGAAGAAATTACCCAGGACGTATCCACGCTGGAAAATCCGGCGATTCTCGATCAGCTCGGGTGATGGTTCGCGAAGACCGCGAGATCGCCGGAACGCTTTTTATCTTCAGGAGCAGGCCATGGCCAGCGCACCGATCCGAACCACACTAGCGAACCCCGCGCCACTGGGTCTCGCCGGCTTTGCATTGACGACGTGGCTGCTCAGCATGATCAACGCCGGCTGGTTTTCGGGCGAGTCGATGGGCCTCGTGCTCGCCTGTGCGCTCGCCTACGGCGGGACCGCGCAGGCCATCGCCGGCATCATGGAGTTGCCGCGCGGCAATACCTTCGGCGCGACGGCCTTTTTGAGCTATGGCGCGTTCTGGTGGTCGTTTGCGCTATTCGTACTCTTTCTGCATGACAAGGTGCCGGCCGCATTCGTCGGCTGGTATCTGTTCCTTTGGGGCGTTTTTACGTTCTATATGTGGCTGGCCACCTTTCGCTCGCCTCGGGCGCTGCAGTTCATTTTTCTGGCGCTCTGGATCACCTTCGGCCTGCTGGCTGGAGGAGAGTGGACAGGTTCAGGTCTGGTGCGGATGGCAGGCGGCTATATGGGGCTCCTCACGGCGGCGCTTGCGTTCTATCTGTCTGCAGCCGACGTGATCAACGAGGTGCACGGGCGGGTGGTTCTGCCGGTCGGCGATCCACGGGTACTTAGCCGGCACGCTGTGGCGCTCTGATCGTCCAGAGGGAACAAATTTGCGTCCCTGCGTACGGGTCGATCCGATGCAACCGGAGTTACCGGCAATGAAAGCACTCGTTTATCTTGGTCCTGGCAAGAAGGCTGTTGAAGAACGGCCCAAACCAGAGATCGAGGCGTCCACCGACGCCATCGTCAAGATCAGCAAGACGACAATTTGCGGCACAGACCTGCATATTCTCAAGGGCGACGTCGCGACCTGTCAGCCCGGCCGCGTGCTCGGCCATGAAGGTACCGGCGTAATCGAGCAGGTCGGCGCAGGCGTCACGGCGTTCAAGCCAGGTGAACGAGTCCTGATTTCGTGCATCAGCGCATGCGGAAAGTGCATGTACTGCCGCAAACTCATGTATTCCCATTGCGTCAGCGGCGGCTGGATTCTTGGCAACAGGATCGACGGCACGCAGGCCGAGTTCGTGCGGATTCCGCACGCGGATACCAGTCTTTACCGGATTCCCGACGATACCGACGAAGAGGCGCTCGTGATGCTGAGCGATATCCTGCCGACGGGCTTCGAGTGCGGTGTGCTCAACGGGAAGGTGCAGCCCGGTAGTAGCGTGGCGATTGTCGGCAGCGGGCCGATCGGACTCGCGGCATTGCTCACGGCCCGTTTCTATTCTCCCGCCGAAATCATCATGGTCGATCTGGACGATAACCGGCTAGAGACCGCAAAGCGCTTCGGTGCGACCGCGGTGATCAACAACGCGGATGGCAATGCGGCGAAGGCGATCATGAAACTCACCTCCGGGCGGGGCGTCGATACCGCCATCGAAGCGGTCGGCATACCTGTCACTTTCGAATTGTGCGAGGCGATCATCGCGCCGGGCGGGACGATTGCAAACGTCGGCGTGCATGGCGTGAAGGTGGATCTGCATCTGGAACACCTTTGGAACCGGAATATCACGATCACCACGCGGCTGGTCGATACCGTGAGCACGCCTATGCTGCTGGACACGTTGCGCTCCCGCAGGCTTGACCCCACGCTTCTGATTACCCATCGCTTCAGGCTCGATCAGATTCTCGATGCCTACGAGGCCTTCGAGCATGCTGCAGACACGCACTCGCTGAAAGTGATCATCGCGGCATAGCCGATTGCCGCGACGGTACTGTTGCCGCTCTAACGCGGCATCTCATACATTGCAGCGGCAACGTCGGCGTGGCCCGGTTTGGCTGACTCTACGTGCGTGGTTTGCGTCTGCCTGCTCGGCACCAGCAACACTGGACAGCAGGCACTGCGCACCACGCGCTCGGCGACGCTGCCGAGAAACAGACGCTTGAAGCCACGCCGGCCGTGCGTGCCGAGTACCAGCAGGTCCGCATTGAATTCGTCGGCCGTGATGCGGATGCGCTCTGAAATATCCTCGCCTATCGGCGCGACGTCCACCATCCGCGGCGTGCCGGCCACGTTTTCATGTTTCATCCGTGCCAGTGCGTCCGCCAGCAAGCGCTGGCCTTCTTCCACGAAGGCGTCACGCAGGATCGTCGGATCGTAGCCGGAGGCGTCGTATGCCATCAACGGGTTGTCGACGACATAGAGCGGCTGCAACTGCGCGTCATTTTCGCGTGCGAGTTGCAGCGCGCTGTCGAACGCATGTTCAGACGTCTCGCTGCCGTCGATCGCTACCAGAATGCGTTTATACATGTCGGCCTCGAAGAGTTCGTTCGGACGGCGAGCGCCGTCGCGGGATTGGAATGCGTGCGCTCAGAGCGCCGCAGCCTGAACCTTGCCGTCGACGATGTCCTTGCCGAACGGTTTATTCCGCTGGGCTCGGCCCGGATATCGACGGCGTAACAGACGATCGGAAGCAGCGCAGTGAATAGCACTACCTTGCGCTCAATAGCAATGTAATGCAATGCAATGAACAGATCGCCTGGGATCCCGCAGCGCGGTACGGCACCGTACCGACTTCGACCGGTCCTGCGCGCACCGTGGATATGGAAGCTTTTCCGTCTGCCCCACATCGCCGTTCCATTCGCTCAGGTGTCCGTTTCGCGCACCTGCCGCGCTCATTTCAAGTCAGGAGTGTCACGCCATGACCTTTCTCAAGTCCCCGCCATCCACGCCGGATGCCGTCGCTGACGAATACGCCGCGACAATCTCCGGGTCTTCGCTCCCGAAGTACCGGATTCCGGAGACATCGTCCGACCGCCGCGCCGTATTCGATCTGGTGCGCGACGAATTATTCATGGACGGCAACTCACGGCAGAACGTCGCGACGTTTTGCACCACTTACGCCGACGACGAAGTTCGGCGCCTGATGGATCTGTCGATCGACAAGAACATGATCGACAAGGACGAATATCCGCAAACCGCCGAGATCGAAATGCGCTGCGTGCATATGCTCGCCGATCTGTGGCATGCCACGAAGTCGTGGAAGACCACCGGTTGCTCGACGACGGGTTCGAGCGAGGCCTGCATGCTCGGTGGTCTCGCGCTCAAGTGGCAGTGGAAAAAGCGCAGGCAAGCGCAAGGCAAGCCGACCGACAAGCCGAACTTCGTCTGCGGACCGGTGCAGGTGTGCTGGGCGAAATTCGCCCGGTACTTCGACGTCGAGATGCGTCAGGTGCCACTCAGCGGCGACGCGACCGGACTGCGGCCGGAAGATCTGGCCCAGTATTGCGACGAGAACACGATCGGCGTCGTTGCCACGCTTGGTATCACGTTCACCTGCGTCTATGAACCGGTGAAGGCGCTGGCGGGGGCGCTCGACGCCTTGCAAGCCAATGTCGGACTCGATATCCCGATTCACGTCGATGCCGCCAGCGGCGGCTTCGTCGCACCGTTCATTCAGCCGGACCTCGAATGGGACTTCAGCGTGCCGCGCGTCAAATCGATCAATGCGTCGGGCCATAAATACGGGCTCGCGCCGCTCGGGGTCGGCTGGGTCGTCTGGCGCAGCACTCAGGAACTGCCAGACGAACTGATCTTCCGGGTCGATTATCTCGGGGGCGACATGCCGACGTTTGCACTGAATTTCTCGCGACCGGCGGGACAGATCATCGCGCAGTACTACATGCTGCTGCGCCTGGGCCGTGAAGGCTATCGACATATCCAGCAGGAATGCGCCGACACCGCGCAAGCTTTGGCGGACGGTCTGGCGAAGATCGACGCACTGGAGATGATCTACGACGGGCGCGGCGCGTTACCGGCTGTTTGCTACAAGCTGAAGCGTCCAGAAACAGCAGGCTTCACGCTATTCGATCTGTCCGATCAGGTGCGCATGCGCGGTTGGCAGATCGCCTCGTACGAGTTGCCTGCCGGCCGCGAGGACACCATCGTGCAGCGCGTATTGATCCGGCGCGGCGTGACTCGCGACATGACCGCGATGCTGCTCGAGGACATCAGGCACGCGGTCGCGCATCTGACGAAAAATCCGGTGCTGCATTCGACCGCCGGCCCTACCTTCCATCACGATTGATGTCGCATCGCGACAGGAGCGCACGAAATGGATAACACCGCTACCACCGCGGCCACGTTGCCGGTCGCAAACACCGCAAAACGCGGTAAGTATCTGAGCGTCACGTCGATCGGTCTGATGACGGCGGCAGCCGTGGTCACAAGCCTGCGTGGGCTTCCTTTGCTGGCGAAGGAAGAGATGACGATGTTCGTCTATCTCGCGTTTACCGTTGTTTTCTATCTGATCCCCGCGTCGCTGATTTCGGCTGAGCTGGGCGGCGCCTTTGCGGACCGGCGCGGGGGTATCTATACGTGGGTCGCGCAAGCGTTCGGCACACGTTGGGGTTTTCTTGCGATCTGGCTGCAATGGATTCAGAACGTCGTCTGGTTTCCGGTCGCGCTGACCTTCGGCGCGGCGGCGCTCGCGTACACGATCGGCCGGCCGGAGCTGGCGAAGAACGGTGTCTACGTCGGGATTTTCTGCATCGTCGCGTACTGGCTCGCGACGTGGGTCGTGCTGCAAGGCGTTGAAGTTTTCGCGAAGATCGCCAACTGGACCTTCGTGATCGGCACCATCGTGCCGGGCATCGTGCTGCTCGCGCTGCTCGGCTACTGGATCAACAGTGGCCACCCGCTCGGCTGGCAACACCTGAACGATGCCGCACTGTCCCAGGATGGCCATGCCCGCTTCTGGCCCGCGATTCACGGCTTCGGCACGATCTCGTTTCTTGCCGGCATCGTGTTGCTGTTTGCCGGTGTAGAGGTGCAAGCAGTTCATGTGATCGACATGCGCAGCCCGAGTCGCGGTTATCCGGCGGCCATCGGACTGGGTGCGCTGATTTCGGTGCTGATCTTCGCACTTGGCGCATTGCCGATCGCGGCAATCTTGCCGTACGAGAAGATCTCGCTGCAATCCGGCGTGTTCGACGCGTTTGGTGCCGTGCTTGCGGACATCTGGCACATGGGCTGGGCTGTGTCGGCGTTGTCGCTGCTGGTCGGCGTCGGTGCAATCAGCGGCGTGCTGGCGTGGCTCGGCAGTCCGTCGCGTGGCTTGCTCGAGACCGCACATGAGGGCGAGTTGCCGCCGATCCTTCAGGCGAAGAATCGCAAGGGCATGCCCACTCATATCCTGCTGGTGCAAGGTCTGATCGTGACCGTCATTTCGTGCTTCTACTTCGTGATCCGGGATGTATCGGTCGCGTTCTTCCTGATCTCCGCGATGACGATTGCGCTTTACCTGATCGCCTACATGTTGATGTATGCCGCGGCGATCCAGTTGCGCTATTCCGCACCTGCTTTGCCACGCCCCTTCACGGTACCCGGTGGTTCAGGCGGTATGTGGTTGACGGCCGGCATTGGCTTTGCCGGGGTGCTGTTCAGTTTCGTCGTGTCGTTCTTCCCGCCGGACCAGTTGCCGGTCGGTTCGCCCTGGCTTTACACGGGGCTGGTTGTCCTCGGCATCGTCGTGTTCGCGGGCATTCCGTTGATCATCCACCACGTGCGCCGCAGCGACTGGGCGACCGTTCATGACGCGCCGCTTGTTCGTCCCGCCGTGATACCGCTGAAATAGGTGCGCGCGCGGCCTCTCTCATAGGTCTTCGATATGAAATACAAAGACTATTACGAAGTGCTGGGATTGCCGCGCAGCGCGACGCAGGACGATATCAGGCGTACGTATCGCAAGCTCGCTCGCAAATATCACCCGGACTTGAGCAAACTCGACGACGCGGAGCCGCGCTTCAAGGAGCTCGGCGAGGCGTACGGCGTCCTCAAAGACACGGAAAAGCGTGCAGCCTACGACCGGATGGGCGACCAGTGGCGCAATGGTCAGGACTTCGAGCCGCCGCCGCAGTGGGACGAGGGCTTCGAATTCAGCGGCGGGGACGACCGCGGAGCCGAGGAGGCACGCTTCAGCGAATTCTTCGAGGCACTTTTTCGCGGTGAACATGCCAATGGTGGCCGTGCGTCGACAAGACGCGCGCGGCACGCTGCCGGCGCCGGTGATGACCGCGCAACTGCGCAAGACATGGAGGATGCCTATGGCGGTGTGCCGCACTCGGCGCGAGGCCAGGACCACCATGCGAAAGTGGTGATCGATCTGGAGGATACCTATCGAGGGGCACAGCGCACGATTTCGCTGGAGACGCCAGTACTCGATGCAAGCGGCCGAGCCGTACTGAAGTCGCGGACGCTTGATGTCTCCATTCCAAAGGGCGTGCACAGCGGGCAGCATCTGCGACTTGCCGGCCAAGGGGGGGCGGGTTTCGGAGAGGGGCGCGCTGGAGACCTGTACCTGGAAATCGCGTTGCGCCAGCACGGACTTTTCAGCGTCGACGGCCGCGATGTGACGATCGTCGTGCCGGTCGCCCCTTGGGAAGCGGCACTTGGCGCGCGCATTACCGTGCCGACGCCCGACGGCGCCGTCGAAATAGCCATACCCAAAGATTCCAGCGCAGGCCGACGCTTACGCCTGAAAGGCAAGGGAATCCCAGCGAGCGGTCCGGCCGGACCATCGGGCGATCTCTATGCGCAATTGAACATCGTTCTGCCGCTGGCTGACAGCGAGCAGGCACGCGCGGCTTACGAGACACTACGAGCGGCATGCGACTTCGACCCGCGCGCGCACTTTTCAGGTGATGCATCATGAACGAATCGCGCACTGCCTGGCTCGAATGCCTGATCGTCGAGGAGCAGGTGGAGTTCACGCTGCTCGAATTGTGCCGGGTGTCCGGCGCTTCTGAAGTCCAGCTCGTTGAATGGATCGAGCAAGGCGCAATTGAGCCGAAATGCGTCAGCGAGGACGATGGCCCGCACTTCGACGGCGTCTCATTGCGCCGCGCCCGCAGGGCTCGGCATCTCGCGCAGGATCTCGAGATCAACGCTGCGGGCATCGCGCTCGTACTCGATCTGCTTGATGAAATCGAAGCCTTGCGAGCGCAGTATCTGAGGCGATAGGGCAGCTCCCTCACACGACCCAGGTGACACCCATTGCCACGACCGTTGCCGCCATCACGCCGGTAGCAACCCAGCCGAGGATACGTAGTACGGGCGGCAGTGTAAACCCGACTACGCTGGTCGACAACCAGCGCGGATAGTGCTCACGCAGATTGCCGGCGATACCGCCTGGATCGTCGTCCGACGCGCCGGTGATGAGGCCGGGGCCCATCACCTGCAGAAGTTTTGGGCGAGTCGGCTGCTTGACCGGTTCGCGATCGACCCATGGCTCAGGCGCGTAGCGCTTCATTGCGCGCTGCAGAAGATGACCGTGAGCAGGACGGGAATGACTTGCCGGACGACAGCGTCACTGCCGGCCGCACGTACGCGCGCTTTCACGTCCTCCGCGGAGCCAACGACTACCGTGCCATACGCAGAGTCCGTAATCGGTTGACCGCTTCCCTGTTTGAACATCGTGTCGCTGTGTTCATACCCGAGAACGGCGTAGACACGAAAGCCGAAAGCCGTCAGGTTGCTATCGTGCGCCGGCCGAAATGCGTTGATCGAGTTCGCTTCGACACGCATCGGCTTCGGATCGATATATTGAGCGGTCAGGAGCGGGGCGATGAATGCGTGTGCACTCGATTTGCAGTCGAGTTGCGCATCGAGCGCGTAGGCGCAGCACAGCACGGGAGTAAGCGCCGTGCCTATTGCGATGATCATGGTGAGTGTTTTGGAGGCGGCGTTGGTCATGATGGTGGTGCAACTGGTTCTATCCCAGCCCACATTCTCACGTCACACCGGGGATGTCTGTGCGGTGGCAGTCAATGCCCTTTACTTAATACCCGTGGCGCCTCCTGATTGACAGCAAAGAGAGCGGCGCATTGGTGGCTTACGAGCGTTTCCTGAGACGCGCCTTGGCATTGCCATACGACGCCTGCGTCTTGCCGATGACCTGCTCGACGCGCCCCCTCCACGTGACCGTCCGGTTGCCGATGGTCTTGCCGAGGCCGGTACGCAATTTACCTGCGATCTCTCTTGTCCATCCTTGTATCTGATCTTTGTTCATCACCTCGCTCCTTGAGCGCTGCTTCGATCAGAACAGTATGGCGGCAATGGGCGAAGCAGTCGGTACGCCACCGTACACCGATCAACTCAGGCGTAGCGGCGCAACTTTCGGGGGAACGCCTGCGGCGCGCCGATGCGACTTTTCGTGGCGCGCCGGCACCAGTTTTCGAGTTGGGTCACGCGCGGCTCCCTCAATTCAGCGGCGCGGTTCCAGCGCGCAAGGGTCCGGCACCGGACAGACGCCACTCGGGAGTCGGCGCACAAATGATCTGTTCGATCGAATTCGCCGCACTGACGGTAATCCCTTCGCGAGTCCGTCGAACTTCTTTGGAGACCAATTATGAGACTCGTTGCCCCACAATTCCAACCGCGAACTGCACCGGCGCTCGCGATAGCGCTTTTTCTCGCGATAGCGGCGTTCGCCCCTCCTGCGAGCGCTGCCTCGCCCACCCAGACTCAACCACGTGCAAGCGTGATGACCGTTGCCACCCATGACCAGGTCGATACGCGCATCAGTGGACTTCACACGAGGCTTCAGATCACCGCGGCGCAAGAAGACCTTTGGCAGAAGGTCGCGCAGGTCATGCGTGACAATGCAGGCACGATGGACTCGCTCAGACAAACGCGAGCCAGTCATGCCAACAGCATGAGCGCTGTCGACGATCTCAAGTCCTATGGCCAGATCGCCGATGCCCATGCGGACGGCATCAAAAAGCTCACATCCGCGTTTCAGGCACTGTACGACAGCATGTCCGACGTTCAGAAGAAGAATGCCGATCTGATTTTCCAGACTGACCATCACCACTCCGCAAAGAAGGGGTGATCTCGAGACACCCGCAACGGGAAGCGGACTGGCACCTCAATAGGGTCCCGGTTCGCAGACAGGAGAACATCATGAAAACCCAAGGAGTGCGAGCCGCATACATGGGCTCGATGAAGACCAGAATCATGACTGCAGTTGGCCTGGCATTGGCCGTTGGCGGCATGTCCATGGCGCCGGCCTTTGGTGAAAGCAACGGCAACGGCAACGACAACCACGAGGGCCAACAGCAGCATGGCGCGAGTAACAACTATCAGCATAACCAGAAGCATCCACAGCAACATGGCACGGATAACGGCTCTCGGCAAAACGAGGGGCATCAGTCGGATCACGGCAACCGGCAGGCTTATCAACATCCCGACAATGACCATCGTCGCGGCGACTACTACGGCAATCAGGACTATGTGTATGCGCCACCTCCCGTGGTCTATGCCCCTGAGTCGGCACCGGGTATAAGCTTGTTTATACCGCTCCAGTTCCGGTAGAACGCAGAACCCGCGCGTTGCTGATATTTCGGGACACCATTGTTCCAAACCCACACGACCGGAGGCCGTCATGCGTATCTACCATCCCGAGCAATATCCGAACAGCGACAAGAGCGAATACAACGTCGACAAAGCCGTCGAGGACACCTTTCCGGCGAGCGATCCACCCTCGATCGGCGGCGTAACAAAAATCAGACCGGCGCCGGATCGCAAGAAATCACATAAAAAACCGTTGAGAAGTTAAGTAAAGACGGATTTTCGATCGGCCGAAGCGACAGTGCGGCGAGAACCGCCGCAGGCAGCGCCAATTGGTTCGGTACTGCGCTCGGTCGGTCATGCTAGGATTTCTCCAGGATACCGACGGAGGCCGACATGTGGACCTGCCGAAACTGCGATGCTCGGTACGACTTCGATCAGGTCGCGCCGGAAGTCGATGACCACGGATTCTTTTTCCTCTGTCCTGCCTGTGACTACAGAAACAAGCTCGTGAGCCTCGGCCGAGACGCGAATGGAAACCTGCAGCTTGTTCAGCGCGACGACGAATAGCGCACTTTTTCGGAGGCGATCATGCAATTCGACTACAAGGGATTCCACATCGACGCGTCGCCTCTTGATGAAGGTGGTCGCTACTACGGTCGCGCAAAGATCTATCGGCGCCCCACGGCCGGTGGCGAAGCCGTCGAGGTGAAGTACTCGGGCGACCTCGGTGACTATCCATCCGACGCTGACGCGTTCGAGGCGGCACAGCGCTGGGCGATCCAGTGGTGCGACAAACACGGTGCTTAGCCAGCGTGGTACGACTCCGCGGCAATGGGAACAGAGATGACCATGGATACGTACATCGACTCAGAGGCAAGCTGAAATACCTGAATTTCCACGCTGCTTTCGCCGAAGTGGCGGATGCCACGAATCTCGGCGTGGGCGCACCCTATTGGGTCGCTTCGACCACTTCAGGCCTAGTTGTGGTGCAAATCAGTTGTGCAAGTATCGACCTGCGATTCAGGTCTGTGTATAGAAAGCCCCCCAACATCTGGTTCGGCTCATCGATTTTCCGTCGGGCGCGTGTCCGATGCTCCCCGCGTGGAACGCCTTCGATTGCTGCCGCACTCGTGCGTATCTCATCTCGCTGTGTTTCCTCTCGATGAGTTTCAGCAAATAACTGGCACGACAGTTGCTCTAGTTGTGCTCGGCTCTATCGGCATAAGGTCGACGTACGAGTCGGCTCTCCGGTTCAGCAATCGAAGAGGGGATTTCATGAAACTCATTACCGCAATCATCAAGCCGTTCAAGCTCGATGAGGCGCGCGAAGCCTTGTCGGCCATCGGCGTCTCAGGGATCACGGTCACCG